>WNKV01000006.1 GCA_009720755.1 Rhodoplanes serenus
CGTGCCACGGCATGGACAGGCCTCCTTCGTAGCCTCCCATGCTCCTCCACTACAGTGTCAGCCATGTCCCCGAACACTTGTCAGCTATGTCCCCGGGCCAAACAACGAGGCCGGGCATGACGAGTCAGAATCAGCGGCCATCGGTAATTGCGCCGGCCGACGAGCCGAAGCGAAAACGGCGGCACCCCGGGGGTGCCGCCGTCCGTTTCTTCGGCTCGGCTCGGTCGGCCCGGGAGGCCGAGCCGTCCGCCTCAGCAGCTCGTCTGGCCGCAGCGGGCGGTGTTGATCTTCTGCCGCAGGGCGTCGCGGCCGACCGCGCCGATCACCACGTCGGAGCCCACCACGTAGCTCGGCGTGCCGTTGAGCCCGAGCGCCTCGGCGAGCCGCAGGCTCTCCTCCAGGCTCGCCCGCACCTCGTCGCTGTTCATGTCGCGCTCGGCGCGCGCCGCGTCGAAGCCGGCCTCCTTGGCGGCGGCGAGCGCCTTGGCCTTGTCGGCCTGGCCACGGCCCATCAGCAGGCGCTGGTGAAAGTCGAAATACTTCTTGCCGGTCTTGTCCTGGAGCTTGACCGCGGCGGCGACCTTGGCGGCCTCGATCGAGCCCTCGCCCAGCACCGGGAACTCCTTCAGCACGACCCGCAGCTTGGGATCGGCCTGCATCAGCTCCTGGAGGTCGCCGAGGGCGCGCTTGCAGTAGCCGCAGTTGTAGTCGAAGAACTCGACCAGGGTGACGTCGCCGTCCGGGTTGCCGACGACGACGTGCCGGGCCGACTTGAACAGCGCGTTGGCGTGGGTCTGCACCGCCGCCTTGGCCTTCTCGGCCTCGACCACCGCCTGCTTCTTCTCCAGCTCGGCCAGCACCTCCTGGAGCAGCTCCGGCCGCTTCAGCAGGTACTCGCGGATGATCTGCTCGACCTCGCCGCGTTGCGCGTCCGTGAAGGTCTGGGCGGCCGCCGGGGTGGTGGCGAGCCCGGTGAGGCCGAGCGCCGAGGCGACCAGCCCCGAGCAGAGAAGGGCGGTCGCGGCAAAGCGCGGCAGGCGGAGCGGCATCGGTCGGTGTCCTTTTCTATGGTGTTAGCGCGGGCGTGGGCCGGTCGGCTGGACGCTCGCGATATCGTCGGCCTTGACCCAGCCGGGCGAGCCCACCGGGAAGCGCGTCTTGGCGCGGGCGGCGAGCTGGCGGGCGGTGCGCAGGTCGCCGCGGGCGGCGGCCGCCTGGGCGGCAGCGAGATCGGCCTGCGCGAGATCACCCTTGCGGCCGTAAGCCTTGGCGAGCTGGGCGTAGCCTTCCGGAATGTCGGGGTCGACCAGCATGGCCTGGCGCAGATAGCCGATGGCGTCGTCGGCGCTCTTGGGGTCGTTGGTCTCGATCAGCGCCTGCGCCAGCATCACCTGGATGAGCAGCGGGCTCGGCGCCGAGGCCACCGCCCGGCGCAGCGGCGCCACCGCCTCGGCGGCGCGGCCGCCTTCGAGCAGCACCTGGCCTTTCAGCTCGTGGAAATAGGGATTGTTCGGCTGCACCTGGATCAGCGCGTCGATCTGGGCCAGCGCTTGGCGGATGTCGCCGTGCCGGTAGGTCGAGATGGCGCGGGCGTAGCGGGCCGGCAGGCTCGCGTCGGCGGGCGGATAGCGGCGCGCCACCACGCCCGGCTGGTCCATGTAGCCGAACAGCTTGGCCCGCACCATGTCGTGGCGAAGCTGAAGCTCGGCCGGGTCCTTGCGGTCCCAGTACTGGGTGCGGGCGATCTCCGCCAGGTTGGCGATGCGCTCGGACGGCAGCGGGTGCGACTGGAGGTAGGGGTCGGCGCCCTGCGCCGCGAACAGCACCTGGTCGGCGAACCGCTTGAACGTCTCGTACATGCCGCGCGCCGACTGGCCGGTCTCGGTCAGGAACTTGACGCCGGCGCGGTCGGCCTGCTCCTCGTGCTGGCGCTGGTAGGCGAGCAGCGAGCGCTGGATCATGCTGGTCGGCGCCGCCATGGCGACGGCCGCCGGGTTGCCGCCCACCTGGCCCGAGCGGGCGCCGGCCGCCACGGCGCCGAGGCCGAGCAGCACCGCGATGATCGCCATGGTGCTGGCATTGGCGAGCTCGGTGCGCAGCTTGGCGAGATGGCCGCCCGAGATGTGGCCGGTCTCGTGCGCCAAGACCCCGATGATCTGGTTCGGCGTCTGCGAGTCCATCAGGGCGCCGGCGTTCACGAAGATGCGGCGGCCGTCCATCACGAACGCATTGAACGAGCGGTCGTTGATGATGATGACCTTGACGTTCTGCTGGGCGAGGCCGGCGGCCTTGAGGATCGGCCGGGTGTAGTCGCGCAGCAGCTGCTCGATCTCGGCGTCGCGGATCAGTGGCAGCCGCGCCTGGGCGGCGGCCGGCACCGGCAGGCTCGCCATCGTGACCGCAAAGGCCACCGCGGCCGCGATGGCGCGCGGCGCCCGCAGGGTGAGCCGGCGCTTGACAGGGTCGCTCGCTGCGCTCATTCGAACCGGGTGCTTGGTCGCCCGTCACGACGATACGCAGGAGACCGGGCGTTCGACAACGGGCCGCCGCGCGACCCTTCCATGACTCAACAACCCGCAGAATGCGGCAACAGCACGGCGCCGGCCTCGCCCGGGACTCGCTGCTCCGGGACCATCGGTCCGGACGCGCGGCTCCGAGACCCCCGTCCGCGTCGCGACCGCAGCCGAAACGCCGCATCGCTTCCGAGGCTTCCATGACATCCGACCACCCCCTGTGCCAGCCCTCGGCCCGCAGCGACGTCCCCCCCTTCATGGTGATGGACGTGATGACGGCCGCCGCCCGCCTGGAGCAGGCCGGCCGTCACGTCATCCACATGGAGGTGGGACAGCCGGAGGCGCCGGCCCCCGCCACCGCGCTCGCCGCCGCGCGCGCGGCGCTCGGCGGCAGCGGGGCCGCGCTGGGCTACACCGAGAGCCTCGGCATCCCGAGCCTGCGCCGCCGCATCGCCCGCCACTACGAGGAGACCTATGGGTTCGCGGTCGATCCCGCCACCGTGCTGGTGACCACCGGCTCGTCGGGCGCTTTCGTGCTCGCCTTCCTGGCGCTGCTGGAGCCCGGCGACCGGGTGGCGCTGACGGCGCCGGCCTATCCGCCCTATCGCCACATCCTCACGGCGCTCGGCTGCGAGCCGGTGCTGATCCGCACCGGCCCCGAGACGCGCTGGGCGCTCACCCCGGAGGCGCTGCTGGCGGCCCATCGCGAGACGCCGCTGAAGGCGGTGCTGATCGCCAGCCCCGCCAACCCGACCGGCACCATGATGACCGAGGAGGCGCTGACGCGCCTCGTCCGCACCGCCGAGGACGCCGGCATCGCGGTGATCTCCGACGAGATCTATCACGGCCTCGACTACGCCTTTCCGGCCACCACGGCGCGCGCCGTCTCGGGCGACACCGTGGTGATCAACTCGTTCTCCAAGTATTTCTGCATGACCGGCTGGCGGGTCGGCTGGATCGTCGCGCCGGAACGCCTGGTGCGGCCGATGGAGCGGCTGCATCAGAACCTCGCCATCTCGGTGCCGACGCTGTCGCAGATCGCCGCCGAGGCGGCTTTCGAGGGCCGCGCCGAGCTGGAGGCCGTCAAGGCCGGCTATGCGCGCAACCGCGACATCCTGATGAAGGGCCTGCCGGCCTGCGGGCTCGATCGCTTCCTACCGGTGGACGGCGCCTTCTATCTCTACGCCGACGTGTCGGGCTTCACGCCCGACAGCCATGCCTTCGCCCGCGCGCTGCTGGAGGAGGCCGGCGTCGCGGTGACGCCGGGGCTCGACTTCGATCCGGTCGCCGGCCATCGCTTCGTCCGCTTCTCCTATGCGCGGGCCGAGGCCGACATGGTGATGGCGGTCGATCGCATCGGCCGCTGGCTGAAGGGCCTGGGGTAGGGGTGGCGGTCCTCTCCATGCCGGTCGAGACGATCGCGCTCGGCGCCGCCGGCACGGCGGCCGGGCTGTGGGGCCTGCGCTGGCTCGCCCACCGGGCGCTGCTGCGCGGCCTGCGGGCGCCGCGACTGCCGCACGCCCAGGGGCCGCTCGACCTCGGTCTGCCGGCCGATCGGGTCGACGAGGCGACGATCGACGGCCCGCGCGGCAAGCGCCTGTTCGCCTGGCTGGTGCGGCCCGACGGCGATCCCGCCACGCCGCGACCCGCCGTGCTGGTGATGCACGGCTGGGGCTCCAACGCCGCCATGATGCTGCCCGTGGTGGCACCGCTGCGCGCCGCCGGCTTCGCGGTGCTGCTGCTCGACGCCCGGTGCCACGGCCGCAGCGACGACGAGGACTTCGCCTCGATGCCGCGCTTCGCCGAGGACATCGCGGCGGGCCTCGCCTGGCTGCGCCGCCGCCCCGGCATCGACGCCGCCCGCATCGCGCTGATCGGCCACTCGGTGGGGGCGGGCGCCGCGCTGCTGCATGCGGCACGTCACGCCGACGTCGTCGCCGTGGTCAGCCTGTCGGCCTTCGCGCATCCGCGCGAGGTGATGAAGCGGTGGATCGCCGCGGTGCGGCTGCCTTACCCGGTGCTCGGCTGGTACGTGCTGCGCCATGTCGAGCAGGTGATCGGCGTCTCGTTCGACACCATCGCGCCGGTGGCGACCGCCGCCCGGGTGACGTGCCCGCTGCTGGTGGTGCATGGGCGCCGCGACGACACGGTGCCGTTCTCGGACGCCGAGCGCATCGCTGCGGCGGCCCCGCACGCCACGCTGGTCGCGGTCGATGCCGATCACGATCTGCGCGGCGCGCTGGCGCCCCATGCCGGGGTGCTGGTGGACTTCCTGGTCACGGCGGCCGGCGCTGGCTCGTGATCAGTTGTGCTTCTTCACCCAAATGTTGAGCGACTGCCAGTTCTGTGCGGCGTTGATCTGTGCGCGTTCCCACGGGTCGACGAAGCCGTCGCTGCGCGCCTTCAGCTTCATCGCCTGGATCTGCTGCTGTCCCTTCATGAGCTGCGCGGTCTCCCCATAGGTGAGCTGGCCGCTCTGAACACCCTGGAAGATGCGCTGGCCCTGGAAGACCTGGCGGTCGTCGATGGGGCCGGCAACGGCGGCCGTGGCGGTGGCGAGCAGGGCGCCGGTGATCAGGATGGACTTCGGGATGGTCATGGCACGCTCCTCGGATCGGCCCGGGCTGGTGATGCCGGGGCGGCAGACCATGCGGGCTTCGGTAATGAGGTGCGCGAGATCGCCTTCAGGTTCGTGTAACACACTGAAGAATATGATGAATACACGTTCAGCATGAACCGATTGTCAGCTCCGCCGGAGCGCCGGCAGGGGCGCGGTGGGCGGGCCGATCAGCACGCCGTGCCGGCGTCGATGGCGGCCTGCGCCAGACGAACCGCGTCGGCGGCGGTCTCGGCATCGGCCGAGGTGGTGAAGCCGCCGAGATCGGCCGAGGCGGGTGACGTAGCTGCGGCGTCGCCGCGATGAACCACGGCGCGCCAGCGGCCGGGCTCGCGCTCGAAGGGCGCGATCGTCCAGCCCGCATGGGTGAGGGGGGCGGGCGGTGTCTCGGCCTCGCGGGTCATCGGCGGCTCCCGGGTCTCGTGCCTGTGGCGGCGCACGCGCGTCTCGTCTCGCCTCGCGCCTCGTGCTGCGAGTCTCGATGGAGAAGCGAGGCGACGCCGCCCGGTTCCGGCCGGCGCGCCACGATACGGCGCCCGCGGCGCGGCGTCGCCCCTGTGGCGATCGGACGCCATTGTGACAGCTCTATGAACTGGCGGGCCGGCGAGCGCGTCGCTTAAATCCTCGCGCGATGAACGGCCGTGAGGAGCGTCGTGAAGACACGCATCATCGAGCATCTCGGCCAGTCCGACATCCTGCTGCCGGTTCTGGTGGGGTCGGCGCTGGCTGCCAATGATCGCGCCAAGCTGCGCATGAGCGTGCTGCAAGCCGCCGCTCAGCACGCGAGGCGACCGGGCGGTCCGGTGCCCGATTGGGCCGCGGAGGCGCGCGCCGCCGGTCTCGACGCGGCGGCCCTGCGGGCCCTGGTGGTCGGCGCCCGGACGGCCGCCGGCGATGTGCTGGTGGCGCCCGGGCTCGACGATCTCAAGCGGGCGCTGGTCGCCGATGGCGAGGCGATGATCGCCCCGGTGGCGGCCGCCGATGCCGGCGCCGGCACGGCGGCGGCCGCTCGCCTGCGCCGCACCGCCGCCGACCTCGACTCCTCCGGACCCGATCAGATCGGCCTGGCGGCGCTGGCACATCTCACCGCCGCTCCGCATGACGGCGGCGACGACACCCTGCACCGGCTGGTGATGGACCTGCATCGCGACATCAATCGGCTGGCCGCCGCCTGCGCCGAGGAGACGGTGGCGGGCGCCCGCGCGCACGGCCTGCGCGACGCGGACCGGCCGCTGGTCGAAGCCTTCATGCGCGGCGTCGAGGCGACCCGCGGGCTCAAGTTCGACCACCCCGGGCTCGACACCCTGGCGACCCGCGTCGGCGAGCGGCTGGTGCTGCAAAACGACATCGGCACCACCGATGCCCATGTGCTGGTGGTGGCGATCGAGGACGGCGTCGTCACCGTCACCTACTCGGACGTCCACCGGCCGCGGGCCCAGTTCTTCACCCGCCTGCTCGACGCCCACCCGGTCGCCTGGAGCGGCCTCTCGGAGGCGCGCGCCGCCGGGCTCGGCGAGGGCGGGGCGTTCTATCTGGTCACCGGGCGACTCGCCGGCGACGGCGCCGCCCAGGCCGCCTTCCTGGAGACGCTCGGCGCCTCGCTGGTGTTCCTGATCGACTGGAACCGGGCCCGCAAGGTGCTGCGCACGCTGGTCGGCAAGGGCGACGCCGTGCGGGTGCTGGAGCGGGCCGCGCGGGCGCGCGTCGGCCATCGCGCCTTTCTGGAGCTGGGCGGCGGCGAGCTGATCGCCGCGGCGGTGCGCCATGCGGCGCCGACCCGCATCGGCTTCGGCGAGCGCCTCGATGCGGTGCTCGGCCGCGACGCCGCCTTCGAGTTCGTGGAGAGCGTGCTGCGCATCGCCGCCGAGACGCTGCGGGCCGGCCGCTCGGTGCGGCTCGCCAACGACGCCGTCGAGGCGGAGCTGGTCCGCCATCTGGACCGCGGCGACAGCCGGCTGCTCGCCGTGGCGGTGCGGCAGGCCGGGCTCGCCCGCGAGATCGCGGTGCGCATCGCCGCCGACATCGGCGAGCGGGCGGCCGGCCGGCCCGGTTCCGGTGCCGCTCTCGCGGCCTTCGCCAAGCGCACCGAGGAGAAGGCCGACCGCATCGCGCTCGACACCCGGATGGCGGCGCGCCGGCTCAATGCCGGCGCCACCATCACGGCGATCGTCGACGTCATCGAGGACGCCATCGACGAGCTGGAGCAGGCCGCCTTCCTGGCCTCGCTGATCGACGGCGAGACCGACCCCGAGATGCTGCGGGCGCTCGGCGAGCTGTGCCTGGCGGTGGTCGACGCCACCGAGGTCGCGGTGTCGGGCCTCGACGCCGCCGCCGACGTGCCCGAGGGACGCCGCGCCGATTCCGACGACGCGCTGGCGGCGGCCGGTCGGCTGGCCGAGATCGAGCGCGCCTGCGACGCCGTCGAGCGGATGCTGACGGCGCTCGTGCTGCGCGGCGACGGGGCCGCCCGCATGCTGATCGGGCCGCTGGAGCTGGCGCGGGCGCTCGAGCGCGCCAGCGACCGCCTGGCCCGTGCGGGGCATCTGCTCCGCGCCCATGTTCTCGATCATCTGGCGGCGTGAGGGAGGCGATGACGATCGTCAGGCTCGGACAGGGCGACACCGCACTCGCACCGGAGACGGTGGGCGCCAAGGCCGCCAATCTCGACCGGCTCATCCGCATGGGCGTGCCGGTGCCGCCCGCCTTCGTGCTGCCGATCGCACACTGCGTCGCGGTGCTGGCCGGGGCGCCCGGCGCCGAGGCCGCCATGCGGGACGACCTCGCCGCCGGCATCGCCTGGCTGGAGGAGGCGACCGGCCGCCGCTTCGGCGACCGCCGCCGGCCGCTGTTGGTGTCGGTGCGCTCGGGCGCGGCGCGCTCGATGCCGGGCATGCTGGAGACGGTGCTCGATGTCGGCGCCACCACCACGGCGACACGGGGCCTGGTGCGCGCCACCGGCAATCCGCGCTTCGCCTTCGACTGCCGGCGGCGCCTGCTCGAGTCCTATGGCGAGACCGTGCTGGGCCTCGACCGGGCGTCGTTCGCGGCGCGCCGCGACGAGCTGATGCGGGCCGAGGGCGTCGCCTCCGAGCGTGATCTCGACGGCGACGCCTTGGAGCGGCTGGTCCGTGCCTACGAGGACGTGCTGGGGCGGGCCGACATGACGGTGCCGGACGATCCGGCCGCACAGCTCGCCGCCGCCGCGCTCGCGGTGTTCCGCTCGTGGACGAGCGCGCGCGCCGTCGCCTATCGCGGCCTGGAAGGGCTCGACGCGCTGCGCGGGGTCGCCGTCACGGTGCAGGCGATGGTGTTCGGCAATCGCAGCCTGCGCTCCGGCGCTGGCGTCGCATTCTCGCGCGATCCGTCGACCGGGGCGGCCGAGCCGGTGATCGAGATGCTGATCGCCGCCCAGGGCGAGGACGTGGTGTCGGGGCGCCGCACCCCGCATGGCGAGGCCGCTTTCGCGGCCGCGCTGCCGGAGGCGGCCGCCCGCCTCGGCACGCTGCTCGGGCAGCTCGAACGCGCCTTCGGTGACGTCCAGGACATCGAGTTCACGGTCGAGGACGGCGCCTTGTGGATTCTCCAGACCCGGGCCGCCAAGCGCACCCCGATGGCGGCGCTGCGCTTCGCCGTGGATCTCGCCGAGGGCGGCGTGATCGACACCGCCGAGGCGCTGCGGCGGCTCGCCGATATCGACGAGGCGGCGCTGATCCGCACCCGCCTGGCGGAGCCCGGCGAGCCGGCGGCGCGCGGCATCGCGGCGGCCGGCGGCGTCGCAGTGGGGCGGGCCGCCTTCGATGCCGACAGCGCGGTGGCGCTCGCCGCCACCGGCGACCCGGTGATCCTGCTGCGGCCCGACACCAGCCCGTCCGACGTCGCCGGCTTCGCGGCGGCGGCCGGCATCGTCACGGCGATCGGCGGCCGCACCGCCCACGCGGCTCTGGTTGCGCGCCAAATGGCGAAGCCCTGCGTGGTCGGCTGCGCGGCGCTCGTGGTGTCGCCCGGCTCCGGCCGTGCGACACTCGGCGGTGCCGTGCTGCGGGAGGGCGACTGGCTGGCCGTGGACGGCGACGAGGGGGCGGTGCATCTCGGCACGCCGCGCACCGTGGTGGAGCGCCCGCCGGAGCTCGATCGGATCGCGGCGTGGCGGGCCGGGGCGGGCAGCCTCGCGGTCGCCGGGGGGATCGCGCCGGGGAGCGTAGCCCGGAGGGCGTGACGCGCGACACGCCGGCGACGGTCGATCGACGCACCGGCATCGACAAAAAGGGCTCCAGGACGATGTCCCGGAGCCCTCTGAAAACTCAGGCGGCGCGGCCGAAGCCGCGCCTGCACCTGTGAGCCTAAGCCTTGTCGCCGAGCAGGCGGCGCGCCCACCAGCCGGTACGCCGCGGCTTGGCGGCCTCGGCCTCGGTGGCCGCCGCGGACTCGGTCGGCGTCGTGTCGCCCGCTGCCGCCGGCTGCGTGGTGCCGTTGGTTTCGGCAGCGGCAACCGGCTCCGACGATCCGGTGGCCGGGCTGTCGGCGGTCGAGGGCTCTCCGGCGGTCGCCGCCGGGCGGCTGCCGTTGTCGCCCGCGACGCTGCTCGTCGCCTCGTTGCCGCGCTCCAGCAGGAACGACACCGGCTCGCGCACCGTCGAGCGGCGTCGCACAGGCTCCGGGCGCACCGGCTCGGGACGCGGCGCCTCGGCTCGTTGCGTGTCGGCCCGGGAGGCGGGCTCCGACACGTCCTCGGCAGCCTCGCGGGTCTCGGCCGGCTGACGCGACGCCGCGGAGCGGCGGGGCGCGGCCTCGGCCTGCGGGGCCTCGGCGGTCGGCGTGATCGACTCGGCGATCGACTCGGGCGCCAGCGCTTGCAGGGGCTCCGGCGGATCGATCGGCCCGAAGTCCGGCGGCGGCGGCACCTCGGCGGCGGCACGGCGGCCGCGGCTGCGCCGCTCCACCGGGCGGTCCGGCGCGTCGAAGCCGGCACCCGGCAACGGCAGGTTCTCGGGACCGATCTCGGTCGGCGCGATCTCGGCCACGCCGTGGGTGCGGATCTCGATGTCGCGGACAGACGGCCGCTCGGCGGTGGGGAGCGGGTCGGTCGTGCCGACACCCTCCGGAGCCGGCGTCACCGCCTCGTCGAGACGCGGCCCGCCGAAGTCGGCGATCGCCTCGGCGATGTCGGGCTCCAGCAGGTCGAAGCCCGGCTCGGGCGTGTCGAACGGGGCCGGGCTGCCGTCGTGGCGACGGTTGCGGCGTCCGCCGCGCCGGCCGCGCCGACGCCGCCGGCGTCCGCTCGCGTCGGTGTCGCCGTCACCGGCCTCGCGCGGACCGCCTTCGCCGGTCGATGCGTCGCGCTCGACCTCGTCGCCGTTGTCGTGATCCTCGAACGCGACCTCGTGCTCGGCGACGGTCTCGCGCGTGGTGGCGGTGTCACGGGCCGCGACGGTGTCGCGGGCGGCCACCGGACGCTCGCCCCGGTCACGGTCGCTCCGGTCACGGTCGCTCCGCTCGCCGCGCTCCTCGCGCTCGTCGCCCCGCCGGCCGCGGCGGCGACGACGACGCCGGCGGCGGCCATCGCCGTCGCTCTCGCCGGTCTCCTGCTCGGCGCGCTGCTCCTCGGTGTCCTCGTCGTCCTCCGCGACCTCGATCTCGCCGTAGCTGTCGGCCTCGCTCTCGTCCTCGTCCTCGTCCTCGATCCGGGCCGGGCTGGGCAGCGCCGCGGCCGCTTGGGCGGCCTGGGCCGCGAGGGCGCGGGCCTGCTCCAGGCTGTGCACCTGCTCGCCCTTCTCGATGACGAACGGATGCTGACCCATGACGTTGGGATCGGCCTTCACCGTGATGGTGAGGCGGAAGCGGCTCTCCAGCTCGGCCAGATGGGCGCGCTTGTGGTTGAGGATATAGAGCGCCGTGTCGGTGCCGGTGCGGATCGCCAGGTTGTGGGTGGCGCCGCGCATCAGCGTCTCTTCCAGCATGCGCAGGCACTGCAACGCCACCGACGACACCGAGCGGACATGGCCGGTGCCGCCGCAATGCGGGCACTTCTCGGTCGAGCTCTCGAACACGCTGGTGCGGATGCGCTGACGCGACATCTCCATCAGGCCGAAATGCGAGATGCGGCCGACCTGGATGCGGGCGCGGTCGTTCTTCAGGCACTCCTTCAGGCGACGCTCGACGGCGCGGTTGTTCCGCTTCTCGTCCATGTCGATGAAGTCGATGACGATCAGGCCGGCGAGATCGCGCAGCCGGAGCTGGCGGGCGACCTCCTCGCAGGCTTCGAGGTTGGTCTTGAGGGCGGTGTCCTCGATGTGGTGCTCGCGGGTGGCGCGGCCCGAGTTGACGTCGATGGCGACCAGCGCCTCGGTCTGGTTGAGCACGATGTAGCCGCCGGAGCGGAGCTGCACGGTCGGCGAGAACATCGCGTCGAGCTGGGTCTCGACGCCGTAGCGGGTCAGCAGCGGCTGCGGCTCGGCGTACAGCTTCACGTTCTTCGCATGGCTCGGCATGAGCATGCGCATGAAGTCCTTGGCCTCGCGATAGGCGGCCTCGCCGGCGACGATGACCTCGTCGATGTCCTTGTTGTAGAGGTCGCGGATGGCGCGCTTCACCACCGAGCCTTCCTCGTACACGAGGGTGGCGGCGGTCGACCGCAGGGTGAGGTCGCGGACCTGCTCCCACACGCGGAGAAGGTACTCGAAGTCGCGCTTCACCTCGGTCTTGGTGCGCGCCGCGCCGGCGGTGCGCAGGATGACGCCCATCCCCTCCGGAACCTCGAGCTCCTGGGCGATCTCCTTCAGGCGTTTGCGGTCCTGTGCGTTGGTGATCTTGCGGCTGATGCCGCCGCCGCGGGCCGTGTTGGGCATCAGCACCGAGTAGCGGCCGGCGAGCGAGAGGTAGGTGGTCAGCGCCGCACCCTTGGTGCCGCGCTCCTCCTTGACGACCTGCACCAGCATGACCTGCCGGCGCTTGATCACCTCCTGGATCTTGTACTGGCGACGCATCCGCGGCGTGCGGTCGGGCAGCTCCTCGAGCGCGTCGGCGCCGCCGACCGACTCGATGGTCTCCTCTTCCTCCTCGCCGTGTTCCTCGTCGTCGTCCTCGTCCTCGTCGTCTTCGTCGTCCTCCTCGTCGTCGAGATCGTGGCCGTTGGGAGCCCCGTCGGGGCCGGCGACCGGCGGCAGGATCTCGCCTTCGATCGGGGCCGCGGCCGGCTCGGCCGGCGCCTCGGCGGAAGCCGCCGCAGTCTCGGCGGGGGCGGACTCGGGCGCCGCCTCGGGGGCCGCCGCGGTCTCGACGGCGGGACTCTCGGTGGCAGCCGTCTCGTCGGCAGGAGCCTCGGTGCCAGAAGTCTCGGTGACGACGGCCGCGGGGACAGGGGTCTCGCCGGCAGCCGTCTCGGCCGGTGCAGCCGCGGCGCCCGTCTCGGCAGCCGCGACGTCGGACGCCGCGCCATCGGACGCTGAGATGTCGGCGGGCGCAGCGGTCTCCGGCTGGTCGGTGCCCGGCTCGCCGGTGGTCGTGCCGGCATCGGCCTCGGAGCGGGCGAAGGCGAGCTCGGTCTGCGCCTCGCCGGCGGACGGCGAGGGGGCGCCGCCGCCTGCTTCGGCGACCTGATCGTCGGGCGTCGAGCCGTCGCTGTCGGGGATCGGCTCGCTGG
The DNA here is from genome assembly GCA_009720755.1 of Rhodoplanes serenus. Taxonomy (GTDB): domain Bacteria; phylum Pseudomonadota; class Alphaproteobacteria; order Rhizobiales; family Xanthobacteraceae; genus Rhodoplanes; species Rhodoplanes serenus. The sequence continues at coordinate 12,770 of WNKV01000006.1, forward strand.
CGACGCGGTCCTCGCGATGGGGCGGCCGCTCGGCGGCGATTTGGCGGGAGCCGCCGGCACGGGCGGCGGCGCGGCGGTCGGCCTCGGCCTCGGCGGCCCGGTGGGCGCGCTCCTCCTCGTCGATCAGCACCTGCCGGTCGGCGACGGGGATTTGGTAGTAATCGGGATGGATTTCGCTGAAAGCAAGAAAGCCGTGGCGATTGCCGCCGTAGTCCACGAAGGCGGCCTGGAGCGAGGGCTCCACCCGCGTGACCTTGGCCAGATAGATATTGCCTCGCAGCTGTCGGCGGCTCGCCGACTCGAAATCGAACTCCTCTACGCGGTTTCCGCGGAGCACGACCACCCGGGTCTCTTCCGGGTGGGTCGCGTCGATAAGCATCTTATTCGCCATGTGTGTGTCTCTGTGCGGCGCAGCCGTCCACGGGCCGGCCGCCTCGCGGGGCCGGGCAGGTGGGACGGATGATGCAGGCCGAAGGGGGGGTGGAACCTCGGGTGTCGAAGCGCACGTCGCGGTCCAGGGGGCGAGGACGGGAGCGCCGGCGCTCTTCCAAAGCGCCCGACGATGTGCTCCTCGTTCAGTGTCCCGGACATCGGCTCCGAATCCTGGGGTGCGGTGACCACGCGCAGTGGTCTCGACGGGTCAAGAGCTGGGGATCTTTCGCGTGAACGTCCCTACGGAGCGCAAACGCATTCAATCTTCCTTCGAAGGAGGCGACGGCTCGCTGCCGATCGCTGCTGCGATCCGCCTCGCGCGGCGACCCCGAAAACGGGGGACGGACCCTCGAAGCGTCCGGATGATCGAGCGATGCCACCGGAGCCTCGGAATCCACCAGCCACTCTTATTAAGGCGCGTCATGGCCCATTGGCAAGCCGGATGCTATTCACGTCCGGGCGAGAGTGGATCGGGAATCCCTGGCCGGTCAGCCAGTTGTCTCACCCGCGGGTGATCCGTTCCGGGGCCGGGCAGGTGATCCGGGCCGCGGGGCGCCGCGAGAAAGCCCACGTTAACCGTCAGACTTTATTCGGGGAAGCAGGCCGGGGAGGGGGCAGCGACGTGGCACGGAATGTGGGCCTCCCGCTCATCGTTGCCGTGGCGCTCGGCGTCCTGCCCGCCGGCGGGACACCGGCGGTCGCTCAGTCGGCGCCCGCCTCGCGGCCGCCGGCGGCCGCCCCTGCGAGCTTCCCGATCGCCACCGATGCCCGTCTGGCGGGCGACGCCGGCCAGACCCGATTCGTGGTCGACCTGTCGAAATCCATCGAGATGCGGGCCTTCACCCTCGCCGACCCCTACCGGGTGGTGATCGACCTGCCGCAGGTGACCTTCCAGCTTCCGCCCAAGGCCGGCGAGCACGGGCGCGGCCTCGTCAAGGCATTCCGGTACGGGCTGGTGATGCCGGGCGGCTCGCGCATCGTGCTCGATACCGCCGGTCCGGTGCGGGTGGAGCGTGCCTTCGTGCTCGATGCCACCGAGGGCCTGCCGGCCCGGCTGGTGCTCGATCTCGCGGCGGTCGACCGCGCCACCTTCCTGCGGGCCGCCGCCATCGACAACCGGCTGCCGCGCGAGTCCCAGCGGCGCACCGAGCGCGACGGCGTCGCCTCGCCCGGCGACCCGCGGCCGCTGGTGGTCGTCGATCCCGGCCACGGCGGCATCGATTCGGGCACCCGGGCGGCCAGTGGCGAGCTGGAGAAGGCCATCGTGCTCGATTTCGGCCTGATGCTGCGGGACAAGCTGGAGCAGACCGGCAAGTACCGCGTGGTGATGACCCGCACCGATGACCGCTTCATCCCGCTCGCCGACCGGGTCCGCCTCGCCCGCAGCCGCGAGGCGGCGCTGTTCATCTCCATCCACTGCGACGCGCTCGCCCGCCGCGACGGCGGCGCCGAGGGGGCGACCGTCTACACCCTCTCCGAGCACGCCTCCGACGCCGAGGCGGCCCGGCTCGCCGAAGCCGAGAACAAGGCCGACGCCATCTCGGGCGTCGACCTCTCGGCCGAGCCGGACGACATCGCCGACATCCTGATCGATCTCGCCCAGCGCGAGACCAAGAATTATTCGGGCCAGTTCGCCCGGACGCTGGTCGGCGAGCTGAAGTCGGCGGCGCGGCTGCACAAGCATCCGCTCAAGTCGGCCGGCTTCCGGGTGCTGACCGCGCCCGACGTGCCCTCGGTCCTGCTCGAGCTCGGCTACGTGTCGAACCGCGCCGACCTGAAGCTGATGACGTCCGAGGCGTGGCGCGCCAAGACGACCGAATCGATCGTCGCCGCCGTCAACGCCTTCTTCCACCCGCGTCTCGCCGCCCCCGCCGAGACCGCCGCCGGTGGGGCGAATTGAAGCCGGTCCGGGCGAGCGATCAGCGCTTCTGCTTGCAGCAAAAGCAATGGCACGGCTGGATCGATGGCTTCAGATGCGTCAGACCATGCACCACTCCGCCTTCGGAATCGAAGCGCGGGGCGATGATGTCGAAAAGCACGGCGTCGCCGTTCTCGAAGTATCTCCGAACGGCGTAAGCAACCATGTCGGCATACTGAACCATGCGGGTTGCGCGGGAGTCCACGAACAGCGGCACCTCGGCGAGGTTGTAGAGCTTGCCCCAGCGATGGCCGACCGTTCGAAAGTTCCGGGCGAGACCCTGGAGGGAGGTCTCGTAGGTCGACTTGTCGAGAATGATGAGCCCGCGCTGGGTGTTGTCACGACGATGAAGACGGCCGAGAAACTTGTCGAATCTATTGCAGACTTGCTCGAAAGCCCTCTCCATCGGATCGTCCGGGGAGACCGCCGCGCGATGGACGGCGGCTCCGAACAAGTGGACTTGTTTCGACGAGGCCAAGATCTGGAGCGCTTCCTTATAGGCTCGCAAACGGTCGTCTTTTCCCACTCCGCGCCAGTGTTTTCGCCCGCTGAGGATATCCCCGCCTCGAAATTCGATACCGGACGGGTTGTCCGGCCAAATCCGGTGAGCGATCTGGTCCAGTCGTTCGCAGAGCCAATGAGGCTGACGTTCGAAGAGCGCGACGCCTGCCAGAATGATGTGGCGGTCGGCAGTGTTGTTCGACGATCCGGAGTCGTCGAGGTAGAGCAAATACATCGATGCGGCCCGGCGATAGCGACAGCGCGCGACGAGCGATGTCCATCGCTCGGAAGAGCAACTACTGTACGATCGTCAATGAAAAGGCGGCCGGGCGGGGAAAATGCCCCAACGGTCCACATCGGCAGACCTCCCAACCGCTGGACGAAAGAATAGTCTGAGGCACACTTTTCGGCAAGCGGTGAGCGCTCGCGGAGGCCGTCTGTCGCATGCGCGCCGTCTGGGCTCGGCCTCGCTCCTCGCCCGCTTCCCGCGTTCGCTCGGCTCAACCCCGGCTACGGAGTGTCTACCGTTGGGCGCGCCGGGATCGCCGGGCCGCTCTGGCCCGAGCCTCAGTTTGACCATAAAACCGGGCGACCTACGGGTCTGGCGCGCCGGCGGACGGACGGAGTCCGTCGGCTCGGCCGGCATGGGGACGGCGACGGCTCCGCCGGCAGGCGGAGCCCGGATGGCGCTGGGGACTGGCGCGCTGGGGACTGGGCGATGCGGCTGATCCTGCGATTCTTCGGCTTCCTGTTCACCCTGGGGACCATCGTGTTCCTGGTGGGTGGGGCGGCGGCCGCGGTCCTGGTCTGGCACTTCTCCAAGGACCTTCCCGACTATACCCAGCTCCAGGAATACGAGCCGCCGGTGATGACCCGCGTGCATGCGGTCGACGGCTCGCTGCTCGCCGAATACGCCCGCGAGCGCCGGCTCTACTTGCCGATCCAGGCGATCCCCAAGCGGGTGATCAATGCGTTCCTGGCCGCCGAGGACAAGAACTTCTACGAGCATGGCGGGCTCGACTTCACCGGCATCGCCCGCGCCGGCGTGCTGCTGGTCCAGAACTTCGGCTCCAACCGGCGGCCGCAGGGCGCCTCGACCATCACCCAGCAGGTCGCCAAGAACTTCCTGCTCACCAACGAGGTGTCGTTCGAGCGCAAGATCAAGGAGGCGCTGCTCGCTCTCAAGATCGAGCGCACCTACTCGAAGGACCGCATCCTCGAACTCTATCTCAACGAGATCTATCTCGGCTTCTCGGCCTATGGGGTGGCGGCCGCCTCGCTGCTGTACTTCGACAAGTCGGTGAGCGACCTGTCGATCGCCGAGGCGGCGTATCTCGCGGCCCTGCCCAAGGCGCCGTCGCAGCTCCACCCGTTCCGCCAGCGCGAGCGGGCGCTGGAGCGACGCAACTACGTCATCGAGCGCCTCTCGGAGAACGGCTGGATCACTACCGCCGAGGCAGAGGCCGCCCGCAAGGAGCCGCTCAACGTCACGCCGCGGCCGACCGGCGCCCACATCTTCGCGGGCGAGTATTTCGCCGAGGAGGTGCGCCGCGAGATCCTGGAAAAGTTCGGTGAGAAGCGTCTGTACGAAGGCGGCTTGTCGATCCGCACCACCCTCGATCCCAAGATGCAGGTGATGGCCCGCAAGGCGTTCACCGACGGCCTCGTCCGCTTCGACGAGACGCAGGGCTGGCGCGGTCCGGTCACCAAGATCGACGTGTCGGGCGACTGGGGCGTGCGGCTCGCCGACGTGCGGGCGCTCGCCGACGTGGCGCCGTGGCGGCTCGCCGTGGTGCTGGAGACCTCCGACCAGACCGTCCGGGTCGGGCTCCAGCCGGCGCGCGAGCCGGGCGGCGCAGTCTCGCGCGAGCGTGCCGTCGGCATCGTGCCGCTCGACGCGATGAAATGGGCGCGCGCCACCAGCGGGCCGAGCCGCGGCAAGGCGGTCGCCAAGGCGTCGCAGGTGCTCGATCCCGGCGACGTCGTCTATGTCGAGCCGCTCGCCGGCAAGGACGGCCAATTCCGCCTGCGCCAGATCCCCGAGATCTCCGGCGCCATGGTGGTGATGGACCCGGTGACCGGCCGCGTGATCGCGCTGGTCGGCGGCTTCTCGTTCGACCAGAGCCAGTTCGACCGCGCCACCCAGGCGATGCGGCAGCCCGGCTCGTCGATCAAGCCGCTGGTCTATGCCGCCGCCCTCGACAACGGCTACACGCCGTCCACCATCGTGGTGGATGCTCCGATCGAAATCGACCAGGGCCCCGGCATCGGCGTGTGGCGGCCCGAGAACTACTCGACCGGCAAGTATTACGGCCCGCAGACCCTGCGCTTCGGCATCGAGCACTCGCGCAACGTGATGACGGTGCGGCTCGCCCAGGACATCGGCATGCCGCTGGTCGCCGAGTATGCCAAGCGGTTCGGCATCTACGACAACATGCCGCCGTATCTCTCCTACGCGCTCGGCGCCGGCGAGACGACGGTGATGCGGATGACCACCGCCTACTCGATGATCGCCAATGGCGGGCGGCGCATCACCCCGACGCTGATCGACCGCATCCAGGATCGCACCGGCAAGACCATCTACAAGCACGATCAGCGCGAGTGTCGCGGCTGCGAGGCCGAGGGCTGGCAGAACCAGGCCGAGCCCGGCCTGATCGACCGCCGCGAGCAGGTGCTGGACCCGATGACGGCCTACCAGATCACCTCGATCATGGAGGGCGTGGTGCTGCGCGGCACCGGCTCGACGGTCGCCGCCGTCGGCAAGCCGGTGGCCGGCAAGACCGGCACCACCAACGACGAGAAGGACGTGTGGTTCGTCGGCTTCACGCCGGAGCTCGCGGTCGGCGTCTATCTCGGCTACGACAAGCCGCGCCACATCGGCCGTGGCGCCTCCGGCGGCCACATGGCGGCGCCCATCGTCCGCGACTTCCTCAAGGTGGCGCTCGCCGACAAGCCGGCGGTGCCGTTCCGGGTGCCGCCCGGCATCAAGCTGATCCGCATCGACGCCCAGACCGGCACCCGCGCCGGCCCCGGCACCGCCAAGGCGATCCTCGAAGCCTACAAACCCGGCACGGCGCCGGCCGAATCGACCGCCTATGCGGGCACGCTCGGACCCGACGGCCAGCCGCTCGGCGTGACCCCGGAGGTCGACCGGGCGGTGCGCACCGGCACCGGCGGCCTGTACTGAGCCGCCGGAGGCGGGTGCGTCCCGCTGTTACGTGGTGTGGTTGGGCCGATCGGGCCGCCTAGCCGCTTCGCGGCCTTGGCGGTTGGGCTATTCCGGGCGCAAAAAAAAAGGCCCCTGCCGGCAAGCAGGGGCCTTTCGCGTGTCGGTGGCCGGAGAATGGAGCCGCCCCGGCGGCGCGCGTGCAGCCGCGCGCCGGCGCTCGTTCGGTGTCGCCGTTCAGAACTGGAGGTGCGGGAAGCGCTCCTGCGCCTCGCGACGCATCCGCTTCACCTCACGGATGGTGTCGGCGATGTGGTGCAGCGCACGCGCCACGGCATTGCCGGAGGTCTGAGCGGGAGCCATGGCGGTGTCGAGGGTGGTGGCGTGATTCATTGTTCACTCTTTCGTCTTCTTGAACGGTGGCGGCGTCGCGGGGGCGCCGTTTCGTCCCTTGATATCGGGGGAAGAGGCGGCTGGAAACAGAGGCGGACAGGACAGATATTGTTGACCGCGAGGCATAGATCCGCGTGAACTGCTTGTTCGTACACGCCTGATCATCGACGACGAAAAGCGCCCCGGCGAGCCCGCCGGGGCGCTTCCATGTGCGGTCAGTCGATTGAATGAACTCAGCTTTCCATCGACGGATAGCGCCGCTGGGCGGCCCGGCGCATCTCCTTCACCTCGCGGAAGACATCGAGGATGGAGCTGAAGCCGGCGACGGCGCGGCCGAGCAGGCCGGCCTGGTGGCGGCGCGGCGCGTCGGCGTGGCGAACGGGGGTGGACGTCTGGGTCATGGGATCACCGTATTTCTTGGAGGGCGCCCGGCCCGGAGGTCCGGACCGGCGCTTCCGTCTCGTTGGGCATGGTTTAGAGCATCCTATTGCGGCGCACACATGACGCCCGAGCGATTTGAATTTGTTGATTAAAGTTTGGTTGCAATGCGACACGAACGGTTAACCAAACGGGCCTTCGCGAAACAATGAATCCAGATGAGCGGGCCCACCCTGAGCCGACTCGGGGGCGAGTGGGCCATCGGGGCGGGGCGCGATCGTGCGGCGGCCATCAGGGTAGGGGCCGTCGTGGCGGACGAGCCGGGCGGCGATTCGCCTGCGGGTGCCGTGCGGCTGTTTCGCTGGCCTTGCGCCACGGCCCGCTGCGTGGCGAGATGAGGGCGATAGCCGCGGGGGCGAGCCGATGGAGCAACCGATGGCGTTCGTCTGGGCCCGTATCCTCGTGCTGGCGGCCGGCTGGGCCGCCGCCCTCGCCACCGCGCTGCTCTCCTCCTCGCTCCTCGCCACGCCGCGGCTCTCGGTCTTCCTGGTCAGCGGCGGCCTGTGGACCTGCGCCCTGCTGCTCGACTGACCGGGCGTCCCGCCCGTCCACGCGCGCGCCACGACCGCGCGCCCCGGCGAGGCGGGTTGCGCGGCGGCGCCCGGCCGGCTACATGCGGCGGTCGTGAACGGGCCGCGGGCGGCCCGCGAGGTGAAGAGTCGATGCGCGCCGAAACCCAGACGGTCGTCGAAGAGATCAAGCAGTCGGTCGGGCTGCTGAGGAGGCATCTTTGACTTCGACAAGGCACGCGCCCGACTGGCGGAACTGAACAAGCTCGCCGAGGACCCCGAACTCTGGAACGATCCGCAGAAGGCGCAGCGCCTGATGCAGGAGCGCACCAGCCTCGAGGACAGCCTGACGGCGATCGGCCGCATCGAGCAGGAGCTCGACGACCAGCTCACCCTCATCGAGCTCGGCGAGGCCGAGGACGACGAGAGCGTGGTCGGCGAGGCCGAGGCGGCCCTCAAGAAGCTCAAGGGTGAGGTCGACCGCCGGCAGCTCGAGGCGCTGCTGTCGGGCGAGGCGGATTCCAACGACACCTATCTCGAGGTGCATGCCGGCGCCGGCGGCACCGAGAGCCAGGACTGGGCCGCCATGCTGCTGCGCATGTACACGCGCTGGGCCGAGCAGCACGGCTTCAAGATCGAGTACCTGGAAGAGACCGAGGGCGAGGAGGCCGGCATCAAGTCGGCCACCATTCAGGTCAAGGGTCACAACGCCTATGGCTGGCTGAAGACCGAGCGCGGCGTGCATCGGCTGGTGCGCATCTCGCCGTTCGATTCGAACGCGCGCCGCCACACCTCGTTCGCCTCGGTCGATGTCTACCCGGTGGTCGACGACCGCATCGTCATCGACATCAAGGAGGCGGATGTCCGCACCGACACCATGCGGTCGGGCGGTGCCGGCGGCCAGCACGTCAACAAGACCGAGTCGGCGGTGCGCCTCACCCACATCCCGACCGGCATCGCGGTGGTCTGCCAGGCCGAGCGGTCGCAGCACAAGAACCGCGCCCAGGCGTGGGCGATGCTGCGCGCCCGCCTGTACGAGCAGGAGCTGAAGCGCCGCGAGGAGGCCGCCGCCGCCGAGAATGCCGCCAAGACGGATATCGGCTGGGGCCACCAAATCCGCTCCTACGTGCTCCAGCCGTACCAGATGGTGAAGGACCTGCGCACCGGCGTGCAGACCTCCGACACCGGCGGCGTGCTGGACGGCGACCTCGACCAGTTCATGGAGGCGACGCTGGCCCAGAAGGCGTTCGGCGGCGGCCCCGGCGAGATCGAGGACGTCGACTGAAGGGCCTGCCGGGTGGTGCCCGCCGGCCGCCTGGTCGAGCGTCGCGCGGCCCGTCAGTTCCGCAGGCAGGTGATGACGCCGGGCGCGACGCGGCCGGCGCCCCCCGCGCCGGTCCGGGTGCAGCGCCAGGCCGGATCGCGCGCCGCGGCCGGCGGAAAATGCGCCGTGAGCGGCCCGTTCAGCTCCGGCTCGTGAATCCAGATCAGCCCGCTGCGCGGTCCGGCCGCCGTGGTCCACGCATCGAGCCGCGCGATGTCGGCGCCCTGGAAGACCTCGACGGCGACCGGCATGCCGGCGCGGTGGAAGAAGAACCCGCCGAGCGCACGGGCGAAGCGCGGGTCCATGGCGCCGAACAGCGGATTGTCCCAGACGAAGGCGACGCGCTCGACGCCGGCCGCCATCAGGGTGCGCGAGCCCGACTGCGTCTCCAGATCGCGCTTGTAGGCCGGCACCGATCCGTCGGCGACCCAGCGCACCGCGAGCATTCCAAACAGCAGCAGGTAGACGAGGCCGCTCGCCGGCACCCGCCGGCTCATCTCGGCCGCCACCAGCGCGGCCCCGAGCAGGATGCCGGGCACGCAGGGCACCAGGTAGCGCAGGGTGAAGCTCGGCCGCAGGGCGCCGAGCCCCAGCATGACGGCGGCGGCCGCGACCGACACCAGCACGGCGACGGCGGCGGAGGTGGGGGAGGAGGGCACGCGCCGCTTCACCCCGGCGACGAGGCCGCGCAAGAGCATCAGCGTGGCGATCGCCAAGGTCCAGGCGGCGAGCTCCACGGTGCCGAACAGGAAGGTGGCGACGGCGGAGAAATGCCGTAGCTCGACGAGCTGATACCAGGCGTGGGCCGGATCGGCGAAGCGCGCCAGGGTCGGCGCGTGCCAGGTGAGCCACGCCACCGCCGGCAGCACCACCAGGACGGCCGGCCAGGTGCGCAGCGCCCGCCGGCCGCACAGCGCCAGGTAGGCGAGGCCCTGGAGGCCGACCACCACGGCGGCCAGGTAATGGGTCAGGACGGTCAGGGTGCCGAGGCTGGTCCACAGGAGGGCGCGGCCGAGGGTCGGCGTCGCCACGAGGCGCAGGAAGGCGACGGTGGTGCCGGTGGCCAGCGCCAGCAGCAGCGCGTAGCTGCGCGCCTCCTGGGCGAACATCAGGCTCGGCCAGGCGAGCGCCAGAAGAGCGCCCCACAAGAGCCGTTGATTGCGGTCGAGCGCCGGGTTGGGCAGCAGCACGATGAACGGAGTGAGCAGCGCGGCCGCCAGGCTCGGGGTGCGCAGCGCCGCGTCGTCGAGGCCGGCGACCCCGGCCCAGGCATGGGCGAGGGCGTAGAACAGCGGCGCGTTGGGGTCTTGCAGCGCCATCGCGGCCATGGCCCGCAGGTCCGGCTGCGCCGCCACGACGCCGGTGACCGCCTCGTCGATCCACAGCGGGCCGGCCTCGCCGACGATCCTGGCGACGATGCCGATCGCCAGCGCGACCACCACGGCGATGGGAAGCAGAATCCGCTCGGCCTGCACCCCCAGCCGGGTGGCGCGCGGGACGCCGCCGTCCTTGTCGAAAGTGGTGTCGGTCATGATCGGATCGCCGGTCGCGATCCTAGCCGAACGGGCTTAACGGCTCGTGTCTGGGTTGTGGCGCGGGGCGGCTCTACAGGGCGCCCATGCGCAGGCCGGCGCGCAGGAACTTCTGCGGGTCGACGGCGTCGCCGCCGACCCGGGTCTCGTAGTGCAGATGCGGCCCGGTGGAGCGGCCGGTCGAGCCCATGCGGCCGATCACCTGGCCGATCTTCACCGACTGGCCGCTCTGCACCAGGATCTCGGAGAGGTGGCCGTAGCGGGTCGACAAGCCGTTGCCGTGGTCGATCTCGACCATCTTGCCGTAGCCGCCGCTCCACCCGGCCGACGTGACGGTGCCGTTGGCGGTGACGCGGATCGGCTCGCCGGTGCTGCCGCGGAAGTCGAGCCCGGTATGCATGGCGGGGCGGCCGACGAACGGGTCGATCCGCACCCCGAAGGTGGAGCTGAAGTCGACGTCGCCGGCGACCGGCTTGCGGATCGGGATCGCCACCAGGGTGCGGGTCAGCCGCTCGGCCTGGGCGCGGGCGAGGCGGACGCGGTGGATCTGGCGCTCGAACGCCTGGGCGCCCGATTGCAGCCGCACCGGCACGAACGGCCCGCCGACGCCGGTCTCGGCCGGGGCGGCGCGCTCCAGCCCGAGATCGGCCAAGAGCGCACGGATGCGGCGCGCGCGCCCCTCGTAGGTCTCCTCCAGGGTCGCCAGCGTGGAGACCTGGCGGCTCTCGATGCGGTCGAGCGCCCCGTGCAGGCGGGCGATCTTGGCGTCGAGGCCGGTCAGCACGTTGCGGCTCGCGGTGGCGGCGGCCAGCGCCGGCGGCGGCTGGCGCGATTCGAGGCGGGCCTGGCGGTCGGGCGGAGCCTTGAAGATCACCGTGTCGGAGATCGGCGACGCCTTCGGGGTGGGCTCGGGGGGCGGGGCGCCGCGGCCGGGTGGCCGGATGGCGCCGGTGGGGGTCGGGTCGGCTGCGACACCGCCGATGCCGCCGAGCTGGCCGGCGCGGTTCTCGAGCTGCGACTGGCGGCGGATCACCTGCTCGAGCTTCTGCTCGAACTGCTCCTGGTCGAGGAGCTGACGGGTGGTCACCCGGTCGACCTGTGCCCGCATCTCGGCGATACGGTCCTCGTAGGCGGCCTCGATCTCGGCCTGGCGGGCGATCATCCGGGTGATGACGTCGTCGTGGAAGGCGAAGTAGGAGGCGGTGACGACCGACCAGCCGGCCATGATCACCAGGGTGCCGACGACGGTCCAGAAGGCGACCGGGCCGAGCCGGACCTGGCGGCCCGCATAGCCGAACGTGAAGGCGCGGCGGACCGGCGATGCCGCGGTCCGCGGGGCCGCGGCCGGGCGTGCGGCCGGGGTGGTGCGGCCGGCCGGCTGCGGTGGCAGCGGTGCGGCCGGGCGCGGCCGACGCTCGTCGATGGGGACGTGGTGGCCGTAGCGATGATCGGTGCGATGCTCCGGCCGATAGTCGCGGTGCTCCGGGCGAGGATCGAGGCGGAGGTCGGCGCGATGCTCGTAACGGTGCTCGCGCGGGTCGGCCGGGTGGCGCGCCGCCGCGGCCGAACCCGGCGGATGGTGATAGGCGGCTCGCCCCGTCTCCCGGCCCCTCTCGACGGCCGCATGGTCGGGACTCGGCCGATCACGCAGTCGATAGTCGTTGGAGGGGCGCTCGGTCATTCGGGCTCCGGGGTGGCCGGTGCGGGCGCACCGGCACGGCGAGAGCCGCATGACAGCACTGCATGGTAAAGAATCTCCCAACGAATCGAGGAATTTTCGATCCTTTGCCAATCCGTCCTGCGAGCCCGTGGGCGGCCGGAAGGACGGTGCGTCACCCCAGTGGGCATGTTCGGCAGGCCTGCCGCCCCGTGAGGCTCGCCACCACACGACGCGCCCACAACGAAAAAGGCCCGCCGGAGCGGGCCTTTGTTTGTCCGGGAGATCGCGCCGCGGCTCACTCTCCGATGGTGCGCACCACGCTCGAGGTCGGGCGGCCGGCGCCGGCGGTCGGCAGCTTCTCGTTCTTGGCGATCATGGCGTCGTACTGGGCGAGCGATTGCAGCGGCGTGCGGCCCACCATGTGGACGACCTTGTAGCCGCCCTTCTTCAGCTCGGCCAGCAGCAGGGGCACGGCCTGTGCGGTGCCGTGCTGGAAATCATGCATCAGGACAATGCCCTTGCCGTGCTTCTTCAGCTTGTCCATCACCCTCTGGACGATCTGGTCGGGCTTCTTGATCCGGAAGTCGAAGGAATCGAGGTCGGTCGAGAAGATGCCGACATTGCGCTCGCCCAGATAGGTCACCGCCTCCGGCGGATGCTTGAGCTGCGGGAAGCGGAAGAACGGCGCGATCGGCATGCCGATGGCCTGCTTCACGGCGCTGATGCCCTTCTCGATCTCCTCCTTCTGCTCGTCCGGCGACTTCTTGGAGAGGTCGACATGCGACCAGGTGTGCGAGCCGACCGAGTGGCCGGCCTCGTAGACCTGCTTGAGGATGTCCGGATAGTAGGTCGCGTGCTTGCCGATCGAGAAGAAGATCGCCTTGACGCATTCCTGCTCGAGCGCGCGCAGCACCGCCGGCGTGTTGCCGAGCCAGGGGCCGTCGTCGAAGGTCAGCACCACCTCGCCGGCGCGCAGGAAGTCGTGCTGCTTGAAATGCTCGAAGCCGAAGCCGGGGCCGCCGGTGGTGTCGATCTCGACCACCCGCGACACACCGAGGGCGCTCGGATTGGTGCAGGCCGGCCCCTTGGCGACCGCCGGGCCGGAGGGCGGCGGCGGTGGCGCTGCCGTGGGCGTGGCGCCCGAGCCGCCCGGCAGGCCGGCCCGCGGCAGGCCGCCGGCCTGTCCACCCATCTGGCCGCCTGCCTGGGCGACCACGATGGGGTCGGCCCCCTGGGCCATGGTGCGGATCACCGGGCGCGGCTCGGTTGCCGCGGTGCCGGCCGGTGTCGCGATGGCCGTCCCGGGCTGGCCCGCGGCGGATTGCGGCTGGGCTCCGCCCGGCCACGGCAGCCCCTTCTGGGCGAAGACGATTCCGATCGAGCCGGCGACCGCCACGACGACGAGACCGGCAGCCACTGTGCGTGCACGCATGGCCTGTTCCCTTCTAGCTCGCTCGCCGAACAGTCGGATCGGGCCCGGACATGTTCCGTCGCTGCGCGACTCGGTCGGTCGAGAGCCACCTCTGGTTCATGCTAGACGAATTCGTTTACCAAATTCACTCCGCTGCCGGCCGAATCACCGCCGCGTGATCGAGTTTCCCGCGAGTGCGCGGGATCTGCCACACTCCCGGCGGGATGGCGCGCGCCGCCGCGGCGGGGCGCCGGGGCGGCGTGCCGTGGAGGGAGACGACATGGCGGAGTTCGAGGACATCGCGCTGTCGGTGCGTGGCGGCGTCGCCCGCATCACCATCACGCGGCCGGAGCGCTACAACGCCTTCCGGGCGCAGACCTGCGAGGAGCTGATCACCGCCTTCGTGCGCGCCGGGGCCGATCGCGATGTCGGCGTGATCGTGCTCACCGGGGCAGGCGACAAGGCGTTCTGCACCGGCGGCGACCAGTCGTCGCACGCCGGCGGCTATGGCGGCCGCGGCACCATCGGGCTGCCGCTGGAGGAGCTGCACACGGTCATCCGCGACGTGCCCAAGCCGGTGATCGCCCGGGTGAACGGCTTCGCCATCGGGGGCGGCAACGTGCTGGTGACCTGCTGCGATCTCGCCATCGCGTCCGACCGCGCCGTGTTCGGCCAGGTCGGCCCCAAGGTCGGCTCGGTCGATCCGGGCTTCGGCACCGCCTTCCTGGCCCGCGTGGTGGGGGAGAAGAAGGCGCGCGAGATCTGGTTCCTGTGCCGCCGCTACACGGCCGAGCAGGCGCTCGCCATGGGGCTCGTCAACGCGGTGGTGCCGCATGCCGAGCTGGACGCCGAGGTCGAGCGCTGGTGCGCCGAGATCCTGGCGCTCAGCCCCACCGCCATCGCCATCGCCAAGCGGGCCTTCAACGCCGATTCCGAATCGATCCGCGGCATCTCGGCGCTCGGCATGCAGGCGGTGAGCCTGTTCTACGAGACCCCCGAGAGCAAGGAGGGGGTGGCGGCCTTCCGGGAGAAGCGGCCGCCGCGCTTCCGCGGCGCCGGGCCAGTGGATGACGGTTCGGTCGACGAGGGTCAGCCGGGATAGAGGTCCCGCCAGGCCGGCAGCGCCCCCGGGAACGGCAGGGCGGTCGCCTCGTAGACGCCGCGCGCGATGGCGCGGGCCACCACATGGGCGGCGACCGCGCCGAGCCGCGTCAGCCCGATCACCGGATCGCCGAGGATGCGGCGGCCGGTCGCCGCGGCGAACACGATGTCGCCGTCGAGCGGCGTGTGGATCGGGTAGAGGGCGCGGGCGAGGCCGTCCTGCGCCATGGTGGCGAGACGCTTGGCGTGGGTGCGCCCCAGCGCCGCGTCGGTGACCACCACGACGAGCGTCGTCGCGGTGCGCGGCAGGCCCTTGGTGACGGTGGCGAGCGCCGCCGCCGGCACCGTGGCGGGCGAGCCGCGGCCGCCGAACTCGCCGTCCTGCTCGAACGGGCCGGCCCAGAAGTGCGGACCGTCCCCCACCGTGGCGCTGCCGGCCGCGTTGACGGCGGCGAGCGCCGCCACCGTGATGCCGTCCTCGGTGACCGCCGAGGCGGCGCCGATGCCGCCCTTCATGTTGACCGTGGTGGCGCCGAGGCCGGCGCCGACGCTGCCGAGCGCGTGCGGCCCGGGCGTGGCCGCCGCCGCCGCCGCATAGCCGAGCTCGCGATAGGGCGGGAAGCGGCCCCACCCCTTGTCGCCGCCGTTGAGCAGGTCGAACAGGATGGCGCCCGGCACGATCGGCACCCGGATGTCGCGCACCGCAAAGCCGCGGTCGTTCTCGCGCAGATACGCCTGGACGCCGGCGCAGGCGTCGAGTCCGAAGGCCGAGCCGCCGGCGAGCGCGATGGCGTCGACCTTCTCGACGGTGCGGCCGGAATCGAGCAGGTCGGTCTCGCGGGTGCCGGGGCCGCCGCCGCGCACGTCGCAGGCGGCGATCACCGGCTCGTCGAACAGGATGCAGGTGACCCCCGAAGCGAGCTGCGCGTCCTCGGCGTGGCCGACCGAGACGCCGGGGATGTCGGTGAGAAGATTGCGTCGCATCGTCATGGTCGCATCGTCATGGCAGCGGGTCCGGAATCGAGAAGCCGTCGCGCCGCAGGATGTCGGCGAGCCGCTCGGCCGCCGCCGCGATGGTGTCGACCCGCACGAAGGCGGCGCGCGCCTCGTCGGGGAAGTCCTCGGCCGGGCCGAGCAGCACGGTGCGGCGTGCCGCCGGCGGGCGGTCCGCCTCGCCGCGGAAACGCGCCGCGATGGCCAGCTCGTTGCGGGTGCCGACCGATCCGGCGAGCCCGACCACGGCGTCGGCCGACAGCACGTTGACGTGGTTGCGCGAGGGCGCCGTCGTCCAGTCCTCGACACGCGGCGGCAGCGCCGTGAAGATCGCCAGCTCGACGAGCGGGTTCGGGTAGGCGATGCCGTCGGACGTGTGGTGCGGGGCGTCGAGATCGCCGGCGGGATCGCGCGGCACCATGCCGAGCGACAGGCCGCGCCGCGCCGGTACTGCCACGAAGCCCTCGGCGGCGGCCGACATCACGCCGAAGCCGGCGCCGGTGAGCAGATGGGCGCCCAACCCGGCCACCATGGCGCCGACCGCCCGGGCGAGGGCGGCCCGCTCGGGCGGAAGCGGCGAGCCGCTGCCGAGGACGGCGACGACGGGAAGCCTGTGGACCATGGCCTGTGCGCAATCGGGTGCGCGCCAACCGACACGGATTCGAGAAGGCCGTCAATCGGGCCTGCTACGGGCGAAGCGCCCCACACGATTGCGGGAGGTAGCCCGGGCGTGCTTGCCCGGCCCGCCGCCAGCGGGCATCAAGGGCCGGCCCGACGAAGCCGGACGGGTTCGCGCAGTCGCTGCGCTGACGCAAGGAGAGCGAGGGCGTTCCGGCGTAGGATGGGCCGACCCTCGCTCGATCGACGGAACGGATCGCTGACACCATGACCGACGTCTCGCTGCTCTGGGCGCTGCTGGCCGGCATCGTCAGCTTCCTCTCGCCCTGCGTGCTGCCGCTGGTGCCGCCCTATCTGGTGTACCTGGCCGGCAGCTCGCTCGAACGGGTCGGCGCCGAGGGCGCCGCGGTGGCGCGCGACCGCCGCGACACCGTGGCGGCGGCGCTGGTGTTCGTCGCCGGCTTCTCGACCGTGTTCGTGGCGCTCGGCGCCAGCGCCAGCCTGATCGGGGCGCTGCTGCGGGCCTATTCGGGCGGGCTGTCGATCGTCGCCGGGCTCGTCATCATCGGCATGGGGCTGCATTTTCTCGGCCTCACCCGCATCGACGTGCTGATGCGGGAGCGGCGGCTGCCGATGCCGCGGCCGGTGGGGCTGTGGGGCGCCTACGCGATGGGACTCGCCTTCGCGTTCGGCTGGACGCCGTGCATCGGGCCGATTCTGGCTGCGATCCTCGCGGTGGCGGCCTCCAAGGACACGGTGCTGCGCGGCGCCGGTCTGCTGGCCGTCTACTCGGTCGGGCTCGGGCTGCCGTTCGTGGCCGCGGCCTTCGCGGTGGAGCCGTTCACGGCCTTCCTGGCGCGCTTCAAGCACCGGCTCGCCCTGGTCGAGAAGGCCATGGGGGTGCTGATGATTCTCACCGGCCTCGCCTTCCTGTTCGGGCTCATCAACCAGGCCAGCTTCCTGCTGCTGGAGTGGTTCCCGATCCTCGCCACCATCGGCTGAGCCGACCCCGCATCGGCGGCGCGCCGGTCGCGTCGCGCGCAGGGGGCCGACCCGCGGACGCGGGGCGAATCGTCGCGTTCGGACCGCGTGCCCCGGGGGCGCAGCCGACGATCGAATCCGGCCGCTGCCGCGTCTCCCGGTGGGACTGAACACCGCTGCCGAGAGGCCCGACGCCCGCTCGTTCCGCCGCCCGAAATCGAAGCGTCAACTCGGCGAGACTGTCGCGGCGGAGAGCCGGCTTCTAATCCCGCGGGATGGGTCGGGCCGCCGCGGCGGTTTGGGCCAAGCCCGTCAACAGCGCAGGATCAGGCCGTTTTTCCCGTGCTAATCCGGCCGGACATGTGCGGCCGCCCATAGTGCGACCGGCCAGGGTCCATTAGCCGAGGAAAATTACGTATTGGTCCTCGTTGACACTCAGAGATGTAAAGGTAGCATTACACTGGACTGTTAAGACAGAACGACACGAGGCGACCTGACAGGAACGTGAGTCGTCCGTCTCCGGCAGAGGCTGTCGATCAGGGACTTTCTATCAGGATCTACGATCCGGGAGGCCGCCCTCGGGCGGGATGGCTGGCGCGGGGCGCGAGCCGGGTAGGGTGCGCAGCCACGGGGCGCGCCGATGGACAGGAGGCCGCGGGTCGGCCGGCACGGCCGGACCGGGTTCGAGGCAGGACATTGGAACTCCGCCGCTGGCCGGTCGGGCACGGTGGCGGGTCAAGGCGGTGCGTCTCGGCGCCCGCAGCGTGCGACAGGTCGGTCCGCCGGCCGTCGACAGCAGGTTTCTGATGACGGACTTCAAGTTCAACGAGGACGTGGTCGGCTGGGCAAGACCGTTGTCGCGGTGGCTCAACGATGTCGACTGGCAGTCGAGCTGGCGCATGTTCTCGATCCAGTATTCCCCCGATGCCATCGGGCGGAATGTCGGTCGTGGCGATTTCCGTCACGACAAAACCCGGCTGTCAGGGCGTTTGCAGCGACGTCCTGCGGCAACCTCAATGGAGGGTATACAGATGGCTGAAAATCGGAGCCTTTCCGGCCTGACCGAGGAGGAGGCGCTCGAGTTCCACGCCCAGTTCAAGACCACCTTCACCGCCTTCATGGTGATCTGCGTCCTCGCCCACGTTCTCGTGTGGGCCTGGAAGCCCTGGTACTGAGCGATAGGGGGAATTCGAAATGGCCAACCCGCAAGACGACTACAAGATCTGGCTGGTCCTCAATCCGTCGACCTGGCTGCCGGTGATCTGGATCGCCGCCCTCGTGGTGGCTCTCGCGATCCATGCGTTCGTGCTGAACAACCCGCGGTACAACTACATGGACATCAAGACCGCGGCCGAGAAGGTGCAGACGAAGTAAGCTGCGCGATTTCGGCGTTTCTCCTCTTTTCGAGGAGCGTGCGCAGGCGGGTGGCTCGGATCGTCCGATCCAGTCCACTCGTATCGTCGGGAAGGCTTTTTGCCGTCGCGACGAGGTGACGCGTGATGCCTTCGTGCTCACGCGTCGTCCCTGCGCCGGTCGAGCCGGTTTCGGCCGGATCGGCAGACGGACGGTAATTGGTGTTGCGTACCACACGGGTGCCGAAGCTCGCTTCGGCGCCCGTTTTATTGTGTTCGTCGCGCAAAGCACGAGTCCCGACGAGGCTCGCCCGACCAGTGCGGGTGACCGGGCTTTGGGCTGTGACGGGCGAGATCCGCGCCTCACCGCGACCCCGGCCTCAGGTTTGGACGGGCGCGTGCCCGGCGCGATGGCACACGGCCTCACCTCGCCCCGCGACGCGGGGAGAGGTCGGATCGCGGGCCGCAGGCCGGCGATATGGGTGAGGGGCTTCACCGCGTATCGAATTACCGAGGCGGCCGAGACACTGATACCAACGGCAGCACTCTCGGACTGCATCCTCCGGCCGAAGGCCGGGCACGACGAGTCGACATCAGCAGCCATCGGCATGAGAGAGCATGCCGTGAGGGCCTCGTGCCCCGGACGCGGCGCGCAGTGCCGCGAGCCGGGGCCCAGAGCCGCAAGCTCCGCAATCACTGCCCCTGGGTCCCGGGTCTCCGGCGCGTCGCGCCTCCGCCCGGGACACGCGAGCTGCGACCAGATCAGACCAACGGTAGCACTCTCGGACTACATCCTCCGGCCGAAGGCCGGGCACGACGAGTCGACATCAGCAGCCATGGGTATGAGATCGGCTCCCGCACCGGGCTTCACCTCGCCCCGCGAAGCGGGGAGAGGTCGGATCGCGGGCCGCAGGCCGGCGATCCGGGTGAGGGGGCTTCCCGCTTCACTGCCCTCGAGACAGACAGCGGTATGAAGGCCCCCCGTCGTGCGCAGCTCCGCCGCACGCGCGACAGATCGAACGCGCCGTCGACCAGGACGTGGTGAACCGTCCCGGTCGCGGCGGGTTGAGGGGACAGGGGACTCGCTTCGGACTGGCGGAGACACCATGCTGGCCCACGACATCATCTCGACCCATCCCGACGTGCGGGGCAACACCAACGACGCTCTGATCCACTGCATCGAGGAGTGCTACTCCTGCGCCCAGGCGTGCACCGCCTGCGCCGATGCCTGCCTCGGCGAGCAGGACGTGAACCGGCTGCGGCAGTGCATCCGGCTCAATCTCGACTGTGCCGACATCTGTGCGGCGACCGGCGCCATCGCGTCGCGTCGCACCGGCTCCAACGAGGCGGTGATCCACGCCATGCTGGAGGCGTGCGCGCTGGCCTGTCGGCAATGCGGCGAGGAGTGCCGGCGGCATGCCGAGCACCACGAGCACTGCAAGGTGTGTGCGGAGGCGTGCCGCCGCTGCGAGGAAGCCTGCCGCGAGGCGATGCGCACCGTGGCGCACTGACGCGGCGGAACGCTCGGGCCATCCCGGCGGCGGCGTCCGCAGCGTCGTCGTCCGCGGCGGTCCGGCCGACGAGCCCAAACACGAAGCCGCCGGGATCTCGCGATCCCGGCGGTTCGTCCTGTCGGCCGACTCGAGCCGGCCCGTCTCGAGTCGGCCTTTGCTCGTCGCCTCGCCTTTGCCTCGCAGGACCGATGTCGCGTCGTCGCTCTTCGACCGATCGCTCGTCCCGTGGCCCTGCGGTGACGCCGCGTCGCGGCGGCGCCCGCAGCGCAGCCAGCGGGCGCTGCTGCGCCTTACTCCGTCGCTTCCACGTAGGTGAGCTTGCCGTCCTCGCCCTTCTTCCAGACATAGAGGACGTAGCGGTCCTTCTTCTTGCCGCCGACCAGGTAGCCCTCGTTGGAGACGTCGCCCTTCTTGTCGAGCGACAGCGTGCCCAGCACGGTGTCGAACGGCTTGCCGGACGACATCACGGCCGCGACCTTCTTGGGATCGGCGGCCTTGGCCTCCTCGATGGCGGCCTTGATGACCTGCACGGCGGCGTAGCTGTACAGCGTGTAGGCCTGCGGCTCGAACCCGCGCTTGCGGAAGACCTCGACAATCTCCTTGTTGGCCGGGTTGGTGCGCGGGTCGGGCGAGAACGTCATCAGCGAGCCCTCGACCCCCTGCCCGGCGATCGCCGCGAACTCGTTGTCGGCGAGGCCATCGCCGCCCATGATGACGGCCTTGACGCCCTGGTCGCGCATCTGGCGCAGGATCAGGCCGCCGGTGTCGTGCAGGCCGCCCCAGAACACGAGGTCCGGATTGGCCGCCTTGAGCTTGGAGACCAGGGCGGTGAAGTCCTTGTCGTCCTTGTTGACGCCCTCGTAGAGCACCTCCTTGAGGCCCTTGGCGTTCATCGCCTTGCGGGTCTCGTCGGCGAGGCCCTGGCCGTAGGTGGTCTTGTCGTGGACGACGGCGATGCGCTTGCCCTTGAACTTGTCGGCGATGATGGCGCCGGCGAGGCCGCCCTGCTGGTCGTCGCGGCCGCAGACGCGGAAGATGTTCCACATGCCGCGCTCGGTGACCTTCGGATTGGTCGAGGCCGGGGTGACCGACAGGATGCCGTTGTCCTGATAGACCTCCGAGGACGGTATGGTGACGCCGGAGTTGAAGTGGCCGACCACGAACTTGACGCCGTCGGCCACGAACTTGTTGGCCACCGATACGCCTTCCTTGGGATCGCCGCGGTCGTCGCCGGCGTACAGCTCGATCTTCTGGCCGAGGATGCCGCCCGCCGCATTGATGTCGGCGACCGCCTGCTCGACGCCTTGCTTGAGCTGCGCCCCGAAGGCGGCGCTGCCGCCCGTCATCGGGCCGCCGACGCCGATGCGGATCTGAGCCTCGGCGCTGCTCGGCGCCAAAGCGGTGCCGAGCGCGGTGCCGATCGCGAGACCGAGCGCGAGGACCTGCGTCCTGCCGTGGATCATCGTTCCTCCTCCTGCGGGATCGTGAAGCCCATATGCGTGGCGGTAGGCGCCACCCTGGTGCCATTGAGACGGAAACCGCCCGCCGTGTCACTCGGCATGGCGGCGCCGGACGGCGGCTTCGCCCGCGGCGCGGTGCCGCGCCTCCGGGGGCCGCACGCCCGCGCGGCGCTCACGCGCGGCGCTCACGCATCGCGCTCCGCCGGAATGATCAGGAAGCCATACTGCCGGATCATCTGCCGCCGGCGTGTGCTGCGGAAGGCGGCGAGCGCCACGGCGGTCACCACGGTGGTGTCGACCGCATAGTACCAGGGCGACATGAGCGTGCCCTCGAACAGCGCGAAGTGAATGAAGCGCACCGCGAAGCCGAGCAGCAGCATCGCCGGCAGCACCATCCACCACGGGCGCCAGGTGCGGGCGATGGCCCGCCCGGACAGCCAGGCGCCGGCCCCGCCCAGCACCAGCGTCACCAGGAGGAATATGCCGAAGGAGTCTTCCTGATAGAGCAGGCCCTGCATGGCGGGTCCTCGGTTCAGGCTCGATCCGGTCCGATGGTTCGCAGGCCGCAACGCCGGGGTGGGATGGCGGCAGTGCCGTCGCCCCGTGGGGTCGGGCCTGGGAACGCCTCGTCTCGCCGCAAGGGCCGCTGGTCCGCAGGTTCCGTATCGCTGGCCGAGATCATGGTTCAGGACCCCGTGGCGGCGGTTTCGCGGCGGCCGCCTTCGAGATAGGCGGCCTGCACCTCGGGCCGCTCCAGCAGGTCGCGGCCGCTGCCCGTCATCGTGATCACGCCGTTGACCATCACATAGGCGCGATGGGCGAGCTTGAGGGCGTGATAGGCGTTCTGCTCGACCAGGAACACGGTCAGCCGCCGGGTCCGGTTCAGCTCGCGGACGATGTCGAAGATCTGCTGGGCGATCAGCGGCGCCAGGCCGAGCGACGGCTCGTCGAGCAGCAGCAGGCGCGGCCGGCTCATCAGCGCGCGGGCGATCGCCAGCATCTGCTGCTCGCCGCCCGACAGCGTGCCGCCACGCTGGGCGAGGCGCTCGGAGAGCCGCGGGAAAAAGGCGAGCACGCGGTCGAGCTCGGCCGGATCGGCCTCGGGCCCCGCGGCGACCAGGCCCATTTGCAGGTTCTCCAGCACGGTCATGCGGGCGAAGATGCGCCGCCCCTCGGGCGACTGGGCGATGCGCAGGCGGGCGATCTCGTGGGTCGGCAGGGTGGTGATGTCGCGGCCGTCGAACACGACGCGGCCGGCGCGCGCCCGCGGGTTGCCGCAGATGGTCATCATGAGGGTCGACTTGCCGGCCCCGTTGGCGCCGATCAGGGTGACGATCTCGCCCTCGTTGACGTCGAGGTCGACGCCCTTCAGCGCCTTGATGCTCCCGTAGTAGGTCTCGACGCCGCGCACGGCGAGCAGCGGCTCAGCCATGGGGTCGATCCTTGTCCGATCGGGAAGAACCGGCGGACGAGCACGGCTCGTCACGTCTCCCCGCAGGCGGGGAGAGGTCGAAGTCCGCGCGTGGCGTGCGGACTTCGGGTGAGGGGGCGATTGCGGCTCCACGATACGCCCCCTCATCCCGACCTTCTCCCCGCGAGCGGGGAGAAGGGGCGCGGATGCCGTGCCTTTCGGTCCGATGGGCGGACGCGGACCTCATAGCCCCACCTCCGCCTCGGCGGCCTCGACCTCGTCGTCGGCGACCCCCAGATAGGCCGCGATCACCTTCTGGTCGTTGCGCACCGCCGCCGGCGAGCCGTCGGCGATCTTGACCCCGTAGTCGAGCACGACGACGTGGTCGGAGATCTCCATCACCACCGACATGTCGTGCTCGATCAGCAGCACCGAGGTGTTGTGGGCGTCGCGGATGGTCAGGATCAGATCGTTCAAGGCGGCGCTCTCGCGCGGATTGAGGCCGGCGGCGGGCTCGTCGAGGCACAGCAGCACCGGGTCGGTGCACATGGCGCGGGCGATCTCCAGCCGCCGCTGGGCGCCGTAGGGCAGGGCGCCGGCCGGCTCGTCGGCGCGCTCGATCAGCCCGGTGAGAGCGAGCCAGTGGCGCGCCTTGTCGACGGCGGCGCGCTCGGCCCGCGCATAGCTCGGAAACCCGAGCACGCCGAGCAGCGTGAAGCCGGAGGCGACCATCAGGGGCGCGTGCTGGGCGACCAGCAGGTTCTCCAGAACCGTCATGCCGGAGAACAGGCGGATGTTCTGGAAGGTGCGGGCCACCTTGGCCTGCCGCGTCACCAGATGGTCGGGCATCCGTTCGAGCAGGAACAGGGCGCCGTCCGGGCGCGTCAGCTTGCGGTCGCCGCACAGGGTGAGCGCGTCGAGCTCGCTCCACAGCCGGGCGTCCCCATGCGCCACCGCGATGCGGCCTTCGGTCGGCTTGTAGAAGCCGGTGATGCAGTTGAACACGGTCGTCTTGCCGGCGCCGTTGGGACCGATCAGCGCGGTGATCTCGCCGCGCCGCGCCGTGAAGCAGAGGTCGTTGATGGCGACGAGGCCGCCGAACCGCATGGTCAGGTGCTCGACCTCGAGCAGGGCCGGGGCGGGCGAGGCGCGCATCAGCCGTGCCCCTCCTTGACCAGGCTGCCGGACACCGCCTTGCGCTCCTTGAGGAACACCGACGGATCGCGGGTGGCGATCAGGCCGCGTGGCTTCCAGATCATGATCAGCACCATGGCGAAGCCGAACAGCAGCATGCGGTACTGGGTCGGGTCGAACTCGCGGCCGAACACCGCCTTCAGCGCGTCGAGCTCGCGCAGCAGCTCGGTGCCGCCGATCATCGCCACCGCCGCGATGGCGACGCCGATCTGGCTGCCCATGCCGCCGAGCACCACGATGGCCAAGATGGTGGCCGATTCCATGAAGGTGAACGACTCCGGCGAGATGAAGCCCTGCCGGGCCGCGAAGAACGAGCCGGCGAAGCCGCCGAACATCGCCCCGATGGCGAAGGCGGTCAGCTTGGTGGTGGTGGTGTCGATGCCGAGCGACCGGCAGGCGATCTCGTCCTCGCGCAGCGCCTCCCAGGCGCGGCCGATCGGCAGCCGGCGCAGCCGCACGGTGACGAAGGCGGTGACGAGGGCGAGCGCCAGGATGATGTAGTAGAGGAACACGCTGCGGTAGATCGGGCTGAACTCCAGCCCGAACACTGCCGCGAAGCCGCTGTCGGAGGCGTTGAACGGGATGCCGAAGAAGGTCGGCCGCGGGATGCCCGAGATGCCGGCGTAGCCATTGGTGACCGGCACCCAGTTGATCAGCACCAGGCGGATGATCTCGCCGAACGCCAGCGTCACGATGGCGAGATAGTCGCCGCGCAGCCGCAGCACCGGGAAGCCGAGCAGGATGCCCCAGAACGCCGCGAGAATCCCGGCGAGCGGCAGCAGGGTGAAGAACGACAGGCCGAACTCCTTGGCGAGCAGCGCATACGAGTAGGCACCGACCGCGTAGAAGGCGACGTAGCCGAGATCGAGCAGCCCGGCGAGCCCGACCACGATGTTCAGGCCGAAGCCGAGCATCACGTAGATCAGGATCTGAATGCCGAAATTGTCGATCCATTTGAGGCCGCCCTGGAAGCCGACGAGCCACAGGGCGAGGAACGGGAAGACGGTGACGAAGCCGATGGCGAAAGGCGGGAACCAGCGGCCGAGGCCGGCGGCGAACCGGCCGGCGCTGCCGTCGGGGCGCGGCGCGGCGCGGGCGCGGCGCTCCTGCCATGGCGTGATCACCAGCGAGTTGAGCAGGCTGCCGGCCACCACGAGGGCGACCAGCACGACGAGCAGAGGCCAGCGCGTCTCCAGCCGTAGCTCGCCGCGGATGTCCTGCACGGCCTGAAGCGCGATCAGCGGCACGAACAGGCCGAGCGCGACGGCGCCCCAGATCGCCGCGTCCTTGACGGCGCGGAGCGCCAGGGGGGTGGCACCGTTCGGGCTCATGCGGTGCCTCGCGGCAAGAAGGCGGTCGTCCCGGCGGGACCCGCCGGATCGTGCCGCGACGTCGTGACCGCGCGGACGCGCGGGCCGGTGGCGACGGGAGCATGAGGCCCCGGCTCGGCGCCTCGCGCCGCCGCCGGCCGGCAAGGTCTGCGCTCCACCCGCATGGTCAGACCTTCTCCACCTCGGGCCGACCGAGCAGGCCCTGGGGCAGGAAGATCAGCACCACCGCGAGGATCGAGAAGGCGGCGACGTCCTTGTAGTCGATCGAGAAGTAGGCCGACCACAGGGTCTCGACGAGGCCGATCAGCAGACCGCCGATCACCGCGCCGGGGAGCGACCCGATGCCGCCCAGCACCGCCGCCGTGAACGCCTTGACGCCCGGCGTGAAGCCGTCCGCGAAGCTGATCACGCCGTAATACATCAGGTACATGGTGCCGGCGACGGCGGCGAGCGCCGCCCCCATCACGAAGGTGATCGACACGGTCCGATCGACATCGACACCGAGCAGGGACGCCATCTTCTGGTCCTGCTCGCAGGCGCGCTGCGCGCGCCCGAGCGCCGTGCGGCTGACCAGCCACCAGAAGGCGGCGAGCAGCACCGCGGTAACCACCCAGACCATGATCTGCTTGTAGGACAGCGTGACCTGATAGCCGGAGCCGCCCATCAGCACGAACTCGCCGCTGAGCAGCGGCGGGATCGACTTGTTGCGCGGCCCCTGGGCGACCTGGACGAAGTTCATCAGGAAGATCGACATGCCAATCGCCGAGATCAGCGGAGCCAGCCGGAACGAGCCGCGCAGCGGCCGGTAGGCGAGCCGCTCGATCGCCCAGTTCAGCACGCCGGTCAGCACCATGGCGACGATCAGCACGATGAACAGCGCCAGCGTCACCGAGGCGATGCCGAGCCATGTGGTCAGCACCAGGAAGGCGATCAGGGCCACGAAGGCCGACACCATGAAGACGTCGCCATGGGCGAAGTTGACCATCCCGATGATGCCGAACACCATCGTGTAGCCGATGGCGATCAGGCCGTAGATCGAGCCCAGCGTGATGCCGTTGATGAGCTGTTGTACGAAGACTTCCATGCGTCTGCCGTGCCTTCCACCCCGAAAAACGCCGGCCGGCCCGGTCCCGGGTGCCAGGCACCGGCGAGACCGCACTCCGTCACTCTTAACAGCGGCCCATGGCTGCGGCAACGCTCTATCACGTCGCAGGAATCCGTCGTGGCCCCGGCTCGTTCCGAGGCCCGCGGGTCGTTTCGTCCTTAGTCTTGCAAGGACGATGCCTGATCAGATCGTGACGCCGGCGGCGGAACGTCTCGCGTGCCCAGGGCCGACGGTCGGGGCGATGCGGCACCGCAGCAGAGGTTGGCCGAAAAGGAGGCCGGCGGTCGGCGCGGCAGGACGGGCCGATGTCTGCTCACGATCGTGGCAACCTGCCTGGCCGTTGCGCAGGCCGGAGGCGAAGGGAAGTGAGGACTTGTTGTCATATAATGATAGATCTGACGGGTTCGGTGGCCCCTTGTTCTGGTCGCCGTCGCGCCGGCCTATGGTGACAGCATGACCCGCGCCGCTGCCCTGCCGCTCTTCCATCTCTACGGCGATCCGCCGGAGGATCAGGCGTTCGACTTCATCCATGTCGAGACCATCGCGTCGCGGTCGGCCCGTCATGCCTGGACCATCCACGCCCACCGGCACCGCAACCTGTTCCAGATCCTGCTGATCACGGCGGGCGGCGGCGACATGAGCCACGAGACGGCGACCCGCCCGTTCACGGCGCCCTGTGCCATCCTGGTGCCGGCCACCGTGGCGCACGGCTTCCGCTTCCGCCCCACGGAGACTGCCGGATGGGTGATCAGCTTCACCGAGGACGTCGGGCACGGCCTCGGGACGGCGGCCGACGCGGCGCTGGCGCGGCTGCGGGTGCTCGCCGCTGATCCGGTGGTGCCGATCGGCGGCGAGGCCGAGGCGGAGCGGCTCGCCGGGCTCGCGCACGCCCTGCACGAGGAGCATTTTCTGGCTCGCGACGGCTACCGCCTCGCGCTACGGGCCTGGCTGGCGCTGATCGCCATCGGGGTGGCGCGGCTGGCGGCGCGGCGTGAGCGCGGCAGGACACCGGCTCCGACGGGTGGCGCGGGCGAGCCTGTCGTCGAGGCGCTGCGCCACCTGGTGGAGGAGCATTTCCGCCGCGAGCGGCAGCTCGCCTTCTATGCCGGCCGGCTGGCCATGACGGCCGATCGTCTCAACGATCACGTCAAGCGGGCGAGCGGCGTCACGGTCGGGCACCTGATCCGCCAGCGCATCGTCACCGAGGCCAAGCGCCAGCTCGTGTTCACCTCGCAGCCGATCCACGAGATCGGTTACGAGCTGTCCTTCGCGGACCCGTCGCACTTCACCCGCTTCTTCCGTCGCCAGACCGGCCTGACGCCACAGGCGTTCCGCGAGCAGGGCGGCGGCTGATCCGGGACGGCCCGTCAAGCGTGGGGACGAGGGGCTCCGGCGCGGCGCCGCGGCGGCGCCGGGCTGCGCTCCATGTAGGCGGCCACCACCGCCTCGGTGAGGTCGACCAGCCGACGCGGGCTCAGCCGGCTCGGATCGAAGTCGCCATCCTCGCACCAGCGCCGCACCAGGTCGTCCATGTCGGGCTCGATGGCGGCGGCCGCCATCCACCACAAGGGGAACCGCCGCTCGTCAGTGGCGCGCGTGTCGGCCAGCACGATGTCGGCGTGGCGGGGATCGGCCGCGATGCGGTCGTAGGTGGCCGTCACGGCGGCCTGCCGTCCTTCCAGCACCTGGACGATCCAGTTGCGATCGACGATCATGGCCCCGGTGATGCCGTGCAGGCGGTTCTTGGCAATCGAATGCGCGAGGATGTCGGCCATCTGGTCCGCGACGGCGTCGCGGTCGGGGCCGAGACGGTTGCGGCTGTAGTAGACGAGACGAACCAGAGCCATGGTCGTGTCCTCGCGTGGGGGCGGGCGGAGGCTGCGCTGACGTCGAGCGATAACACGGGCGGCAGGCGAAGTCCCGCGGCGGTGCACCACGCGACGTGAGCGGGATACGCTGCACCGCACAGGGCAGCCGACGACCCCGCGGGATCTTCACCTTGCGTCCGTGGCCGGCATGGTCACGGCCGGTCCTCACGACGGCCGGTCCTCACGACGTGAGGAAGCCCAGGACCTCGGTGTTGAACGCCGCCGCCTGCTCGATGTTCGAGAGATGTGCGGCTTCCAGAATGGTGAGCTGCGCGCCCGGGACGTTGCGGCGGATGAACTCGGCCGCCTCGATCGGTGTCGACTGGTCGTAGCGGCCGGCGACCACCAGGGTGGGGACCGCGATGCGGGCCAGGAGGTCGCGCTGGTCCATGTCGCGCACCGCCTCGCCGCAGGCGATGTAGCCGTCGACCGGCGTCGCCAGGAAGGCGGCGCGGATGCGGGCCACTGCGTCCGGCTCGCGCTCGCGGAACTCCTCGGTGAACCACAGGCCCATCACCTTGTCGACGATGGCGGCCAGGCCGCCGGCCCGCACCACCGCGATGCGGTCGTGCCACGGCTGCTTGTCGGCCATGTGGCTCGTGGTGTTGGCGAGCACCAGGCGGCCGAGCCGCTGCGGCGCGTTGGCGCCGAGCCACTGGCCCACCATGCCGCCGAGCGACAGCCCGACCCAATGGGCCTTGTCGATGCCGAGGCCGTCGAGGATCGCCAGCGCGTCGCGGCCGAGCCGCTCGATGGTGTAGGGGCCGGGCGTCACGCCGGAGCCGCCATGGCCGCGGCGATCGTAGCGCACCACCCGGAAATGGCGGGCGAGGGGGGCGACCTGCGGCTCCCACATCGTGTGGTCGGCGCCGAGCGAGCTGGACAGCACCACGGCGGGCGCCGTCTCCGGCCCCTCCACCTCCACCCGGAGGGCGCAGCCCTCCGCATCGATCATCGGCATGTGTCCCGTGCCCCCTCGTTCCGATTCGCCGAGCCGGATCACGCGGGTCCGGATCGGCGCCAGTTCCGTCGTCCCGCCGCTCAGGGCGTCGAAGCCTCGCCCTCCGGCGGCACCGTGCCGTCCGCAGGGGCCGCGACCGCGGCCGCGAACTTGTTGAAGAACTCGTCCGCCATCTTCTTCGAGGCGCCGGCCACCAGGCGCTGGCCGAGCTGGGCCAGCTTGCCGCCGATCTGGGCCTCGACATTGTAGGACAGCAGGGTGCCGCCGTCGCGCTCGGCGAGCGCCACCGCGGCGCCACCCTTGGCGAAGCCGGCGACCCCGCCCTCGCCCTCGCCGGAGATGCGGTAGCCGTTGGGCGGATCGAGATCGGTGAGCTTGACCTTGCCCTTCCAACGCGCCTTGACGGGGCCGATCTTGGTCACCGCGACGGCCTGGAACTCGGTCTCGGACAGGCGGTCGAGCATCTCGCAGCCCGGGATGCACACCCGCAGCACGTCGGGGTCGTTGAGCTTCGACCACACGATCTCGCGCGTCGCGGGGAGCTGCACCTCGCCCGCCATCGTCATCGCCATCGCCACACTCCGTCGTGTCGGGGTGGGCGCCGCGGTGCGGCGCACCACGGCTATCATAGGCGGCGGACGGCCGGAGGAAAGGGGGCGAGGCCCGCCGCCTCGCCGCAGCAGGCGCGCCGCAGCGGGCGCGCCCCGGCGAGGCTGGCGCCCGCCCGGGTCGCGGTCTACCATCGCGGCCGCGACGGCAGCCGCGTCCTCACCGGAGGCGATGCCGCGCCAACCAAGAAGACGTAACCCCCGGTGGAACGCAGCAACGGAGGATCGACATGTCGGGCATCCCATGGCCGACGGCGCTCGCCGTCGCGGTGCCGCTTGCCGTCGCGGCCGCGCTGATCGACACCCGCCCCGCCGTCGCCCAGGGCGGCATCGTCTGCCAGTACGGCCCGGCGTCGTACCGGCGCTGCTGCACCCAGTCCTATGCCCGCAGGCCGAGCCTCGCAGCCCGCGCGCGGGCGAACGACATCGATGCCTGCATGGGCAAGGGTGGCGGCAAGAAGACACGCGGCTGAGCCGCCTGCGCTCTGCGCATCGCAGGAGCCGGCGTCCCGCGCCGGCTTCGGCAGACCCGCGCCGCCGATCGACCGTCTGCCGGCGCCGGTGATCTCTGCTCAGACCCGCCGTCCCCGCTCCGCGTCTGCCGTTCCCTCCCGCCCCCCGATCCGCTCCCCGCCGCAAGGACCCCCGATGACCGAACAGGCCGCTGTCCCGTCCGTTCCGGCCGCCGCCCACGCCGAGCCGCGCGTCCGCCGCTTCGACGCGCAGCGCTGGATGATCGACAACGTCATCCGCGCCAACGGCATCGACTGGGATCAGCCGCGCTCGATCTATCTCAACGCGCCGTGCGGCACCGAGGCGAACGCCGACTTCGCCGGCATCCGCGAGCGGGTGAGGAAGATGGCCGACATCGGCCCCGCCTTCGCGGCGGTGGCGCGTCGTCGCCAAGCCAAGGCCGAGGCCGCCGAGGCGGACGGTCACCCGGTGACGGCGCGCGACAACTACTACATGGCGGCGGTCCACTGGGCCGCCGCGCAGTGGCCCTACGACAGCAACAGCGCCGACAACCTCGCCTGCAACGCCCGCAAGCGCGCCTGCTATACCAAGTACGCCGCATTCGCCGATCACCACGTCGAGCCGGTGTGGATTCCGTTCGAGGGCAAGGCGCTGCCGGCCTGGTTCCACCTGCCGCCCGGCTATCGCGACGGCCGCCTGCCCGTGGTGATCGCGGTGCCCGGCATGGACTCGTTCAAGGAGGCCATGGTGGCGCTCGCCAACGACCGCTTCCTGTCGCGCGGCGTCGCCGTGCTGGCGATCGACGGTCCCGGCCAGTACGAGGCGCCGGTGCTCGGCCTCTACTTTTCGACCGAGCGCTGGGCCGCCGTCGGGCGCCCGATCGTCGACTGGCTGGCGGCGCGACCCGAGGTCGAGGCGACCCGCATCGGCGTGGTCGGCACCAGCTTCGGCTCGTTCTTCTCGACCATCCTCACCGCCCACGAGCCGCGCCTCGCCGCCTGTGCGGTGATGTCGGTGTGCCACGAGCCGGGCGGCGAGACGATCTTCGAGCAGGCGTGCCCGACCTTCAAGAAGCGCTTCATGTACATGTCGGGGATCACCGACGAGGCCGAGTTCGACGTGTTCCGCCGCACCATCACCTGGGAGGGGCACGCCGAGCGGATCGCGGTGCCGTATCTGTGCGTCGCCGGCGAACGCGAGGAGCTGAGCCCGCTGGAGCATTCCGAGCGGCTGCTCGCGGCGTTGCGAGGGCCGAAACGGCTCGTCGTCTACGAGGAGTCGCGCCACTCGGTCGGAAATGTGGCGGCCACCAATCTCGGGCCGTTCCCGCCGACCCTGGTGGCCGACTGGATGGTCGACCGGCTGGCCGGCAAGCCGATGGCGAGCGAGCGCTGGTTCGTGCGCGCGACCGGCCAGGTGGACAGGAGCCCGCTCTGAGCTGCGCACGCGGGTGGTGCCGCGCGCCTCGCTTCAACGACGCCGGCCCTTGAGGTAGCGATAGGCGCTGCGCACGTCGGCCGCGATCCACTCGCGATACCGCGGCATCTCGGCATAACGGGGCAGGCGCACCTCGCGGGCGGCGGCCTCCTCGGACAGGCCGTTGCGCACCGCCGCCGCCACGGCGTCGCGCAGCGCGACCAGCAGGTCGCGGAACTGCGCCACCTGGTGCAGCGTCACCGGCGGGCCGTGGCCCGGCACCACCGCCTCGACGTCGAAGGTCAACACGCAGTCGAGCACGCGAATCCAGCCGTCGAGGTCGCAGTCGCCGAGCCAGGGGAAGCGGCCGTGGAAGAGGAGATCGCCGAGATAGACCACGCGGGCGCGCTCGAGATGGACGACGACGTCGCCATCGCAGTGGGCCGGGCCGAAGTAGCACAGCCGCACCACCTCGTCGGCGAGATGGAAGGCGAAGCGGTCCGTGAAGGTCTGGCTCGGCGGCACGATGTCGAGCTGCGCGTAGACCGCGTCGGAGAGGTGGCGGCCGGCCGTCTCGCGCGCCACCGCGTCGTCGGCGACCAGGTCCGGAAAGCTCTCGCCGTAACACAGCGCCGCCTTGGTGGGCAGATCCGTGATGGTCCAGCCGCGGCCGCCATTGGGGCCGAGCAGCGCCGCATAGGTCTCGGCGGTTCGCTCGTGCGCGACGATCGGCGCCTCGCCGGCGAACACCCGGTTTCCGGCGACGTGATCGAGATGATAGTGCGTGTTGACCACCGCCCGGATCGGCTTGCCGAGCTGATCGGCCAGCGCGCCGCGGAAGCTCCGGGCCAGCACCTCGTTCTGCTGGGTGTCGATCACGATGACGGAATCGCCGGTGTCGATGGCACCCGTGTTGGAGCAGCCGTCGGCGCCGAGCCACACATAGGCCCCGGCACCGACGTGGTGGAACTGCGGTTCGGTCGAGTCGGCTGTCATGCAAAGTCGGTCCGGTATGCGTCGCCGCCGTCCCGGGCCGGGGAGGGTCGGCCTAAGAGGCTGCTCGAGAGGCGGCCCGAGTGTATGATCGCGGCCGGCGACTTGTCCAAATGGTTTGCGCGGAACGCGGCCCGGCGGCGCCTCCCTCCGGCTCGTGCATGGTTCTTGCTTCGCGGCGGGTCTCGTCGTCGTCCGCCGCCCGGATGGAGGCGGCGGCCCGGCGCCCGGTGAGGCGCCTGCGGGCCGGCGATGCGTCCGCGGGCGTTTCGGCTCTTCGTTCCAGGCGCGACAGCGATGCGCCACTGCGGGTTCCGGCGTGGCTGCCGCCCCCTGTAGTCTGGCGGCCTCACCTCGTCGCGAGCCGGCAGCGTTCGCCCGTCCCGGCGCCCTGCCACCCCGCGACTCCCGGAACCCACCCTGGCGAGGAGACTGGCATGGACCGATATGCGCGCGGCCCCTTCAATGTCGGCTACGAGCGGCGGGTCGATCTCGCGGCGCTCCGCGCCAAGCGCATCGCCAAGGCCCAGGAGGAGCGCCGCAAGGCGGGGCTCGACGCGCTGCTGGTGTGGAAGGACGAGAACCAGCGCTATCTGACCGATCTGCGGCCGCAGCTCATCACCGGCAAGACGACGGCGCTCAACGGGGCGCTGCTGATCGAGGGGCGGGCGCCCATCCTGTTCTGCTCCGGAGGCGAGCGCGACCGCGTCGACCTCACCATGCCGTGGATCGAGGAGGTGCACACCATCCCGATCATCGAGGAGGTGGCGCTGGTCGACGGCATGGTGCGCGACATCCTCGGGCCGGTGCTGCGGCGCCACGGCCTCGCCGACGCCAAGCTCGGGCTCGACGAGGCCAACATGGTGTTCGTCAAGGCGCTGGCGCGCCACTTCCCGAAGCTTTCGATCGAGGACGGCGACACCCCGATGCTGGCCGCCCGCATGATCAAGCTGCCGGAGGAGATCGCGCTGTTGGAGGAGGCGACCGCGATCGCCGACGCCGT
This sequence comes from Rhodoplanes serenus, assembly GCA_009720755.1. GTDB lineage: Bacteria > Pseudomonadota > Alphaproteobacteria > Rhizobiales > Xanthobacteraceae > Rhodoplanes > Rhodoplanes serenus. Next base: position 46,437 of record WNKV01000006.1, read on the forward strand.
CACCGCCTCGGCGACCGCTGCGGTCGCCGACGGGGTGCGCGAATGCGAGGTCGCCGGCGAGGCGATGCGCACGCTGTTCCGGCTCGGCGGCGAGTACTCGCATGTGATGACGCCGTTCGTCGCCTCGGGCGAGCACATGGCGCCGCCCAACCGCATCTGCGGTGACAAGCTGATCCGCCACGGCGACATCGTGTTCATCGACATCGGCGCCGCCTTCGGGGGTTATTTCGGTGATGTCGCCCGCGCGGTGATCTGCGGCCGGCCGTCCGACGAGCAGCGCCGCATCTTCACCGCCGTGCACGCCGGGCTGATGGCCGGCATCGCCGAGATGCGGCCGGGCCGCACCAACAAGGACTGCGCCGACGCGATCGTGCGCAGCGCCGGACAGTACGGGCTCGACGGCCGCTTCCTGTCGCTGTTCATCGGCCACGGCGTCGGCATCGGGGCGAACGAGCCGCCCTATATCGGCGAGACGCTGCCCGGCGCGCCGACCTACGAGTTCCGACCCGGCATGGTGTTCGCGGTCGAGCCGCTGGTGTGGGTGCCGGGTGTGCGCGGCGGCGGCGGCGTGCGGCTGGAGGACATGGTGCTGGTCACCGAGGACGGCCCGCATGTGCTGTCGCGGGCGCCCTACGACGAGCGGCTGCTGCTCGATTGAACGGGCCTCTCCCCGCGAGCGGGGAGAGGTGGGGAGGGCTCGTCGCCCTCGATGACTCACTTCGCCTTCAGAAGCTCCTCGACGCGCAGCAGCACCAGCTCGTTGTCGTCGGCCTTGTTGGGCTCGCGGCTCGACGAGAACGGCAGGTTGTTGTCGTTGCCGACCACGATGTGGTGCTCGTCGACGCGGTCGACGTTCTCGATGGTGAAGAACGGGAACGCCAGCACGCCGGCGGCGAGCGGCTTGCGGGCCTTCTTGTCGGGGTCCTGGATCTTCATCAGGTCGATGTAGCCGATCTTGCGCACCGGCTTGCCCACCATGGCGTCGGTCATCTCGATCTTGTAGACGCACTTGAATTGGGCCGGCTTGGCGAAGCAGGTCTCGGTCGCGGCGCCGGTGGCGCCGGGCGGACACGCCTTGTCGGCCGTGCCTTCGAGGTCGTCGCGCTCGATGACGAGGCCGGTGGTGGCGTCCAGCATGTTGAAGTCGCCGATGGCGTGGCCGTTCTGCTCGAACGGATAGTACCAGAAGCGGCCGGTGAACTTTTCGGCGGCGACGTCGAACTCGAGGATGCGGGCGGCCTGCTTGCCGTCCAGGTTCTCGAACTCCTTCTTGTCGGCGTCCCACAGCGGGCCTTCGAGAAGGCCGTAGAGGAACCGCCCGTCCTTCGAGGCCGCGAAGCCCTCGTAGCCCTTGGAGCGGCGGGCGTTGAAGCTGCCGGACTGGTTCGGCACGCCCGGCGAGGCGACGGCGTAGTGGTCGGGCGAGCGTACCGGCTTGCCGTCCGCCGTGGTCTCGAACACGCCGAGCACCTTGCCGCTGCGGTCGGCCTTGATCAGATAGGGGCCGAACTCCTCGCCGATCCAGATCACGTCGCCGATCGGCTGGATGCCCTCGGGATCGAAGTCGGCGCCGGTGAGGTAGCGCGTCTCGGTGCCCTCGTGGGTGATCCGGAACGGCACCTTCTTGTCGGGATCGCGCAGGAACACGGTCTCCAGCCGCTCGACCTTGCCGATCGCCCAGTCGATCTTGAAGCGGTGGAAGAACAGCATGGCGTCCGGCGAGTTGGCCTTGGAGCCGAAGCCGTTGTCGGTGAGCACCAGGAAGCTGCCGTCGGGCATGACCTTGATGCCCGACTGGCCCTGCACCGGCTGGCCCTCGAAGGGCAGCGCGAGGCCGGTCGGCCGGCCGTTGGACTTGCCCATCACGCTGCCCGCCGCGTCGACGCGCTTGCCGGTGGTGAACTTGCCGGACATCTTGAGGTCCGCCGGCGCGTCGGCGGGCGCGTCCACGAGGGTGGCGGCCGGGAACGCGGCGTGGCCGGCCAGCACGGCCGGGAATTCCTGCTGGGCGTGGGCCGGGGTGGCGAGAACGAGCGCCAGGGCGGCGGTCGCGAGGGCGAGATGGCGGGTCATGGGGTCTCCGCGTGGGTCCGTTGCACCCGCGCTTGTCGACCGCCACCACGACGCCGGCTTGACGCGGCGATGACGGCGCGATGACGGCGGCCTGGACGGCTCCTTGGTCACGGCACCACGGGGGCGTGCGAAATGTCCGAACGGGAAGGTCGGGAATTTCGCTTGCGCTCGATCTGGGCGACCGGGCTACAAGCGACGGCGTCCACGCCCTCACAGGTCATCATGAGTCAGCACGAGCCATCTCGCATCACTCCGACATCCGATTCCATCACCGTCGAGCCTCTCGACCCGGCCGATCATGCCCGGGTGATCTCGCTCCGCCCACATCCCCACCAGGCCGCGTTCGTGGCGAGCAACGCGGAGTCCCTAGAGGATGCCGCCGATAATCCGGCCTGCGTTCCGCTGATCATCCGGGCCGCCGGCGAGCCCGTCGGCTTCGCCATGTACGCGCTCGACGAGGACGACGGGAACTATTGGATCTATCGCCTGATGATCGACGCCCGCGTCCAGGGCCGCGGCTATGGCCGTGCCGCCGTGATCCGAATCGTCGAGATGCTGTCGCGCATTCCGGGCTGCGATCGCGTCGTGCTCGGCGTCAAGCCGGACAACGAGCGGGCCCGCCGGCTCTACGAGGCGGTGGGATTCCGGCCGACCGGCGAGATCATCGATGGCGAGATCGTCATGACGCTGGCGTTCTGAGCCCGCGGGGGCCGCCGCCTCGCGGCCCCGTCGTCCCGGCGGTGCGCTGGTGCCGACCGCTGCCCCTGCGGTCACCGGGTCGGCGGGCCGCCGGCTGCCACCGGCTGCACCGCGGAACACCGCGGGACGGCGGGCGTTGCCACCCGACCCCATCGCCGCGCGCTCGCGCCTTCCTTGACAATGGATACCGGAATGACGCTCCCCCAGGGGCTCGCCTTCGCCATCGTCGGCACCATGATGATCCTGTTCGTCTGGGGCCGGCTGCGCTACGACGTCGTCGCCGCGCTCGCCCTCGTGGCCGCCGTCGTGTCCGGCATCGTGCCGGCCGACAAGGCGTTCTCGGGCTTCGGCGACGACGTGGTGATCATCGTGGCGAGCGCCCTCCTGGTGTCGGCCGCGATCGCCAAGTCGGGCGTCATGGAGGAGGTGGTGCGGCCGCTCGGGCCGTATCTGACGACGCCGCGCCGCCAGGTGTTCGCGCTCGTCTTCGCCGTCGTGGTGCTGTCGACCTTCATCAAGAATGTCGGCGCGCTGGCGATCCTGATGCCGGTCGCGTTCCAGCTCGCCAAGCGCACCGGCACGCCGCCGTCCTGGCTCTTGATGCCGCTCGCCTCCGGCTCGCTGATCGGCGGCCTGATCACCCTGGTCGGCACCTCGCCCAACGTCATCGTGGCGCGGGTGCGGGCCGACATCGTCGGCGAGCCGTTCCGCATGTTCGATTATGCGCCGGTGGGACTCGCGGTGGCGGCGGTCGGCCTCGCCTACTTGACCTTCGCGTACCGCCTGCTGCCGAAGGACCGCCAGGGCGGCTCGTCGCTCGACGCCGCCATCAACATCGAGAACTACGTGGTGGAGGCCGCGGTGCCGGACGGCTCACCGCTGGTCGGCAAGCGCGCCGCCGAGATCGGCACCCTGGACGAAGGCGTCAGCACTGTCACCACGGTGGTGCGCGATCAGGAGCGGCGCCACCGCGTCACCCCCGGGCTGCGCCTGAAGGCGGGGGACATTCTGCTGATCGAGGGCGAGCCCGACTCGCTCGAGCGTGCCGTCGTGCGCGCCGGCCTCCAGCTCTCCGGCCCGGCCGGGGAGGCGGCCGCCGAGGGCGACGCCGACGAGGTCGGCACCGTCGAGGCGGTGGTGACGGGCAGCTCGCCGCTCGTCGGCGAGACCCACGGCAGCGCTGGCCTGTGCGACCGCTTCGGCCTCGATCTCATCGCCATCAGCCGCTCCGGCGAGCGCATCACCGAGCGGCTGCGCAGCGTGCGGTTCCGGCCCGGCGACGTGGTGGTGATTCAGGGACGGCTCGACCACGTGCCCGACGCCCTCAAGGAGCTCGGCCTGCTGCCGCTGGCCGAGCGCGAGCTGGAGCTCGGCCGCGGCCGGCGGCGCTGGATTCCGGTTGCGGTGCTGGCCCTCGCCATCGGCGCGATCGTCTCCGGGCTGCTGCCGATCGCGGTCGCGTTCTTCGCCGCCGCCGTGCTGCTGGTGCTCACCAAGGCGCTGGCGCTGCGCGAAGCCTACGAGGCGATCGAGTGGCCCATCGTGGTGCTGCTCGGCGCCCTGATCCCGGTCAGCGACGCGGTGCGCACCACCGGGGCCACCGACCTGATCGCCGGCTGGCTGTCGGTGGCGACCGCCGCGCTGCCGCCGACCGGGGCGCTCGCCCTGATCATGGTAGCCGCCATGGCGGTGACGCCGTTCCTCAACAACGCCGCCACCGTGCTGGTGATGGCGCCGATCGCCGCGAGCCTCGCCGGCACGCTGGGCCTTCGCCCCGATCCGTTCCTGATGGCGGTGGCGATCGGCGCCGCCTGCGACTTCCTCACGCCGTTCGGCCACCAGTCCAACACGCTGGTCATGGGGCCCGGCGGCTATCGCTTCGGCGACTACTGGCGGCTCGGCCTGCCGCTGTCCCTGCTGGTCGTCGTGGTGGCGGTGCCGGCCATCGCCGTGGTATGGCCGCTCTCCCGCTGAGTCGAGCCGGTCGCGTCGCGGCCGCGTGGCCGCTGCCACGAGACCGTCACGTCGGCACGGCATGCAGTTCGGCGCGCGGTGACCCCGCTCCCGAGCCACCTCCGCGCCCGATTGGAGACCCTGAGATGCGCCCGCGCCAGACCGCCTTCCTGTTCGATCTCGACGGCACCCTCGTGGACAGCGTCTATCAGCACGTTCTCGCCTGGCACGAGGCGCTGGAGGCCGAGAGCATCCCGCTGTCGGTGTGGCGCATCCATCGCAAGATCGGCATGAGCGGCGGGCTGTTCACCAACATGCTGCTGCGCGAGACCGGGCTGGAGCTCGACGCCGAGCGGGCCGAGCGGCTGCAACGCCTGCACGCCGAGAGCTACGGCCGGCGCTCCGCCGAGATCCGGCCGCTGCCCGGCGCCCGTGCGCTGCTCGACTATCTCACCGAGGCCGGCATCCCGTGGGCGATCGCCACCAGCGGCCGCATCGCCACCGCCAAGCGCACCCTCGACACGCTGGGCGTCGATCCCGACCGCGTCCCGGTGATCACCCGCGACCTGGTGAAGTACGCCAAGCCGGACCCCGACCTCTTCCTCGCCGCCGCCGACCGGCTCGGCGTCGCCATCGAGGACTCCTGCGTGGTGGGCGACAGCGTGTGGGACATGCTGGCGGCCCAGCGCGCCCGGGCGCTCGGCGTCGGCCTGCTGTCGGGCGGCTATGGTGAGGCGGAGCTGGAGCGCGCCGGCGCCTACCGGGTCTACGAGGACCCCGCCGCCATGCTGCGTCACATCGACGAGGTCGGAGGCCGGCGCTGACGCCGGCCTCGCCGATCGTCGCTTGATCGCCGTCAAGGCCGATCACCGCCCACTTGCCCTAACACGATACCGGGGTGCGACTCCGCCGGCGTCTCGACGATAACGATCTCGTCGATCCGGTCCCATCGTTCGACACCGCCGCATCGCCGTCCCGCCGAGGGCGGTACCTCGACCCAGGAGCAGTCCCGATGGTTCCGTCCGAGCTTGCGGCCGAATCCCTGTCCGACGCGGAGCACCGCACCCGCACCGGCCTCGATCCAGAATCGCTGCGTCGCGCCGTCCGCGACCATCTCTTCTATTTCCAGGGGCGCCATCCGGCGACGGCGTCGGTCAACGACTGCTACCTCGCGGTCGCCTATGCGGTGCGGGATCGCCTGTTCCAGCACGGCGTCCAGTCGCTCGACCTCCTGCTGCACCGGCCCGACGCGCGCATCGTCGCCTATCTGTCGGCCGAGTTCCTGATGGGACCGCAGCTCGCCGCCAATCTGGTCAATCTCGGCATCCTCGATGCCATGCGCGAGGCGATGACGGCGTTTCCCCACGATCTCGACCGGCTGATCGATCACGAGGAGGAGCCGGGGCTCGGCAATGGCGGCCTCGGGCGGCTCGCCGCCTGCTATCTCGATTCGCTCGCCACCCTGGAGGTGCCGGCGATCGGCTACGGCATCCGCTACGAGTTCGGCATCTTCAACCAGCAGATCCGCGACGGCTGGCAGGTGGAGCTCACCGACAAGTGGCTGCATCTCGGCTACCCGTGGGAGATCGCCCGGCCCGAGCGCGCCGTCGAGGTGCGCTTCGGCGGCACCACCGAAGGCTACACGGACGCCGACGGCTGCTATCGCGTGCGCTGGAACGCCGCCGAGATCGTCATGGGCGTGCCGCACGACACGCCGATCCTCGGCTACCGGGTGAAGACCTGCAACCTGCTGCGCCTGTGGCGGGCCGAGGCGGTGCAGTCGTTCGACTTCGCCAGCTTCAATGTCGGCGAGTACGGCCGCGCGGTCGAGCAGCAGGTGTCGACCGAGACCATCAGCAAGGTGCTCTATCCCAACGATGCGTCGCCGCAGGGCAAGGCCCTGCGCCTCAAGCAGCAGTACTTCTTCGTGTCCTGCGCCATCCAGGACATGCTGCGCTCGCACATCCGCTTCGGCGGCACGCCCGACACCTTCCATCACCGCTGGGCCGCGCAGCTCAACGACACCCATCCGGCCGTCGCGGTGCCGGAGCTGATGCGGCTGCTGCTCGACGAGCACGGCCTCGAATGGGATGCCGCCTGGGAGGTGACGCAGAAGACCTTCGGCTACACCAACCACACGCTGCTGCCCGAGGCGCTGGAGACGTGGTCGGTCGACCTGTTCGGGGCGCTGCTGCCACGCCATCTGGAGATCGTCTACGAGATCAACCGCCGCCTGGTCGACGGCGTGCGCCGCGTCTATCCGGGCGACGAGGGGCGCGTCCGCCGGATGTCGCTGATCGACGAGAGCGGCCGGCGCTCGATCCGCATGGCGCATCTCGCCTGCGCAGGCAGCCACGCCGTCAACGGCGTCGCGGCGCTGCACACCGACCTGCTCAAGACCCAGGTGCTGGCCGACTGGGTGGCGATGACGCCGGATCGCTTCCACAATGTCACCAACGGGGTGACGCCGCGCCGCTTCATGGTGGTGAGCAATCCCGGGCTGTCCGGCCTGATCACCGCGGCGATCGGCGACGGCTGGCCGAGCCGCCTGGAGGCGCTGCGCGAGCTGGAGCGGTTCGCCGACGATCCCGATTTCCGCGCGCGCTGGCGCGACGTGAAGCGCGAGAACAAGCAGCGGCTCGCCGCCGTCATCGAGCAGCGCACCGGGATCGTGGTCTATCCGGACTCGCTGTTCGACGTGCAGGTCAAGCGCATCCACGAGTACAAGCGCCAGCACCTGAACGTGCTGCATCTGCTCACGCTGTACCGCCGGCTCAAGGCCGATCCGAGCCTCGACATCGTGCCGCGCACCGTGGTGTTCGGCGGCAAGGCGGCGCCGGGCTACTTCATCGCCAAGCTGATGATCAAGCTGGTCACCGCGGTCAGCGCCCTGGTCAACGACGATCCCGACGTGCGCGGCCGGCTCAAGGTGGTGTTCTTCCCCAACTTCAACGTCAAGGTCGGCCAGATCATCTATCCGGCCGCCGACCTGTCGGAGCAGATCTCGACCGCAGGCCAGGAGGCGAGCGGCACCGGCAACATGAAGTTCGCGCTCAACGGCGCGATCACCATCGGCACGCTCGACGGTGCCAACATCGAGATCCGCGACGAGGTGGGGCCGGAGAACTTCTTCCTGTTCGGCCTCACGGCCGACGAGGTGCGTCTCCGCAAGGCGGCGGGCTACGATCCGCGCGCCGTCTACGAGAGCAATCCGGTGCTGCGCGGCGTCATCGACCTGATCGCCTCGGGGGCGCTGTCGCCGGACGACCCCAGCCGCTTCCGGCCGCTGGTGGATGGCCTGTTGTGGCACGATCCGTTCATGGTGCTGGCCGACTTCCAGGCGTATGTCGATTGCCAAGCCCAGGTGGACGCGCTGTGGCGCGACGGCGAGGCGTGGACGCGGGCCTCCATCCTCAACGTCGCCCGCATGGGCAAGTTCTCGTCGGATCGCTCCATCCGCGACTACTGCGAGCGCATCTGGCACGTCGAGCCGGTGCGCGCCTGACTCCGGATGTGGCGGCTGGTGCTGCGCACCACCCGCCCCGCCGCGCGCCTGACGCGGTGCATCAGCCGGCCGAGGCGGCCGCACGACGCCGCCACCTCGGCGACTGCACCGGCGACCACGTCGGGGCGCAGATGTTGAATCATGTGGCCGACCGCCGGCAGCTCCACGGCCGATCCCCAGCCGAGCTGCGGCATCAGCCAGGCGCCGTGATGAGGCCAGGGCGTCACCCGGTCGCGTCCGCCCCAGATCACCACGGTGCGGCAGTCGATCGGGCGGGCCGCGGCGGCGAACCGCTCCATGGCGGGGTTGAAGCCGCGCAGCTCGGCCGCCATCGCCAGCACGGCCGGCGGCTGCACCGCGACCGCGAAGGGCAGGCGCAGCATGTGGGGCGGCACCGGGTCGGGCGCGAAGCTCGACGCCAGCACCCGGCCGGCGAGCCACGGGGCCACCTGCGGGATCGCCCAGCGCACCGGCCGGCCGATGGCCGGCATGGTGGCGAGCCGGAGCAGGGGCTTGGAGGCCGGCTGGGTGGGCCGGCAGAAGGGGGCGAGCAGCACCAGCCCGGCGACCCGCTGCGGGTGCGAGCGGACGAGCCACAGCGCCACCGACGCCCCGAACGAATGCGCCACCACGATCGCCGGCGCGACGTCGAGGCTCTCCAGCACGGCGGCGACCCAGTCGGCCTGCCGGTCGGGGGCGAGCTCATCGGCCGGCTGCGGCGCCGAGCTGCCGTAGCCGGGGCGGTCGAGGGCGAGCAGGCGGTGCCGCGCGGCGAGCGGCATCAGCGGGGCCAGGATCTCTTCGGCGAGGCCGCCCAGCCCGTGCAGCAGCACGACCGGCGGGCCACTCGCAGCGGCGGCGCGGACCTCGATCACATGGGCGGCGCGATTGTCGGGCGAGGCGGCGACGACCGCGGCGAGTGCCGGGCCGGCCGGTGTCGGGGCAGCCGATGGCTCCGCGCCGGCGACGCCCGGCTCGACGACCAGATGGCGGAGGAGAGGGGCAGGTGGAACGGCGGTGGCGGTCGCGGGGGTGGCTCCGGAGATGCCGGTGTGATCGTCACTGGCGAGATGGGAGCCGCGGGTCTCGATCTCGATCATGCGCCGGGGCCTCTGCTCGGGTCCCCCGCCACGGTTGCCGACGCACGACGTCATCGCCGCGCCCGGCATGTGGCGCCGCGCCGCCGGATCGGGGGCCGTAGAGGAAAAGCCGAACCGCCGCAGGCTGTTCCGGCCGTGGACCGTGGTTCGGTCGGCGATCCGACATGGACCTGGATCGGCTCGGATTCGCGGGGGATGAGCGTGGCTGGGGGACTAGGATTCGAACCTAGACTAACGGAGTCAGAGTCCGCTGTTCTACCATTAAACTATCCCCCATCACGGCGGTGCCGGGCCGTATCGGCCATGCGGCAGCACCGAGATGACCGCGCCGGCGAACCGTCACACGGTGCCGCTGATATAATCGGGAAGCCGGTCGCGGTCTACCCCCTCTTGAAGGGGAGCAGGCTGTGCAGACCGGCCCGCGCGACCGGCCGGCCGCCCGTCACGCCGGCGCGAATCCGTGCAACCGGGCGAACTCCGCGAGCGGCGCGCCGGTAGCTCCGCACGGCCTCGGCCCATCCGCGGACGCGCTCTCGCCGGCGCCGGGCGGAGCGCCGGTCTCGGGGCGTCAGCCAATCGCCTCGGCCGCGAAGATACCGCTCATCAGCGCCGTCCCGATCCCGTAGCCCGGATAGGTCGTCTGGCCGGCCTGGCAGAGCCCCGGGACGGAGGTCCGGTGGGGAAACTGCGCCCGCGCATCGGCGGCGGGCGAGAGCCCGTAGATCGCTCCGGCGTAGAGGTTCATCCGATCTTGGAAGTGCCGCGGGCTGCGCACGCGTCTCACCGCGATAGTCAAATGATGGAGGCGCGCCAGCGTCTCGATGGTGGCGTCGGCGACGGCGTTGGCCCGCTCGTCGGTCCAGCCGTCGGCCGAGAGGTTTTGATCGATCGCCGGGTACAGCTCGACGATGCTGCCGCCGGGCGGCGCCAGCTCCGGCATCGTCACCGTCGGAACCGTGTAGGCGAGCCACTCGGGAGGGCCGTCGGACGGCCGCAGCATCCGTTGCAGCTCGTCCATGAACGGAACCCGGCTCATGAAATGGCTGGGCGCGTCGATGATGCCGGAGAGGCCGAGCTGGAGCGACAGGGCCCTATGGGACAGCGGGGCTGTCGCGACCTTCCGGCAATGGCCGGCGGAGACGTGCGCGGGGTCGAGCAGGCGGGTGACGGTCGTCATCGCGCTGGTGCTGGAGATGACGGCATCGAACGCCCGGCGGCCGTGTCCCTCGACCTCGAGGCCGGCCACGCGGCCGTGCTCGACGAGGATGCGGCTGACCCGGGCGTCGAGATGGACCTCGCCGCCGTGACGCCCCAGCGCTTCCGCGAGCACCGCCGGAATGCGGCCCATCCCGCCCTCCGGAAGGAAGAATCGATCCGCCAGCATGGCGACGAGACCGACGATCTGCACCACCGGCATCCGCTCCGGCGGCAGTCCGGTGTAGAGGGTCACGGCCGCGAGCGCGGCGCGCAGCGCCGGATCGCCGATCATCCGGTCGAGCTCGGCGGCGACCGTTCCGCGCAGCTTCGGCAGGTGCCGCCAGCCCTTCCACAGCAGGCGGGGCAGCGAGAACGGCCGTACCAGGATCTCGTCGGTGAGCAGCGCGAGAACGGGCCGCCACTTCGCCAGCACCGCCTCCAGCTCCTGCCGCGCCGACGCTCCGTCGGACGCCCGGCCGGCCGGCGCGATGCGGACGTCAAGCCCGCGATTGAACGTCACCGTGGTTCCGTCCGGCAGTCGCGTCGTCTGGACGGCCGTGATCGGCCGCAGGGGCAGGACCGCCCGGCGGTCGAGCCCCAGCCGGTCGAAGGCGATGTCGATGATCTCCGGCAGCGCCACATAGACGGCGCCGTCGCTGAAGACGTAGCCGTCGATTTCGGTGGTGCCGCACGATCCGCCGAGCTTCGGCCCGGCTTCGTAGACCGTCACCGCCACGCCCTTGCGAGCCAGCAGAACGGCGGCGGCCAATCCGGACACACCACCCCCGACGATGCCGACGGACCTGATGTGGGTCATGCTCTTTCACCGTCCTGCGCCGCGTCGAGGGCTCGCATCACCAGGAGCCGATAGGCGTCGTCGTCGGCGACCTCCGGCGTGTAGCGCCGCGCCGTGAACAGCCCGAGCAGTCCCAGGTAGATGCCGCGCGCGAGCTGCTGGGCCTGGGCGGTCCCGGCCCCCATGGCGGCGAGCTCGCCGGCCAGGTGGCCGATGCGCCGGGCGTCGACCTCGCGCACCGTCGCGGCGGCCGTCGGGTCGTGCGCCGCCCAGGCCCGCAGCGCGCCTTCCACCCGGGCGACGTCGATCGGGCCGACGCGGACCTCCAGCGCCTGCGCGAGCAGGTCCTCCAGCCGGGCGCGCGGGGTCTCCAGCAGCGCGCCGTGGGCGATCAGCCGGGCGGTGAAGTCGCGCCGCCAGTAGTCCAGCATCGCGGCCAGAAGCTCGGCGCGGTCGGCGAACCGCCAGTAGAACGGCCCCTTGCTGACGCCGAGGGTCTTGGCGAGCCGCTCCACCCGGACGGCGTCGATGCCACCGTCCGCGAGGGTGCATAGGCCGGCCACCACCCAGTCCTGACGCGAGGGGCCTTCGGCCTTGTCGGCCGCTGTCGAGGAATCGGACATGCCAGCGCCTTCGCTCCGAGTTTCTATACGCTCCCGTATAGACACTGGCGTGTTGGATGTCTATACGCCGCCGTATAGGCCGCGCGGTGCGGTCGGTCGGGAGATGGAACGATGGTGAAATGGAGCGGTGTGGCTCTGGTGCTGCTCGGCGCGGCGCACCTGGTAGCGTTCGGGGTCGAAGCGTTGCCGTTCGTTCCGCGGTGGCTCGGCTTGGAGCTGTGGGCCGCCGCTCACGGGCTGTCGTTCGCGGCGCAGCCTCCCGCCTTCCTGGCCAGCAATGCTGCGTTCTGGGCGACCCTCGGAAGCTGCGCGGCTCCGTCTATCCTGCTGGGCGCCTTGATCGTCCGGCTGGCCGGCCAGGGTGTTGCGGTGCCGACGTTCGTCGGCTGGGGCCTGTGCGTCTGGTTCGCTGTCTGCGCGCTTCTTGTCGAGCCCAGCGGCTTTCCAATGGGCTTGATCATCTCTCTGGCGCTGCTGCTCGGCCTTCACCGCCAGCGGCGCGCCGCCGCGCCGGCTGGCGAGCGCAGCCGAGTGGGGTGAGAGGCGCGTGCGCGCGACTCACTCCGGCGGGAATCCGTGCAGGCGGGCGAACTCCGCGAGCGGCGCGCGCTCGGTGTGGAAGCGGTTCACCGGGGCGTCGGGATCGGGGTGGCCGAGGGCGATGCCGCACACCAGGAGCTCGCTGTCGGGCAGGCCGATCAGCGGCCGCACGATCGGCGCGACGCGCGCCCACGACGCTTGCGCGCAGGTGGCGAGGCCACGGCCGCGGGCGAGCAGCATGAAGGTCGCCAGATAGCCGCCGACATCGGCCCACTGGCCCGGCCCACAGCGGCGGTCGAGGGTGAGGAACAACCCCACCGGCGCGCCGAAGAAGGTGTAGTTGCGCAAGAACTGGTCGCGGCGGCCGGCCACGTCGTCGCGCGCGATGCCGAGCGCCCGGTACATCGCCAGGCCGTTCTCCAGACGGCGGCGGCGCAGCGGCTCGAACAGCGGCTCCGGGTAGACCGGGTGGTCGCCGCCGGCGAGCTCGCGCGGATCGACGTCGGGGAGAGCGGCCCCGACCTGGCGCACCAGCGCCCGCAGCGGCTCGCCCGTGAAGGCATGCACCAGCCAGGGCTGGAGATTGCCGCTGGAGGCGGCGCGTGCGGCGCGGCCGATCAGGTCCCGCACCACGGCGGCATCGACCGGCCGGTCCAAAAAGGCGCGGCAGCTCGCGCGCGATTCGACGGCCTCGAACACGTCCATGACGACTGGTCCCACGGCTCGACTCGGGGGTGGTAACGCGGTCCGCAGGATGCGCGCCGCCGGTGCCTCGTCAATCCCGACCGGCCGCCGCGGGCTCGTCGCGGAGCGCCACAACACCTGTGCCGCAGCGGCGTGGCCTGGCCGACAAGATGTGATGAATCATAGTTCAAATCTCGTCGGACGAGTCTTGCGGCGCAGCATAAGTGTCGTCACGGCATGGCAATTGCGTCCTCGGTCAGGCTTGCTACACTGGTCTGGAAGACAGAACACATCGTGACGACGCTCGGCGCCTGTGCGGCTGCCGGCGCGAGGACGATTGATGGACCAAGAGGCTGACACCACCGGCCTCCTCGGCACAACATGCCCGGGGGGGACCAAGGGGGTGTGCGAGCATCCCGCGCCGCGACGGCCGGAGCATGCGGACACTGGCGCCATGGCGGCGCCGGCCACCGCCGCCCCGGGCCGGTGGCCGACCTATGCGGCACTCGATCTCGGCACCAACAACTGCCGCCTGCTGGTGGCCCGCCCCACCGGCAACGGCTTCCGCGTCATCGATGCGTTCTCGCGCATCATCCGGCTCGGGGAGGGCGTCTCGCGTAGCGGCCGCATCGGCGAGGCGGCGATCGGGCGGGCCGTCGAGGCGCTCGCCGTGTGCCGCGACAAGATGCGGGCGCGCGGCGTCACCCGCGCGCGGCTGATCGCCACCGAGGCGTGCCGGGCGGCCGAGAACGGCGCCGACTTCCAGGCGCGCATCCGCGACCTGGTGGGTCTCGACCTGGAGATCGTCGACCGCCGCACCGAAGCGGAGCTGGCCGCCACCGGCTGCACGCCGCTGATGGACCCGGGCTCGCGTGGCGCCATCCTGTTCGACATCGGCGGCGGCTCGTCGGAGCTGGTCCGCCTCGGCCGCTCCGTGGTGGCCGGCCGCGGCCCGCCGAAGCCGGTGATCGAGGGCTGGGTGTCGCTGCCGGTCGGTGTCGTCACGCTGGCGGAGCGGTTCGGTGGCGTCACCGTCGATCGCGGCACCTTCGACGATATGGTGGCGGAGGTCGGCAGGGCGCTGGCCGACTTCTCGGGCCGCCACGGCGGCGACCTCGGCGGCCTGCACATGCTCGGCACCTCGGGCACCGTCACCACCATCGCGGGGGTGCATCTCGCGCTGCCGCGCTACGACCGCCGCCGTGTCGACGGCTGCTGGCTGCGTGCCCACGAGATCACCGCGGTGATCGACCGGCTGATGGCGATGAGCTACCAGGACCGCGTCGACAATCCCTGCATCGGCGGCGAGCGGGCCGATCTGGTGCTGGCCGGCTGCGCCATCCTGGAGGCGATCCGCCGGGCGTTTCCGTGCCCGCGCCTGCGGGTGGCCGATCGCGGCCTGCGCGAGGGCATCCTGGTCAAGATGATGCGCGCCGACGGGGTGTGGGACCGCGGCTGACGGCGCGCCGGCCGGCGCCCGGGGCCTCGGCCGTCGCGTTTCACTCCGCCGCGGCGGAGCCGGCGCGGGACGACGCAGGGCCGTCGGCGTGCGCACGGTCGACCGGCGCACGGTCGGCGTGCTCGCGGTCGAACCGCCACACCTCCTCGAAGCCCATCAGGCGGTTCATCTCGGCGAAGCTGTAGAGCGGCGGCGCCGCGCCGAGCGAGCTGCCGGTCTGCCGGATGTGGCCGAACACGCTCTCGATCGCCGCGGTGGCGGCCAGGAAGCCGGCGCCCGGATAGATGGCGAGCGCGAAGCCGAGCGCCGCCAGCCGGTCGGCCGGCAGGATCGGGGTGCGGCCGCCCTCCACCATGTTGGCGACGAGCGGCCAGTCGCCGAGCTCGGCCCCGATGCGGGCCATCTCGGCCTCGCTCTCCGGCGATTCGACGAACAGGAGATCGGCGCCGGCCTCGCCGTAGAGGCGGGCACGGCGGATCGCCTCGTCGAGCCCGAGCGCCGTGCGCGCGTCGGTGCGGGCGACGATCAGAAACTCGTCGCTCCGCCGGCTCTCGGCCGCCACCGCGATCTTGCGCACCATGTCGTCGGCCGGGATCACCCGGCGGTCCGGCGTGTGGCCGCACTTCTTGGGGAACTCCTGGTCCTCGAGCTGGATGCCGGCGGCGCCGGCGCGCTCGTAGCCGCGCACCGTGTGGTGCACGTTGAGGAGCCCGCCATAGCCGGTGTCGCCGTCGGCGATCAGCGGCGTCTCGGCGATCCCGGCCATGGTGCCGACCCGGTCGACCATGTCGGTGAAGCTGGCGAGCCCGGCGTCCGGCAGGCCGAGCAGCGACGCCACCGCGCCGTAGCCCGTCATGTACAGTACGTCGAAGCCCATGCGGTCGGCGACCCGCAGCGAGATCATGTCGTAGACGCCGGGAGCGGCGATCACCCGGTCGCGCGGGCGGGCGTTCAGGATGGCGCGCAGCGAGGCCATGCGGTGTCGTCTCCGTCGTTCGGCCCGGCCGCCGCGGCGGCGCGGGCGGCCGCCGTCAGGCGGGCCGGTGATGCAGGCGGTGCTCCAGCGCCAAGAGGGCGGCGTTGGCGGTGACCGCGAAGGCGCCGACCATCAGGATGATGGCCAACATGGTGGGGACGTCGTGCAGCCCGATGGCGTTCATCAGCAGGAAGCCGAGGCCACGCTGCGACGAGAACATCTCGCCGATGAACACGCCGAGCAGCGTCACCGAAAAGCCGATGCGCACGCCGGTGACGATCTCGGGCACCGCGGCGGGCGCCAGCACGGCGGCCAGCGTGCGCCAGCGCGACAGCCGCAGGGCGCGTGCCGCGCGGGCGTAGACGGGCGGCAGCGCGAGCACGCCGTTCATGGCGAAGATCGCCACCGGCACGAGCCCGTGGATGGTGCCGAACGCCACCTTGGCGGACAGGCCGAGGCCGAACACCAGCAGGATCACCGGATAGAGCGTGATCTTCGGCAGGCTGTAGAGCGACACCAGGATGGGCTCGCCGACCTCGGCCGAGAACCGATGCAGCCCGAGCGGCAGACCGATGGCGAGGCCGCCCCCGATGGCGAAGACGAGCGACAGCGCGAACGCCCACGCGGTCTCGCCGGCATGCGGCCAGAAGCGCGGGCTCGCCAGCATCTCGGCGGCGCGCGCCACGGTGCCGGCCGGCGACGTCACCGCGTCGGGGGCGAGCCAGTGGACGCCCTGCCAGGCGAGGAGCCCGACCGCGAGGACCAGCAGCGTGTCGAGGAGGCGGGTCGGCATCAGCGCGCCCTCCGCCGCGCCAGCAGGCGCTGCTCGGCGCCGTGCAGCACGCCGTTGACCACCACGACGATGCCGAGCAGCAGCAGCATCAGGGCGTACATGGTGCGGTTGTCGTAGTTGTTGAAGGCGTACGCGATGGCGTAGCCGAGCCCCGAGGTGGCCATGATGAACTCCGCCGCGATGACGCCGATGAAGGCGTAGGCGACCGCGAGCTTGATGCCGGTGAACAGGTGCGGGGCGGCGCTCGGCAGCTTGATCTTGAGGGCGGTGCGCACCGGCCCCATCCGCCACACCCGGGCGGTGCGCGGCAGCGCCCGCGGGATGCGGTCGAAACCGTTGAGGGTGGCGACCATCATGGCCACCACGGCGAACATGAAGCCGATGGCGACGATCGGCAGCCGGCCGATGCCGAGCACGACGATCAGCACCGGATAGAAGGCGAAGAAGGGCAGGGCGTAGTAGCTCGCCAGGAACGGATCGAGGGCGCGGCGCAGGCGCGGCAGGCCGTGCACCACGGCGCCGAGCGAGAAGCCGGCCACGAGGGCGAGCCCGCAGGCGAGCGCGACATTGCCGAGCGTCTCGGCCAGATCCGCGTTGGCGTCGCCGGCGCGCAGGATCGACCACAGCTTGGCGGCCACCTCGGACGGCGGCACCGCGACGCCGGCACGCAGCAGGCCGCCGCGGGCCGCGAGTTCGAGTGCCGCCACGGCGGCGACCACGATGGCGGTGCGGACCAGGCCGGCGCGGCTCATGCGCGGTCCGCTCCCGCCGGTGCCTGCGCCCCGATGGCGCGCAGCGATTCCTCGCGCAGCAGCCCCCACAGCCGGCTGGTGACGGCGCCGAAGCCGGGATCGGCGGCGATGCGGCTGTCGCGCTCGCGCGGCCAGCCGGTCTCGATCTCGGCCAGGATGCGGCCCGGCCGCGCCGACATCACGCCGATACGGTCCGACAGCATGGCGGCCTCGTCGAGCGCGTGGGTGATCAGCATCACGGTGGCGCCGGTCTCGCGCCACACCCGCAGCAGCTCGTCGCCCATGATCAGACGGGTCTGGGCGTCGAGGGCGCCGAACGGCTCGTCGAGCAGGATCAGCCGCGGCTGCATCACCAGCGTGCGGGCGATGCAGACGCGCTGTCGCATGCCGCCGGAGAGCTGCGGCGGATACGCGGCGGCGAAATCGCGCAGGCCCATCAGGGCGAGCGCCGCATCGACCCGGCGGCCGATCTCGGCGGCGTCGACGCCGTTCTCGCGCAGCCCGAAGCCGATATTGTCGCGCACCGTCATCCACGGGAACGAGGCGTCCTCCTGGAACACCACGCCGACGCCGTCCGGCACCGCGCCATCGACCGGCCGGCCCTCGAACACGATGGTCCCGGCGCTCGGCCGCGACAGGCCCGAGAGCACGTCGAGCAAGGTCGACTTGCCGCATCCGGACGGACCGATCACCGAGTAGAACTCGCCGCGGCGGAGCGCGATGTCGACCGGCCCGAGAGCGTGGACGCCGCCGCGGCCGCCGACCGCTCCGTAGGTGCGCGTCACCCCGGCGAGGCGGGCGTGGATCTCGTGCGGCGCCGTCGCGGCGGCGGGGCGGGTGAGCGGCCGCACCGTCACAGGAAGCTCCCGTCGACGAGCTTCGACCAGTCGACCGGCCCGGAAATCTCGCCGACGATCTGGAGGCCCTTGGCCATGTTGTCCATGGCGGCCTGGTCGAAGGCGCCGTCGCTCCAGTAGCGCAGCGCCGCCAGCCGCTCGACGGCGCGCCGTGCCACCGCCTTGTCGAGATCGTAGGCGGTCGCCACGATGGCGGCGGCCTCCTCCGGGTTGGCGTAGATGAACGCCACCGCCTTGCGGCGCGCCGCGATCAGCTTGCGCAGCTTGTCGGGGTTGTCCTTGGCGAACGCGCGGGTCGTCACGCCGACCGTCTGGACGATCGCCGGCAGCTCGTCCTTGGTCCAGAACACCGGCTTGAGCTTGTCCTCGAAGCGCGCCCACACCGGGTCCATGATCGGCGTCGCGACCACGCCGCCTTGCTGCATCAGGGTGACGCCCTGGCCGATGCCGCCGGCCGCGACGCCGTCCACCTTGATGCGGTGCTTGTCGGTGACCATGATCAGCAGCATCTCGGTGACCGACTTGGGCGACGTGAACGCCACCTTCTTGCCGGCGAGGTCGGCGATGGACTTGATCGGCGAGGCGTTCGGCGTCACCCACAGGATCTCGCCGGCGGTGCCGACGCCGGTGTGCACGATGGCGAGCTCGATGCCCTGGTTGGCGGCCGCGATGGCGGCCGGCAGCGCCACCTCGCCATAGGGCAGGTCGGAGGCCATCACGTTGCGCATGGTGGTGCCGCCGCCGCGCGAGGTGAGCACCCCGTCGATGTCGAGCCCCAGCTCCTTGTAGAAGCCCTTCTCGATCGCCACCGCGTAGGGGGCGCCGTACATGAGCTGGCCCCAGTGGGTGACGGTGACCTTCTCGCCGGCCGCCGCCGGCGACGACGCCGAGAGCGACACGGGAAGGGCCGATCCCACCGCCATCACGGCAGCCAGGATCGCTCCGCCTGCACGGATCATGAGCGACATCGCGTCTCCTCCTGCGGGCCGGTGGTTCTTTGGTCGACAGCCCTTGTTGGGAAAAGTATTGTACACAACGGAGGGGCTGTCCAGCGGTCTCCCGAGGACATCCGCATGAAGCGGCGCGCCGCCGACATCGCCTATGACCGTATCCGCGGCCATTTGCTGGCCGGGCGCTGGCCGGCCGGCACGCATCTGCGGGAGGCCGAGCTGTCGGCCGAGCTGGGCATGAGCCGCACGCCGGTGCGCGCCGCGCTCCAGCGCCTGGCGGCCGACTCGCTGATCGGCTTCGCGCCGCATCTCGGCGCCACCGTGCCGGGCTGGACCGCCGACGATCTCGACGAGATCTTCGCGCTGCGTCTCGCCCTTGAAGGGATGGCGGCGGAACGCGCCGCGACGCGGGCGACCGCGGACCAGATCGCCGCGCTGGACGGGCTCGCCCGCGCCATGGCCGAGGCGGCGGCGGCGCGCGGCGCGCGGCTCGGGCGGATCACCGAGGTGAACCAGCGCTTCCATCGGCTCATCGTCGAGGCGTCGGGCAGCCGCCGGCTTCTGCGCCTGATAGAGCTGGTCACCGAGCTGCCGGTAGTGGTCGGCACCTTCGTGCGCTACGACGACCGCGCGATGGCCCGCAGCATCGCCCATCACGGCGAGCTGGTGGAGGCGATCCGGGCCCGCGACGGCACCTGGGCGCGCGCCGTGATGGAGGCGCATCTGCGCGCCGGACGCGACGTCATGGTGCCGCGGCCGGCTGCCGGGGACACGGCCGCGACACGGTAATTGTGTACAACGACCGCGGCGCGGAGCGGGCCGGGCGTGGCCGCGGGGCGCGGCGGCTCGACAAGCGGCGGGTTCTGGACCACAACGCGACGATGACCACCGACCGCTCGCGCTCCACCTCCCTCAAGGTCCGCGTCAAGGCCCGCAAGGGCCGCACGCTGGCCCAGAAGCTGTGGCTCGACCGCCAGCTCAACGACCCCTATGTGGCGCAGGCCAAGCGCGAGGGCTACCGCTCGCGCGCCGCCTACAAGCTGATCGAGCTGGACGACCGCTTCCGCCTGCTGCGGCCGGGCGCCCGCGTGGTCGATCTCGGCGCCGCGCCGGGCGGCTGGAGCCAGGTGGCGGCGAAGCGCGTCGGCGCCGACGCCGGCAAGGGCCGCGTGGTGGCGATCGACCTCCTCGACATGCCGCCGATCGTCGGGGTCGACGTGCTCCACCTCGACTTCCTCGATCCGGCGGCGCCCGACCGGCTGAAGGCGCTGCTCGGCGGCCCCGCCGACGTGGTGCTCTCCGACATGGCCGCCAACGCCACCGGCCACCGCAAGACCGACCACCTCAAGATCATGGCGCTCGCCGAGGCGGCCGCGCTGTTCGCCCGCGAGGTGCTGGACCCGGGCGGCGCCTTCCTGTGCAAGGTGCTGCGCGGCGGCACCGAGGGCGAGCTCCTGGCCGACCTCAAGCGCGACTTCGCCAAGGTCAAGCACGTCAAACCGGCGGCGAGCCGTGCCGACTCGGCCGAGCTGTACGTCCTGGCGATGGGATTCCGGCAGGTGCCGTCGGCCGCGTAGGGTGGGCAAATCACCGGAGCCCGGATGGTGCGCAGCGACATCCGGGACCGCATCTCCGCACCTACCCCCGGCCGTCGCTTCGCTCCCGCCGGGCTACGGCAGCTCCACCCGCCCTGGATCGGCAGCTCGCCGCCGCCTTTTCGCGCTTGACCCGCGCCGCCGCGAGGCGTGACGTCCGCCCGGAACCGACGAACCGGGGGAGGGCGGCATGACCGAGCGACGCGGGGGGACCTGGGGGTGGATCGCGCTGGCCGGCGCCGTCGGGGCGCTCGCGGCCGTGCTGGTGATGGCCACGGTGTTCGCCGGCAGCCGGGCCGCCGCGTCGCTCGGCGACCAGCGGGCCCGGGCCACCCTGCGAGCCGCCGTCGCCGACGGCAGCATCCTCGAAACCCGCGGCTTCGTTCCGCTGATCCGCTCGTCCGGCCGCTGGGCCGTGGCCGTGCATCGCCACGACTGCCTGATCTTCACCGCGGTGCTGGCCGCCTATCCGGATGCGACGAGCGCCACGCTGCGCACCGCCCGGCTCGGCCCGGCCGCGGCGCCGCTCGATCCGCGCGTGCCCGAGAATCCCGATTGCCAGGCGCTCGGGCAGGCGCTGGACCCGGCGGGGCCGCAGCCCGCGATGGCCTATTACGACCGCTATCCGATGGCCCAGCGTCCAATCGCCCAGGTGCTTTTGACCTTCGTGCCGATCCGCACGGTGACGACCGTGCTGGGCTGGACCACCTTCCTGTCGTTCGTGGCGGTGGCGCTCGTCGCCGCCGTCCGCCACACCTGGAGCCTCGCGGCGGCGGCGCTGGCCTTCGCGCTGTTCTCCGGCACCTGGCATTTCGGTGCCATGCTGTACTTCGCGCCGCTCGATCTCGCCCACGCGGCGTTTCTCGGCTTTGCCGTGATGGCGACGGGCGAGCGGCCGCGGCTCGCCGCCTTCGCGGTCGCCGGGGCTCTCTATGGGGCCGTCATCGGGGCGTTCGAGATGCTGACCGGCGGCATCCCGGTGGCGCTCGCGCTGATCGCCATGGCGACCGCGCTCGCGTCGCCGTCGCGGCCGCAGGACTGGGGCCGGCGGCTCGCCGTCACGGCGGTGGCGTTCTGCGTGGCGCTCGCCGGGGTGTTCGCCGTCAAGCTCGTGGCGGTGTCGTTCGCCACCGGCACCAACCTGTTCGTCGAGCATGCCCCGGCGCTGATGCATCGGCTGCGCGGCGACATCGCGCCGGAGCTGTCGCCGGTGGTGGCGGAGCGGATGCGGGCCGTGCTCGGGATCGACCTGGCGGCCGCGGCACGCGATCCGGTGCAGGGGCCGCTCGTGCTGGCGGCGATCTACGGCTACTGGAGCGGGCTGATCGGCTGGGGCTCGCCGATCATCGGATGCCTGGTGGTGGTGGTCGGTTTCGGTCTGCTGGTGACGGTGAGCCTGCGCGCTTTCCCGTCGCCCACCGCCAGCCTGCGGTTGGTGACGGTGCTGCGCGCCTGCTGGCTCGCCCTGGCGGTGCAGATCGCCTGGGTGCTGGTGTTCTGGAACCATGCGCTGCTGCACGGCTTCTTCATGGCCCGCCTGCTGGTGGTGCCGGTGCTGTGCGGCGCGGTCGCCGCCGTCGAGGCCCTGCGCGATCGGCGTGGCGCCGGGTCAGTCCTGCCCTGAGCGGTCGCCCTTGCGGCGCGCCAGCTCGGCGCCCGCGTCGGCCGGCATCCGCAGGAAGAAGATCAGCGACGCCGCCGCGATCAGCCCGATGGTCGCGAAGGCCGGCGGGAACGCCGCCGCGGTCAGCGCGGCGTCGCCGCGCACCGCCATCGCGGTCTCCAGCGCCAGCGCCCCGACGGTGACGCCGGTCGACACCGAGAGCTGCTGTGACACGCTGGCAAGCGACGTCGCCCGGCTCATCCGCCGCGGCTCGACGTCGGCGAACGCGATGGTGTTGACGCTGGTGAACTGGAGCGAGCGGAACAGCCCGCCGGTGAGCAGCACGGCGATCATCACCCACACCGGCGTGCCGGGCACGAACAGGCCGCAGGCCGCGATGGTGCCGGCGGCGAGCAGCGCGTTGACCGACATGGTGGCGCGGAAGCCGAAGCGGCGCAGGATGCGCGGCACCAGCGTCTTCATCACCATGGCGCCGAACGCCGTCGCGAAGGTCACCATGCCGGATTCGAACGGCGTCATGCCGAAGCCGATCTGGAGCAGGAGCGGCATCAGGAACGGCAGCGCCCCGGCGCCGACCCGGAACACGAAGCCGCCGGCGACGCCGGCCCGAAAGGTCGGCAGCGCCAGCAAGGAGAGGTCGATCACCGGGGCCGGGGCACGCCGCGCATAGAGCACATACGCGAAGGTCGCGGCCGCCCCGACCGCCAGCAGCGACAGCGAGGCGGCGAGCGGCACGAAGCGCACGCTGATCACGGTCGAGCCGAAGGCGAGGCCGCCGATTCCGAGCGCCACCAGGGCCATGCCGATGCCGTCGAACGGATCGGGCACCTCGGCCTTCACGTTGTCAACGAACTTGGTCACCAGCACGAAGCCGACGATGCCGATCGGCACGTTGATGAAGAAGATCCAGTGCCAGCTCGCATAGGTGGTGAGGAAGCCGCCGAGCGGCGGCCCCAGCAGCGGGCCGATCAGCGCCGGCAGGGTGACGAGCGCCATGGCGTCGACCAGCTTGCTCTTGTCGACCGCGCGGATCAGCACCAGCCGGCCGACCGGGCTCATCATGGCGCCGCCCATGCCCTGGAGAAAGCGCGCCAGCACGAAGTGCCACAGCGCGCCCGACACGGCGCACAGCACCGAGCCGGCGACGAACACCACGATGGCGGTGCGGAAGATGGTGCGGGCGCCGAATCGGTCGGCCATCCAGCCGCTCACCGGGATGAAGATGGCGAGCGCCAGCAGGTAGGAGGTGACGGCGAGCTTCAGCTCGATCGGCGAGGTGCCGATATCGGCCGCGATCGCCGGCAGCGCGGTGGCGATCACGGTCGAGTCCATGTTCTCCATGAACAAGGCGACGGCGACGATGAAGGGAACGAGACGTTCGCGGGTGAGCGGCATCCGGCGGGAATGGTTGGAGGAACAGGACGGGCAGGGAGCATGGGCGCACCATCGCCCGGCGCGGCGCAGCATAGAGCAAAACGTGCCGGCGCGGGGGCGTTCCGCCACGATGGCCGGGGCCTGCCGGGCCGGGCGGCGCCGGTTCCGCCTGCGCCGGGACGTCGCGGCGCAGCGGATTGCACGCGCCGCGCGACCCCCCACATAGAGGCAGACCCGCGACCTTCGGCGGCCCGGGGCCGGCGATGCGGACCGAAGCGATGTGCACGGGAGCGACGTGCACGGGAGCAATGTGCACGGGAGCGATGCGCGATGATCTACATCCTGGCGGTGTTCCTGCCTCCCCTGGCGCTGCTGCTGAACGGGCAGCCGTTCGCGGCGGTGCTCAACCTGGTGCTGCTGGCGGTCTGCGTGGTCCTCACGGTGCTGACGCTGTTCGCCTTCCCGTTCCTGCTGCTGCTGCCCTCGGCGCATGCGGTGATCGCCATCGCGATGCGGCGCGACGACCGTCGCCATCGCGAGATCGTCGACGCCATCGAGCGCCACGGCCCGCCCCCCGGCTGGCGGCGCTGACGTGACGAGCACCGGCGGTCTCCGAGGAGGGGGCCGCCGGTCGCCGGGGCGCCTCCCGCTGTGGCGCGCCGGTCCATGGCGGCTTTCCATGGCGGCGCGACTTTCCATCGCGGCGCGACCGTGCTAACCACCCTCGCCAACTCCGTACAGGGGCGTTTTCGG
This sequence comes from Rhodoplanes serenus, assembly GCA_009720755.1. Taxonomy (GTDB): domain Bacteria; phylum Pseudomonadota; class Alphaproteobacteria; order Rhizobiales; family Xanthobacteraceae; genus Rhodoplanes; species Rhodoplanes serenus. Next base: position 70,740 of record WNKV01000006.1, read on the forward strand.
GTACCTCGCGGCCGATTCGGGCCGGAGGCCGCCCGCCTTTTCCGGCCCCTTCGGCGATGAGGAGCTTGGCATGGCCGCATTTTCCGACAGTTCCCCGCGCGAGGCGCTGACCTTCGACGACGTGCTGCTCCAGCCCGGCCTGTCGGACGTGCTGCCCTCCCAGGCCGACATCCGCACCCAGCTCACCCGCGAGATCACCCTCAACATTCCGATCATCGCCTCGGCGATGGACACGGTGACCGAATCGGCCATGGCGATCGCCATGGCGCAGGCCGGCGGCATCGGCGTCATCCACCGCAACCTGGAGCCCGAGCAGCAGGCCGCCCAGGTGCGGCAGGTGAAGAAGTTCGAGTCCGGCATGGTGGTCAATCCGCTCACCATCGGGCCGGATGCGCCGCTGGTCGAGGCGCTGCGGATGATGGCGGACAACCGGATCTCCGGCATCCCGGTGGTGACCTCGGAGGGCGGCGTCGACGGCAAGCTGGTCGGCATCCTCACCAACCGTGACGTCCGCTTCGCCCACGACCCCGACCAGAAGGTGTCGGAGCTGATGACCAAGGAGCGCCTGGTGACAGTGCGCGAGGGCGTCAGCCAGTCGGAGGCGAAGCGGCTGCTGCATCAATTCCGCATCGAGAAGCTGCTCGTCGTCGACGATCAGTACCGCTGCGTCGGCCTGATCACCGTGAAGGACATCGAGAAGGCGGTGGCCAACCCCAACGCCTGCAAGGACGCGCAGGGGCGGCTGCGGGTCGCCGCGGCCACCACGGTGGGCGACAGCGGCTTCGAGCGCACCGAGCAGCTGGTGGCGGCGGGCGTCGACCTGATCGTCGTCGACACCGCGCACGGCCATTCGCGCCACGTCCTCGCCCAGGTGGCGCGCATCAAGACGCTCTCGAACGCCGTGCAGGTCGCGGCCGGCAACATCGCCACCGCGGATGCCGCCAAGGCGCTGATCGACGCCGGCGCCGACGCCGTGAAGGTCGGAATCGGGCCGGGCTCGATCTGCACCACCCGGGTGGTGGCGGGTGTCGGCGTGCCGCAGCTCACCGCCATCATGGACGCCGTCGCGGTGGCCCGCGATGCCGGCGTCAAGGTGATCGCCGACGGCGGCATCAAGTATTCGGGCGATCTCGCCAAGGCGCTCGCGGCCGGCGCCGATTGCGCCATGATCGGCTCGCTCTTGGCCGGCACCGACGAGACGCCGGGCGAGGTGTTCCTGTATCAGGGCCGCTCCTACAAGACCTATCGCGGCATGGGCTCGGTCGGCGCCATGGCGCGCGGCTCGGCCGATCGGTACTTCCAGCAGGACATCAAGGACTCGCTCAAGCTGGTGCCGGAGGGAGTCGAGGGCCAGGTGCCCTACAAGGGCCCGGCCGGCGCGGTGCTGCATCAGCTCACCGGCGGCCTGCGCGCCGCCATGGGTTATGTCGGCGCCGCCACCCTGAAGGAGCTGCACGAGAAGGCGCAGTTCGTGAAGATCTCGTCGGCCGGCCTGCGCGAGAGCCACGTCCACGACGTCACCATCACGCGCGAGAGCCCGAACTACCCGACGCGGGTGTGAGATCGCGCCGCCCAGGCGGCAGCACGTCCGGCGGCTCGCCGCACCGCACGTTCCGCGTGTTCGGTCCGGGGGGCTCGTTACCCGTCAGGGTGCGATTGCGGCCTCGCGCCGCATCGCCTTCGAGCGGCCGTCGGGCTCGTCATCGAACCGTCACATCCCCGATGCCACGGTCGCGTCCCATGGCGGCCGACGGCACGCAGGGACACGGAGCGAGACGATGAGCGACTCCAAGCGGGAGGATTCGAGGCCGAGCGATCGGCCGCGGGAGGATGCCGAACACGACACCGGCGGCCGCGACGCCGGCAGTCGCGATGCCGGCAGCCGCGACACCGGCGGGCTGGACTGGCTCGACGCCGAGCTGGCCGACACCCTCGACGAAGACTACGAGCTCGAGCTGTCCGAGCCGGCGCTGTCGGAGGAGATCCGCAAGATCTACAAGCGGACCCATCCGCCGTCGATCGAGCGCCGCGAGTACCTGCGCCACCTGATCCGCCTTCAGGCCGAGCTGATCAAGCTCCAGGACTGGGTCGCCTACACCAAGGCGAAGATCGTCGTGGTGTTCGAGGGACGCGACGCCGCCGGCAAGGGCGGCGTCATCAAGCGAATCACCCAGCGGCTCAATCCGCGCATCTGCCGCGTCGTCGCGCTGCCGGCACCGACCGAGCGCGAGAAGTCGCAGTGGTATTTTCAGCGCTACGTTACCCACCTGCCGGCCGGCGGCGAGATCGTGCTGTTCGATCGCTCCTGGTACAATCGGGCCGGCGTCGAGCGGGTGATCGGCTTCGCCACCCCCGATCAGGTGGAGCAGTTCTTCCGCGACGTGCCCGAGTTCGAGCGCATGCTGGTGCGCTCCGGCATCATCCTGCTCAAGTACTGGTTCTCGATCACCGACGAGGAGCAGCAGATGCGCTTTCTCATGCGCATCCACGATCCGATGAAGCAGTGGAAGCTCAGCCCGATGGACCTGCAATCGCGGGTGCGCTGGGAGGACTACACCAAGGCCAAGGAGGACATGCTGTTCCGCACCAACATCCCCGAGGCGCCGTGGTACATCGTCGAGGGCAACGACAAGAAGCGGGCGCGCCTCAACTGCATCGATCATTTCCTGACGCGGATTCCCTACACCGAGGTGCCGCATCAGCCGATCGCGCTGCCCGAGCGGGTGTTCGATCCGAACTACGAGCGGCGCACGCTGCCGCCCGAACTCTACGTTCCGCAGAAGTACTGATCGGGGTCGCCGAGCTCGGCCGAGCCGACGGAGGCGCGCCGCGCGAACGCGGCGCGGCAGCCGGCATGGGGCCGGCCTCGATGCGGGATCAGATCAGGTCGTTGTCGACGCAGTATTGCAGGGCCGAGCGATCGGAAGCGGCGGAGGTGCCGCCGGTGCGGGCCGTTCGCCGGCCGGACCCGGCATGCTCGGCCGTTCGACGGCCGTGCTCGGTGGAAGGCACCGGGGCGGTCGTCTCGGTCTCGAACGAAGGGCGGTCCGGACGGGGCATGGATCGTCGTCTCCGTGGAGGCACGCAGGGCGGGCCGGGAGTGAGGGGCGTGCGGGCGGGCGCCCGCGGTGAGGCGCGGTGTTGGTGCCGCGCAGCGCGGTGGTGCCGCGCCGGTGTGGCATCAATTGGATGTCTTCGGGGCCGAATTGGTTCGACATCCGCGGACGCGCGGACTGTCGACGAGGGCGGTTACGGGAGGGTTGATGAGGACCGCACTGCACCACCGCCCGCGATCACGAACACGCGAGCGCGAAATGCTGCCGGTGTGGCGCGCCGGCATCGCCCGGAGACGGACGCACCATCGCGACGGCGCGCCCGGTGTCACGACTTCGGCGTGTGGCTCAGCCGACCGCGCCCATGAACGGCGCCAACCGCACCGCGAGATCGAGCAGCGCCTCGTCGCCGCCCGCCCAGCCGATGAACGACAGCCCGACCGGGCAGCCCGCGATGGTGCCGACCGGCACGGTGAGCTGCGGCAGCCCGCCCATGCCGGCGATGCAGGTGAGCCGCATCACCCGCACCCGGAAGGATTCGAGCCCCTCGCCGGAGGCGTCGGTCTTGGGCGCGATGCACGGGGCGGTCGGCAGCACCAGCACGGTGCCGGGCTGCGCCACCCCGCCGATCCATTCGGCGGCGCGCCGCTTCACCGCGTAGGCCTCCGCCGCGTCCTCTTCGGAGACGGTGGCGGCGAACGCCATGCGGTCGCGCACGCCGGGGCCGAGGCGCGGCTGTCGGCTCTCGATAAACCCGCCATAGACCTGCCAGACCTCGCGGCCCTGGACGATGCGGAACGCCTCGCGCCAGGGGTCGAATCCGTCGGGCGCGATGGCGCCCGGAACGATGGGCGGCAGCCTGTCGGCCATCGCCGCGATCGCCTGCCGCAGTAGCGCCGCGATGTCTGGGTCGGCCTCCGCGAAGGCGTCGTCGAGCACGATCGCCTTGTCGATCCCCGTCGGTACCGCCCGGCCGCCGAGCAGGACCGGGCCGACCGCCCGGAACACGCCTGGAGTGGCCGCCATCCAGCCGCCGACGTCGAACGAGGGCGCCATCGCCATCGCGCCCGTCATGTCGATCCGGCCATGGGTCGGGCGCAGGCCGTAGAGGCCGCAGAACGCGGCGGGGATGCGCACCGAGCCGCCGGTGTCGCTGCCGATGGCGGCATCGCAGATGCCCGATGCGGCGGCCGAGGCCGAGCCGGCCGACGAGCCGCCCGGCATGCGGCCGGCCGCACGCGGGTTCACGGGCGTGCCGTAATGGGCATTGGCGCCGGTGACGCTGAAGAAGAACTCGTCGCAGACCGTCTTGCCCATGATGGTGGCGCCGGCGGCGAGGAGCTTCGCCACCACGGCGGCATGGGTGGCGGCTGGCGGATGCGCCGCCAGCCAGTCGGGACTGCCGCCGCCGGTCGGCGCCCCGGCGATGTCGTACATGTCCTTGACGGCCACTGTCAGACCGGCGAGCGGCCCGGCCGGGGCTCCGGTGACGGGCGCGTCGAGATCGTGCGGCACGAAGGCGGAGCGGAACGTCGCGGTCGGCATGGCGGGGACTTCGTGGTTGGGCCGCGAGGAGGGCCGGGAGGGACCGGCCGATCGTGTCCCGGCGCTCCGTCGAGTCAACGACGGCGGCCGCATCGCTTCCCTGCGTTTCGCTCGGGGATGGGTCGCAGTCCGGGTCTCGCGGGGAACCGGAACCGCGGCCCTCCGTTACCGTGAGGCGTGACCGGCCGTGCCGACGCCGTGACGCGGGCGCCGCTGCGGCGCCGTGGAGTGCCCGATGTCCTATCCGCTGGTGCTGACGCCGCTGTTCATCCATGTCGCGCTCGCCTTCGCGCTCATGCTCGGAGCCGGGACGGCGCTCGGCGGGCGGGCGCGCCTGTCGCGCGACCGCTGTGCCGAGGCGCTGGGCGACCCGTACGGCCTTGGGGTCCTGTTCTACGTGCTGACCCTCGCCTCGATGCTGACGCGGCACGCTGACCTCGCCTTCGTGCTGCTGGCCTTCGTGTTCGTCACGCTGCGGGTGCTGCGGGCCGTGACCGTGATGGGCGGCCGCGGCGGCACCGCGCCCGGCCTGCTCGATCGGGCGAGCGCGCTGGTGCTCGCCGTCGCCTGGGGCGTGTTCGCGGTCCGCATCCTGCTCGGGATTTGAGACGCCGCCGATCGACATGCGAGAGCCGGTCGCTGCCCTGAGGGGCGGTGCGGCCCCGCGACGCCGCCCTTGGGTTGCGGTATCTAGATTGCTATCCTCGCGACTGCACGGCCGGGGGGCTCGTATGTCGTCCGACGGTTCGCCACGCACGGCGCTGATCGTTCTTCAAGAGTTGCTGGCAGAGGCCGGCGCGGCCGTTGCCGACCAGACACGAGCGCTCTCGCCCTCGGCCGTTCCGGAGACGGTCCGGTCCGCCCTTGCGAACCTCGGCGCCACGCTTTCGATCCGGCCCGACCTGGACGACTGGTCGACGCGCGGCGGGGCTGCGGTTGATGCGATCCGATCCGGGATGGCGTCTGCCGGGCAGGCCGGGGCGGCGGGTTTGCAGCGCGGATGGTCTTGGCTCGGAGTCCAGGCCAGCTTGATTGCTCAGGCCGGCCGTGAGGTGCTTCCGGGCGCGCGCAGTGCGGAGGCCGCGGCAGCCGAGGTCTTGCTCCAGGAGGCGTTGCGCAAGCACGATGCGTTGATCCGCGAGCTACAGGACCGGAACGCCGCCTCGGGCGAGCGCCTCGCCTATCTGAACGATCTCCTCGTCCGGCTTGAAGATGCGATGGGCGGGCTTGTCGTCGGCGCTGCCGCGGATGGCCCTGACAGCCTGGCGGTGCTGGCGGCTCAACGGCAACGGCTCGATGTCGAGCAGCGCGGGGCGGCTCGGCTCACCGTCGCGACTGACGATGCGATCGGGCGGGCGAGCGCGCTGTTGACCGGGCTGTCGGCTGAGCCGCGTTCAGCATGTGGTGGCGCAGCGCCCCCGGCGGTCCGATCGTGGGACGAAATCGTCGCGGAGGCGCGCGCCGACTGTGCCAACAGGCCCGTCTCGTTCGACGATCTGCTGACCCCGGACGAGCAACAGGGCGCGCTGGCGCGCGTCGATGGGTGGGAGAGCGAGTTCGCGAACCTCCATCGTCTTGCACCGGCGGACTATGCGGTTGCGGGTGTTGCCGGGGTTCTGGCCGCGCTCGCCGACATTCTTCTCGTCCAGGTGCCGCGCCATCCGGGTTTTCTGGGCAGCACGGGATCGGAGGGAGGCTGGCTGTCCAATCTGCTGAAGGATGGTTTCGCCGAGCTGCTGCCACCCGAGACGGTGCGGTCTCTCGAACGGGCCTATCCGGTGCCCTACGACGCGCCCACCAGCGCTGGGCTCGCCATTGCGGTGAAGGGGCTGGGGCCGCGCACCCATCGCCTGCATGCGCTCGGGCATGACCCGCTGCTCGGCTGGTTGTTCGGGGTCCGCGACGTATTGGCGGGCGGATTCATGGCCATCGGGGCGGACGGGGCGATCGTGATTCAGGACGCGACGGGCTGGGATGCGGTTGATGCGGGCCGCGGGCTGTTTGCGGGAATCGCCGATGCCTTCGCCACGGTCGCAGGCCATATGCTGTCCGATGTAGCGACCCCGGCGGGGCTGCCGCCGCCGCTGTTCGGCGCCTGCCAGCTCCTTCAACAGCGGATCATCGGAGAGGCCAGCATCGCCGAGATCACGCGCGAGATGTACCGGAACGGATATGATCTCCGCCACGTCCTGGCCGGTGGCGTGTGCGCGATCGTTGTCGAGGTCGTGGTGCGGCTCTCCTGCTTGGCCCGTGATCTCCATGAGGGCCACTCGTTGGCCGAGGCATTGCCGGTCGGGTCGCAACCTCGGCTGCGGTCCATGCTGGTTCTCGCCCATGGCGTGGCGGCAGCGATCAATGCCGGCAAGGTCGCCGTGACGGGCAATCCGCTTGCCGTCAACTACGTCCAGTGGCTGGCGTTCTTCCGCTATTTGGTACCGCAGCTCCGATGGCTTCTGGTTGGCCGTGCGCGGGAGCGCGATGCCTTCCTTCGTGCGCAGCTCGACGCCGGCTGGCTCGGCCTCGACAAGGACCTCGGCGCAACATGGCGGCGGAGCTTCGGGACGGCGCCGGCGGCTCGCCTGTAAGTGGCGGCGGCGTGCTTCTGCCGGCTGCCGTCGATCGTTCTGCTCCGCTGCTGCTCACCGGATGGCGCCTATCGCCGAGGCTCGGCGCGCCGTCAGCGCGCGACCGTCGCGGATGTTGAGGCCGATCAGCACCAGGTTGACGAGGCCCGCCATCAGCTCCAGCGCCTGCACGGCCTGGAAGGTCGCGCCGAAGTCGCCGCGCCCGGCCAGCACCGCGAGGGTGACGGCGCAGGGCACCAGGACGAGCACGCCGTTCAGCGCGATCAGCGGCATGCGCCGGCGCTTGGCCGCCAGCCGCGGGGCGGTCGCCGCCCCGGCCATCCGGAATCCGCTGAGCCCGGCGGTCGCCAGCGCCGGGACGAGCAGCAGCAGCGCCCAGGCGATCGCCTGCTTGACGGCCGCGACGGTCGCCGGCGAACCGAACAGCTCGGACGCGACCGTCGAGGTCCAGAAGGTCAGGATGGTCACGAAGCCGAGCAGGCCGGCGGCGCCGTGCAGGCGCAGAATCGGGCTGCTGTGCAACGAACGAGGGGCGGTCACGGACATAACGGTCTCCGTCGCGGATCAAGCGAGAGATGGATCGGTCGTGGCGGCTTCGGACGGGGGCTCGGCGACGGCGGCCGCGGCGTCTTCGAGCCGGCCCCGCACGGCCCGCAGCAGCGCGAGAGCGGCGAGGATGTCGGCCTCGGCGAGCCCGTCGGCGAGGGCGTTCGACCAGGTGGTGTGGCGGACGATGGCGGCGTCGTAGGCGGCGCGGCCGCGCGCCGTCATCTCCACCAGCTTGGCGCGCCGGTGATGCGGGTTGTCGGCAAACGCCACCAGCCCCTCGGCCGCCATCACGTCGACGACCCGCTGCACCGACTGGCGCGTCAGGCCCATGTCGCGGGCGATGTGGGCGACCGGCTCGGGCCGGCCCGCCATGGCGATGGCGCCCAGCACCTGCCAGCGCGCGCTGGTGAGGCCGACCGGCTCGACCAGCCGGTCACCGGCGGCGAGCAGGCGCCCGTTGAGGCGGAAAGTCTCCAGCATCAGCGCGGTGAGCGCGTCGCCGGCGGCGGTCTGGTCGGGATGAAATCGCGGTGACATGACAGCATATATCCATTTTGACAGCTAGTTGTCAATACGAGTCTCCGGCCGGCCCCGGCCGCGCCGTTCCGGTGGCGTTTCCGTCGCCGGTGTGGGACAGGGGCGCATGACACCTGCTGCCCGCCTGTCCGCCGCCATCGAGGTCCTCGCCGACATCGAGGCCCGCCGCCGTCCCGCCGCCGACGCCCTCAAGGACTGGGGCCTCGCCCACCGCTTCGCCGGCTCGGGCGACCGTGCCGCCATCGCGGGCCTCGTCTACGACGCGCTGCGCCGCAAGCTCTCGGCCGCCCACCGGATGGGGGAGGCGACGCCGCGCGCCGTGCTGCTCGGGATGCTGCGGCTGGACCGCGGCCTCGATCCCGCGGCGATCGAAAAGCTCTGCGACGGCAGCCGCTTCGCGCCCGACCCTCTGACCCCGGCAGAGCGTGCGGCGCTCGCCCGCGGCGAGCCGGACGATGCGGCGCCGCCGCATGTCGCCGGCGACTATCCCGAATGGCTCGACGGGGCGCTCGCCCGGGTGTTCGGCGACGACCGGGTCGCCGAGGGGCGGGCGCTCGCCCACCGGGCGCCGATCGACCTGCGAGTCAACACGCTGGCGGCTGGCCGCGACAAGGCGATGGCCGCGCTCGGCCATCTGGCGCCGAAGCCGACACCATGGTCGCCTGTCGGCCTGCGGATCACCATCGGGCCGGAGGCCAAGAGCCCGCCCGTCCATGCCGAGCCGGCCTTCATCAAGGGACAGGTCGAGATCCAGGACGAGGGCTCGCAGGTGGCCGCGCTGCTCGCCGCCGCCAAGCCGGGCGAGCAGGTGATCGACCTGTGTGCGGGAGGCGGCGGCAAGACGCTGGCGCTCGCCGCCGCGATGGCCAACAAGGGGCAGATCTACGCGACCGACCTCGACAAGCGCCGGCTGGCACCGATCCATGCCCGGCTGGAGCGGGCCGGCGTCCGCAACGTCCAGGTCCGCACGCCGCGTCCCGGCGCCGACGGGCTGGACGACCTCGCCGACAGGGCCGACCTGGTCCTGGTCGATGCGCCCTGCACCGGCACCGGCACCTGGCGCCGCAACCCGGACGCCAAGTGGCGGGTGCGCCCGGGGTCGCTCGCCACCCGGATCGCCCAGCAGGCCACGGTGCTCGACCGTGCCGCCACGCTGGTGCGCCCGGGCGGCCGCATCGTCTACATCACCTGCTCGCTGCTCGCCGACGAGAACGCCGACCAGGTGGCGGGCTTCCTGACGCGCCATCCGGGCTTCGCGGCGCTGCCGCCGGCCGAGACCGTCCTGGCGCTGGGCGAGCCGGCGTCGGCCTTCCTGGACGCGGTCCTGGCCGGACCCGAGGGCCTCCTGATGACGCCGCGTCGCACCGGCACCGATGCCTTCTATGTGGCGGTGCTTCGGCGGGCCGGCTGACCGGCGGGCCGCCTGACGGAAAAACTACGCGGCCTGGCTCGACCGGCGGGCGTGCGCGCACTCCTCCGGCCGCCAGCGCGCGACCGTCTCGGGGCCGGTCTCGGTCACCCACCGGCCGGTGCGGCCGGGGCGGGCGACCGCGTCGCCGAGCAGCGCCAGGAACTCCTCGCGCGGCACGCAGCGGAACCCCATGGCGCAGGTGGTCGGCGTCGGCCACTTGCCGTCGTCGAGCAGGAAGCCCCAGCGGGCGAGATGCCAGTGCAGCACCGTGAGCCCGAGCTTCGACGTGTTGCGCTCGTGCGAGAACTGCGATTCGCCGAAGAAGGCGCCGCCCACCGCCACCCCATAGCCGCCGCCGACCAGCGCGCCGGCACGGTTCCACACCTCGAACGAGTGGGCGTGGCCGGCGTCGTGCAGCTCGGCGTAGAGCCGCATGACGCGCGGCGTGATCCAGGTGAGCGGCCAGCGGCCGCGCCGGCGTCCGGCGCAGGCCACCATCACCTCGTCGAAGGCGCGGTCGAAGGTCACCGTGTAGCGCCCCTGCCGCATCAGGCGGCGCAGCGTGCGCTCGATATGCAGGTCCGCGAAGGTCAGGATGCAGCGATCCGGGGGCGACATCCATTTCAGCGGGCCGAAATGGGCGAGCGGGAACAGCCCGCGCCCATAGGCTTCGACCAGCCGCTCCGGCGTGGGATCGTGGACGATGCCGCAGGCCCCCATGGCGTTCGCGGGGCGCCGCGGATCGGGCAGCTCCCGCCCCCCGCCGACCAGGTCGGCGAGCCACAGCCGGGCGAGGCCCGGCAGGCTGCCGATGCGGCTCGGCTGGAGCGCCCAGGCAGTTCCGAGGACGACCCGCTGAACGCGGCGCGCGACCGGCTCCCGAAACAGCGCCTGGCGTCGCTCGGAGACCTGCGGCGTGTTCGCCGAATCCACCGAGGCGGCGACGAGTTCGGTCATGGTCGATCCGTACTGGGGGCGTCCGGGTTGGGCAGCCTCGCGGCCTCCGGTCCGGACATGATCCTGCACTTTTATGCCATTCGTCCCGTTTATGGGCCGTTACAGCCCCGCCTCGCGCTTCTCGGTCTCTTGCGAGCCGATCGAGCCGTGGTCTCCTCAGGTCTCGGGCCGCTGCTCCTTGCTGCCGCCCGTCTGCCACGCCGCGACCGTCTTGAGGTCCGTCTCGACGCTCCACCGGCCGGGCTTGCCGGGCAGCGCCGCCGCGGTGGCGAGCCGGGCCTGGAACGCCGCCCGCGGCAGGGTGCGGAAGCCCATGTCGAGGAGCGGCGAGGTCGGCCACTTGCCGTCGTCGAGAGTGAAGCCCCAGTGGGCCAGGTGCCAGTTGAGCACCGTGAAGCCGATCTTGGACGTGTTGGTCTCGCGCGAGAACTGCGACTCGGTGAAGAAGGCGCCGCCGACCGCGACCCCGTAGCCGCCGCCGACGAGCTCGCCGCCGGCGTTCCACACCTCGAACGAGTGGACGTGGCCGGCATCGAACAGCTCGGCATAGAGCCGCATGATCCGCGGGGTGATCCAGGTGAGATGCCAGCGGCCGCTGCGCCGGCCCGCGCAGGCGGTGATCACCCCCTCGAAGTCGCGGTCGAAGGTGACGCTATAGCGGCCCTGCCGCAGCAGGCGGCGCAGGTTCTTGCCGATGTGGAAGTCGTCGACCGCCGAGACGCAGCGCTCCGGCAGCGACACCCATTTCAGTGGTCCGACATGGGCGAAGGGGAACAGGCCGTGCCGATAGCCCTCCAGCACGCTGGCGGGCGAAGGATCGCGGACGATGCCGCAGATCCCGAAGTCGTTGACGGTGCGGTCCGGGTCGGGCAGCTCCGCGCCCGGGGCCACGAGGTCGGCGAGCCACAGCCGGGCGAGGCCGGGCAGCCCGGCGAGCCGCGGCGGCTTGAGGCTCCAGGCCGTCCCGAGGGCCAGCCGCTCCAGCCGCTGCGGCAGGCTCTCGCGGAACAGGGCGTCGCGGCGGTCGGCCTCGACCGGGCCGGAGGGCGGGGACATGGCCATCGAGGTCTCGGTCATGGCTCGGGCGATGGGAGCGGGGCGATGGGAGCGCGATCGCCGCCGGGACCCGATCGGCAGCCGCGCCATTCTGCCGCGCCCGCCTTTATGGACGGTTACGGAGACAGCGGGCGACGGCCGGCCAGTGTCGGATGCAGCCGATTTCATCGTGGGTTGCGGGCGCCCCGGATTGCGGGGGGCGACGCGATCCGCTAACCCCGGCGCATGCAACACGACAAGATCCTCATCGTCGACTTCGGCTCCCAAGTGACCCAGCTCATCGCCCGCCGGGTGCGGGAGGAGGGGGTCTACTCGGAGATCGTGCCCTACCAGAAAGCCGACGCGGCCTTCGCGGCGATGCGGCCCAAGGGCGTCATCCTGTCGGGCGGCCCGTCGTCGGTGCTGGAGCCCGGCGCGCCGCTGCCGCCCGCCTCGCTCTACCAAGCCGGGGTGCCGATCCTCGGCATCTGCTACGGCGAGCAGGCGATGGCCACCCAGCTCGGCGGCGAGGTCGAGGCCGGCCACCACCGCGAGTTCGGCCGCGCCGAGGTGCAGGTCACCGCCGACTGCCAGCTGTTCGACGGCATCTGGCACACCGGCGAGAAATACCCGGTGTGGATGAGCCACGGCGACCGCGTCACTCGGGTGCCGGACGGCTTCCAGGTGGTGGCGACCTCGCCGAACGCGCCGATCGCGGTGATCGCCGACGAGACGCGCCGCTTCTACGGCACCCAGTTCCACCTGGAGGTGATGCACACGCCGCACGGCGCCCTGCTGCTGCGCAACTTCGTGCGCAAGGTGGCGGGCTGCCAGGGCGACTGGACGATGCGCACCTTCAAGGAGGAGGCGATCGAGAAGATCCGCGCCCAGGTAGGCACCGGCCGGGTGATCTGCGGCCTGTCGGGCGGTGTCGACTCGGCGGTGGCGGCGGTGCTGCTGCACGAGGCGATCGGCAACCAGCTCACCTGCGTGTTCGTCGACCACGGGCTGCTGCGCCGCGGCGAGGCCAAGCGCGTCATCGCCATGTTCCGCGGCAGCTACAACATCCCGCTGGTGCATGTGCAGGCGCGCGACCGCTTCGTCGAGGCGCTGACCGGCGTCGTCGACCCCGAGGACAAGCGCAAGATCATCGGCAAGGCGTTCGTCGACGTCTTCGAGGAGGAGGCCAAGAAGCTCGGCGGTGCCGATTTCCTGGCGCAGGGCACGCTCTATCCCGACGTGATCGAGAGCGTTTCGCCGACCGGCGGTCCGTCGGTCACCATCAAGTCGCACCACAATGTCGGCGGCCTGCCCGAGCGCATGAACATGAAGCTCGTCGAGCCGCTGCGCGAGCTGTTCAAGGACGAGGTGCGGGCGCTCGGCCGCGAGCTGGGCTTGCCCGACGTGTTCGTCGGCCGCCATCCGTTCCCGGGGCCGGGCCTCGCCATCCGCTGCCCCGGCGAGATCACCGCCGAGAAGCTGGAGATCTTGCGCTACGCCGACGAGATCTACATCGAGGAGATCCGCCGCGCCGGGCTCTACGACGACATCTGGCAGGCGTTCGCGGTGCTGCTGCCGGTGAAGACCGTCGGCGTGATGGGCGACGGCCGCACCTACGAGCACGTCCTGGCGCTGCGCGCCGTCACCTCGACGGACGGCATGACGGCGGACTTCTATCCGTTCGACATGAAGTTCCTCGGCCACGTGGCGACCCGCATCATCAACGAGGTGAAGGGCGTCAACCGCGTCGTCTACGACATCACCTCGAAGCCGCCCGGCACCATCGAGTGGGAGTGAGGGGGCGGCGACTTCTAAAAATTATCCGTTTAAATTCAATAGCTTATCTGGTTCTGGATATCATCGCGATAGCATCGCCCATTTATCCGCGCGATCTGATAGTTGATTGATTCATCAAGAGAATTTGCCTGATCCCAAGCGGTTTTTGGCTCCGGCAGCTGGATAAGTTGACGGTCTTTCTGACGGTTCTTTTTGAAGCGAGTAGCAGCCGAAACAAAAAGACCGCCAGATAGAGTTCATAGTGTTGACGGTCTTTTCCGTAAGGCTGGCTTGTTCCACTGAAATGGCATGGCCTCTCCGCAGGAGGAGTTGGCTGAGACCTGACGGGTCCGTCGCAGGGGCTTTCCTCGCCATTTGATAAGGCGCGAGTTATCGTAGTTGAATCACGATCACGGTGACAAAATCAAACGACCGAATCCCGCTACGTGCTCCTGATGATGCGATGACCCGTTCGGTGCTCGGGGATGTGGGATCGAAGCTGTGGATGACAGTTCGCATCAACAAGGGCCATGGGGATGGCGCATAAGATTGCCGATCTCACCCTCGATGAGGTCATTCTCCATCTGATCGCCGGCGACGTTCTCGCCGTCACGGGCGGCGAAGAATTTTCGCTGTCTTTGGCCGATAGTCGAGCGATTCTGGCATTCTACAATCAGGACCGCCGGACCTATTGGAATCCAGATAAGGATCCGACCATCCAGGACGGTGAGATCGACCGCGTGCTAGATGCGTTGGACAAGCCGCCCAAAACCGTCGCCGCGCTGGCGCGGCCGCCCGCCACTGTGCAGAAATGGCGTCTCGTCAAAGTTGTCGCGCATCGCTTCCGCGGTTTGCATCGTCACTGCGTCGCCGCCGGCGCCGATCCGCATCTGTTCGAGCTCGAGCTTGCGGGCGATGTCTCGCTGTTCCGCGGCTTCAATGGCGCGGGCAAGACGTCACTGGTGAGTGCGATCTGCTGGTGTCTGACTGGCTACGGTCATCGCTCGCAGGGGCTTCCCTCGCTCTTGCACGAACCGATTCAGGTGCAGGTCAGTGGCGGCGACGGAGACGGCGATACAACGGACAAGAGCTTCGCCTTGCCCGGCATTGTCCCTATCCCCAACGAGGCCGAACTCGTCGCAGTCGACGGCGCGCCGAAGGTCGATACCTGGGTGCGGCTCACATTCCGCTCGCTCATCGACGGGCGCGAAGTCGATGTCGAACGTCGCCTCGAACGCGACGGCAAACGCGCCTTCAAGACGGCACCAACCGGCCTTGACAAGCTCGGCTTGTCGGATTTGGCGCTTCAGGTCGGCACATTGATGCCCGGCATCGCTGCCGCCACGCGCTTCGACGATAAAACCACCTTGTCGCAGGCCGTGTCGACGTTGACGGGCCTACGGCCGTTGGCGCATTTCGGCAAACGTAGCGAACGTCTGCACGACCGCCTGACCGACAAATATCCCAAGCAGGCGACAGCCAACAAAGCTGACTGCGAAACAATGGCGGCGAAGCAATTGCAGACGCTCGCCGATCTGCTGAAGGACGGTGAGGGCCTTCCCGACCTCACTTGCGTGGTGGTGCCGTCCGATGCGAGGCCTGACGCCTGGAAGGCCGGGCTCGATGAGGCCGAGACCCGCCTGAAAGCCGTCGAAACCAAGGCCGCTGCCGATGCCTTGCTGATCCTTGGCGCGCTCCCACCGCTGGCGACGGAAGCCGATGTCAATCGTTTTGGCGCCGCCCTGACGGCGGCGGGCAATTGCTTCAGCGGAGCGGCGCTCGAGGGATTGCCGTCGATGCAGCTCTCGTCGAAGCTCGGTGAAGTGACAGCCGAACATACGACGACCGCCGAGGACGTGCTGGCGAAGATCGAGGCTGAGGCGAAAACCTTGGTCGCGCACTTGGCTGATGCGGGGCGCGCCGATCGGCTGCGGCTATACGGTCTCGTCGCCAAGTGGCACGAGGCCGCCCATCCGGGCAAGCCTCTCACCGACTGCCCCGTCTGCGAGCGCGATCTCCACCAGCCCGGCGCGATTCCAAAAGATGCGTTGCTGGACCGCTCGGTCGCAGAGGCGCTGAACCAGGCCCGGACAGCTGACGCTGCGATGCTGAAGACGGCGGCCGAATGGGAGCGCGATACAAAACAGTCTTTGCGCGGGCAGCTGCCGGCGACGCTCCAGCCGTTCATCGAGCAAGCTGTCCCGGACGACCTCGCCGCTCTTTACGAGGCGGCGCTGTCGAAGGAAGTCTTCGCGACGCCGGAATTTCCGGCGATGCTCAAGAAGATGTCGCCGGGCATTGCGACGTTGTGCCAATCCGCGTGGAAGGATGCGCCGCCGCGTGTCCCGCTTCCCGGTGTCGACATTCCGTCAGAGGTTCCCGACAACGAAGGCCTGCGCGCGGCCATCAAGAATGTTCGCCGCGCCGTTCAGCTCGCGCGCTACCGCGCCGAACACGCGGAGTTCGCCAAGGCGGCGATGATGGGCGTCCTGCGGGCGGACAAGCCCGAGACCGATCTCGGCGCCAATCTTCGCTCCATCGATGGCCAGTTGACGGTGCTTAAGGCCTATCGCGGTGCCGCAACGATCTTCGCCGGTCTGCGTCGGCAGCTCGCTCAAATCAAAGAGACCTGCGAGAAATGGGCGAAGCAAAAGGTCCGGATCGAGAAGCTGGCGCGGGCCGCCAAGGCGGTCGAACCTTTCGTTCGCTTTCCAGCGCTGGTGCACGATCAGGTGGCCGGTCTGATCACCGCGCTGGACACCCAGGCGAGCGCGTGGGCGCAACACATGTACCGGGCACAGTTTCTGCAAGCGCCGGCATATGCTGGCCTCGATCCGGCAAAGACCGATGGGCTCGGCCTGCTGGCGTCGCAAGGCAAGCATTTGGTCGAAGCGCATCACGTCATGAATGCCTCGGCTCTGCGCGCCTATCTCGCCGCCTTCGTTGTGGCGCTCTGGCAGCAAGTCTGGGATCGCGCCGGCGGGCTTACGACCCTCCTGATGGACGATCCGCAGGATCTGTTCGACCCTAGCAACGTGGCGAACCTAGCTGCAACGGTGCCGCATCTTCTGGCGGCGCAGATGAATCCGTTGATCGTCAGCAATGATTTCGGGTTCATCCCGGCCATCGAGGGTTTCGTCACTGCCCACAAGTCCGGGGGCGCAAGCTACCGCTTCGAGACCTGGGAATTCTCCGCCGTCTCCACCTCGAAATGCACTGCGAGCCTCGCGCCGGTGGCGGACGAGGCGCGGACCCGCTGCGAACATTGGCAGAAAACCGATGTGAACGATGTCGCGCTGGCGCGGGCCTTCGTTCATCCGGTCCGCATACGGATCGAAACCAAGCTGTGGGACCTGCTTGCTTCCGATCCGTCGATCCTCATTGATCCGACCTTAAACGACCTGCTCGGTCGGATCGCGAATGCGCGCAAACGCGGCGAGCGACCATTTAACGAAGAGCCGTTTCAGCGCCTTCTTGACCTCCCGGTCTTACGGGTGGGAGCGCCGTTTCGCGAGGTCATCAACAAGGCACATCATGGTCAGGCGGATCAGATCTCGCCTGCCGAAGCCGATGTGGTGCGGCAAGGCTACGAGGACGTTTTTTCGGCCATCGACGCGTGCTGGCTGGCTTATGCCCGCTTTATGGGGCGTCTGCCGCCAGAGCAAGCCGTCGCCGAAGTGCAAAAGGGCGGCTCCAACCTGAAAGTCGTCACGCTGCCCAGCAAGCCCATTGCCGTTGTCGGCCGGTTGGCCGCGCGGGAAGTCGGCGGGGCGCTGACCAGCGTTGACGATGCGACGGAAACCTTCGAGCTGGCGACGCTCGGCGATGTGTCGTTGTTCACGCTGCGCGCGCCGACCCTCGGTCTCGTGGCCTTCCCCGGCCAGACTCTGATCGTCTCGGCTACGGCGGAGGTAAAGAACGGCGATTTCGCCGTCGTGCAGACGCCGGGCAAAACCTACGCCCGGCGGCTTGGGATCGACAACTCGGAGCTGTCACGGATCGCACTGGAGACGATGCCCTCGACAAATCCGAGAGCGCCGCCGACGCATTTCGTGCAACGCAGTAGCGCGACGCTTCACAAGATCGTCGGGGTGCTGTTCGACGAAACGACGACGGCAAAGTCGCAGGATGAGGCGGTCTTTCTGGGCGCGTCGCCCGTCCTCGCGCAGGTGGTCGCCGCTGCGCGCGTGGCCGGCGACAGCGCCTTTCCGGTCGCGTTGGATAAAGGCTATGTGCTACTGGGACGGCCGCCCGACCTCTCCCTACTGCACGGGCGTATTCTCGCCGTCGTCACGAAGGCCGACCCTGTATCAGCGGACCACTTCGCCTACCTGAAACGGCTTGGAAAAGCGATGCCGGAGGCAGCATCGGTTTTCTATCTTGAGAATGTCGGCCAGAGCGGTGAAGGCGAATTCGTTCAATTTCTCGGGGCCGGCGCGACGGCAGTCAGCGGCGTGCCGGTCGTGCAGCAGCATTGGAAAGTCCTAGGCTCCATTTTCAACTGACTGCATCAGACGACCACTTGGCCGGCAGCGATAGCGGACTTGCTTTTTCTACAGCTTGTGCTGCCGAGCGCGACCGCGCCCGCGAAGAATTCTGGATACTCCGATAACCGCCGTTGCCTAGCTTTTCGCCCGCGCTTTCGCTCCGTCCAGATGGTAAAAGGAAGAGTCAGTGGAGCGTGTTTGCTGATCGTGCTATAGGTGTCGACGGTCTTTTTTTCTTGGCGCCGAATGCACTCGGCGATCCACACCGCAAAAAAATTGACCGATCGTTGTCGATAGTCGCTGAAACCGAGCTGTTTGCGGGTGGGCCAATTTCTCCTTTGAATTCAGAAGCGCGAATTCTATGGCCGCGGCGGGCATTGGCCGATAGCAACTCGACCCAGGCAGTGTCGCCCCCGGTGACCGACAGAAATGTCGACACCTCGCCGTAGTCTGGACAGGTGCGCGCGCTCTCGAATTCGCTCACGTTTTGGATCGACGACAGCTCGTGCATCGCTTCTGGTGCGACGGCGCGACGGGGCTGTTGTCCGCCGAACTGTTGACACCTGAGCATTGCATAACTAGTATTTCTACTAACCGACTGGACGATCGACAGGTCGGATGTGCCGGTCGGTGCGCTCGGAAGCGCGCGCGGCGCCACGTCCTGGCCGCATGCTCGCGACGGCATGGCAAAGCGGCGCGGCGCGCCATCGGTCGTCCCGGTGCCGCCGGACGATCGCGCTGCCCTCGTCCTCTCCCCATCCCGGGCCCGCATCATGGCACGCGGCCTTCGAACGACCGGCTGAAAGTCTGCCCGAGGCGGCGCGGAGGTTGACGGATGGACCTGAGAGCTCTGCGCTACTTCCACACGGTCGCGACGTGCGGCAGCTTCAGCCGCGGCTCGGCTCTGCTCCATATCTCGCAGCCCGCCGTCAGCCGCACGATCCGCGAGCTCGAAGCCGATCTGGGGTGCTCGCTGTTCGTCAGGAGCCGCGATGGCGCGAGTCTCACGGACGCGGGACGCATCCTGTTCGAGCGCAGCGGTCAGCTGTTGCGACAGGTCGAGCAGACCAGGGCCGAGGTCCGCAATCGTCCGACGGGCCTGTCGGGGCGCATCACCGTCGGCACCACGCCCGGCGTCGGGCATGTCTTGGCGCCGCCGCTGCTGGCGCGCTTCTCGCAACATCATCCCAATGTCGATATCCGGATTATCGGAGGGTTCAGTCACCAGCTGCATCAGTATCTGGCTCAGGGGAAGATCGATCTCGCCTTCGCACACGATGTCCTGCCGCAACGGGGCCTCACCGCGACACCGCTGCTGGAGGAGGAGGTCTTCGTCGTCGGCCGCGGGGAAATCCTGCCTCCGGGGGAGGCGCTCACCGCCTGCGACATCGCCAAGCTGCCGCTTATCCTGACGAGCCGGCCGAATGCATCGCGACGTCTTCTCGACGTCTGGGCGGCGCGCGAGGGATTCTGGGTCGAGCCGAAATACGAGGTCGACGATCATCTCGTCACTCGCGGGCTGTTGAAGGAAGGGCTGGGCGCCACTCTGATGACCAGGGCGACGCTGTCGGCGGATCTGCTCGCCCATGGCATCGAGGCGCGAGCGATCGCCCCGCGCGTCGCCTGGTCGCTGACGCTCGTCGCCCGCGATTCGTCTTCGCAGCCGGCGGTTCTCGAGGCTTTCGTGGCGGCCGCCCGTGCCGTGCTGGACGCCATGACGGAGGCCGATGCCTGGCCGGGTCGGATCGCGAACGACTAGAGTGGAGTCCGATCGGGCTGGATCACCTCCGCGGTCGGCGGCCTCACGATCGCATTGTCTCGTGGAGTGCCTTGGCGAGCCGGGTCCCGCCTCGCCGGGCGGTGCTCAAGTGTCTCACGAGGGTGCGACCAGCGATCCTCCGCCGCAGACGAACATCGTCTGTCCGGTGACGGCACCCGCGTCGGGGGCCAGGAGGCACATGATCAGATAGGCGACCTCCTCGGCCCGGATGAGCCGGCCGATCGGCAGATCGACCACCGGCGGCTCGCCGCGCGCCGGGTCGGCCAGCATCGGCGTGTCGGTCGCTCCGGGCGCGACCACGTTGACGGTGACGCCGCGCGCCGCCAGCTCCAGCGCCCAGCTCCTGGCAAGTCCGCTCAGCGCCGCCTTGGAGGCGGCGTAGAGGCCGCGTCCGGGCCGGCCGAGCGCCCCTCGGCTGGAGAGCAGCACTACCCGGCCAGTGTGATCGGGCAGGGCGGGCGCGAGGCGTCGCATGATGGTGACGGTGGTGGCCACATGCAACCGCCAGAGCAGCTCCAGATCCTCGTGCCGCATCTCGGCGATCCGGCCGGCCCGCATGATGCCGGCGCAGTGCACGAAGGCGCTCGGCCGATCCTCTGAGACCGTCGACAGAGCGGCCTCGAGGGCCGTCTCGTCGAGCAGATCGACGAGCGCAGTCCGCAGCCCGTCGGCATCGCCGGTCGGATGCGGCTGGCGGTCGAGGCCCGTTACGCGCCAGCCGCCGGCGAGCAGGCGTGCCGTCAGAGCGAGCCCGATGCCCGAGGAGCTGCCGGTGACGATGCAGTGGGGAGTCGCCGCGGGCGGCATGGACTCAGCGACTCGCGAGGGAGGTGGCCGGAGCGCCGTCATCCGCGACGGCGCGGGTGTGGCCTCGCGATCCGAGCAGCGGCATCACCCGCGCGATGAACGTGCCGAGTCCTTCACGCATGGGATGAAACCGCAGCATCAGGCAGTCGATGCCGATGCGCTCGTGTGCGGCGATCCGCTCGGCCAGCAGCGCGGGGGTCCCGACGAGCCCGGCGCCCAGGCCCCTGGCCGCGATGGAGGCGATCCGGTCCTGCTGACCATAGGCGATCAGCTCGTCGGCCTCGGCGTTGGCCTGCTCCAGGGTCTCGGCACAGATCACATGGGCGCTCAGGCCGATCGCCAGTCTCCGCCCGTGCTTCGCGGCCTTTTCGCGCATCTCGGCGATCTCCGTGGCCAGCACGGCCATGTTCTGATCGTACAGCCGGTAGTCGGGCTGATAATCGGCGAACCACACGTCGCAGGTCTCCGCGACGAGCTCCTTGCCGGAAGGCGAGCGGCTGGCGGCGTATATTCGCGGAGGAGTCTGGATCGGCTTCAGTGGCAGGCGCCCATTTTCGACGGTGTAGTGTGTGCCGCGGAACGAAAAGGCGTCATTGGTCCACAGGCCGCGCAGGACGCGGATGAACTCGCCCATGCGCTCGGCCCGCTTGTCGCTGTCGTCGAGCCAAGCGCCGTTGCCGAACAGGTTCATCTCGTCCGGCCACCAGCCGTTCACCACATTGATGGCGAGCCGCCCGCCACTGATGCGGTCGAGCGAGGCGCCCATCTTCGCCACCGCCTGGGGCGTCACGATGCCGGGATGGACCGCCACCATCAGCTCGATATGCCGGGTACGCTGCGACAGTGCCGACGCGAGAATCCAGGACTCGAGATCGGGGCCGAGCCAGCGCTCGGCGATGAGCGTGATGTCGAAGCCGGCGTCCTCCGCATCCCGCAGCACGTCGACCGCGAGCTCGAACGACCTGTCGCTGTCGGCGCCGGCACCCGGCGTCGTCAGGTCGGAGATGGCGCGCTCCATCGCCGGCTCCGAACGTATGATATGGGGGAGCGGCGTCCAGACTCCGAGCTTCATGCGATCCTCGCTGTCATGTCTCGTTGCATAGGGGGCTCGCGAGCGCATTGTCGGGTGACGTGGGCGGCGGTTCGCCGTGGACAATGCGAGCCCGTGAGCCCTTCAGGGCGGAGGCCGATCCGGTTGGATCGGATGCCGCTCTAGCGCCCTGCGGCGTCACCGGCGGCCATGTTCATCCGCGCGAACGAGAGGACCTGCCGGCCGACCAGCTCGAGCTGAGCCGCGGTCTTCAGGTCCAGGCAGGCGCCGTCGGCGTCGAACAGCATCGGCGTGGTGCAGATCGCCGCCCCGAACGGCGTCGGCCAGCCACGAAGCGCATGGGCGACGCCCCGGAGCGCCGCCAGGGTCTGGCCGGCCCCCTGCGAGCCGCCGGCGCAGGCGATGAGGCCCACCGCGATACCGTCCAGATAGGTCCGGCCGGCGCCGCGCACCTCCTCGGTGTAGTCCAGTGCGTTCTTGATCAGGCCCGACATCGCGCCGTGATAGGACGGGCTCGCGATCACCAGGCCGTCGCATCGCCGCAACGCATCCACGAGCCTGCGGCTCTGCGGCGTCTGATGCTCGGGTCCCGGTTGGTAGAGCGGCAGCAGCAGGTCCCGGCCGCCGAGCAGCATCGTGCCCGCCCCGTTTGCCGCCGCTGCGGCGAGGGACACGCGCAGGGCGAGCTCGGTCGACGAGCGCTCGCGCGGCGTTCCGCCGATGCCCAGGATGAACGGGCGACGCTCCGATCGCTCCGTGATGGCCGACTTGGCCGCAGGGGTTGACAGCATCCGCTTCCTCCGGGCTCGCGTGTCGCCGAGCAGACCAGAGGGCGGGCGCCGGTGTCCAAGAGCATTTGATCATTCGTCCCATAAGCAAAAGGTATTTGATCTGGGCGCGGCAACGTAGAGCATCGCGCCTCGTTCGCACCGCTCGAATCCGTCTGTCGGCGCGGGGGGACGTGCAGTGAACGCCGGGCGAGGTTCGAATGCCAAGAGTGTCGAGGTGCGCGAGGCGAGCAGCCGCAACGGCCGGCGACGAGGTCGTGCGCCGGCGTGCGAGCGTCGGCCCAGCGCCGGATCGATCCCGCCGGTGCGCACGCCGCCGTCCGAGGCCGATGGCCGAGCCCGCGTTCGGCCGCTCCGGCGCAGGACAGGCCGCGTATTGCAGCTGATCTCTTTCAATCGACGTCCAGTACGAGCTGGCTCACTTGAAAAGCAGGGAGACGCCTATGAGCACGCGATCGATGGGAACGAGCAACCGACGCACGGTGATCGCCGGGCTGGCCGGCGTCGCCGGGACGCTCGTGGCAGGGCCACGGCGTGCCTGGGCGTTTCCCACCCAGCCCATCACCTTCGTGGTGCCCTATGCGCCGGGCTCGACGGACCAGTTCGCCCGCGCCTTCGCGACCGAGATGGAGAAGACCCTCGGGAAGACCATCATGGTCGAGACACGGCCGGGCGCCGGCGGCACGATCGGCACCAGCTACGGTGCCAGAGCCATCCCCGACGGCCATACTTTGCTGTTCTCCACCAGTGCTCCGCTGACGATCGCGCCGCACCAGCACAAGCTGCCCTACAAGTTCGACGACCTGAGGCCCGTCGCGCGGGTCGGTCTCGGTCCGAACGTGATGGGCGCGCGCACCAATGCGCCATTCAAGGACCTGGAGAGCCTCGTCGCCTATGCCAAGGCCAATCCCGAGAAGGTGACCTTCGGTAGCGCCGGCACCGGCGGCAGCACGCATCTGTCCGGCGAAGCGTTCGCGCGGGCCGCCGGAATCAAGCTCACGCACATTCCGTTCCAGGGCTCGACCCCTGCCGTGGCGGCGGCCGTCGGCGGAACCGTCGATCTCGCACTCGGCTTCGCCCAGTCGATCGTCCCGCAGGCGCGCGGCGGACGTCTGCTGGCGATCGCGCAGTTCAACAAAACTCGGGCCAAGATTCTGCCCGAGGTTCCGACGTTCCTGGAGGCTGGAATCAATTTTGCGCTCCCGGTACATATCGGGATCTGGGCGCCGAAGGCGACGCCGGATGCGATCGTCGAGCAAGTGGCTGTCGCCGTCGAGAAGGCGTGCACCGGGCCGGCCGTCGTCGAGTTCGCGAAGGTCACGGTGACGGAGGTGGAGTTCGCGGGACCCGACGCCTTCGGTCGCGAGCTCGCGGAGGAGAGCGCCTTCGTGAAGGAGATCCTCCGCAGTCTCGGCATGGCCAGCTAGAGCCACTTCCGGCGCAGCGGGTCCCGCTTTGCCGAAGACTGCTCCAGGGTTCGTGACGGCGCCGGCCCGGCGACGGGGGAGCGGGCGGCGTGATTGCGCGTCGCTCCGCCTCGACGATCGTCGGCCAGCGGGAGGGCTGCCGCAACTGCGCCGGACGATGCCGGCTCCGCCCGACCATCGATCGCGACGACGATCGATCGGATGATGGTACCGGCGCGCCGGATACAGGCGCCGCAGCGGGCCGTGCGGGTTGACGCGCGCCGGTCGGGCTGCAATCAGGGGGCCGGGATGCTGCGCTCCAGACGCTCAGACGTCGCGCGTCGGCGATCGGCAGCGGTTTTCGTGTTCGGGCGCTCATGAAATGGTCTGCGGACGTTCGCGGCGCCGACGCTCCTCGTGCAGCACGCACCGTCAGGCATCGATCATGATCGTCGTCGACCATCTGCTCGTCGGCTCCCTTGCGGCACTCGGGCCGCGTGCGGTGCCGAGCGGCATCGACAAGCGGCCGGTCTCCGGCCGCGTGTGGCTCGGGCGTGAGGGCTTCCAGGGCGATGCGCAAGGCGACCTGAAGCATCACGGCGGACCCGAGAAGGCGGTGCATCACTATCCGTTCGAGCATTATGCGGGCTGGCGCGACGAGATCGGCACGGCGGCGGTGCTGGAGCGGCCCGGTGCCTTCGGCGAGAACCTCTCCACCGCCGGCCTCACCGAAGCCGACGTCGCGGTCGGCGACATCTTCCGGCTGGGTGGTGCGCTGGTGCAAGTGAGCCAGGGCCGCCGGCCGTGCTGGAAGCTGAATCTCCGCTTCGGCGTTCCCGACATGGCGGTACGGGTGCAGCGGAGCGGCCGCACCGGCTGGTACTACCGTGTGCTCGAGGAAGGGCGAGTGGCAGCCGGCGATACGCTCGTCCTGGTCGATCGGCTGTCGCCCGAATGGACCCTCACGCGGCTGTGGCGCGTGCTCTACGTGGACACGCTGGCGATCGATCAGCTCCGCGCCATGAGCGAGATTGCGCACCTGTCCGAGCCGTGGCGGCAGACGGCGGCGAAGCGGCTCGCCAGCCGCCAGGTCGAGGACTGGTCGCGTCGGCTGGTCGGCGAGGAGGCGCCGCAGCACGACTGAACGGTCGGCGCCGATGTCAGCCGCGCTCGGCCGGCCGCGTCTCCTCGGGATCGGGAGCCCGCAGCCGATAGCCGACGCCGGTCTCGGTCAGCACGTAGCGCGGCCGCTCCGGGTCCGCCTCGATCTTCTGGCGAAGCTGCCGCACATAGACGCGCAGATACTGGGCGTCGGTGTAGTCGTCCCACAGATGGCCGAGCAGGAACTTGTGAGTGAGCACCTTGCCGGCGTGCTGCACCAAGAGGCGCAAGAGCTCGTACTCCTTGGGCGACAGCTTGACGTCGCGGTCGCCGATCTTGACCAGCCGGCGGACGAGATCGACGCTGAGATCGCCGAGCCGGAACACCGGCCGCTCGCCCTGCACCTGGAGCTGGTGACGCAGTGCGGTGCGCAGCCGTGCGAGCAGCTCCTCCATGCCGAACGGCTTGGTGACGTAGTCGTCGGCGCCGAGATCGAGCGCCTGGACCTTGCCGGCCTCGTCGTCGCGGCTCGACAGCACCACCACCGGCACGGCCGGCGCGCGCGACCTTATGGTGCGCAGCAGGTCGAGGCCGGCGACGTCGGGCAGCCCGAGATCGAGGATCACCAGGCCGGGCCGCTCTGCGAGACGCTCCAGCGCGGTGACGCCGTCCGGCGCCTCGATGACATCGTAGCCTTGGGTGCCGAGGCCCATCCGCAGGAGCTTGCGGATCGGCGGCTCGTCGTCGATCACCAGAACCTTCAGGGGCGTGCTCATGCGGCGCTGTCCAGTCGGGCCGGGGCGGGCACCGGCAGCAAGACCGTGAGCACGGCGCCGGAGCGATCGCTCCGGTTGCCGGCCGTGATGGTGCCGTCCATCGCCTCGACGAAGCCGCGCGCGATGGCGAGACCGAGGCCGGTGCCGGCGCGGACATGGTCGCCCTTGCGGGCCCGGTAGAACTTGTCGAAGACGCGCTCGATGTCGGCCGGCGGGATGCCGGGGCCCTCGTCGATCACCTGGAGCCGGACCCGTCCGTTCTCACGCCCGGCCACGATGTGGACCGTGGTGCCGTCCGGCGCGTATTTGGCGGCGTTGTCGAGCAGGTTGAACAGCACCTGCTCGAACAGCACCGGATCGAGCGCCAGCATCGGCAGGTCGGGCGCGAGCGCCACCTCGATGCGATGGTCGGCGAGGATCTTGGCGGCGCGGCGCAGCGCGCTGCCGACGATCTCGCCGAGATCGTGCAGGGTCGCGTTGGGGGCGATGGCGCCGGATTCGAGCCGGGTCATGTCGAGCAGGTTGGCGATGAAGCGGTTGAGACGTTCGGACTCGTCCACGATGGTGGCGAGCAGGTCGGCCTTCTGGGCGTCGGCGAGCGCGCCGCCGAGGTCGCGCAGCGTGCCGGCGGCGCCCAGCACCGCGGCGAGCGGCGTCTTGAGGTCGTGCGAGATCGAGGTGAGCAGGGCCGAGCGCAGCCGATCGGCCTCGATGGTGCGCTTCACCCGGTCCATGTCCTCCACCAGGTTGACCCGCTCGATGGCGAGCGCGCCCTGATCGATCAGCGCATCCAGCAGGCGGCGCTCGTCGGGTGTGAGCAGGGGGCCGGGCTTGTCGCCGTCGATGCCGACCACGCCGATCGGCCCGCGGCCGGTGCGCATGGGCAGGAACAGGCGGGTGGCGCCCGGCAGGGTGTCGGCACCGCGCCCGGCCGGCCGGTCATTCTGCCAGGCCCAGGTGGCGGCGGCCAGATCCTTGTCGTCCAGCATGTCCTCCGGCGGATAGCCGGCCTTGACGGTGATGGAACCGTTCTCGGGCAGCAGCACCACCACCCGCACCTTCAGCATCAAGGCGATCTGGTAGGCGGTCGCCCACAGCACGTCGTCCAAGGTGCCGACGCCGGCGAGCTTGCGGCTGAAGCTGTAGAGCTGGGCGGTGTCGCGGGCGCGGTCCTTGGCGGCGATCGCCTGCACGCGGACACGGGCCGCGACGTTGGACACCAGGATGGCGAGCCCGGTGAAGAAGAAGAACGCCGCGATGTTGGTCGGGTCGGCGATCGTGAAGGTGTGGAGCGGTGGCAGGAAGAAGAAATTGTAGGCAAGCGAGGCGGCGAGGCTGGCCAGCAGCGACGGCAGCAGGCCGTAGCGGACCGCCACGCCGACAACCGCGGTGAGGAACACGAGGTCGATGTTCTCGATGCCGAAGAACGGGTGGATCAGTTCGCCGACGGCCAGCGCCAGGCCGACCGCCGCGAGGGCGACCACATAGTGCAGCGGATCGAGATCGGCGCGGCGGCGCGCCGACGCCACCGTCTTCTTCGGGACCGGATCGCCGGCCAGGTCGTCGCCGGCGATGACGTGGACGCTGATGTTGCCGGCTCGCCGCACCAGATCATGCACCACCGAGCCGTGCAGGGCCTCGAACCAGCGCGAGCGGCTCGACTTGCCGACCACGATCTGGGTGATGTTGTTGGCCTGGGCGTATCGGACAATATCGTCGGCGGTGCGGGTATCACCTTCCGGGACGGTCAGCGCCTCGCCGCCGAGTGCGGTCGCCAGCCGCAGGGTATCGGCGATGCGGTCGCGCGCCACCTCGTCGAGCCGGCGGGTCTCGCGGCCCTCGACATAGATCGCCGTGAAGGGGCCGCGCAGCCGGTCGGAGAGGCGCTTGGCATAGCGCACCAGGCCGGCGGCGCGCGGGTCCTCGCTGACGCAGACCAGCACCCGCTCACCGGCCGCCCACGGCCCCGGAATGGCGCGCGCCTGCATCTGGGTGAGGAGCTGGTCGTCGACCCGCTCGGCGGTGCGGCGCAGCGCCAGCTCGCGGAGTGCGGTGAGCTTGGCAGGCGAGAAGAAGTGCGCCAGCGCGCGCTCGGCCGTCTTGGGGACGTAGACCTTGCCCTCGCGCAGCCGCTGGATGAGATCGTCGGGCGTGAGGTCGATCAGCTCGACGGCGTCGGCGCTGTCGAACACGGCGTCCGGCACGGTCTCGCGCACCCGCACGCCGGTGATCTGCGCCACCACGTCGTTCAGGCTCTCGATGTGCTGGATGTTCACTGTGGTGTAGACGTCGATGCCGGCATCCAGCAGCTCCTCGACGTCGAGGTGGCGCTTGGGATGGCGGCTGCCCGGCGCGTTGGTGTGCGCCAGCTCGTCGACCAGCGCGAGCTTCGGCCGGCGTGCCAGGATGGCGTCGAGATCCATCTCGGCGAGCTCGTGGCCCCGATAGGAGACGAGCTTGCGCGGGATCACCGGCAGGCCGTCGAGCAGCGCCTCGGTCTCCGGGCGGCCGTGGGTCTCGACGACGCCGATCACCACGTCGACGCCGTCGCGCAGCTTGGCGCGGGCGGCTTGCAGCATCTCGTAGGTTTTGCCGACGCCGGGGGCGGCGCCGACGAAGATCTTCAACTTGCCGGACCGCTCGTCCTCGCGGCGAGCGGCCTCCAGCAGAGCGTCCGGCGACGGCCGTTGCGGGTCGCGGTGGTGGTCGGTCATGAGCGGTCGCACAGGCGGAGCGTCATGACGGCATCATAGCAACGCGACCCGCACCCGTCACCGCGCCGCGGCCCCGCTCGCCGCCTGGTCGAGCGCCAGGTTGAGGGCCAGCACGTTCACCCGCGGCTCGCCGAACACCCCGAACAGCGGCTCCTCGACGGTCGCCTCGACGATCGCGCGGACACGGTGCTCGGGCAGGCCGCGGGCGGTCGCCACGCGCGGCACCTGGAACAGCGCCGCGGCCGGCGAGATGTGCGGATCGAGCCCGCTTGCCGAGGCGGTGACGAGATCGACCGGCACCGGCACGCCGGGGTTCTCCCGGCGCAGCGCCTCGACATCGGCGGCGATGCGCTCGGAGAGCGCCTTGCTGGTCGGCCCGAGATTGGAGCCCATCGAGTTGGCGGCGTTGTAGGGGCTCGGCACCGTCTTGCTCGCGTCGGCGGGATCGGCCCCGGTGGTGGCCGAGGGGCGGCCGCGGAAGTAGCGGTCGCTGGTGAACGCCTGGCCCACATTGGCGGCGCCGACGACGACGCCGTCGCGGACGACGAGGCTGCCGTGCGCCTGGTCGGGAAACACGGCGCCGGCGAAGCCGGTCATCGCCAGCGGATAGGCGAGGCCGGTGATGACGGTGAGCGAGACGGCGAGGATCAGGGCCGGGCGAAGTTCGCGCAGCATGAGTGTGCCTCCTCAGGCGAGACCGAGTGCGACGATCGCCATGTCGATCGCCTTGATGCCGATGAACGGGGTGACGACGCCGCCGAGGCCGTAGACCAGCAGGTTGCGACGCAGCAGCGGGCCGGCGCCGATCGCCCGATAGCGCACGCCCTTCAGCGCCAGCGGGATCAGCGCCACGATGATCAGGGCGTTGAACACGATGGCCGACAGGATGGCGCTCTGCGGGCTGGCGAGCCCCATGATGTTGAGGACGCCGAGCTGCGGATACACGGCCACGAAGATCGCCGGCAGGATGGCGAAGTACTTGGCCACGTCGTTGGCGATCGAGAAGGTGGTCAGCGCGCCGCGGGTCATCAGCAGCTGCTTGCCGATCTCCACCACCTCGATCAGCTTGGTCGGGTTGGAGTCGAGGTCGACCATGTTGCCCGCCTCGCGGGCCGCCTGGGTGCCGGTGTTCATGGCGACGCCGACATCGGCCTGGGCGAGCGCGGGGGCGTCGTTGGTGCCGTCGCCGCACATGGCGACGAGCTTGCCCTTGGCTTGCTCCTCGCGGATCAGCCGCAGCTTGTCCTCGGGCGTCGCCTGCGCCAGGAAGTCGTCGACGCCGGCCTCCGCCGCGATGGCGGCCGCCGTCATCGGGTTGTCGCCGGTGATCATCACGGTGCGGATGCCCATGCGGCGCAGCTCGGCGAAGCGCTCGCGGATGCCGCCCTTGACGATATCCTTGAGCTGGATGACGCCGAGCAGGCGGCCGTCCTTGGCGACCGCGAGCGGGGTGCCGCCCGCCTTGGCGATCTCCTCGGCGATCGCATTGATATCGCGCACCGCATCGGCGCCGAGCCGCGGCCGCAGCGCCTGGGCGACGTTGCCGCCGGTGTCGACCGGCGGGCTGTCGAGGAACGCGATGACCGAGTCGACGGCGCCCTTGCGGACCCACGAGGCGCCGACCTCCATGCCGCTCATCCGGGTGTTGGCCGAGAACGGGATCGAGCGGCCGCGCAGCTCGGCGAGATCGCGCCCGCGGATGCCGTACTTCTCCTTGGCCAGCACCACGATGGATCGGCCTTCGGGCGTCTCGTCGGCCAGCGAGGCGAGCTGTGCCGCATCGGCCAGCTCCTGCTCGGAGACCCCGCGCAGCGGCCGGAAGGCGGTCGCCTGGCGGTTGCCGAGCGTGATGGTGCCGGTCTTGTCGAGCAGCAGCGTGTCGACGTCGCCGGCCGCCTCGACGGCGTGGCCCGACATGGCGAGCACGTTGAAGCGCACCAGCCGGTCCATGCCGGCGATGCCGATCGCCGACAGGAGTGCCCCGATGGTGGTGGGAATGAGGGTGACGAACAGTGCCGCCAGCACGACGAACGGTACGGTGCCGCCCGCATAGGCGACGAAGCTCGGGATGGTGGCGACCGCGAACACGAAGATCAGCGACAGCCCGGCCAGCAGGATGTTGAGGGCGATCTCGTTCGGGGTCTTCTGGCGCGCCGCGCCCTCGATCAGCGCGATCATCCGATCGAGGAACGAGGAGCCCTTGGCGGCCGTGATCTTCACCACGATGCGGTCGGAGATCACCGTGGTGCCGCCGGTGACGGCGGAGCGGTCGCCGCCCGACTCGCGGATCACCGGCGCGGATTCGCCCGTGATGGCCGCCTCGTTGACCGAGGCCATGCCCTCCACCACCTCGCCGTCGCCGGGAATCAGGTCGCCGGCCTCGACCACGACGAGATCGCCGGGCGACAGCTCCTCGGCCCACACCATCTCGAACAGCTCGGTGTTGCCGGGCACCAGGAGGCGCTTCGCCTTGGTGCGGGTGCGGGTCTCGCGCAGCGAGTCGGCCTGCGCCTTTCCGCGGCGCTCGGCGATCGCCTCGGCGAAGTTGGCGAACAGCACCGTGAACCACAGCCACAGCACGATCTGAAGCGTGAATCCGATGCCGGGGGCGCCGGCCACGAGGTCACGCACCAGCAGCAGCGAGGCCAGAACGGCGACGATCCACACCACGAACATCACCGGATTGGTGATCAGGGCGCGGGGATCGAGCTTGCGGACCGACGCGCCGATGGCCGGCGCTACGGTCTTCCAGTCGAGCAGCGTCGAAGCGGGGACGCGCTTGCGGAGGGTCGAGGAGTCCATGGGGATTGCTCCGGGGGTAGGCGATCAGAACAGCTCGCCGGCCCGCATGGCGAGCTGCTCGACGATCGGGCCGAGCGCCAGGGCCGGGAAGAAGGTGAGGCCGCCGACGATCAGGATGACGCCGACGAGGAGGCCGATGAACAGGCCGCCGGTGGTGGGGAAGGTGCCGGAGGATTTCGGTACCGTCTTCTTGGCTGCGAGCGAGCCGGCGATCGCCATCGCCGGAACGATGACGAGGAAGCGGCCGATCAGCATCGCGAGGCCGCCGGTGATGTTGTAGAACATCGTGTTACCCGTGAGCCCGCCGAACGCCGAGCCGTTGTTGGCGGTCTGCGACGAGTAGGCGTACAGCACCTCGCTGAAGCCGTGCGGGCCGGCATTGCCCATCGAGGCCACCGCGGAGGGGATCGCCACCGCGAACGCCGTGAAGCCGAGGATCGACAGCGGCAGGCACAGGATGGCCAGCATCGCCATCTTGACCTCACGGGCCTCGATCTTCTTGCCGACATACTCGGGCGTGCGGCCGACCATCAGCCCCGCCACGAAGATGGCGATGACGACGAACAGCAGCATGCCGTAGAGGCCGGCGCCGACGCCGCCGATGATGATCTCGCCGAGCTGCATGTTGAACAGCGGGATCAGCCCGCCGAGCGGGGTCAGCGAGTCGTGCATGGCGTTGACGGCGCCGCACGAGGCCGCGGTGGTGACCACCGCGAACAGCGCCGTCATGGCGAGGCCGAAGCGGACCTCCTTGCCCTCCATGTTGCCGCCGGAAACGCCGAGCCCGTCGAGAATGCCGGTGCCGGCCGCCTCGGCCCAGTACACGATGGTGACGCCGGCCAGGAACAGGACGCCCATGGCGGCGTAGATGGCCCAGCCCTGGCGCTGATCGCCGACCATGCGGCCGAACACGTTGGTCAACGCCGCCCCGATGGCGAAGATCGACACCATGTGGATCAGGTTGGTGTAGGTGCTCGGGCTCTCGAACGGATGCGAGGCGTTGGTGTTGAAGAAGCCGCCGCCATTGGTGCCGAGATGCTTGATCATCATCTGCGAGGCGACCGGCCCCTGGGCGATCACCTGCTTGGCGCCTTCGAGCGTCGTCGCCTCGACATAGGGGTCGAGATTCTGCGGCACCCCGAGCGCGATCAGCGCCACGGTGCCGACGATGCAGATCGGCAGCAGCACGTAGAGCGTGGTGCGGACGAGATCGACCCAGAAGTTGCCGACCGAGCGGGCCGAGGCGCGGGCGAAGCCGCGGATCAGCGCCACCGCGATGGCGATGCCGGTCGCCGCCGAGACGAAGTTCTGCACCGTCAGGCCGGCCATCTGGCTGAGATAGGAAAGGGTGCTCTCGCCGCCGTAGTTCTGCCAGTTGGTGTTGGTGAGGAAGCTCGCCGCCGTGTTGAAGGCGAGATCGGGCGCCACCGCGCCCATCTCCTGGGGATTGAACGGCAGGACGCCTTGCAGCCGCAGCAGCCCGTAGAGCAGCGCGAAGCCGGCGACATGGAACAGCAGCATGGCGATCGTGTAGGTCAGCCAATCCTGCTCGCGCCGCTCGTCGACGCCGCCCATGCGGTACAGCGCGATCTCGATCGGGCGCAGCACCGGCGAGAGCGGTGTCCATTCGTTGTTGAAGACGCGCGTCATGTACCAGCCGAGCGTCGGGACTAGCGCCGTGATGATGACGCAGAAGGTGAGGATCTGAATCCAGCCGATGAGGGTCATGGTGCCGCTCTCAGAACCGCTCGGGCTTCAGCAGGGCGTAGCCCAGGTAAAGGAGGAGGCCGGCGGCCACGAGCGCGCCGAGCGTGTAGTCGATGATCATGGGTGTCCTCAGAGGCGCTCGCAGAAGGTGGCATAGCCGATCGACAGGACGAGAAAGCCGAGGCCGATCGTCAGCATCGTGATGTCCAGCATGGGGTCTCCTTGCGCCGGGGCGGACCGGACGGGCCAGCACGAAACGCCGGGCGAGCGGCCCGGCGCGGTCCGGGCGTGCGGACCCGGGGCTGCCGAGACCTGACATCCGGCCCATAGGTTTTCGAGACGGGCCGGCGGCTGCGTCCGTAGGAATTCCATAAGTGGGGGTGGTCGTGCGGAGCGCCGGCCGGACCGGCGCCTATGGGGCCGCTATGCGGAGCACCGCGCGGCCGTCTCGAATTCCTATCGAGAGAGCGTCATCTCGACACCGAGCCGCCGCGGCGTGGCGGACAGGTGGCGCAGATGGTGGCGCAGATGAGACGAACATCCGAACAATTCGCCGAACCGCGGTCGATGCTCGGCGGCCGCACGCTGTACGATCTCGGTGCCGCGGTGACGGTGCGCTGGGCGCTCGCGAGCGTCTTGGCGATGGCGACCGGGCTGCTGCTGCTGGTCGGGGCGGCGACCCCGCCCGCCTTCGAGACGTGCCGCAGCCTGATCGATGGCGACGAGCGGCTCGCCTGCTACGACCGGGTGGCCGACCAGCAGTCCGCAGGGCCCGCCAAGGGAGCGACGGCGCCGCCGCTGCCCGGCCGGCCGTGACGGGGAGGATCACCCGGGCAATCCCGGATTCGCACTAGTACGAAGCGGGCTCGTCCCAATTCTCGCGCGGCGGCCGGGATGATCCACTTGCACGCCGAAGTGGATGACGCAGGCCGCGAGGGGACCGACGACATGCCGATCCTGAGGCGAGCAGGTGCCGCGACGATGGCGGCCGGCAACGATCGCCAGACGAGCGCCGGATGGGGCCGCGGCCTGCTGGCGCGATGCCCGACGACATCGGGGGGCGCACGGCTTCTGGCCTCGACCGCGCGGATGCGCGGCGTCGTCGCGCAATGCCTCGACGTGGCGCGGCGATTGACCATCGACCTGATCGATCCCTATCGGCCGGAGCTGCACTACATGCGCGGACCTGGGCCGCGCTGGCGCGCCAAGCACGGTTGTGCGCGCTCCTGTGCGGGCGACTGACCTGTCACCGAGCAGGAGTTGCCGCCGGGCAGAACCTATCGAGCAGGACGTGCTGCCGCGCGGGACTTGCCCGGGCTAGCCCTGGTTTGGCGGCGGGTTCTCGTCGTTCCGTGCACAATTTGTTTGCAACTCGGCCGCAATACTTCGCCACGTAGGTCTTCAGACCGATCAGGAGTATTCATCTTGCGAATGCCATCGCGCCAGCGGGGCGACGGGCTTCCGCCGGCGACGCGCAAGACCATTCTGGTCATCGACGACGACGTCGCCCGCCGCGCCATCCTATGCAGGATCGCCGATCTGTTCGGTTTTGCCGCCATCGGGGCGGCGACGCTGGACGATGCCGAGGTGCTGCTCGGCTCGCATCGATTCGACTGCATCACGGTGGATCGCCGATCGGGATCATGGTCCCGGATCGATGGGCTGGACGCGACCCTCGCGACTGCCGCGGTGGTGGACGTGTCCGAGATCGCCCGGGCGTTGATGGGCGACGTGACCGCGGTCGGCGAGCGCGAGCCCGAGTCTCGCGTGCGGCGGGTTCGCTCGACATCTTGAGCGGCGCAAATCCAGCCGTGCGATTGCTGCAACGCTGCATCGCACAGCGACGCGAGGCCGCAGTGGTATACTGGTCCCGAACGATCGTCGACTCGTTATCGTTTCACGATCGTCGGAGTGGCCGGCATTTTTGTCGGCCGATTGATGCGGCAATCCGGATGGCCACGGCCGCCCGGAGTTTCAGGAGGCTCGGAATGACGGATTCCGAGGACCGGAGCGCGGCGGGAGACACTGAACCCAGCCGGCGCTCCATGGGAGTCGCGCCCCATTCGGGCGACGATTCCGATGCGCAGTCGGGACGACCCCGCTCCCGCGCGACCAGCGACATGGCCCGTCGCGTGCTCGACATGGTGGCGGACGAGATCGTCCGGCGGCTCAAGCGCCGATTCCCCGATGGACCGCTTCCCGGCAATCGCCGACGGCAGCGCGGCGATGGCTCGACGGTGCCGGGTTGGCGCAGCGAGGCCAAGCAGGTCTCTCCGGCGAGCGGCCGCAACATCATCCTGCTGAAAGCATTCCGGCGCCGGCGCGAGCGCAGCTGACCGGCCGTCCGGCCGTGACGAGCCGGGCAGGCGGTCCGGTCGGGCGAGACGTTCAAGGCGGGTCCCTCAAGGCGGAGCGGTGTCGCACGACGTCGCGGCGCCCGCTGCCGGCGAGGGGTGCAGCGCGACGAGATGGCGGCACACCGCCCGCAGCGACGAGGCGGCGATGTCGGGACGGCCGAAGTCGATCATCATCCGGGCCGCGATGACCCGCATCGGCACGTCCACCATGATGGTGACGCCGTCCGAGAGGCCCGCGTCCGGCTCTGCGCGGACCCTGCCGACGCGCGTCCCGAACCGCTCCAGCAATCGACCGAACGCATCGTCAAAGGCGGCGATCGCGGCGCGCGCGCCGTCCCGATCGGCAGCCGTGAGGGCCGCGATCGCGGCGCGGTTGTGGGTCTCGGCGGCCGCGATGGCCGCCACATAGGCCGAGGTCTCGTCCGCCGTGGGGTCGCTCCGGTCGGGCATTGAGGGCGCAGGCGCCGCGAGCGCAGGCACCGCGGCGGCCGGCACCGCGGTGGCGACGACGACCGGAAGCGGCGCCACCACCACGGCGAGCGTGATGGTGAGGAGGCCGATCGAGCGGACGATCACCGGAACGGGGCGGGGCATCGGGATCGGCTCCGGAGCAAGGGCAGCGAACGAGGGTCGCGCGCGACGTGGCCGCGGCGCCCTCATCATAGCGGCGGGGCGGGCGGCTTGCGCGCGCGTTCGGGGCCATGGTGAACGCGCCGTCATGGCCGCCGGGCGGTGCGGCGCGCCGTCAAGCGGTGGGCTGCGTCTGGTCCTGCAAGCGGGCCAGCTCGGAGCCGATGGTCCTGTAGAGATGGCGCAGCGCCGCGATCTTGGCCTGGTTGATGAAACGAGCCTCGGCCGGCGCCGACGGCCATCGTCCCGGCAGGTCGAGATCGGCGAGCGGAACGTGAAACTCGAACCACAGCGTCGCCGTGCCCATGTCGGGCCGGTCCGCGTAGCGCGCATGCACCGCATTGTCGGAAACTAAGGTGGTGGCAACCAAGTCCATGGCGACCTCCCCAGCCCGACTATTTTAGCCCAAGGCCGATAGTGCTCAAGAGTGGCGAACCAAAAAGCGACACGCCCGGCGCACCGGCCCGGGTCTGGCGGCCGGGCGGCTTCAGCCGCCCTGGCGCAGGCGGGCCAGCACCTTCAGGCCCGCATAGCCGTCGACCTCCAGGCCGACCTTTCGCTGGAAGGCGGCGACGGCCCGCATGGTGTCGCGGCCGACCCGGCCGTCGGTGCCGTCGGTATCGAAGCCGAGCGCCGTCAGCCGCCGCTGGATCTCCTGCACCTCGGCGAGCGTCGGGGTGCGCTCGCTGCCGGGGAAGCGCTGCACGAACGGTCCGTTCCCGCGCAGGCGGTCGGCCAGGTGGACGATGGCGAGCGCGTACGAGAAGGCCGGATTGTACGAGTAGATCGACTGGAAGTTCCGCCCGATCGCGAAGGCCGGGCCGCCCGCCACCGGCACGGTGAGCCGCACCTGGTGGGCCGGCGCCGCGAAGGCAGTCCCGTCGGCGCGGGTGACGCCGAGCTCCGACCATTGGGCGTAGGACCGATAGGTCTTGCCGTCGGCGAGCCGCGCGTTGAAGCCGGCCGGTAGGCGCACCTCGCAGCCCCAGCTCTCGCCCTGCTGATAGCGGCCACGCTGCAACAGATAGCGCGCGGCACCGGCCAGCGCGTCGTCGGGGCGCCCGAACGGCGAGATGCGGCCATCGCGGTCGAAGTCGACGCCCATGTTCAGCCACACCTCCGGCATCCACTGGGTGTGGCCCATGGCGCCCGCCCACGACCCGATCATCTGCGGCGGGTCGCCCCAGCCGCGATCGACGATGACGAGGGCGTTGAGCAGCTCCTGCTCCCAGTAGGCGCGCCGCCGCGGCTCGCCCCAGGCGAGGGCCGCGAGGGCCGGCAGCACGGGCCGCATGTATTTCGGATTGTCGATGACCTCGCCGTAGCTCGACTCGATGCCCCACACCGCCATCACGATGAAGCGGTCGACCCGGTAGTCGCGCTCGATGCGGTCGAGCAGGGCCTTCTGCTCGGCGGCGCGCTGCTGTCCGGTGATAATCCGCCAGTCGGAGACGCGACGGTTCAGATACTGCCACAGCGCCTCCTGAAACTCGGGCTGGGCGCGTTGCAGGGCGTAGACGCCGGTGTCGGGCTTCAGCCCGTTCATCACCCGGTCGTAGGTCGCCTCCGAGATGCCGCGGCGCAACGCCCGTGCCTTGAAGGACGCGCGCCATTGATCGAACGAGGTCGAGGCACTCTGGGCCGCGGCGGGAGCCGGCACGCTGCCGGCCAGGAAGGTTGCGGTTCCGGCGGTCAGGAGTGTCCGGCGGGTGAGGGCGGTCGGCGATCCGGCACGGCGCAAGCGAGGGTCTCCCGAACGAGTCGTGCGCGAGGCTAGAGCATTTTCCGCCGAAGTGGGACCCGGTTCGCCGTGGAAAATGCGATCACGTAAGGACTTCTGATCGGACCGCGATCCTCATGAATCGGCGTCCGCTCAGAGCATTTTCTGGCGAAGTGGGACCCGGTTCGCCGAGCCGCCGCTTCCGACGAGCGGACGGCCCGCAATCACTCGGAAATTCCTTCGGGCGAAAAATCGGCGCAAAATCTCGCTATAATGGTATTATAGTGATCATAGTAAGGTCAGTATCGACCATACCTGCTTTATTGCATCCAACTGTCTAGCCGGAAATCTGTTCTTAACCGCAGCGTGCGCGTCTATTGGCGTGGCAATTGGAATGGCCGGGACCCCAACCATGTCGGTACGTACCTTTCGCGTCAGCCTGCAACTGAAAATTGCGGCGATCGGGGCCATAGGTTTGCTCGGGTTGTGCTTCGTCGGGGGCTTTTACATACTCGGGGCTCGAACCCAGGCGGAGCACGAGGCGGCGGCCGACCAAGCCAACGCGGCCGCGGCCCTCGCCGGCGAGGTAGCCGGCTCGCTGTTCCAGGCGCGCGACGCCGAGAAGGAGTTCATGCTGACCGGCGACGAGGCGCGGCTGCGCGACCAAGCCCAGGCGTTCGCCAAGATGGTGGCCGGCACCAGGGATCTCCAGGCGCGACTGGCCCAGATGGGGCAGGCCGAGCTGGCCGAGAAGGCCGGCAAGGCCCGCGAGGGCATGGACCGTTACGCCGGCTATTTCGGCAAGACGGTCGAGGCCAAGCGGGTGATGGGCCTGAGCGGCGACAGCGGACTGGAAGGTGCCCTGCGCACCAGCGTGCGGCAGATCGAGAGCGAGCTCGACAAGTTCGACGACGCCAGGCTGGTCGCCGGCATCCACCCGGTGCGTCGTTACGAGCGCGAATACATGCTGCGCCAGGACGGCCTGTCGCAGGCCAACTTCAAGAAGGCGCTCGGAGAGTTCGTCAGCGCCTTCCAGACCGCCAGCCTGCCCGGCGCGACCAAGAAGCAGATGATCGACCGGCTCACGGTCTATCAGCGCGACTTCAACGAGTGGGTCAAGGCGGCCGAGGCGGTCGAGCTGGCCTCGACCCTGACCAAGGTCGAGTACGGGATCGTCGCTCCCGCAGTCCAGCAGATCAAGGAGGCGGTCGAGACGCTGCGCGACGCGGCGCTCGCCAGGACCGCCGAGGCGCGCGAGGAGACACGGCGCGAGATCCTGATCGCCATCGCGGTGGCGTTCGTGGCGGTCGCCGGCATCGGCTTCCTGATCGGCTCCAGCCTGTCACGGCCCCTGAAGGCGATGACCAAGGCGATGCGCGAGCTCGCCGACGGCCATATGGAGGTCGCCCTGCCGGGACTCGGCCGCCGTGACGAGATCGGCGAGATGGCCAAGGCGGTGGAGCGGTTCAAGGTGGTGGCGGTCGAGAAGGCCGAGCGCGACGCGCAGGAGCGCG
Source organism: Rhodoplanes serenus (assembly GCA_009720755.1). Classification (GTDB taxonomy): domain Bacteria; phylum Pseudomonadota; class Alphaproteobacteria; order Rhizobiales; family Xanthobacteraceae; genus Rhodoplanes; species Rhodoplanes serenus. Next base: position 109,828 of record WNKV01000006.1, read on the forward strand.
AGGCCGCCGCCCGCGAGGCCGCGGCCGAGCGCAAGACCGAGATGGCGCGGCTGGCCGACGGCTTCGAATCGGCGGTCGGCAACATCGTCGGCATGGTGTCGTCGGCGGCGACGCAGCTGGAGACCGAGGCGCGTCGGCTGACCGCGACGGCGGAAACCACCCAGCGTCTGTCCAACACCGTCGCCAGCGCTTCCACCCAGGCGTCGTCCAACGTCCAGACGGTCGCCTCGTCGGCCGAGGAGCTGGCCGCCTCGGTGGCCGAGATCGCCCGCCAGGTGCAGGAGTCGAGCAGCATCGCGGCCCAGGCGGTCGAGCAGGCCGAGCGCACCGACACCCGGATCAACGAGCTGTCGAAGCTCGCCAGCCGCATCGGCGACGTCGTCAAGTTCATCACCGCCATCGCCGAGCAGACCAACCTGCTCGCACTCAACGCCACCATCGAGGCGGCGCGCGCCGGTGAGGCCGGCAAGGGCTTCGCCGTGGTGGCCCAGGAGGTCAAGGCGCTGGCCGCCCAGACCGCCAAGGCGACCGACGAGATCTCGGCCCAGATCACCGGCATGCAGGCCGCCACCGCCGACTCGGTCGCCGCCATCAAGGAGATCGGCCGCACCATCACGCGCGTCTCGGAGATCGCCGCCGACATCGCTACCTCGGTCGAGCAGCAGGGGGCCGCGACGTCGGAGATCGCCCGCAACGTCCAGCAGGCGGCGCGCGGCACCACCGAGGTCGCCAACAACATCGTCGACGTCAGCCGCGGCGCCAGCGAGACCGGCTCGTCGTCCACCCAGGTGCTGACCGCGGCCAACTCGCTGTCGCGCGAGAGCGAGCATCTCAGGCTGGAGCTGGAGGAGTTCCTGCGCACCGTGCGGGCGGCCTGACCCCACCTCACGGGCGGCCCGAGGCCGCAGCCCTGGAGATCTTGGTCGAGGCGCCGCCCGCGGGCGGCGCCTTTTCGTTGCGGGCGGTCCCGGCGCACGGAGGCGCCGGCGAAGCCATCCGCCACGCGGTGGGGATCAGGCGGTGCGGATATAGTCGCGCAAGGCGTTGGATTCCTGCTCCATCTGCTCCAGCCGCGACTTGACCACGTCGCCGATCGACACGATGCCGATCAGGCGATCCTGCTCCACCACCGGGACGTGGCGGAACTTGCCGTCGGTCATCTGCTGCATCAGCTCGCCGATGGTGTCCTGCTGGCCGCAGGTGACGACCCTGCGGGTCATGATGTCGGCGACCGACGTGTCCAGAACGGCGACGCCGCGCTGGCCCAGAGCCCGGACGATGTCGCGCTCCGACACGATGCCGATGGTGCGGCCCTCGGCGCCGGTCACCACCAGCGCGCCGATGCCACGCTCGGTGAGCGTCTTGGCGGCGATCGCCACGGTCGCGGTCGGATCGATGGTGACGACGGAGCTGCCCTTGCGGGCGAGAATCGTCTTGACGGTCACGTCAGCCTCCCTTGTCGCCCGCCCTACGGGCCGGCGCACTTGCTGTTGACCGGCCGTCGGTGGGGGACCGAGCGACAAGTCGAGAGGCTGTCGTCCGGTTCCGCGCCGCGTGCGGCCGATGCCGGATCATCGGCCGTTTCGCAGGGTGCGGCAAGTCGTCCACACGGGCGACGGCGATCGGGGGCGGGAGCAGGCCGAAGCGCGATCAGCGCATGCCGCCGTCGAACCGCACCGGGTCGAACAGCGGGAAGAGCAGCAGGCCGGCCAGGAAGCCGCCGATATGGGCCTGCCAGGCGACCGGCTGGTCGACGCCCAGCATGCCGACCGAGCCGATCCCGAACAGGATGTTCAGGCCGAACCAGACCAGCAGGAAGGCCAGGATGCGCGGATCACGCAGGGCATCGAGGAGCGGTGCGGCGGGAACCAGGTAGGCGGTCGAATCGGTGTTGCGGAACACCCCGAGCGGGCCGCCGACCTGGAACACGAAGCGAATCGCCGCCGCCATGAAGCCCGAGATGGCCGCCGAGGCGCCGATCATCGGCAGCAGCTCGGGCCCGTGGGTGACGAGATGCAGGGCGGCGCCGGCCGCCGCGGTGGCGGCGAAGAAGGCGAGGAATCGTCCGGTGCCGAACCGACGCGCCACCGCGCTGCCGAACGGCAAGAGCCACAACACGTTGACCCCGAGATGGGTGAGATCGCCGTGGATGAAGGCGTAGGTCACGAAGGTCCACAGGTCGGCCGGCAGGCCACCCGGCAATGCCGCCTCGATCGCCGGCAGGCCGCCGTAGCGGGCCGGGATGAAGGCGAACAGCAACAGGAAGTCGAGCTTCCCGGCCGGTGTCAGCACCAGCTCGCGGACCACATGGACGAGGCCGAACACCGCGATCATGCCGGCGATCACGGTCGGCAGGTTGAGAATCGGCTCGGCGCGTCGCGACATGGAGTCCCTGGGTGGCCCGCTCTGATAGGACGTGCATGGGCGGCCCGCAAGCGCGCTGCACATCGGGTTTCGGCGGGTTGATCGTGTGGATTGGCAGGAAGCGCGTTCAATTCCTTGAATTCGGCCACGTTCCGCCCGTTCGGCCCGACCGATATCGCGCTCTTCGAGGGATCGGGGGGAGGGGCCGTTAACCTTGATCGACGGTAAAGGACCCGTCCGGCCACCGCGACGGGCTATGACGGCACGCAGGCTGCTCGGTGGCGGCTACGATGGCGGCGAACAGCGCCCGCCGTTCCGAATCCGGACAGAGTCGTCCGGCCAGCACAGGTGCGGAGGCGGACCGAGCCCCATGAAGCACGCGGCCAGTCGCGAGCTGTATCGATACTGGACGACGCTGCGCGGCGTCCGGCGCGCGCCCGAGCGCGACGAGATCGATCCGGCGGCGCTCCGCAAGGTGCTGGGCGACAGCTTCATTCTCACCTTCGACCGCAATGCCGGCCACCCGGTGCGACTCGCCGGCACCCGGCTGTGCGGCCTGTTCGGTCGCGAGCTGAAGGGATCGGCCTTCACCGGGCTGTGGGAGCCGGTGAGCCATCCGCTGATCGGCTCGCTGATCGCCGAGGTCGCCGACGAGGCGGCCGGGCTGGTGATCGGTGCCCATGGGCTGACGCAGCACGAGCCGCCGCTGCCGCTCGAAGTCGTTCTCCTGCCGCTCGCTCACCGGGCCTCGCTGCACGCCCGCCTGCTCGGGGTGCTGGCGCCGCTCCAGGTACCGTACTGGCTCGGCATCGAGCCGGTGCGCAGCCTGCGCTTCGACACCTTCCGCAACCTGGCCCCCACGCTGGCGCCGAGCCTGGTTCCGGCCGTGCGGCCGGAGGTCCGGCGGCCCCATCTGGTGGTGCTGGAAGGCGGACGCCGGGGTTGATGGTCGCTACTCCACAACCCCCGGCCCGGTTCGGTCGCAAGCGCGCGTTAACGCTCCCGCCATAAGGTCGTCGGATCGGACCTGTGGAGTGAGACAATGGCATTGGCGGAGCGCAGGCCGAGCCTGCTGGCCCTGGCGGACGAGCGCCGGCGGTTTCAGCGCGTCACCGTCAACCTGCTCGGGCGCTACATGCTGACCGACCGGCGGGAGTATCCCTGCCAGGTGGTCGACATGTCGCCGGGCGGCCTCGCCATGATCGCCCCGGTCAGCGGCCATGTGGGCGAGCGGGTGGTGGCCTATGTGGACCATGTGGGGCGCCTCGAAGGGGTGGTCACCCGCGTGTTCGCGACCGGCTTCGCGATGACGTTCTCGGCGACCGCGCGCAAGCGCGACAAGCTCGCCGCCCAGCTCACCTGGCTCGCCAATCGCCACATCCTCGACCTGCCGGAGGATCGCCGCCACGGCCGCTTCGTGCCGAAGACCCCGGTGACCCAGGTGGTGATGCCGAACGGCCTCAATGTGAGCTGCCGAATCATCGACGCCTCGCTGTCGGGCGTCGCGGTCGCCAGCGACCAGCGTCCGGCGGTCGGCGCCTTGGTGACGGTGGGCAAGATCCAGGGCCGGGTGGTGCGCCACCTCGACGAAGGCTTCGCGATCGAGTTCACCCGGCTGCAACACCCCGACTTCATCGAGGACGGCCTGCGGCCCTGATCCGAGATCCGGCTGAGGCCCCCCGGGGCGCAGACGTCTGCGCTTGATTCCGCGAGAGGCGAGACCCTGTCCCCTCGTGTGGCCCGGCCGCGCGGCCCTGCCACGCGGTCCTGACGCGCTGCTCTGCCGGTTTTGCATGGCGGTCGGTCGCCGGCCCGGAACACCCGGCCGAGCCGCCATCCCTGTGTCTCCATTGGACAAATCAGCAGCGGCCGAGTCGCTCAGGCGCTCGACGAAGGCTATGACTGGTCCAACCAGTTAGAGGTCCTGGTCGTCCGGATTGACTTGATTAGTGCCAGTTCCGGCGTATCATGATGCTGTCATGTCTAGTCTGGTTGGACCAGAGAGCGACGGCCCGCATCGAGTCGATGCCGTCGCCCAGCACCTGATGGAGCAGCTCCGGCTGAAGGCTGGGCGGCTGCCCGGCGAGCGCCAGCTCGCCGTGCAGCTCGGATGCAGCCGCAACACGATTCGCGAAGCGCTGGCTCGATTGCGCGACCGGGGCCTGGTGGATGTCCGGCCTCGCCGTGGCGCCTATGAGGCGACGCGCTCGGGGGCTGCGACTCGCGCCGCTCCAAGCCCCGAGGAGGCGCTGTTGGCCCTCCAATTGGTTGGACCAGAGGTGGCCCACCTGGTCGCCGGGCGCTTCGACGACGCCTATGTGGAGCGCCTGGAGGAGATCACCTCGGATCTCAGCCGCGCGCTGCTCGACCGCGATGCCGGCGCGGCGGGCCGCCGCCTGGTCGAGTTCTACGTCGAGCTCGCCCGGCTGGCCGGCAACAGCTATCTGCACCAGGTGCTGGTCGCGGTCGCGACCGACGAGGCGCTGGTGCTGAGCCCGGAGCCGGCGCCGGAGCAGCGCGCCGTCGAAGCCTTCTTCACCCAGCATGTGGATGTGCTCCAGGCGCTCCGGCGCGGTGATCGCCGCCGGGTCGGCCGGCTGGTGGAGCGCTGCATCCACGCCTGGGCGAGCCTGGTTCACCTCACGCCGAGCGCCACGCCGGCCGACCGGGGAGGGGCGGCATGAGGCCGTCGCCCGCCCCTCGCGTCGCCCATGCCGAGATGTCCGCCGGCCCGCGCCGCCCGCGCCGCCCGCGCCGAGATGTCCGGCGGCCCGCGTCGCCGCGCTCGCGCAAGCTCGCCGACCCTCGCGAACACCCCCGCATCCATCCACGCCCGGCGGCGCCGTGTCGCCCGGCCGGTCGCGCCCCCGGGGGCGGCCGGCGGAGCCCCACGGCGATGCGCCCGCGGCGGGACCCTGGTCGCCGATCCGTGGCGGCCGACGAACGGCCCGATCCGCGCTGCGGCCGGGCCCAGAAAGGACCGGGTACCGGGGCCTGACTTGGCGGTCGCCCCGGTACCCTTCTGCCATCTCCACATGGGGGAACCATATGGAAACCGACGGCACGGCTCCCGGTTACCTGGAGTCTCGTAAACTCGTCAAACGATGGAGCGGGCCGTGGCCCGCGCTCGCCAACACCCTGCTTCTGGCGATCCTGTTCTACGCCACCTGGTGGATCTTCCAGGACCCGCGCGGGATCATGCGGCTGTACACGCCCTATGTCGGCTACATGTACTGCCGCTGGCTGCTGATCATCCTGATCTGGGTGGCCTACATCTTCGACTTCTGGCCGTTCCGGCGCGGCTGGATCGGCCGCACCCATCCGGTGGTCAAGGGGCTGGTGCTCACCGCCTTCAGCGTCGCCGTAATGCTGCTGATCATCGAGGGCTTCTTCATGAGGGTCCTCGGCGATTACGGGATCTCCTACATGAGCCCGGACCGCCTCGAGGCGATGGGCATCACTCGCTTCTACGCGCTCGAATACGCGACCGAAGCCATCATGATGTTCGCGGTGATCGCCTCGTGGCTGTCGCCGGCCTGGGTGGTGGCGGTCGAGAACGCCCCGTGGGGGAAGCTGCCGCAGCCGACCCGGGGCGTCACCATCATGCTGGTGACGTTCCTGTTCAGCACCATCGTCTACTTCCTGACGATGCACTCCCACATGGCGATCCTGTTCTACCCGTGGCAGCAGTACACGGCGATCACGCCCGGCTACTGGGAGACCTTCGCCAACACCGTGTCGGGCAACTTCCACATCGGCTGGATCATGTGCTGCACCGTCACGGTGTGGCTCTACGAGACGATCTGGGAACGCTACCCGTTCAACCTGATCCAGACCGATTGGCTGCGCCGCCTCACCGCCTTCTTCGGCATCATCGCGATCGCGGTCGCGCTGTGCTTCTTCCTCTACTACACGCAGGACCTCGTGTGGGGTGAGACCATCCGCGGCACCAAGCGGCTGATGGCACCCGACTGGCGCTGGCTGCATGTCGGCGAGATGGCCATCTTCTGGCTGGTGCCGATGCTGTTCCTGAACTTCTACTGCGGCAACTGGCCGACCCGGTTCAGCCGGCCCGTCAACGTGCTGCTGCGCACCTTCATCACCATCGCGGCGGCCATCGTGCTCTACGTCGTCTACTACAAGACGGCGCACCTCTTCCTCGGCGTCCAGAAGGGCTTCTCGCACCCGCAGCAGTTCCCGATGATTCCGACCATCTGGCTGATCAACATCATGCTGATCAACATGTGGTTCATGGACGGGTGGCCGGGCTGGAAGGCGGTGCCGAAGACCACCGAAGAGCTGGCCGCGAGCCATCAGGAGATCGTCGCCCGCGACGTGAAGTGGTCGCCCGCGCTCGGCGTCGGCCTCGCGGTCGGCGTGGTCGGCGGCGTCGCCATCTACGTGCTGGTGGTCGCCGTGCTGCCCTGGCTCGGCCAGATGGTCACCATCATCGAAGGCTCGACCTGAGGAGGTCATCATGAGTGAAGAGAAGACCACGTCACGTCGTGACTTCGTGATGGGCGCGGCGACCGGCGTCGGGGTCGGGGCGATCGGCGCCATGGGCCTCTACTCCTACACGCCCGCCGCCTATCGGCGCTTCGCCAAGGCGCCGCGCGGCAACCGCGAGGAGTTCGGTGCCGTCCGTCGCGTCCGCGTCACCAACATCTCGGAGACGAGCTGGTTCGACAACGGCATGCTGATGGGCGACATCATGGCGGCCGGTGGCTTGCTGGTGAACCAGTACACCATCGGCTGGCCGCCCTTCGGCAACGGCAAGGGCATCGCCAAGGGATCGTTCGAGTCCGGCCTCGAGTCGATCCGCAAGATGATCCCGGGCGATCTCGACGAGGCTTGGGCGCTGCAAACCAAGCTCGGCGTCCACCCGGAGAATCCCGGCGGCTTCTCGTGCCTGATCGAGGTCGAATCCCTCGATGGCACCATCCACAAGTACCTGCTCGACAGCGGCTGGTCCTTCGACTGGATGGACAAGGCGTTCAAGCGCGAGAAGATCGACCAGATGCTGGCGGCGCACGACATCGAGGCGCTGTTCCTGTCGCACGAGCACTGGGATCACTTCTGGGGCCTGCCGGTCACGCTGAAGTACGACAACCGCATCCCGATCTACGTCCACAGCGGCTACTACAAGGAGGGCCTGCAATACATCGGCGCCTCCGGCCACAAGGGCAAGCTGGTCATCCAGGACAAGCCGATCGAGAAGGTGATCCCCGGCATGGTCGTCATCAAGTACGACGTGCCGATCATCAACCGCGTGTTCGGCGAGACCTCGCTCGCGTTCAACATCAAGGACAAGGGCCTAGTCTCGATCTCCGGGTGCAATCACCAGGGGATTCTCCAGTGCACCGCCTACATGCGGAACAATCTGAAATACGACAACAACAAGTTCTACGGCATCTATGGCGGGCTCCACATCTCGCCGTTCGAGGACTGGGACCCGAAATACGACGATCTGGTGATCGCGCTGCGACAGTACGAGTTCGAGAAGATCGGCTGCAATCACTGCACCGGCGTCATCACGGCTCATAAGTTCGTCGAGCGCGGTTATCCGGTCGTCAAGGGAACGGCGCGCTTCCGCTCGAAGACGCCGGACTATCTCGGCAACGGCGACACGATCGAGTTCTGATCGCGCCGACCTGCCGTCGAGGCCGCCGTGCGCGGCGGCCTCCATCCGATCGACGTTCCGGGGCCGCCGTCCGAAGGGCGGCGGTCACCGGCGTGGATGTCCGCCGGAGCCCCGCCATGCAGACCGATCATATCTTTCCACCCAGCCGTCTCGTTCCGCAGGCGGCCGACCTTCTGCGGCTGGTCCAGAACGCGCTGGTGCGGGCCTGCATGGACACCCGCTTCAAGCGTCTGGTCGGCTGGCGCGGCTTCGCGGTCTGCCCGGAGCCCATCGGTGCCGCGACGCTGCGCCTGACCGGGCGGCCCGGGATCTACGGGATCGTTCCCGACGGCTGCGATGCCGACGGCGAGATCGGTTTCGCGCGTTTCGGGCTGCACTACTTCCCGCTCGCCGGCGAGCCGCTGTTCGAGAGCCTGTCGCCCGCTGCGGCCGTGCTGATCGCCGCGCCCGAGTTCCGGGCCCGGGTGCGCAATTTTCCGGCCCATCCCGAGCTGATCGGGCCGTTCGCCATCGGCGTGCTCACGGTCGGCTTCGGGCGGCACAAGGACGTGCTGTCGCTGACGCTGGAGACCTGCGAGCACCATCGCGTCGTCTCGGTCGCCGGCCTGCGTGCGGCCGACGGCGCCGTCGTGGTGCCGCCCGGCGGCGCCGAGCAGGACGTGCCGGCGCGCGCGCTCGCCGAGAATCTGCTCGACGTCCTCGCCTGCGCGGTGACGGCGTGTGTCGGTGAGCCGCCGCGGCTTCTGCACGCCGACAGTGCCCCGGCCGACGAGATCGTGCGGGAGGCCGACGGCGGTTGGCATGCGCGCGGCTGCGACGACAACCGCCGTCTGCTGCGCACGATCGCCTGGGGCGAGGTGGGGACGCTCGACCTGGATCATCTCCGCCTCGATGGAGCGACCACGACCGAGACCTGGACGGCCGCGACCGGCGCCCCGCCGCCCGCCACCGTCGCGGCGGCGCTGTGGTGGCGCACCCACGCGCTCGACGCCCTGCTGGCGGAGGGTGCCCATCCGGAGGCGGCGGACCGCCGGCCGAGCCTGATCGTGCTGTGCGGCTTCCTCGGCTCGGGCAAGACGACGCTCGTCAACCAGATCATTGAGCATCACCGCAACCACGACCAATTCGTCGCGGTGATTCAGAACGAGATCGGCGCCGAGAGCGTCGATGCCCATCTGGTCGAGGAGAGCGACTCGGTCGAGAGCCTCGACGAAGGCTGCATCTGCTGCACGCTGGCCGGCTCCCTCGCCAAGGGCGCACAGCGGCTGATCGATCGCTATCATCCCGAGCGCATCGTGCTGGAGACCACCGGGCTCGCCAATCCGATGAACCTCGTCGACGAGCTGGCGACGCTGTCGGACCTGGTGCGGCTCGACGTGATGGTCACCGTGGTGGACGCCGACAACGTGCTCGCCGCGCTCGCCACCTCGGCGGTGGCGCGCGAGCAGATCCGCGGCGGCGACGTGCTCGTCCTCAACAAGTGCGATCTGGTCGACGCCGCCGCCTTGGCGGCGGTGCGCGGGCATCTGCGCGCTCTCAACGATCGCGCCCCGATCCTGGAGACCTGCTTCGCCCGCATCCATCCGGCCTTGCTGCTCGGCGATGTCGACGACCTTCCCGACGCCGCTCCGGTGGCCGATCCCGCCGCCGACATTGCTGCCATGCTGGCCTGCTGCGGCGGCGCGCACCACGCCGGCGCTGCGGACCACCATCACGAGCACCATCACGAGCACCATCACGAGCACGATCACCACGACCACACCGCGCGCGAGCACCATCCGGGCTCGCACCGCGACGGCGGGGACGGGGAGGGCGCCGCGGGCCACACCCGCCACGATCACCGCGCCGATGGCTTCGTGGCGATCCGCCTGCCGCAGCCGCCGGGGCTGTCACGCGATGCGTTGTTCGAGCGGCTCGAAGGGTCGCCGGGGCGCGCCTTCCGCATCAAGGGCATCGTCGATCTCGTCGACGGGCCGGGGCCGGAGGCGCTGCAATGCGTCGGCGCCCGCCGCGAGCTGGCGCCTCTGCCGTCCGTCTACGAAGGCGCGCCGTTCCTGATCTTCATCGGACAGGACCTCGACCTGGCGGCGCTCACGGCGCATTGGCTGCCGGCGGTGGCGCCAGCACGGGACGAGCGCGTGCCGGTGCGGGCCTGAGGCGAGATGAGATGAGGGGCGGGGTGATGGGCGAGGCGGTGGCCCGGCGGAGCTGCTATCTTGGCGATCGCTGCCACCGCTGCACGGCCACGTCGTGCGCCCACCACCGCTGGAAGGACCCCATCGACGTGACTGCTGCGATTGTTCCCGACCCGCATGGGCTGTCCGATCTGCTCGGCGTGTGGGCGACCTGCCTGGGCGACGCGCCGGTGCTGCCCTGGCAGCTCGACGTGCGCAAGAACGAGCTGACCTGTCTGACCGGCGAGCCGTGCGGCAGCGGCGGCGACGAGGTCGCGCTGATCCTCAAGAACCCGGCGCATGCGCGTGCCATGGTGCTGCCGGAGGATCAGGGCCGCTTCTTCGCCTGCGTGGAGCGAATCCGCGCCCTGCATCCGGCCGCCACCGTGGTGCGGGTGCGGGAGAGCGACGGCCCCGGCCGCTGGATCGCCATCGTGGCGATGCCGGACCCGGGCCGGGCGATGTGGTGCGTCGGCCTGCTGGCGGACTGCTCGGGGCTCGTCGACATCGTGCTCGGGGCGTCTTCCGCGAGCCGCCTCGACGACATGATCGCCGCGATCGACGATCCGGTGATCCTGATGAGCGCGCGCAGCCGGCGGCCCGTTGCCGCCAATCCGGCGGCCCGCGCCCTGCTCGGTGCGGCGCTGGACCGCCCGGGCGGGCTGTCGCTCGACGATCTCCTGCGCACGTCCTCCGGGGTCGGCGCGGCCGAGCTGTTCGAGGCGCTGGTGTTCCGCGGCCGCTGGAGCGGGCTTCTCGCGGTGCCGTCCGCCGACGGCGAGGCGCGGCTGTGCACGGCCCGTATCCGGGCGCTGCCGGACCGCACCGAGAACCTGCTGTGGGTGGCGCTGGTGCCGGAGACGACGGACGCCGGCGATTCGTCGGCGGAGGCGAGCCGCAAGGTCACCCTCGGCGAGCCACCGGCGGCGGCCGTCGCGGCGCTGGCGACGGCCGAGGACATTCCGGCGATGCTGTGCGCCATCCTGGCCCATCAGCCGCCCGGCATGGCGGCCGACGCGGTGATGCGCTCCCGCATCTTCATCGCCGAGAACCGGGTGGTGGTCACCGGCGTGGCGCGCTCCTCCCAGGCGATGCCGACCGCCGAGGCGTTCCCCTACGAGGGCTCGATCGCCGAGAACATCGTCCGCTTCGGGCTCGATCACCTGATCGTCGAGGACACCTCGCGCAGCATCAAGCCGATCGACTGGGTGCTGTTCATCCCCAAGGGCATCCGCTCCTATTTCGCGCTGCCGTTCTTCGTCGGCGGCGTGCTGCACAACGTGCTGATCGTCTGCTCGACCGAGGTGGGCCGCTTCGGCGAGGCGGACGTGCGGGCGTTCGCACCGCTGCTCGGGCCGATCGAGGCCGCCCTCGACCGGCTGGAGGAGACGCGGGCCGCGCCGTGAGGCGCCGCCGAGTGGCTCACCGCCGCCCGCTCGCGATGCCGCCCGCATCTCTGGTAAATGAAAGATGCCGACCGCGGACCGGCCGCGGCGCCCGGCCGCCGGCCTCAGGCCGTGGCCGCACCGTCCGCAGCGGCGCCGCAACGCGGCCGGGCGGTCCGCTGCCATAGCCTTCGAGATGTTGATATCGCTGGACTTTTTTCAATTGGATAAAACTTGAATCAAATCAAGTATTCTACGATTTTATTCAATGTCGTCTCAAAACAAAATCGAGCAACGTAAAGTATCGCTTGCGTATTGGTTTTAATTTCTCGTGGCGATTTAGCGGCGGCGCAAAGGTTGTATGCGAAGGTCGATCCTGTGAGGACGGGAGGGGATCGACACCATGACGCGTCGTTCGAGACGAGCTCTGACGGCCCTGTGGGCCGTCGCCGCCTTCGGCGCTCTGGCCGGTTCGGCTGCCGCCCTCGAGCGTCCGATCTACGCCGCTGTCCAGGACACCGCCCGCCCGCCGATCGGCTGGGTGAGCTTCTGCGCCGACCAGCCGCGGGAATGTGCCACCAGCCCATCGACGCCGCGCGACGTCGTGCTGTCGCCGCGCGCCTGGCGCGACCTGGTGCGGGTCAACCGCTGGGTCAACGAGACCATCAAGCCTCTGACCGATCTCGATCACTGGGGGGCCGTCGAGAAGTGGTCCTATCCGGACGACGGTTACGGCGACTGTGAGGACTACGTGCTGCTCAAGCGGCGCATGCTGATCTCGGCCGGCTGGCCGCGTGAGGCGCTGCTGATCACGGTGGTGCGCGACCGCAAGGACGAGGGGCACGCGGTGCTCACCGTCAAGACCGACCGGGGCGAGTTCGTGCTCGACAACCAGGTCGACGAGATCCTGGGCTGGACCGAGACCGGCTATCGCTTCGTCAAGCGGCAGTCGCAGTCCGACCCGAACCTCTGGGTGTCGCTCGGCGACGGCCGTCCGGCCGTGTCGACCGCCGCCCCCCGCTGAGAGGCCCTTCATCGCTGCCGTTGAACCTTACGGCGGCGGACCGCGACAAAGCTTCAGGAGTTTCGCGAACCCGGTCACGTCCCCACCCCTCCCCGTCCCAGACCGGGCTTGCGCGCGGCCGACCGTCCCCCAACGGTCGGCCGCACTCTTTTTGGGGTGTCGAGGAAAGACCCCGCACGGGGGGCGCGCCACGCGGCCTCGGGGCAGGCATGCATTTCGCGGCGCGGCGCGCCTCATCCCGGCTCGAACGTCAGGGCGACCCCGTTGATGCAGTAGCGCAGGCCGGTCGGCGGCGGGCCGTCCGGGAAGACGTGACCCAGATGGCTGCCACAGCGGCTGCAATGCACCTCGGTGCGCACCATGCCGTAGCTGCGGTCGGTCGAGGTCTCGACCGCACCCGCCTCCGGCTCACCGAAGCTCGGCCAGCCGGTGCCGCTCTCGAACTTGGTCTTGCCGACGAACAGCCGCTGGCCGCAACCCGCGCAGGCGAAGGCGCCGGGGCGCTTCTCGTGCAGCAGCGCGCAGCTTCCCGGCGCCTCGGTGCCGTGCCGTCGCATCACGGCGTACTGCTCGGGGGTCAGCAGGCGGCGCCATTCCTCGTCGGTGCGGGTTACCGGGAAGGTCTTGGTCTCCATCGGCTCGGGTCTCCTGCTCGGGGGCGCCAGCGTGGCGCAGGTCCCTCAATGTAGGGACGGGCGGCCGCTCCCGCATCGGGAGGCGGAACGAACCCTTCAGCGCCGGATGTCCCCGGATCGCCGGATTGAGACAAATCGTTCGTTTTCATTTTACCGGATGGAATCGCGAGACTGGCAACGTGCTCGCGTGGGGATCGCGTGGGGGTCCCGGCGGGAGTATTGTTCGATGGCGCAGAACCGGCAGTATCCGCGTTATCTCACCCTCAAGATGGGTCAGATCACCGGGGAAGGGCTGTTGCGCGACTGCGCGGTCCTCAATGTCTCGCGCGGCGGTGCCTGTGTGCTGGTCTCCGACATCGAGACGCTTCCGCCGAGCTTCAGCCTGTCGTTCGACGGCGACACCCGCGACTGCGCGATCGCCTGGCGCGAGCGCCATCGCGTCGGCGTCGCCTTCACGGACGGGCCGCTCGACGAGAGCCAGCTTCCCGATCCGGCGGCGCTGCGCAGCGCCGAGCGCGGCGACGACGTGCTGCGGGTGGCCGAGCTGTTCCTGCGCGGCGTGCACGCCTACACGGAGCAGCAGCTCGACCTGTTCGATCAGGTGATGCAGCATCTTCTCGACAACACCACCGACGAGGCGATGGTGGAGCTCAGCGCCCGCATCGCGCCGGTGTCGCGCGGCCCCGTCGGGGTGATCCACCGGCTGGCCGACGACGACGACATCGCGGTGTCGGGGCCGGTGCTGGAGCGCTCGCCGATCCTCGCCGAGGATTTCCTGGTGCGGATCGCGCGCTCCAAGAGCCAGGCGCATCTCCTGGCGCTGGCCGGCCGCATCATGGTGCCCGAGAAGGTGACCGACGTGCTGGTCGACCGTGGCGACGATGCGGTGGCGCATCGCGTCACCGCCAACGACGGCGCCCAGATTTCCCGCGGCGGCTTCCAGCGCCTCGCCGGCCGCGCCCGCAAGGACGAGGAGCTGGCCAAGACCATCGTGCACCGCAAGGAGGTGCCGGCCGATCTGTTCGCCGCCCTGGTTCGCCTGGTGGCCGAGCCGGTGCGCCAGCAGCTTCTGCGCGATCCCGATCCGGATGTGCGCCGCCGCATGGCGCAGTGCCTGCTGACGCCGGCGGAGCCGGCCACGGAGTCCAAGACCCGCGGCCCGGCCCGCACCCGCCCGCCCGAGAAGCCGCGTGAGGCCGATCTCGGGGCGGCCCGCGCCCAGCTCGTCGACGCGGCCCGCGGCGGCAAGCTCGATGCCACGGTGGACAATCTCGCCGCGCTCGCCCGCGTGCCCGCCGAGGCGGTGCGCAACCTGGTGCGGCTCGGCTTCGAGGATGGTGCGCTGGTGCTGTGCAAGGCGGCCGGCCTCGGCTGGCCGGACGCCAAGCTCGTCTTCACGGTGCTGATGACCCGCAACGCCCGAGTCGACTACAAGGCGGCGTTCGAGCGCTTCATCACCCTGTCGGGCGACACGACCGAACGCACCGTGCGCTACCTGAAGGCCAAGCGGTCGCCGTCGATCGTCGAGCTGCGCCGCATGCTCTGACGGCCCGGAACCGCAACCGGAACCGCGACCGGCGCGCCGATCGTGTGTGCGGTGACGGTCGCGAACGCCTCGTCGGCCAGCAGTCCGCGGACGACGAGATCACGCCACAGCGGCGCGAGCCGGTGCCGCAGCGGCGCCACCTCGATCCACGACATCACGACGCCGTGGCGCGCCGTCATCTCGGCGAGGTCGTGGCGCGCCGCCTCGGCGGTGATCCGCGCATAGGTCCGTCCCGCGCTGTCGGCGGCTTCGGCCAGCAGGGCGCGGTCGTCCGGCCCGAGCATCTGCCAGGCCCGCTCGGCGATCAGCATCGGCCACAGACGCGGCGCCGTGCCGACCACCGCCACATGGGGGGCGACGGCGGCGAAGTGGGCGGTCGGCACCTCGCCGAGCGGCAGCACCGTCGCTTCCACGAGGCCGCGGCGCAGCGCCAGGTAGGTCTCGTTCCAGCCGAGCGCGACCGGCTGCGCGCCGAGCGAGCGCCACGAGCGGTCGGCGAGATCGTCCGGCCGGACCCGGATGCGCAGCCCGATGAGATCGGCGGCGGAGCGCAGCGGGCGGGTCGACGCGACGATCCGGTCGTTGGTGCGAACCCCGGTGAACGCGGTCGAGACGAAGCGCACGCCGTGCCGCTGGAGCAGCGCGTCCTCGGCGCGGCGGAACACCGGCCCGGCCAGATAGGCGCGGAGCTGATCGGCGGAGACCATCAGCCAGGGCAGCGACAGCGCACCGAGTTCGCGCGGCGCCACATGGCGGATCGCGTCCAACGGTCCGGTGTACAGATCGATGGTGCCGGCCTTCAGCCCTTCCACCGGCAGGGCCGGTCCGGTCGCCCCGGCCGGCCCGTCACCGAGCCGCAGCACGATGCGCAGGCGGCCGGCCGAGCGCCTCTCCACCGCGGCCTTGAATTCGGCCAGCGCCGCTGCTTCCGGGCTGCCGGGGCCGGCCGGCTCGCTCAGTCGCAGGGTGGTCTGGGACTGCGCGGCGCCGGGGCCGGCCACCAGGGTGGCGGCCAGCAGAGCGGCGATCGTCGTCGTCTTGGTCATGGACAGCTCCTTCACGCGGGAGCCGGTCGCGTGCGACGCGCCCGTGCTTCCGCCGAAGCACTGGACATCGCCGCACTGATGCGGTCAAATTATCATTCGTGATCGGGATTGAACGTCGAAATTTATCAAGCCGGATCGGCTCGACCGCACCTGCCACGACGCGATGTCCGCGACAGAGACCGGGGCCACGGCGATGGACAGGAGGTGAGGCGTGCTCGACGTCCGCTTGCTGCAAGCCTTCTACTGGGTGGCGACGCTCGGCGGCTTCCACAAGGCGGCGGCCCGCCTGAACATCACCCAGCCGGCGGTGTCGCAGCGCGTCGTTCAGCTCGAGGCCGAGCTCGGCGTCACGCTGATCGAGCGAACCCGCCGCAGCGTCGCCTGCACGGAGCGCGGGCGCGAGCTGCTCGCCCATGTGGAGCGTCTGCTGACCCTCCACGACAAGCTCCATCACGCGGTCGCGGCGCCCGAGACGATCCACGGCGTGCTCCGGCTCGGCGTCGTCGAGACCATCGTGCATACCTGGCTCCAGGACTTCATGCGGGTGCTCGACGAACGCTATCCGAACCTCGTCCTGGAGATCGACGCCGGCGCCTCGCCTCCCATCGAGGACAAGCTGCATGCCAACGAGATCGACCTGGCGATCCTGCTGCTGCCGCTCGCCCATGCGGATCTCGAGGTGCGCGAGCTGTGCCGGTTTCCGATGGGGCTCGTCGCCAGCCCGCGCCTCGGCCTCGGCGGCCGGCGGGTGACGCTGGAGCAGGTGGCGGCCCACCACGTCATCACCTTCGCGCGCCGCGGCGAGGCCCATGCGGCGGTGCGCCAGGCCTTCGCCGAGGTGCCGGACCTGCGGCTGCATGCCAGCTCGACGCTCGCCCCGATCGTCCGCATGGCGATCGACGGGCTGGCGGTCGCCGGCGTGCCGCCGGCCGCGGTGTGGCGCGAGATCGCCGACGGCGATCTCGAGGTGGTCGAGACCGGCGCCTCGTTCGCCGACCTGCGCTTCGTAGCCTGCTGGCGGCCGACCCCGGAGCGGCGGCTGATCCGCGCCGTGACGGCACTGGCGGCCGAGGTGGCGGGGCGGGCGACGCACGGCGCTGTGGCGGCCGCGGGCCGGGCCGGGCGCGGTCGAGCGATGGGCCGGCGGTCGCGACGGTGAGATCGTGGGAACTGGAGCAAGAGGGAGGACCCCGTGTCGGAGATCGAGTTCATGCGGCGCGCCATCGCGCTGTCCTGCGAGTCGGTGGAGACCGGCGGCGGCCCGTTCGGCGCCGTGGTGGTGCGCGACGGGCGCATCATCGGCGAGGGTGCCAATCGCGTGGTGCCGGACCGCGATCCGACCGCCCATGCCGAGGTGGTGGCGATCCGCGACGCCTGCCGCACGATCGGCTCGCACGATCTCTCCGGCAGCGTCGTCTACACGAGCTGCGAGCCATGCCCGATGTGCCTCGCCGCAGTATGGTGGGCACGGGTGCGCGAGGTGGTGTACGGCAATGGTCGCGCCGATGCGGCGGCGATCGGCTTCGACGACGCGGCGATCTACGACGAGGTGGCGCGGCCCCTCGAGGCGCGCGCCCTACCGCTGCGCCGCCTCGCCGCCGACGAGGCCGCCGAAGCGTTTCGGCTGTGGGCCGCGAGCCCCGACAAGGTGCGCTACTGAGATCGGGGCGGGCGAGCGCGGAGCGGCGTCGGCCGCCTCGCGCGCCCGTCAGTCCAGCGTGCGGCGGAAGCGGCGCACCGCGATCGTCATGGCGAGCAGCATCAGCACCACCAGGGCGATCGCATCGTAGTGCAGGTCCGCGAGGGTCGAGCCCTTCAGCATGATCGAGCGGACGATGCGCAGATAGTGGGTGAGGGGCAGCGCCTCGCCCACCACCTGGGCCCAGTCCGGCATGCCGGCATACGGGAACAGGAAGCCGGACAGCAGCAGGTTCGGCAGGAAGAACATCATCGACATCTGCATCGCCTGGAGCTGGTTCTGGGCGAGCGTCGAGAAGGTGTAGCCGACCGACAAGTTGGTGGCGATGAACAGGGTGGTCAGCGTGGCGAGCAGCACCAGATCGCCGAAGATCGGCACCGCGAACAGCAGGACGCCGGCCCCGATGATCAGGGTCGCCTGAAGGAAGCCGATCACCACGTATGGCGCGATCTTGCCCAGCATGATCTCGACCGGCGTGATCGGCATGGCGAGCAGCGCCTCCATGGTGCCGCGCTCGGTCTCGCGGGTCACGGCGAGGGCCGTGTAGATCAGCATGGTCAGCGTCAGGATGGTGCCGAGCAGGCCCGGCACGATGTTGAGCTGGCTCACCGCGGCGGGATTGTAGCGGGCGTGGGTGCGGACCTCGAAGGGCGGCGGCGTGCTCTCGGGGATCGAGCGGTCCCATAGCAGCGCCGTGCGGGTCAGCGTGGTCAGTGCCGCGAGCGCCGAGCCGGCGGCGACCGGATCGGTGGCATCGGCCGCCACCAGCAGGGCGGGGCGATCACCGCGGCGCAGGTCCCGCTCGAAGTTCGCCGGGATCTCGATCCCGAACAGCACGGCGCCCGATTGCAGCAGATGGTCGAACTCCTGCTCGTCGCGGGCCTCGCGGACGATCTTGAAATAACGGGTGTTCTCCATGGCGCGCAGGATCGAGCGGCCGATGTCGCTCGATTCCTGGAGCAGCACCGCGGTCGGCAGGTTGCGCGGCTGGGTGTTGATGGCGTAGCCGAACAGCAGGAGCTGCATCAGCGGAATGGTGATCATGGTGGCGAGCGAGACGCGGTCGCGCCGGAGCTGCAACACCTCCTTGATCAGCATGGCGCCGACCCGGCGCAGGGCCATCACCATCCCGTCGCCCCTCATGACGGCGGCCTCCATCCCGTCCGGCTCGTCATGCCCGCGCTTGTCGCGGGCATCCACGTCGTTTCGCGAGCGGCACGCAACGACGCCGTGGATGGCCGGGACGAGCCCGGCCATGACGGCCGAAACCGGCGTGAACTCGACAAGGCGGGCAGAGACGCATGGCGCTTCATGCGCGGCCTCCCTGGCCGCGGCTCATCAGGTCGATGAACACGTCTTCGAGCGAGGGCTCCGAGGGCTCCCAGGTGAGCGCCGAATCGGCGCGCAGATCCGCGATGGCGGCGTCCACCTTGTCGCGGTCGGGGCCGGAAACGTGCAGCGAGGTGCCGAACGGCGCCACCATGGTGATGCCGTCGCGCCGCGCCAGCGTCTCGGCGAGGCCCGCGAGGTTGGGGCCGGAGACCGTCCAGGTGGTGAGATGCGAGGCGGCGATCACCTCCGGCACGCTGCCCTGCGCCAGCAGCGTCCCGTAGGCGATGTAAGCGATCTCGTGGCAGCGCTCCGCCTCGTCCATGTAGTGGGTGGAAACCAGCACGGTCAGGCCCTGAGCGGCCAGCATGTGGATCTCGTTCCAGAACTCGCGCCGCGCCTTCGGGTCGACGCCGGCGGTCGGCTCGTCGAGGAGCAGCAGCTTGGGATTGGGTAGCGTGCAGGCGCCGAGCGCCAGGCGCTGCTTCCAGCCGCCCGACAGCGCCCCGGCGAGCTGCTCGGCGCGATCGTCGAGCCCGAGCCGCTCGATGGCGGCGCGGGCGGCGCGGCGCGGCGACGGCAGGCCGTAGACGCGCGCCACGAACTCCAGGTTCTCGCGCACCGACAGGTCCTTGTAGAGGCTGAAGTGCTGCGTCATGTAGCCGACGTGGCGGCGGATCTTCTCGCCCTCGGTGCGGATGTCGTAGCCGAGGCAGGTGCCGCGGCCGGCATCGGGCGTCAGCAGCCCGCACAGCATGCGGATGGTGGTGGTCTTGCCCGAGCCGTTGGGACCGAGGAAGCCGTAGATGGCGCCGCGCCGCACCTGCATGGTGAGATCGCGCACCACCACATTGGCGCCGAACGACTTGGTCAGCCCCTCGACCGCGATGGCAATGTCGGCGCCGCGCGTGCCGTCCGGTCCGGCGCGCTCGTCGGCCGTGCTCATCGGGCCGCCGTGGCGGCGGCCGGACGCGCCCCGAGGGCGACGTCGATCGGCTGGCCGACCCGCAGCGCCTCCGGCCTGTCGGGCAGCGCCTCGATCATGAACACCAGCTTGTCGCGCTCCTGAAGGCTGTAGATCACCGGCGGGGTGAACTCGGCCGTGCGGGCGATGAAGCTCACGCGGGCCGTGAGGTCGGCGGCGCAGCCGTCGCAGGAGACCCGCACGGTGTCGCCATAGGCAAGGCGGGGCAGCGTCTCCTGCGGCACGAAGAAGCGGACCTTGAGATTGCCCGGCGGCAGGATGGCGAGCACCGGCTTGCCGGCCGCCACCATCTCGCCGGGGCGGAAGTAGATCTGCTGCACGGTGCCGGCGACCGGGCTCACCAGCACCCGACGGGCGAGATGCGTCTGGGCGGTGACGAGCCGGGCGCGTGCGGTGCGCAACGCCGCCTCCGCCTCGTCGAAGGTCTTCTGGGTGCCGGCCTGGGTCTTCAGCAGGGTGCGGGCGCGCTCGTAGGCCGTCTGGGCGTTCTCGAGCTGCGCCTCGTACATGTTCAGCTCGGCGCGTTGCAGGGCGTCGTCGACGGTGAACAGCGGTGCGCTGGCGGCGACCCGGTCACCCTCGCGGACCGACAGCGTCTCGACGCGGCCCGCCTCGTCAGGGCCGACGAAGATCAGGTTGGCCTCGACCCAGCCCTGATAGGTCGGGGTGGTCGGCTGGCAGCCGGCGAGCGCGATCGCGACGGCGGCGACGAGGAAGAGAACAGGCGGGAGCCACGGGCGATGCGTCGTCATGGCGTCGCGTCCCGGTCGAACAGGAGGTCGAGATGGGTGCGCATCATCGCCTCGACATCGAGCGGCATGTGGCGCTCGAACAGGCTGGCCCACACCACCGCCAGCAGGCCGGGCGCGACCACGAGCTGGGGAACGTCGACGAGGGCGCGATGCCGGATCTCGCCGCGCTCGACCGCGCGTGCCAGCAACGTTCGGATCGCCTCCATGGCGGGACCGGCGACATGGCGGAAGTGAAACTCGGCGAGGCGCGGGAACCGCGGGCCCTCCGCCATCACCAGCCGCAGCACGTGGCGGCGCGGCGTGCCGTAGATCTCCTTGGCGAACAGGCCGAGCAGGTGCTCCAGCGCCGTGCGGACCGGGACGTCGTGGCTCGGCAGCGCCTTGAGGTCGGCGATCAGCGGCCCGAGCATCGAAGTGATCAGCTCCTGGAACAGCGCCTCCTTGTCGCTGAAGTAGAGATAGATGGTGCCCTTGGCGATGCCGGCCCGTCGGGCCACGTCGTCGAGCCGGGTGGCCGCAAAGCCGCGCTCGCTGAACTCGTCGAGGGCGGCCTTGAGGATGGCGTCGCGCCGTGCCGCCGTCTTGTCGGCGCGGCGTGAACGCTTCGCCGGCGGCGCCGCGCGGCCGTCCTGTGCGGCGTCCGGGGGCGAGCCGCCGGGGCGGGACGGCGGCTCGGGCGGCGGGGTCGCGCGGGGCCGGGATGCGGCGGGTCGGGGCGGTGCCATGCGGGCAATCCAATGACTGACTGGTCAGTCATATTTACGCCCGGAAACGGCTGCCGGCAAGATGCGCCGGGATCGCGAGTGTTACGGATGGTGGGAGACGGGGCGGGGGACTTGTCGGCCGGCGCCGGACACGCGCGTCGCGCCGAGGGAGGCCGGACCGACGGGAGGAGTGCGAGAGGCCGGGCGCGAGCCTGTCGATGGCCGACAGAGGATGCCGGGCGGGCGGAGGGCGAGGAGCGGAGGCGGCGGCGCGCCGCCCCCGCGGGTCAGGTCGGCGTCACTTCATCACGCACTCGGCCGCGTAGGCGTCGGCGGCATCGTCGAACACTTTCTCGACCACCTCGGTGGCGAACTTGCCGTCCGGCCGCTTGACCGCCTTGACCACATAGAAGTCCTGGATCGGGAAGCCGTTGCGACCGATCTTGAAGTCGCCGCGCACCGACTTGAAGGGGGCGGCGGCGAGCGCCTGCCGGAACGCTTGCTTGTCGGCCACCTTGCCGCCGGTGGTCTTCAGCGCACCGTCGATCAGCTTGGCGGCGTCGTAGCCCTGCGCCGCATAGAGCGACGGCACCACGCCGTACTCCTTCTCGTAGGCGGTGACGAACGCCTTGTTCTCCGCCGTGTCGATGCTCGGCGCCCACTCGGCCCCCGACAGCAGTCCGACGGCGGCATCCTGGGTGGCCGGCAGCGTCGTCTCGTCCACCGTGAAGGCGGAGAGGAACGGGATCTTGCCGGCGAGCCCGGCCTGCGCGAACTGCTTGGTCAGGTTCACGCCCATGCCGCCCGGCATGAAGGTGAACAGCGCGTCCGGATTGGCGGCCGCGATCTTGGCGAGCTCGGCCGAGAAGTCGAGCTGGCCGAGCTGGGTGAAGATCTCGTCCACCACCTCGCCCTTGAAGTGACGCTTGAAGCCGGCCATCGAATCCTTGCCGGCCTGGTAGTTCGGGGTCATCAGCACGACGCGCTTGAAGCCGCGGTCCTGCGCGTACTTGCCCATCACCTCGTGGTTCTGATCGTTCTGGTAGGAAGTCGAGAAGTAGAAGGGCGAGCAGCCCTTGCCGGCGAGCGGCGAGGGGCCGGCATTGCCGGAGATCAGGAAGGTCTGCGAGTCGAGCACCGGCTTGGCGATCGCCATCATGACGTTGGAGAACACCACGCCGGCGACGAGATCGACCTTGTCGCGGTCGAGCAGCGCCCGCACCTTGGTGACGGCGACGTCGGGCTTCAGCTCGTCATCGACGACGATCACCTCGGTGGGCTGGCCGCCGAGCTTGCCGCCCAGCTCCTTAACGGCCAGCATGAAGCCGTCGCGCATGTGGATGCCGAGCGGCGCCGACGGGCCCGACAGGGTGGAGACGAAGCCGATCTTCACCGGATCGGCGGCCGCCGGAGTGACGGCGGCGGCGACGGACATCACCACGGCCGAAGCGGTGGCGAGAAGGCACTTCCTGGTCGGCGACATCGGGCTTCCCTCCTTGGGGCGACGGCGGGTCCTGGGGCTACGGCGCATGCTGGGCGACGGCGGGTCTTGGGTGGCGGCGTATCGAGTGCGGCGAGAGCGCGGTCGGCGCGGGCGGGTGCGCGAGACATCGGTTCCGGTCGCTGTCCTCGCTCCCTGGGGGACGGAGCGGTGCGCCACGCCCCCTGAATAAGATTGAACTCTGAATAATTTAGTTGTCAACGATTGGCGGCGTCGCAGCGTGGCGCCGCAACGCCGACCCGACGGTCGTTGTCCCGGCACCGGCTCGGCCGTGCGACGCGCCGGCCGACGAGCCGGGTCCAGGCGCCTGCGCAGCCTACGATTGTCGCGATGGGAGAGTCGAGCGCGTCGATGGTCGAACAGGCCGCGCGCGCCGCGATATCGCAGCACCAGCGCCAGATCGCCGCGAGGGCGTCGAGGGTTCGTCACCTTGACAGAATGCTTCATGTCCTTTTATTTTATATCTAAACTAATGGCCCGCGATCCTGCCCCGCCGCCGGCGGGCGCGCGGGAGGACTCCGCCAGGGAGACGCGACATGCGCATCGTCTGCATCGGCGGCGGCCCGGCGGGGCTCTATGCGGCGCTGCTGATGAAGAAGCTGCATCCGCAGCATTCCATCACGGTGGTCGAGCGCAACCGCCCCTACGACACCTTCGGCTGGGGCGTGGTGTTCTCCGACGCCACCATGGTGGCGATGCGGCAGTGGGACCCGGACACCGCCGCCGAGATCGAGGACGCCTTCAATCACTGGGACGACATCGAGGTCTGGTTCAAGGGCACGCGCCAGCGCACCACCGGCCACGGCTTCGTCGGCATCGGCCGCAAGAAGCTGCTCAACATCCTGCAACGTCGCTGCGAGGCGCTCGGCGTCGAGCTCGTTTTCGAGCGCGAGGTGGAGAGCGA
Source organism: Rhodoplanes serenus (assembly GCA_009720755.1). Taxonomy (GTDB): domain Bacteria; phylum Pseudomonadota; class Alphaproteobacteria; order Rhizobiales; family Xanthobacteraceae; genus Rhodoplanes; species Rhodoplanes serenus. The sequence goes on from WNKV01000006.1 coordinate 133,517, forward strand.
CCTGGAGTTTCCCGACGCCGATCTGATCATCGCCTCCGACGGCCTCAACTCGAAGATCCGCAACCGCTATCCCGAGGTCTTTCGGCCCGACCTGCTGGTGCGGCCCAACCGCTACATCTGGCTCGGCACCCGCAAGCTCTACGACGCCTTCACGTTCGATTTCCGCAAGACCGAGCACGGCTGGTTCCAGGCCCACATCTACAAGTTCGACGCCGACACCTCGACCTTCATCGTCGAGACCACCGAGGAGGCGTACGCGGCGCACGGCCTCGGCGCCCTCGATCAGCCGGGCTCGATCGCGTTCTGTGAGAAGCTGTTCGCCGAGGTGCTCGACGGCGCCCCGCTGATGACCAATGCGCGCCATCTGCGCGGGTCCGCCTGGCTCAACTTCACGCGGCTGATCTGCGAGCGCTGGAGCCACCATAATGGCCGCTCCCATGTGGTGCTGATGGGCGACGCCGCCCACACGGCACATTTCGCCATCGGCTCCGGCACCAAGCTCGCCTTCGACGATGCGATCGAGCTGGCCCGCCAGTTCGAGGCGCACGGCCACGAGGCCGCGACCATTCCGGCGGTGCTCGCCGCTTACGAGGAGGTCCGCCGCGTCGACGTCGCCCGCATCCAGAACGCCGCCCGCAACGCCATGGAGTGGTTCGAGGTGGTGGGGCGGCGCTATGCCGACAGCCTGGAGCCCGAGCAGTTCATGTACTCGATGCTGACGCGCTCGCAGCGCATCAGCCACGAGAACCTGCGGCTGCGCGACAGGACGTGGCTGGAAGGCTACGAGCGCTGGTTCGCCCGCCGTGCCGGCGTGCCGGCCGGCTCCAACGCCCGGGTGCCGCCGCCGATGCTCACCCCATTCCGGGTGCGGGGCCTGACGCTGTCGAACCGCATCGTCGTCTCGCCGATGGCGATGTACTCGGCCAAGGATGGCGAGATCGGCGACTTCCACCTCGTTCATCTCGGCGCCCGCGCCATGGGCGGTGCCGGCCTCGTCTTCGCCGAGATGACCTGCGTGTCGCCGGACGCTCGCATCACGCCCGGCTGCCTCGGCCTGTGGAACGACGCCCAGGCGGCGGGTTGGCGCCGCCTCGTCGACTTCGTTCATCACAACACTGACGCCAAGGTCGGCATCCAGCTCGGCCATGCCGGCCGCAAGGGCGCGACCCGCCTCGCCTGGGAGGGCATCGACGAGCCGCTGGCGGAGGGCGCCTGGCCGCTGATCTCCGCCTCGCCGCTGCCCTACCTGCCGCACAGCGTGGCGCCGCGGGCGATGACCGAGGCCGACATGGCGCGGGTGACGGCCGACTTCGTCGCCGCGGCCGAGCGCGCCGCTGCCGCCGGGGTCGACTGGCTGGAGCTGCACGCCGCCCACGGCTACCTGCTGTCGAGCTTCCTGTCGCCGCTCACCAACCGGCGCAACGACGCCTATGGCGGCAGCCACCAGAACCGCGCCCGCTTTCCGCTCGCGGTGTTCCGGGCCATCCGCGCCGTGTGGCCGGCCGAGCGGCCGATGTCGGTGCGGCTCTCCTGTCACGACTGGGCCGAGGGCGGCAACACGCCGGACGACGCCGCCGTGTTCGCGGCGCTGTTCAAGGAGGCCGGTGCCGACCTGATCGACTGCTCTTCCGGCCAGGTGTGGAAGGAGGAGAAGCCGGTCTACGGCCGTCTGTTCCAGACGCCGTTCTCCGACAAGATCCGCAACGAGGTCGGCATTCCCACCATCGCGGTGGGGGCGATCTCCGAGGCCGACCACGCCAACTCGATCATCGCGGCCGGCCGCGCCGATCTGTGCGCCATCGCCCGCCCGCATCTCGCCGATCCGCACTGGACGCTGCACGAGGCGGCGAAGATCGGCCTGCGTGACGTCCCGTGGCCGAAGCAGTACCGCTCCGCCAAGGGCCAGTACGAGGCCAATCTCGAACGCGCCGCGGTGGCGGCCGCGTCGCCGACGTGAGGGTGCCGTCATGAGCCACGAGACATCGCTCGCCGGCCGCCATGCGCTCGTCACCGGGGCGGGCAGCGGCATCGGCACCGCGGTGGCGCGCCGGCTCGCCGCCGCCGGCGCGCGGGTGACGCTGGCGGGCCGCCGCGAGGCGCCGTTGCACGAGGTCGCCGCGGCGCTCGGCGAGGGGGCGAGCTTCGTCGCCGCCGGCTTCGACGTCACCGACGAGGCGGCGATCGAACGCGGTCTCGCGGCCGCGCGCGCCGCGCTCGGGCCGGTCGACATTCTGGTCAACAATGCGGGCGCGGTCGAGAGCGCCCCCTTCGCCAAGACGACCACCGAGACCTGGGACCGGGTGATCGCCGTCGATCTCACCGCCGTGTTCCTGGTCACCCGCGCGGTGCTGCCGGATCTGCGCGCCCGCGGCGCCGGCGCGCGGGTGATCAGCATCGCGTCGACCGCCGGTGTCACCGGCTACCGCTACGTCGCCGCCTACTGCGCCGCCAAGCACGGCGTCGTCGGGATGACGCGGGCGCTGGCGCTGGAGCTGGCGACGACCGGCGTGACCGTCAACGCGGTGTGTCCCGGCTTCACCGACACGCCGCTGCTCGACGCCTCCATCGCCGAGTTCGTCGCCAGGACCGGCCGCAGCGCGGATGCGGCACGCGCCACGCTGACGGCGGCCAATCCGCAGGGGCGCCTCGTCACCCCCGACGAGGTCGCCGACGCGGTCCTCTGGATCGCCTCGCCGGGCGCGTCGTCGATCAACGGCCAGGCCGTCGTGGTGGCCGGCGGGGAGGTTCTGTCATGAGCGACGCGCCCACCGCGCCCGCCGGCCGGGCGGAGCCCTATGCCAGGCGTCCGTTCAAGGATCATCGGCCGCGCCATTTTCTGATGGAGACGAGCCCGGACGGGCGCGTCGCCACCGTTCGCCTGAACCGGCCGGAGCGCAAGAACCCGCTGACCTTCGAGAGCTACGCCGAGCTGCGCGACCTGTTCCGTGATCTCGTCTACGCCGCCGACGTCCGCGCCGTGGTGCTGACCGGAGCGGGCGGCAACTTCTCGTCGGGCGGCGACGTGTTCGAGATCATCGAGCCGCTGACCCGGATGGCGATGCCGGAGCTGCTCGCCTTCACGCGGATGACCGGCGACGTGGTGAAGGCGATACGGCGCTGCCCGCAGCCGATCGTCGCCGCGGTCGACGGCGTCTGCGCCGGGGCCGGTGCGATCCTCGCCATGGCGTCCGACCTGCGGCTGGCGACGCCGGAGGCCAAGACCGCCTTCCTGTTCAGCCGCGTCGGTCTCGCCGGCGCCGACATGGGGGCGTGCGGAATCCTGCCGCGCATCATTGGCCAGGGGCGCGCCGCCGAGCTGCTCTACACCGGCCGCAGCATGAGCGCCGCCGAGGGTCACGCCTTCGGCTTCTACAACGCGCTGCATCCGGCCGCCGACATCGAACGCGAGGCGATGGCGCTCGCTCGCTCGCTCGCCGACGGGCCGTGGTTCGCCCACGGCATGACCAAGACCATGCTGAACCAGGAATGGGCCATGGGGCTGGACGAGCTGATCGAGGCGGAGGCGCAGGCCCAGGCGGTGTGCATGGCGACGCAGGATTTTCGCCGCGCCTTCGAGGCGTTCGCGGCCAAGCGCAAGCCGGCCTTCGGGGGGGACTGACCGTGGCGGCCGTCCCGTCTCCGGCGCCCACAGGGGGGCCGACTCGCGCGCATCTCGACTGGCCGTTCTTCGGGCCGGAGCATCGTGCCTATGCGGATCGGCTCGATGGCTTCGTGGCGGATGGCGGGCTCGCCGGCCTCGACCACGCCGATGTCGACGGCACCTGCCGAACGCTGGCGGCGCGGCTCGGCGCCGCCGGGCTTCTCGATGCCGCGGTGCCGCAGCCGCATCAGGATGGCGGCGCCATCCAGTCGCGGCTCCTGTGCCTCGCCCGCGAGACGCTGGCCTGGCACGACGGCCTCGCCGACTTCGCCTTCGCGATGCAGGGGCTCGGCAGCGGTGCCGTCGCGCTCGCCGGCGACGACGCCCTCAAGGCGGCGGTGCTGCCCAAGGTGCGCGCCGGTGACTGGCTCGCCGCCTTCGCGCTGTCGGAGCGTGACGCCGGCTCCGATGTCGCGGCGATCGCCTGCACGGCGCGCCGCGACGGCAATTCCTATGTGCTCGACGGCGACAAGACCTGGATCTCCAACGGCGGCATCGCCGGCGTCTACGTGGTGTTCGCCCGCACCGGCGAGGCGCCCGGCACCCGCGGCCTCTCGGCCTTCGTGGTGTTTCCGGACGATCCCGGCTTCGCGATCGCCGAGCGCATCGACGTGATGGCGCCGCATCCTTTGGCGACCATTCGGTTCGACGGCTGCCGCATTCCGGCGGCGCGCCGGCTCGGCGCGCCGGGCGAGGGCTTCAAGCTCGCCATGCGGACCCTCGACATCTTCCGCGCCTCGGTGGCGGCCGCGGCGCTCGGCTTCGGTCGCCGAGCCTTCGACGAGGCGGTGGCGCACGCCGGCACGCGCCGCCTGTTCGGCGGCACGCTCGGCGATCTCCAACTCACCCAGGCGGCGCTCGGCGACATGGCGACCGGGCTCGATGCCGCCGCGCTCCTGACCTACCGGGCGGCATGGCGGCGCGACGTCCAGGGCCTGCCGACCACCCGGGAGGCCGCCATGGCCAAGATGACGGCGACCGAGACGGCCCACCAGGTGATCGACCGCGCGGTGCAGATGTTCGGCGGCCGCGGCGTGCGCTGCGGCGAGACGGTCGAGCGGCTCTACCGGGAGATCCGGGCGCTGCGCATCTACGAGGGCGCCACCGAGGTGCAGAAGCTGATCGTCGGCCGCGCCGTGATGCAGGCGGGCCAGGCATGACGGGGCGGCGGTCGACGAGCGCGGTGTCGGCGCGCGACGTAAAACGTGAGGACGAACAGGTGACATTCAAGGTGAGCCGAACTCTCGGCTTCGGGCACTGCGATCCGGCCGGCATCGCGTACTTCCCGTCCTATTTCGACATCATGGTCGAGGTGATGGAGGAGATCTTCGCGGCTCTCGGCTCGCCGTGGCCGACCATGATGGGCGAGCGACGGATCGGGGTGCCGACCGTCAAGCTGGACGTCGACTTCACGGCCCCGAGCCGGCACGGCGACCGGCTCGATTTCGCGGTGCGCGTGGCACGGCTCGGCCGCAGCTCGCTCGAGCTCCACTATCGCGTCACCACCCGCGGGCGTCCGGTGTGGACCGCCCGGCAGGTGATCGTCGCCATCTCGCTCGACACCCAGCGGGCCGTTTCCTGGCCCGACGATCTGCGCGCCGCGCTGGCGGCACATCTGGAGACCGCCGATGCACACGATCTTGCACCCTGAGGGTTGGACGAAGCCGCTCGGATACGCCAACGGCGTGGTGGCGCGCGGCCGCACCATCTTCGTCGCCGGCCAGGTCGGCTGGACGCCGGCGCAGACCTTCGCGTCCGACGATCTCGTCGATCAGATCCGGCAGTGCCTCGTCAACATCGTGGCGGTGCTGCGCGAGGCCGGCGCGGAGCCCGCCCACATCGTGTCGATGACCTGGTACTTCGTCGACAAGGACGAGTATCTGGCCCGCTCCAAGGAGATCGGTGCCGCGTATCGGGACGTGATCGGCCGCTGGTTTCCGGCGATGACGGCCATGCAGGTTGCGGCGCTGGTGGAGGAGGGCGCCAAGGTCGAGATCCAGGCGACCGCGGTGCTGCCGGACTGACGGACGCCGCGGCGATCACCCTTGGCCGTCACCCTCGGCGGGCGGCGCGGAGCTGGAAGCGCTGCACCTTGCCGGTCGCGGTCTTCGGCAGGCCGTCCACGAAGCGCACCGAGCGCGGATACTTGTAGGGCGCGATCACCGCCTTGACGTGGTTCTGGAGCGCCAGCACCAAGACCGGGTCGGCCACATGGCCGGTGGCCAGCACCACATAGGCTTCGACGATCTGACCGCGCTCCTCGTCGGGCGCGCCGATCACGGCGCATTCGGCGACGGCGGGATGGCTCAGCAGCGCCGCCTCCACCTCGGGACCGGCGATGTTGTAGCCGGCCGAGACGATCATGTCGTCGTTGCGAGCGGCGAAACGGAAACGGCCGTCCTCGTCCTGCACGAAGGCGTCGCCGGTGAGGTTCCAGCCGTCACGGACATAGTCGCGCTGGCGCGGGTCGTCCATGTAGCGGCAGCCGGTGGGGCCGCGCACCGCGAGGCGGCCGATGGTGCCGCGCGGCACCTCGTGCATGTGCTCGTCCACCACCTTCGCCTCGTAGCCGGGCACCGGGCGGCCGGTCGAGCCGGGCCGGTGGTCGTCGGGCGTGTTGGAGATGAACACGTGCAGCATCTCGGTCGAGCCGATGCCGTCGAGGATCGGTGTGCCGGTGCGCGCCGTCCACGCCTCGTACACGGGGGCCGGCAGCGTTTCGCCCGCCGAAACCGCCAGGCGCAGCGACGCCAGGCGGGCGGCATCGTCGACGGCGGCCAGCATGGCCCGGTAGGCGGTCGGCGCCGTGAAGCAGATGGTGGCCCGATAGGTCTCGATCAGGCCGACGAGGGCGGGCGGCGTCGCCGTCTCGATCAGCGCCGCGGCGGCGCCGAAGCGCAGCGGGAACACCGCGAGGCCGCCGAGCCCGAACGTGAAGGCGATCGGCGGCGACCCGACGAACACGTCGGTCGGCTGCACGCCGAGCACATGCTTCGCGTAGGTGTCGGCGATCGCCAGGATGTCGCGGTGGAAATGCATGGTCACCTTCGGCACCCCGGTGGTGCCGGAGGTGACGCCGAGCAGGGCGACGTCGTCGCGGCCGGTCGGCACGGCGTCGTAGCGCACCGGCTTGTCGAGCGCGATGCGGTCGAGCTCGGCATCGTGGTTGGCGGTGCCGTCGAAGCCCACCACGGTCTTCAGGAAGCGGCTGTCCTTGGCGCAGGCGACCAGCTCGTCGAGGATACGGGTGTCGCACAGCGCAACGCCGATCTCGGCCTTGTCGACGATCTTCGACAGCTCGCCGGCGCGTAGCATCGGCATGGTGTTGACCACCACGGCGCCCACCTTGGTGGCGGCGAGCCAGCAGGCGATCATCGCCGGATTGTTGGCCGAGCGGATCAGGATGCGGTTGCCGGGTTTGATGCCGTAGTGATCGACCAGCGCGTGGGCGAGCCGGTTGGTCCAGTCGGCCAGCTCCTTGTAGGTGCGGCGGCGACCATGGCCGATCAGCGCCACGTGATCTCCGAAGCCGCACTCGACCATGCGGTCGGTCAGCTCGACGGCGGCGTTGATGCGCTCCGGATAGCCGAGTGGCTCGAACGCGAGCAGCGGCCATTGATCCGGCGGTGGCAGCCGGTCGCGGGTGAAGGTGTCGACATGCGCCGAGGGACCGAGACGGGAGGAACCGAGACGGACCGGGGGATGATCCGACATGCTGCACCTCTTCGGCGGTCTCGACGCGCGTCGGGACCCGGGGGTCGGGGGCCGCACCACCGGCGCGGCCCCCCGCGGGGGTGATCTCGAAGGCCGAGAGTGGCACGGGAACTCTGTTTCTTCAAGCTTGAAAGGTATATATCTAAATCGATAGAGACTCGTTCGCGTGGGGGGTTCCTCACCGAGCCCGCGCGAACCCGCGGGAGCGCACGAGCTTGGGGAGGCGCGGCAGGCGTATCCCGTCCCTGCGGACGGAGGGGACGACCTCGCTGGACGGACCTCACAGCATGGACCGGCCGAAAAGGTTTAGGTATGAAAATTCGATGAGCTGTGATATCGCCCGCTCATGAGCGATCCGGGGACCGAGGATGTCGAGGCGCTCGTCCGCGACGAGCCCGCCGGCAGCAAAATGGAGCTGCGGCTGTGGCTCCGCCTGCTGTCCTGCGCCAACCTGATCAGCGCCGAGATCCGCCGCCGCCTGCGCACCGAGTTCGGCGTCACCCTGCCGCGCTTCGACGTGATGGCGCAGCTCCACCGCGAGCCCGACGGGCTGCGGCTCGGCGACCTGTCGCGGCGCATGATGGTCACCAACGGCAACATCACCGGGCTGATCGACCGGCTGGTGGACGAGGGCCTGGTGGTGCGCGCGGCCGACCCGGCCGATCGGCGTGCCACTACGGTCCGTCTCACCCGTGCGGGCGCCACCATGTTCCGCCTGATGGCGAGCGCCCACGAGCGCTGGATTCACGAGATGTTCGGCGGGCTGCCGGTCGAGGGCGTCGGCCGCCTGTTGGCCGATCTCGACACGCTCAAGCGGTGCGCCGGCACCGCGATGCGGGAGCCCGACTGACCGCCGGCCCGGCCGTTTCCCCCGATCAGTGCGGGCCGTGTGGCTCTCGCGCGCCTCTCGCGTGTGCGCGAAGAATCGTCGGCTTTCGATGGATCGTCTTCGTCGCAATTCTCGCCAGTCTTGTCCGAAACCCGGTGACCTCGTCGGGACCCGTTGAGGCACGGGAGTTTTCGTGGCCGCCATGGGTTTGCCATCAGATTTCTCCGACATTCGTCCCATCTTGTGAAGAGTTCGTCCGGAAAACTCCGCGCCGGGATTCAGGTTCTCGCAAAGCCTTCCAGCAACCTCCGCTCGTCGGGGGTGGGGGTGCGCACTACACTCCGATCGTTCTTCGGATCGTCGGAGCCGCCCATGATCACGCCTCATCCGGTGGGGACCATCGCCCTCGATGTCTCGACACTGTTCGTGATCGCCACCTGCGTCAGCTCGCTGCTCGGGCTCGTGCTGCTCAGCGTGTGGCGTCAGGAGCGTATTCGGGCGCTCGCCTGGTGGGGCTCCGCCTATCTGCTCGGCGGCTTCTCGGTGGCGCTGTGGAGCCTCGAAGGCACCGGCCTGCCGATCCCCTCCGGCTTCGCCAACGCGCTGCTCTATCTCGCCTGCGGGCTGATCTGGAACGCCGCCCGGGTGTTCCATGGCCGGCGGGTGCTGTGGGTCGCGATGTCGGCCGGTGCGGTGGCGTGGCTGCTCGCCCAGGGCGTGCCTGAGGTGATGGCGGCGCCCGCCCATCGGGTGATCGCGTCCTCGGTCATCATCTCGATCTACACGTTCCTCACCGCCTTCGAGCTGTGGCGCGAGCGGCGCAAGGCGCTGATCCAGCGCTGGCCGGCACTGTTCGTCCCGGTGCTGCACGGGCTCGTGTTCCTGGCCCCGGTGCCGCTCGCCGGCCTGATGCCGGACGAGGACGGCATCGTCAGCCTCGCCACCGGCTGGTTCGCGGTGTTCGCGCTGGAGGCGATCCTCTATGTGGTCGGCACCGCCTTCATCGTGATGACGCTGAGCCGGGATCAGGCTCTCCGGCTCCAGCGCACCGCCGCCTCCACCGATCCGCTGACCGGCCTGTTCAACCGCCGCGCCTTCTTCGAGGGGGCCCCGCAGCTCGCCGCCGCCCAGCGTCGCAAGGGCGAGTCGATCGGCGCCCTGGTGTTCGACCTCGACCACTTCAAGTCGATCAATGACCGCCACGGCCATTTCGTCGGCGACGAGGTGCTGAAGCTGTTCGCCACGGTGATCAGCGGCAATCTGCGGGCGACTGACCTGATCGCGCGGTTCGGCGGCGAGGAGTTCGTCGTGCTGCTGCCGGGCGGCGTCGACGAGGCCGCGATCGCGGCGGAGCGCGTGCGTGCCGCCTTCGAAGAGGCCGGACGGGTGGTCGGTGGCCGGGCGCTCGGCGCCACCGTGTCGGTTGGGGCCGCGGCCGGCGACGGCACGAGCGACATCTCGGCCCTGCTGATGGAGGCCGATGCGGCGCTGTACCGGGCCAAGGCGCTCGGCCGCAACCGGGTGGCGCGGGCGCTGCCGGGCCAGGCCGGGCGGGCCGCCGCCGAGACGACGTCCGAGACGCCGGTGGTGGTGGCCGGCATCGGCACCTCGCACCCCGACGCCACCGCCTGGGAGGAGGCGCAGGCCGCCATCCTGTGGCGGGCGTATCCGGACGAGTGCCGGGGACACGAGACCCTCAAACCGACGCCGGCCTGACCGCGGTCCCGACGCCGCCGCGGACCTCCGGACGTCACGCGAACGCCGGCCTGCGCAGGGGCCGGCGTTCGTACGTCTGGGTGGTCGCCCGGTCGCCGGACGCAGGCGGTCTTGAAAATTTGACAGCACGCTGTCAAAAAGACAGTATGTTTCCCATGGGCGCAATCGGAGGGCGCGCGACGACCTCGGGGGACACCATGGACTATGGCCTGTTGCGGTTCTTCCACATTCTCGGCGCGGTGCTGATCGGTGCCGGCCTGGTCGGCGTCTGGATGTCGGATCTGCGGGCGCGGCAGCTCCGCCGGCTGGAGCCGTTCGCCGAGGCGGTGCGCAGCATCGCGGTGTTCTACGATGGCCTGGTGGTGCCGGGGGCGCTGCTGCTGATGGTCTCGGGCGGCGCCCTGATCGCGACGGTGTATGGCGGGCTCGACGCCTTCCGGGTGCCGTGGATCGCCGGCATGGTGGCCCTGTTCGCCTTCGAGTTCATCGAGGGCAACACGGTGACGCGGCTCTACTTCATGCGGCTGCGGCGGCTCAGCCGGGCGGCTCTGGAGGCCGGCCGGGGGATCGCCGAGCTGGAGCGGGCGCGCGAGGCGGCGGTGCCGGCCTTCACGCATTTCCTCGATCTGCCGCTGTTCGTCCTCATCGTGGCGCTCGCCACCCTAAGGCCGGAGAGCTGGACGGCGTTCGGGCTCGGCGCCGCGGTCGCCGTGACGGCGGCGACCGCGCTGACGCTGCTGATCCCGCGACTTTATCCGTGGACGCTGGACGAGGCCCCGGCCTCACCTCTCCCCGCTCCGCGGGGCGAGGGAGCGCCGGCACCCAAATCGAAACGACCACCGCTCTAGCTGCCGATGCGGCCGCCGCCGCGGCGGGTGATCGCCACCACGGAAGGGCGAGGCGGCATGTCGGGCCGGAAGTCGGGCCAGCGCGTCGCCGGGTTCTCGAAGGTGGCGGGCGGGGCGTTGGAGTCGCTCTCGTCGGCCTCGCCGGGGTGCTGCACGGCCACGAACAGGGTCTCGTCGTCCGGCGTGAACATCGGCCCGCACATCTCGGCGCCGACCGGGCAGCGGAAGAACAGCTTGCCGGTCGCCCGCAGCGGTCCTTCGGTCTCCAGCCCCCACACCCCGTCGGCTCGCCCGGTGCGGGCGCCCGAGTTGCCGTCGGTGGTGATCCACAGCCGGCCCTGGTGGTCGACCGCGCAGTTGTCCGGCATGCCGAACCACCCGTCCTTCGAGGTCGCCGGGTTGAAGCTGGCGCCCACCGCGGCGATCGCCGGATCGCCGCACTTGACCAGGACATCCCAGCCGAAGCGGTCGGCCGCATGGTCGCCGCCGGGCGCCGTCATCTCGACGATATGGCCGAACGGATTGGGGCCGCGCGGATTGGCGGCGTCGGTGTCGTCCGCCTTGCGGCGGGTGTTGTTGGTGAGCATCACGAACACCTTGCCGGACTTCGGATCGGCCTCGATGTCCTCGGGCCGGTCCATCCGGGTGGCGCCGAGGAGATCGGCGGCGCGGCGCGCCTCGATCACCACGTCGGCCTGGCTGGCGAAGCCGTTCTCGGCGGTGAACGGCCCGTGGCCATGGACGAGTGGCAGCCACGCGACGGTGCCGTCGGCCTCGTAGCGGGCGACCGACAGCACGCCGTCGTCGAGCAGGTCCCGGTTGGCGGCGGGGTCGCCCGGCACGAAGGGCCGGGCCGTGACGAAGCGGTAGACATACTCGAAGCGCTCGTCGTCGCCGCTGTAGACCACGACGCGGCCGTCGCGATTGACCAGCGGGAAGGCGCCCTCGTGCTTGAAGCGGCCGAGCGCGGTGCGCTTCTTCGGCGTCGAGGCCGGATCGAACGGGTCGATCTCCACCACCCAGCCGAAGCGGTTCGCCTCGTTGGGCTCGCGGCCGACGTCGAAGCGGTCGTGGAAGCGCGCCCAGCCGAACCAGCCGCCCGGCACCCCGGCGCGGGCGTGGTTCTTGGCCTCCGGATGGCCTTCCGGCAGGACACCCCCGAAGTAGCCGTGAAAATTCTCCTCGCAGGTGAGCCACGTTCCCCACGGCGTGAGGCCGCCGGCACAGTTGTTGAGCATGCCGAGGACGCGGCGGCCGCTCGGATCGGCGGCGGTCTTCAGGCGCGGATGGCCGGCCGCCGGGCCGGTGATCTCCATCGGCGTCTCGGCATCGATGCGGCGGGCGTAGCGGGACCCGGCGACGACACGCCATTTGCCGTCGTCGCCGCGGCGCACCTCCAGCACTGAGCCGCCATGCGCCGCCATCTCGATCGCGGTCAGCTCCGGCGTTATGCCCTTGAAGCCGACGGCGCGCAGATCCTGCCGGCCGAGGCCGGGGAACATCAGCTCCTCGTTGGTGTACTCGTGATTGACGACGAGCAGGCCGTGGCGGGCCGGGTTCTCGGCGCCCGGCATCGGCAGGTAGCCGAGATAGTCGTTGTTGTAGCCGAACTGGAGCCGCTGCGCCGCGGCGGTCTGGCCGGCCGGATCGAAGGGCGGCGCGCCTGGCAGTACCGGATCGCCCCAGCGGATCAGCACGTCGGCGTCGTAGCCCTCGGCCACATGGTGGGTCTCGTCGACGCCGGCCGCCACCTCGGCGAAGTCGAAGCGCGAGCGCGCCGTGCTGGCGACCGAGGCTGCGGCTGTGGCGGCCGGCGTGGCGGGCTGTGCGGCGGCCGAGCCGGCCATGCGCGGGAGCGCCATGATGGCGGCGACCCCGAGCGCGCCCTTGACGATGTCGCGGCGATCGAAGCGGGCGGCGATCACGTCGCCGAGGGTCGGCCGGTCGGCCGGGCTGCGGCCGAGGTCGTCGGAGGCTTCGAAAGCCTGGGCGCGGGTGAGGGGCATGGCATTTCTCGGTCTTGCGGCGGAGCAGGGTGGATCGTCCAGACTACCGAGACAATGCCGCAACGCGATGACGGTCCGTCGTCGCAGGACGGGCCGTCCCGGACCGCTCTCAAGGCGCGGACGAGTTCGGCAGCAGGTGCCGTTCCAGGAACTCCATGATGGACGATGCCTGATTGGGCAGGAAGTGGTGGCCGTCTGCGATGAAGCGGACCTGCGCGTGGGGCGCCGCGCGTTCCAGCCTCGCCCGCGTGTCGCGCGAGTCGATGAGGACGTCGCGCCCGCCGACGATGGCGAGGATCGGCATGGCGAGCCGGCTCAGCTCGTCGTCGGACAGGCGCGGGATCGTCACCACCCGCGGCCTGATCGCCCGCCCGATCGCCTCCATGAGATCGGTCATCGGCCGGAGGTCGGCCGGGATGTCGGTCGGGGCGGGACCGAACACCATCTGGCGGATGCGACGCCGTCCCCATGCGCCGAACAGCAGGAGCGGCGCCGCCTTGAGCAGGAGGTTCTTCTGTCGGCCGATGCCGGCCGGGCAGATCAGGGTGAGCGCGCGCACCCTCTCGGGTCTTCGGGCGGCATAGTCGAGCGCCAGCCAGCCGCCGAGCGAGGTGCCGACGAGCCCGGCGCTGCGCAGCCCGAGCCCGTCGAACACGTCGTCGAGCCACAACGCATGCGCGTCGCCGGCGAGGGCCGGCCGCACCGGCGCGCTCAGCCCCGCTTCGCCGATCATGTCGACCGCGAGGACCCGGAACCGCGACGACCACAGGGCGACGTCCGGCATCCAGGCGGCCGAGTTAGCCTGCGCCCCGTGGAGCAGCACGATGGGCGGAGCGGCCTCGTCGCCGCAGGCCAGCACGAAGGTCGACCCTTGGCGCGTCGGGAGGTGCAGCTCGGATTTCGGCACCGGCCAGTGGTCCAGGACCTGCCGATACTGCGCCGCGATCTGCCGGGACGAGCCCTCGCTTCGGAACACCGCGTCGGTCATGGCCGCGAGTCCAGGAGCAGATGCAGCATGTCGAGCAGCTTGGCCGCGTCCGACGGGCTGCCGATCAGCACGACCTTGAGGCTCCCGGCGAGCGGGTCGAAGGCGGTGTCGATCTGCAACGGCGACGTCTCGGCGTCGCCCGTCATGGCGGCGGCGTTCAGGACTGTCGTGATCCTCGCCGCGCCCTCGCGCGTCGTGTGCGGGATATCGACGATGCAGGTCGTGCGCACCGCGCGGCCCGCATCGGTGTGGCCGCTCGCCACGCCGGCGAGCGCGTCGAGCCTGGCGCGCTCGATCCGATAGGCTTTTCCGATCCGTGTCGCCGGCAGGCGCCCCTGCCGGATGTAGCGGATCACGGTCTTGGGGTGCAGCTTCAGCTGCTCGGCCGCCTGCTCGACCGTGACCAGAGTACCCGACATCGTCCGCAATGCTCCCTAAAAGTCTCTTTTAATCTATACAATAGGGAACTATGGAGAGCAATAGGCCGTTGCCCTGCGGGCTGCAGACCCGAGAACAGAAGGCGAGAGAGTGTCAATGGACGGTGGGACTCGCATGAAGACGCGCCTGCGCGCCGACCTGCGCGCCGCGATGAAGCGCGGCGGGAGGCGCGAGGCGGCCCTGGTTCGCTCGCTCATCGCCGCCCTCGACAATGCCGAGGCGGTGCCCGCCCGCCCGGAGCAGGCGTCGCTGGTCCGCCATGACTTCGGTAGCGGGTCGGCGGAAGTCGAACGGCGTCGGCTGAGCGACCAGCAGGTGCGCGACGTTCTCGCGAGCGAGATCGAGCAGCGCGAGCGGGCCGCCGCCGAACTCGACCGCCTGGGCGAGCGGGAACAGGCCGCGCTGCTGCGCGCCGACGCCTTGTCGGCGACGCGCTATCTCGCAGGATAGAGACGACTTGCGCCCGGACGCCTGCAGAGCGGAATCCGATCCAATCGGATCGGCCTTCGCTTAAGGTGCGCTCCGCCGATCATCCCAGGACCCGTGACGAAGGACGCATGACGAACGCTTTCGAAAGCCCGTTCAAGGGGCGTCGCCTGGCCGAGCAGGTCACCAACCCGAACATCTCGGTCGGGCGCTACAGCTACTATTCCGGCTGGTACCACGGCCATCCGTTCGACGATTGCGCCCGCTACCTGATGCCGGACCGCGACGACGTCGACCGGCTGGTCATCGGCAGCTTCTGCTCCATCGGCAGCGGCGCGAGCTTTATCATGGCGGGCAACCAGGGGCATCGCACCGACTGGGTCTCGACCTTCCCGTTCTTCTACATGTCGGATGAGCCGGCCTTCGCGGCGGCTACCTGCGGGTTCGTGCGGGCCGGCGACACGGTGGTCGGCAACGACGTGTGGATCGGGGCCGAGGCGATGGTGATGCCCGGCGTGCGCATCGGTGACGGCGCCGTGGTGGCGAGCCGGGCCGTCGTCACCCGCGACGTCGCTCCCTACACCATCGTCGGCGGCAACCCGGCGCGGCCGATCCGGCGGCGCTTCTCCGACGACGAGATCGCGCTCCTGCTGGAGCTGGCGTGGTGGGACTGGGATCTGGCCGGCATCACGGCGGCGATGCCGCTGCTGTGCTCCGGCGACATCGCCGGCCTGCACGGCTGGTGGCGCCAGCGGACCGGCCGCGGCGCCGGGCCGCCCGCCTGAGCGGGCGCCGGGCCGCGTCCGCCCCGCCCCGCGGCGGCGGGCGAGGGCGCCGGGCCTGTGGCGACCAAGAAAAAGGGCGCCCCGGAGGGCGCCCACGAGGGGGCCGCGACCCGGTGGGTCGCGGCGGAGGGCGAGGAGGCTCAGCCCGAATAGTACATCTCGAACTCGACCGGATGCGGGGTGTGCTCGAACTTGATCACCTCGCCCATCTTCAGCTCGATATAGGCGTCGATGAAGTCGTCGTCGAAGACGCCGCCGGCCTTGAGGAAGGCGCGGTCCTTGTCGAGCGCCTCGAGGGCCTCGCGCAGCGAGCCGCACACGGTTGGGATCTGCTTCAGCTCGGCCTTCGGCAGATCGTAGAGGTCCTTGTCCATCGCCGGGCCGGGATCGAGCTTGTTCTTCACGCCGTCGAGGCCGGCCATCAGCATGGCCGCGAAGGCGAGATAGGGGTTGGCCAGCGGATCGGGGAAGCGGACCTCGACGCGCTTGGCCTTCGGGTTGGTGGTGTAGGGGATGCGGCACGAGGCCGAGCGGTTGCGCGCCGAGTAGGCGAGCAGCACCGGCGCCTCGAAGCCCGGCACCAGCCGCTTGTAGGAGTTGGTGGTCGGGTTGGTGAAGGCGTTGATGGCCTTGGCGTGCTTGATGATGCCGGCGATGTAGGACAGGCAGGTCTCCGACAGGTCGGCGTACTTGTTGCCGGCGAACAGCGGCTTGCCGTCCTTCCAGATCGACTGGTGGCAGTGCATCCCCGAGCCGTTGTCGCCATAGATCGGCTTCGGCATGAAGGTGGCGGTCTTGCCGTAGATGTTGGCGACCATGTGGATGCAGTACTTGTAGGTCATCAGCATGTCGGCCATGTAGGTCATGGGCGCGAACTTGATGCCGAGCTCGTGCTGGGCCGAGGCCACCTCGTGGTGATGCTTCTCGACCTTCACGCCCATCTTGGCCATGGCGGCCAGCATCTCGGAGCGCATGTCCTGCGCCGAGTCCTGCGGCGGCACCGGGAAGTAGCCCTTCTTGAAACCGATGCGATGGCCGAGATTGCCGCCCTCGTAGTCGGTGGCGCCGTTGATCGGCAGCTCGATGGAGTCGAGCTTGAAGCCGCAGGCGTAGGGGTCGGCCTGGAACTTGACGTCGTCGAACACGAAGAACTCGGCCTCGGGGCCGAAATAGATGGTGTCGCCAATGCCCATCGACTTCACCAGCGCCTCGGCCTTCTTGGCCATGCCGCGCGGGTCACGGTTGTAGGGCTCGCCGGTGGTCGGCTCGAGCACGTCGCAGACCAGCACCAGGGTGGTCTCGGCGAAGAACGGGTCGATGGTGGCGGTGGTCGGGTCCGGCATCAGGCACATGTCGGACTCGTGGATCGCCTTCCAGCCGGCGATCGACGAGCCGTCGAACATCACGCCCTCCGAGAAGGTCTCCTCCTCGATCTGGGAAATGTCCATGGTGACGTGCTGCCACTTGCCGCGCGGGTCGGTGAAGCGCAGATCACAGTACTTTACGTCGTTGTCCTTGATCAGCTTCAGCACGTCCTTGGCCGTCGTCATCGAGTATCGTCCTTTGCGTTGAGAGATCGTCGCGGTTCAGGGTTTTTCGGCGGGCGGGGGGCTCGGCCGGCCCCGGGCGCGGAGCGGAGGGTGCGGGTCAGATGGCGTCCAGGCCGGTCTCGCCGGTGCGAATCCGGATGACCTCCTCGACATTGGAGACGAAGATCTTGCCGTCGCCGATCCGGCCGGTCTGCGCGGCGCGACGGATCGCGTCGATCGCCTTCTCGACCATGTCGTCGGCGAGGACCACCTCGATCTTCACCTTGGGCAGGAAGTCGACGACGTATTCGGCGCCGCGATAGAGCTCGGTGTGACCTTTCTGCCGGCCGAAGCCCTTGGCCTCGGTCACGGTGATGCCTTGCAGACCGACCTCTTGCAGCCCCTCCTTCACCTCGTCGAGCTTGAAGGGCTTAATGATCGCCTCGATCTTCTTCATCTCACCTCGTCTCCCCCGGCCCGCAGAGGCCGATGCCAGCCGGCCCGCTCACCCGTTAGCAGGGTCCATGCCAACCGTGGCGCCGACCGAAACGTCGCGCCATCCCAAGTCGTTAACGCCATCGGTCGAGGCAGTGGCCGTGGGCACCGGCGCCGTGTCGCCTAATACGTGAGCGATTTGCTTATAATGACAGCAGAGACGGATCGCAAAGTCGGGATGATGGCGTTTCGCACCGTGGAATGCGGTAAGGAGGTAGCGGTCGCGCCATGGCGGCGGAGACAGTGCCGCCTTTCTCGGCAGTGGGCCACGACGCGGCCGTCCCGGTATCCGCTCGACGGTGTGGGGCCGGCGTGCGGCGGGCCGCCGCGACGGTGCAATGGTAGGTCGCGGTGACGCGGCCGAGGCGTCTCGCTATGATGCCGCCCACGTCAGCGCTGCGTCACGAGGCTCGGTCCATGCGATCCGCTCTTCTGCGATCTGCTGCCCTGAGATCGGCGCCGCCGGAGCTTCTGACCACGGCCGAGATGGGCCGCGCGGATCGCTCGACCATCGAGTCAGGAACGCCCGGCATCGTCTTGATGGAAAACGCCGGCCGCGCGGTCGCCGAGGCCGTGATGCGGCGCCATCCGCCGGGCTCCCGGGTGGTCGTCCTAGCAGGGCCGGGCAACAATGGCGGTGACGGCTTCGTGGCGGCGCGGCGCCTCGCGGCCGTCGGCTTCCGGGTCACCCTCCTGCTCGCCGGTGCGCCCGAGCGGCTGAAGGGCGACGCCGCCGAGGCGGCGCACCGCTGGGCCGGGCTGACGCAGCCGGCGACCCCGGAGGCGTTCGCCGCCGCGCGCCCCCATGTGATCGTCGATGCGCTGTTCGGGGCCGGGCTCGATCGCCCCGTCGAGGGGGTGCCGCGCGCTCTGATCGATGCCGTGAACGCCGCGCGGGCCGACGGCGCTGCCGTCGTCGCGGTCGATCTGCCGAGCGGCGTCAACGGCACCACCGGGGCCGTGATGGGGGCCGCGATCGAGGCCGACGAGAGCGTCACCTTCTTCCGCGCCAAGCCCGGCCACTGGCTGCTGCCGGGGCGTCTCCATCGCGGCCGGCTGACGATCGCGGACATCGGCATTCCGGACGCGGTGCTGGCCACGGTGCAGCCGCGCTGCATCCTGGTCGGGCCGGAGCTGGTGCGGGCGAGCCTGCCGGTGCCCTCGCTCGCCGGGCACAAGTACGACCGCGGCCACGTCGTCGTGGTGTCGGGTGGTGGCCACACCACCGGGGCGGCGCGACTCGCGGCCCGTGCGGCGCTGCGGGTGGGGGCGGGGCTCGTCACCCTGGCGTCGCCAGCCGACGCCGTCGCCGTGAACGCCGCCGCCAACGTCGCCGTGATGGTGCGGCAGACCGACGCGGCCGAAGGGCTCGCGACACTGCTGGAGGACCGGCGTTTCAACGCCGTCGCGCTTGGGCCGGGTCTGGGTGTGGGCGCCGCGACTCGCGATCTGGTGGGCAGCGCGCTCGCCGGCTGCCGCGCCGTCGTGCTCGATGCCGACGCCCTGACCAGCTTCGTGGACGATCCGGAGGCACTTTTCACGGCTCTGCGGGCGCGCCCTCCGGGGACCACCGTCCTGACCCCGCACGACGGCGAGTTCAGTCGTCTTTTCGATCAGTTACCAGAGATTCATGAAGCTCCCTCGAAACTCGATCGGGTGCGGGCCGCGGCCCGCCGCACCGGCGGCGTCGTGCTGTTGAAAGGGGCGGATACGACGATCGCGGACCTTGACGGATGCGCCGCGATCAATGCCAATGCACCGGCCCATCTCGCGACTGCGGGAGCCGGAGACGTCCTCACCGGATTAGTCGCCGGCCTCCTGGCGCAGGGACTGGGTGCCTTCACGGCCGCCGCGACGGCCGCCTGGCTTCACGGCGAAGCGGCCCGACTGGTCGGTCCGGGTCTGATCGCAGAGGATCTGTCCGAGGTGATGCCAAGTCTTCTTGCGCGTTTGATCGAGCCGCCGGCGGTCGCCGAGTCGGCCCACGATCGGGTGATCCGATGAGCGACGTCGGTCGGCGCGAGGCGCCGTCCGAGCGGCGGGACCGGATCGCATCGGGTCCCGCTCCGGAGCGGAATTCAGTGTCGACACGGACCGTTGGCTCAACCTTGCCATAATTGGTCGGTGGATTCCGGGCCACGAGGTGTGGGGACCCTCGTGACCGGGGCATGTCCGGCCGTCGTCTGGGGCGACGCGCGGTCGGGGACGAGCTTGGTTTCGGGAGGCGGTGGATGACCAACCTGCAATCTCTACTGGAGACGAAGGAGGCGATGCCGCTCGGCGCCTGCCTCGGGTGGCGGTCCGACCTGATCTCGCTGCACGTCGCCTCCGACGTGATCATCGCGGTGTCGTTCCTGTCCATTCCGATCGTCCTCGCGGTGTTCGTATCGCGGCGCTCCGATCTCGCCTTCGGCTGGGTCGCCTGGGCTTTCGTGGTGTTCCTGGCGGCCTGCGGGGCCGCCCATCTGCTCGACATCTGGACCATCTGGCGCGCCGACTTCGGGGCCGAAGGCATCGTCAAGGCGGTCACCGCCGTCACGGCGCTCGCCACCGCCATCGCGCTCTGGCTGCTGCTGCCCAAGGCGCTGGCGCTGCCCTCCGCCGGCGAGCTGCGCCGCGCCGTCGAGGCGCTCCGCCAGCAGATCCGCGAGCGCGACCTCGCCCTCAAGGCGCTGGAGCGCGAGCGCGAGGAGCGCCGCCGCGCCGAGGAGATGCTGCGCCAGGCCCAGAAGATGGAGGCGATCGGCCAGCTCACCGCCGGCATCGCCCACGACTTCAACAACCTCATGACCGCGGTGATCGGCAACCTGGAGCGCGCCCGCCGGCTGCTGCCCCAGGAGGGGTGCCGCCAGCTCGCCCGCGCGATTCGCGGGGCTGCGCTGGGGGCCGAGCGCGCCGGCGTTCTCACCCATCGGCTGCTCGCCTTCGGGTGCCGCCAGCCGCTTGCGCCCAATGTCATGAACGTCAATGATGTGCTGGAGCACCTCGCCGACACGCTGCGGCGGACACTGGGCGGCAACATCCGGGTGGTGAGCAACCTCACCTTCGACCTGTGGCCGACCCGCGTCGACGCCGACGCCCTCGAAAGCGCCATTCTCAATCTCGCCGTGAATGCCCGCGACGCCATGCCCGAGGGGGGGAACCTGGTGATCACCACGCGCAATGTCGCGGCCGCCGACCCGCTGGTGGCGCAGCTCGGCCTGGCGGCGGCGGACTTCATCGAGATCGCCGTCGCCGATACCGGCATCGGCATGACCGAGGAGGTGGCGAGCCGGGCGTTCGAGCCGTTCTTCACCACCAAGCCGCTCGGCGTCGGCTCCGGGCTCGGCCTGAGCCAGGCCTACGGCTTCGCGGTGCAGTCGCATGGCACCGCCGTGCTCGACAGCACCGCCGGGCATGGCACCACCGTGAAGCTCTATCTGCCCCGCGCCCAGATCGCGGCGACCCCCAGCTTCTCGCGCAGCTTCGCGCCCGGACTGCTCACCAAGGCTGCGGCGTGTCCATGAGCGAGCCCCAAGCCCAGCAGAGCGGCGTGACGGTCCTCATCGTCGAGGACGAGCCGCTCGTCCTCGACATGATCTCCCAGGAGCTGACCGACCAGGGCTTTGCGGTGCTGGAGGCCGATACCGCCGAGGCGGCGCTGTCGATCATCCAGAGCGGCCAGCCGGTCGACGTGCTGTTCACCGACATCCGCCTGCCCGGCGAGATGGATGGCTGGCGCCTCGCCGCCACCGTGCGCGAGCAGAAGCCGGAGCTGCCCGTCATCTACGCCACCGGCTACACGGTCGAGCGCGCCTCCCAGGTGCCCGGCAGCGTGTTCCTCAAGAAGCCCTACCGCCCGTCGGCCATCGCCGAGACGATCCGCAGCCTGATGGCGGGCGAGGGGGGCGGCAACGGCTCCGCCAACTGATCCGGCCGTGGCTGGCGCCCCGTCGGCGCCCCGTCGCCCACCGGGCCGTCCGCCTCGCGTCGCGCCCGCCCGGCCCCCGCGGCCTGTCCTCCGATGCGCCCGTGCCCGTCCCATGCCCATTTTTTGTGATGCGTAAGCAGTCTACCGTGATATAAGCCCGCCCGCTCGGAGGATCGGCTGGCCGAGCGGCCCCTGGCGGGCGTGGCGGAACTGGTAGACGCGCTGGATTTAGGTTCCAGTGACGAAAGTCGTGGGGGTTCAAGTCCCTCCGCCCGCACCACGCCGGGGCTCGTCGCCGCCGACCGACCGGACGCCGCGCGTGGCGCGACCGCCCCAGAGACCACCACACGAGACTGACATGGATGTGACCCAAACCACGGCCGACGGGCTGAAGCGCGAATTTCGGGTGGTCGTTCCGGCCGCCGACCTGGAAACCCGGCTGAGCGATCGGCTGTCCCGCCTGAAGGACCAGGTTCGTATCAACGGCTTCCGCCCCGGCAAGGTGCCGGTCGCCCATCTGCGCAAGCTCTACGGCCGCGCCGTGATGGCCGAGGCGATCGAGGAGCTGGTCCGCGAGACCAACGCCAAGATCGTCACCGACAACGGGTTCAAGCTCGCCATGGACCCCCAGGTGAAGATGCCCGAGGACAAGACCGAGCTGGAAGGGGTGGTCGAGGGCAAGGCCGACCTCTCCTACACGGTGTCGCTCGAGGTGGTGCCGGCGATCGAGCTGGCCGACTTCAAGGGAATCACCCTGGAGCGGCTGGTCGCCGAGGTCGCCGACGACGAGGTGCGCGAGGCGACCAAGCGGCTCGCCGATCAGAATCGCCCCTTCGCCCCCAAGGCCGAGGACGCCGCCGCCGAGACCGGCGACCGCCTGGTGGTGTCGTTCGTCGGCCGTATCGACGGCGAGGCGTTCGAGGGCGGCACCGCCGAGGACGTGCCGCTCCAGCTCGGCTCCGGCACCTTCATTCCGGGCTTCGAGGATCAGCTCGTCGGCGCCAAGGCGGGCGAGACCCGCACCGTGACGGTGACCTTCCCCGAGACCTACATGGCCGCGAACCTGGCCGGAAAGACCGCCGCGTTCGAGGTCACGGTGAAGTCGGTCGAGGCGCCCGGCGAGGTTGCGCTGGACGACGACTTCGCCAAGAAGCTCGGCCTCGAATCGCTGGCCAAGCTGGAGGAGGCGATCCGCGAGCGCATGAAGGCCGACTACGCGGCGCAGAGCCGCCAGAAGCTCAAGCGCCAGCTGCTCGACCGCCTCGACGCCTTGCACAAGTTCGATCCGCCTCCGACGCTCGTCGAGGAGGAGTTCAAGTCGGTGTGGGAGACGGTGGTCTCCGACCTCAAGGCCCAGAACCGCAGCTTTGCGGACGAGGGCACCGACGAGGAGAAGGCCAAGGAGGAGTATCGCGGCATCGCCGATCGGCGGGTGCGGCTCGGCCTGGTGCTCGCTGAGATCGGCGAGAAGAACGCCATCAAGGTCACCGACGAGGAGGTCTCCCGCGCGATCGTGGAGCGCGCCCGCCAGTATCCGGGCCGCGAGCAGGAGGTGTGGGACTTCTACCGCAAGACGCCGGCCGCCGTCGCCTCGGTGCGGGCGCCGCTGTTCGAGGAGAAGGTCGTGGACTACATCCTCGAGCTCGCCACCGTGACCGAGCGCAGCGTCCCCAAGGACGAGCTGTTCAAGGACGACGAGACGGCCGCCGACGCGGCGTAAGCCGGCCGGCCAGAGGACCGGCGGGGCGCCGCCTCGCCGGCCCGCGCAGGCGCGTCTCCGGCGATCGGGAGATCGCGGCGCATCGCCGTTCCGGTCCAGGTGCCGCCGCAGCGTGTCCGTTGCGGTGGCGGCAGGCGTGGCCCCTCCGTGAGGTGGAGCCTTCCGGGGCGGAGCTCCCGAAGCCGAGGCATCCGAAGGCGAGGGCACCTGAAACCGCGATCAGTGCCGGCCTGCGGCGTTCCGGGCATCGCCGTGGCGGGCCGAGGAGCGGGCGGCCCGCTCTCGTCACCTGCGGCTGTGTGCGGAGGCTTGCCGGCGGCGCATCAGGGTATATCTGTGATCCGTGCGTCGCACACGACGTGCGGTCTCTCGGGCGGCGGCGACGCCGACGCGCCGGCCCGAATCACTGGCAAGGTTGAGCACATGCGAGATCCCGTCGACACCTACATGAACTATCTCGTCCCCATGGTGGTCGAGCAGACCAACCGGGGCGAGCGCGCCTACGACATCTACTCGCGGCTCCTCAAGGAGCGCATCATCTTCGTGACCGGCGTGGTCGAGGACGGCATGGCGACGCTGATCGTCGCCCAGCTGCTCTTCCTGGAGGCCGAGAACCCGAAGAAAGAGATCGCGATGTACATCAACTCGCCGGGCGGCGTGGTGACGTCGGGTCTCGCGATCTACGACACCATGCAGTTCATCCGTCCGGCGGTGTCGACGCTGTGCACCGGCCAAGCCGCCTCGATGGGCTCGTTGCTGCTCGCCGCCGGCCGCAAGGACATGCGCTTCGCGCTGCCGAACGCCCGCATCATGGTCCATCAGCCGTCCGGCGGCTTCCAGGGCCAGGCGTCCGACATCATGATCCACGCCCAGGAGATCCTGAACCTCCGCAAGCGGCTGAACGAGATCTACGTCAAGCACACCGGCCAGCCGATCAAGAAGATCGAGGAGGCGCTGGAGCGCGACCAGTTCTTCACCGCCGAGGCCGCCAAGGAGTTCGGGCTGATCGACACGGTGATCGAGCGCCGCCCCGAGGAGCCGGAGAAGACCTGACGACGTCGCCGCGACAGCCGTCGCCGCGTTCGCCGGCGGCGGCGGGCCGCGGCGGCATCCTGCGGCACGCTGCGATGCAGCACGGCCGGGCTGGTCCGATAGGCCGGCGGAAACGCTTCGTTTTCGCCACGATTGGGGGCCACGGTCGACGTCGGAGAGTCATGCGAAACTGGAATATGTCTTGCATGGCGAATGAGCGAGCGGCGGAACAAGCCTCGGACCGTCGGCTTCGTATCATTAAAGGAATCTTGATTGTCCGAGCGGTAGCGTGCTTCGTTAGGTGTATGGGCACGACGGTCGCTCGATCCACTGGCGGAAGGTGACGGTTTTGCTAGGTTCCAGGCACGACGGGTCCTCAACGTTACACGCGCGCGCCGGCGCAACCCCCTCGCGGCGGCCGCGGACCTGTGGAGAGTGAAGAATGAGCAAGGTTGGCGGGAGCGACTCGAAGAATACGCTGTACTGCTCGTTCTGCGGCAAGAGCCAGCACGAAGTTCGCAAGCTGATCGCGGGGCCCACCGTCTTCATCTGCGACGAGTGTGTCGAGCTGTGCATGGACATCATCCGCGAGGAGAACAAGTCCTCGCTGGTGAAGTCGCGTGACGGCATTCCGACGCCGCGCGAGATCCGCAAGGTGCTCGACGACTACGTGATCGGCCAGGATCACGCCAAGAAGGTGCTGTCGGTCGCGGTTCACAACCACTACAAGCGGCTGAACCACCAGACCAAGCACAACGACGTCGAGCTGTCGAAGTCCAACATCCTGCTGATCGGGCCGACCGGCTCGGGCAAGACGCTGCTCGCGCAGACGCTCGCCCGCATCCTGGACGTGCCGTTCACCATGGCGGACGCGACGACTCTCACCGAGGCCGGCTATGTCGGCGAGGATGTCGAGAACATCATCCTGAAGCTGCTCCAGGCGGCCGACTACAATGTCGAGCGGGCGCAGCGCGGCATCGTCTACATCGACGAGATCGACAAGATCAGCCGCAAGTCCGACAACCCGTCGATCACCCGGGATGTCTCGGGCGAGGGCGTGCAGCAGGCGCTGCTCAAGATCATGGAGGGCACCGTCGCCTCGGTGCCGCCGCAGGGCGGCCGCAAGCACCCGCAGCAGGAGTTCTTGCAGGTCGACACGACCAACATCCTGTTCGTCTGCGGCGGCGCGTTCTCGGGTCTGGAGAAGATCATCTCGGGCCGAGGGCGCTCCACCTCGATCGGCTTCGCCGCCAAGGTGATGGCACCGGAGGACCGCAAGGCCGGTGAGATCTTCCGCGACGTCGAGCCGGAAGACCTGCTGAAGTATGGGCTGATCCCCGAGTTCGTCGGCCGCCTCCCGGTGGTCGCGACCCTGGAGGACCTGGACGAGACCGCGCTCAAGCGCATCCTGCTCGAACCCAAGAATGCGCTGGTGAAGCAGTACCAGCGGCTGTTCGAGATGGAGAACATCGACCTCACGCTCGCCGAGGAGGCGCTCGGCGCCATCGCCCGCAAGGCGATCGAGCGCAAGACCGGCGCTCGTGGCCTGCGCTCGATCATGGAGAGCATCCTGCTCGACACCATGTTCGATCTGCCGGGCCTGGAGGGCGTCGAGGAGGTGGTGATCTCCCGCGAGGTCGTCGAGGGCACGGCGCGGCCGCTCTACATCTACGCGGACCGGGCCGCCGGCGACGCCGGCGCGAGCGCCTGACAGCGGCTGCCAGGGCAGCGGGCGCGGCGCCCGCCGGCGCGTGCGCTGCCGGCCGCTGCCGCTGCCGCCGACCTAGGGGTCGTCGGCGGGCCGGCGACAGGCCGAATTGGGGCGAGGCGATCTCGGGCGGGGCATGCGGGAGCCGACATTGCGGGTTCCTTGACACGCCACCGACGGGTCGCCACCTAAGATCGGCGGACGTCCGAAAAGTCGAGTGAGGCGTTCGAGCATGTCCGGGCAGGGGTCTCGTCCCCGCCGCGGCGCGCAGGTCCGAGTTCCTTGTCTCTGCGCTCCCTTCCCGGTCCACGACACTCCGTCACGATGCCGCCATCGGGTCGCGACGGAGGGGTATCCAAAACAACAAGGATCGGACCATGACCACACCTGCCAAGCCGCGCGTGCTGCCCCAGCCCGGAGAGGTCCGGGCCTATCCGGTGCTGCCGCTGCGCGACATCGTGGTGTTCCCGCACATGATCGTGCCGCTTTTCGTGGGGCGCGAGAAATCGATCCGTGCCCTCGAGGAGGTGATGCGGTCCGATTCGTACATCCTGCTCGCCACCCAGAAGAACGCCTCCGACGACGATCCCGCCGCCGACGCCATCTACGAGGTCGGCACGCTCGCCAGCGTGCTCCAGCTCCTCAAGCTGCCGGACGGCACCGTCAAGGTTCTGGTCGAGGGCACCGAGCGCGCCCACGTGGTGCGCTATACCGACCGCAGCGACTATTACGAGGCCGAGGCCGACGTGCTGGCCGACCGGGTCGGCGAGAAGGTCGAGGCGGAGGCGCTGGCCCGCTCGGTGGTGACCGAGTTCGAGGGCTACGTGAAGCTCAACAAGAAGGTGTCGCCCGAGGTGGTCGGCGTCGTCCAGCAGATCGACGACTACGCCAAGCTCGCCGATACCGTCGCCTCGCACCTCGCGGTGAAGATCCCGGACAAGCAGAACATCCTGGAGACCACCGTCGTCACCGAGCGCCTGGAGAAGGTGCTCAGCCTGATGGAGAGCGAGATCTCCGTTCTCCAGGTGGAAAAGCGCATCCGGACCCGCGTCAAGCGGCAGATGGAGAAGACCCAGCGCGAGTACTACCTGAACGAGCAGATGAAGGCGATCCAGAAGGAGCTGGGTGACGAGGACGGCCGCGACGAGCTCCAGGAGCTCGAGGACAAGATCAAGAAGACCAAGCTCTCCAAGGAAGCCCGGGAGAAGGCGCAGCACGAGCTGAAGAAGCTGCGCCAGATGTCGCCGATGTCCGCCGAGGCGACGGTGGTGCGCAACTATCTCGACTGGCTCCTGTCGATTCCGTGGAACAAGAAGAGCAAGGTCCGCAAGGATCTCGGCCTGGCCCAGGAGACCCTCGACGCCGATCACTACGGCCTCGACAAGGTCAAGGAGCGCATCGTCGAGTATCTCGCGGTGCAGAGCCGCGCCAACAAGCTGACCGGCCCGATCCTGTGCCTCGTCGGCCCGCCCGGCGTCGGCAAGACCTCGCTCGGCAAGTCGATCGCCAAGGCGACCGGGCGCGAGTTCGTCCGCGTGTCGCTCGGCGGCGTGCGTGACGAAGCCGAGATTCGTGGTCACCGCCGCACCTATATCGGCTCGATGCCCGGCAAGGTCATCCAGTCGATGCGCAAGGCGAAGTCGTCGAACCCGCTGTTCCTCCTCGACGAGGTGGACAAGATGGGCTCGGACTTCCGGGGCGATCCGTCGTCGGCGCTGCTCGAGGTGCTCGACCCCGAGCAGAACTCGACCTTCAACGACCACTACCTGGAGGTCGACTACGATCTCTCCAACGTGATGTTCATCACCACGGCGAACACGCTGAACATCCCGGCGCCGCTGATGGACCGCATGGAGATCATCCGCATCGCCGGCTACACCGAGGACGAGAAGGTGCAGATCGCGCGGCGGCATCTGATCCCGAGCGCGCTGTCGAAGCACGGCCTCGACGCGAAGGAGTGGTCGATCGACGACGACGCGCTGCTGCTCCTGATCCGCCGCTACACCCGCGAGGCGGGCGTGCGTAACCTGGAGCGCGAGCTGTCGACGCTGGCCCGCAAGGCCGTCAAGGAGCTGATGACCTCGAAGAAGAAGTCGGTCGAGGTCACCACCGCGACGCTCGGCGACTATCTCGGGGTGCCGAAGCATCGCCACGGCGAGATCGAGGAGGAGGATCAGGTCGGCGTCGTCACCGGCCTCGCCTGGACCGACGCCGGCGGCGAGCTCCTCACCATCGAGGGCCTGATGATGCCCGGCCGCGGCAAGATGACCGTGACCGGCAACCTGCGCGACGTGATGAAGGAGTCGATCTCGGCGGCGGCGTCCTATGTCCGCTCGCGGGCCATCGCCTTCGGCATTGAGCCGCCGCTGTTCGAGAAGCGCGACATCCACGTCCACGTGCCGGAGGGGGCGACCCCGAAGGACGGGCCGTCGGCCGGCGTCGCCATGGTGACGGCCATCATCTCGGTGATGACCGGCATCCCGGTTCGCCGCGACGTCGCGATGACCGGCGAGATCACGCTGCGCGGCCGCGTGCTGCCGATCGGCGGCCTCAAGGAGAAGCTGCTGGCGGCGCTCAGGGGCGGCATCAAGACGGTGCTGATCCCGGAGGAGAACGCCAAGGACCTCGTCGAGATCCCCGAGAACGTGAAGAGCGGGCTCGAGATCGTGCCGGTGACCCGGATGGACGAGGTGCTCGCGCGGGCGCTGACCCGGGTGCCCGACCCGATCGAGTGGGACGACAAGGCCCAGCCGGCCGCGGCCGGCTCCGATGCGGCGGCCGATGACGAGGCCTCCGCCCTCACGGCGCACTGACACGCCGCCGTCCGGACGGACAGCGGCGGCGACGCCGAACCGAAGACGCGAGCGGCGCCCCCTGGGGCGCCGCTTTGTTTTGTGTGCTGCGTTGTCGTTGCGCCGCGTTGTCGTCGTGCCGCTTCTCGCGCGCCGCTGCTGCTCAGCAGGATCGGGCTCTCATCCGGGGTCCGGCTGATCAAGTCGGTGGTCATTCCGGAAGCCGCGAAGCGGCTGTCCGGAATCCAGCCGAGAGTCAAACGTCTGCCACGGGACGACGTGTGTCGCTGGGTTCCGGGTTCGCGGATTCCCGCGCCCCGGAACGACGGCGAGCTGATCACCCGGAAACAGGATCAGTACTTCGCCTGCACGGGCACCGGCGTCGTGAATCGGTAGTTCACGCCGAGCTTGGCGACGTGGACGTCCTGGCTCACCGTCCGGTTGTCGACGACCGCGAAGCCCGGCGGCAGGCCGAACCCGACGGCGTCGTCGCCGAGCGCCACGTAGTTGTATTCGAGCTTCACCGAGACGCTCGGCAGCACGGCGTGCTCGATGCCGCCCCCAATCGTCCAGCCCCAGCGGTCGCTGGTCGCCTCGTGGACGGTGCCACCGACGCCCACGAGGTTCAGCTCGCGCGTCTCGCGGGCCCAGGCGGCGCCGCCCTTGGCGTAGACGAGGCTGCGGTCGAACGCCCAGCCGGCCCGGCCCGTGATGGTGGCGAGGGCGTCGATCTGGCTGCGGCAGTCGACCCCGCCGATCAGCGGCGAGAGGCCGACGAAGCAGGTGTTGGTGCCGTCGAGATGGGCGGCGCTCACATCCGCCTCGGCGCCCAGCACCAGCGATCCGATCTGAAGGTTGTAGCCGAGCTGGCCGCCGGCCAGCCAGCCGCCGCTGCCGATGTCGTCGCCGAACACCTGCGGGCCGAACGGATTGCTCCAGTCCTCGCGCGACCGGCCGGCGCCGAGATGGAGGCCGGCGTAGAGCCCGGTCCAATTCACCGCCGGGCCGCCGACCAGTCCGGCGAACGGCCGCGCCGCGCGGGTCGGAACGACCGTGCCGGTCTGCCCGAAGCGGTAGTTCACGCCGAGCCGCACGTCCTGCACGGTCTGCTTCAGGTCGACCGGGATGACGCCGCCGAACTGGTCGGTCATCGCCACCGACCGGCTGCCGAAGTCGGACCAGTTGTATTCGACCTTGGCGGTCCAGTTCGGCGCCAGGCCGAATTCGAGGCCGGAGCCGATCGTCCATCCGGTGCGGGTGGTGTCCGCCGTGTAGATGTTGGGGATCTGATTGTAGAGCATCTCGTGGCTGGTCCGCAGCCAGGCGACGCCGGCCTTGCTGTAGAGCAGCACGTTGCCGAACGCCCAGCCGAGCCGGCCGGTGAGCAGGCCCAGCCCGTCGGCGCGGACGTGGCAGGTGTAGGTCTGGCCTTGGCCGCAGGGCGCGTTGCCGTCGAGGTCGCTCCAGCTCCAGCTTCCCTCGACGCCGACCACCCACGAACCGATCTGATAGTCGGCGCCGATCTGGCCGCCGGCCATGACGCCGTCGACGTCGTTCCACATCTCGCGGCCGGTGCCGGTCGCCGTCGTCCACTCGGTGCGGCCCCAGGCGGCGCCCGCATGGGCACCGACATAGAGGCCGGTCCAGCTCCACCCCACCGGGGCGGCCGCCGGCGCCTTGAGGACGCCCGCCGGCGCGGCCGGCAGCGCCGCCTCGCCGCCGGTGCTGTCGAACGTATAGGACGCCTGCAAGAATCCGCCCCACCGCTCGGCCGTGTACTTCATCGGCGAGTCGGTCACCTCGCCCGGGAACTGGGTGCGGGCGTCGGTCGTCGTGTAGTACCAGTAGCGGCCGCCGATGCCGACGCTCCACTGCGGGGTCACCGCGTAGGACAGGATCGCCTCGACCTGGGCGCCCCAGCCGTGGCCGCTCTCGATCTGCGGATTGATGTCGGCGCGGTACCAGTGGTTGTCGTAGCCGTTGCGGCTGGCATAGGGCACGACGGCGCCGTCGACCTCGAGCCGCACCCGGTCGGTGAGCTGGAGCTGCGAGTTGAGGCCGACCGCCACGCCGCGCCACGTCTCGGTCTCGCTCAGGCCCAGGAAGGTGGTCGGGACAGCCGGGGCGCAGGTCACGTCTCCGGCGATCTGGGCACAGCCGAAGCCGTTGCCGCGCTCGTGGAAGTAGCGGTAGCCCACATAGGCGCCGAGCTTGCCGGACGGGCCGGCCAAGACGTTCCACCCGACATCGGCGCCGGCATAGCGCATCCGGCCGTCCTTCATCTCGGAGACGGTGTTGGAATAGAGCACCTCGCTCGGGAAGTCCTCGTCGTGCAGGGTGCCGCCGGTGAGCGCGCCGGCGCCGAAGTTGCCCTTCACGAACAGCCCGCTCCGGTGATCGAAGCGGCCGAAGGTCTCGCCGGCGATGCCGGTCATGTCGTTGTAGCTGAGCCGCGAGTTGAGGCGGCTCGGATTGACGTTGTCCATCAGGTCCTTCTGGTAGCGCCCTTCGGAGTACCAGACGCGGCTGCCGACCTCGATGGTCCAGGCCGGCACGGCGGGCGGCGCCGCCTTCACCGGGAAGCCGGCGGCGCCGGCAGCGCTCCCGGCGGCCGGGAGGCCGGGCAGCCCCCAGCCGAGCCGCCGGTTGAGGCCGACCTTCACGCGATGAATCTCGTGGTGGGTGTCGACGCCGGCGCTCCCGCCCGGCTCCGAGACCGTCACCTGGTCGGCGCCGAACCGCAGATAGTCGTATTCGAGCTTGGCCGACCACATCGGCGACACCGCGTACTCGACGCCGCCGCCGACCGTCCAGCCGAGCCGGTGCGCGTCGCCCTTTGCCGGATTGTCGGCGTCGTAGGCCGTCACGATGTGCTCGACATGGGCGTAGGCTCCGCCGGCCCGGGCGTAGAGCAGCACGTTGTCGAAGGTCCGGCCAATGCGCCCCGTCAGGGTGCCCATCGCGTCGATGCGGGTGTTGCAGACCGCTCGCGCCTCGGCACAGCGGGCGTTGCCGTCGAGATCGGCGAGGCTGCCCTCCAGCTCGCCGCCGAGCACCCAGGCTCCGATCTGATGATTGTAGCCGATCTGTGCGCCCCCGAAGGCGCCGCCCGCCGTGCCGGTGCCGCTGAAGCGCGTCAGCGCGGCGAACTCGCCGGTGCCGCTCAGCCAATCGGTGTGGTTCCAGGCATTGCCGGCGTGGGTGCCGACATAGAGTCCGGTCCAGCTCCACAGTGCCGGCGCCGCCGCGACCGGCAGCCGGGCGGGCAGATCGGCCGCTCCCGCCGGGAGGGCCCCGGCGACCACCACACTGAACAACGACACTCCGGCCAGCAACGATGCCCGCATTTCCTGTTGGTCCTCCCTCGGTCGAATTCGCAACAAGGTGGCAGGGCGGATCTGTGCGGCTCAACGTGCCTGTGCGGGCGAGCTCTCGGCCGCGGCCGGATCGTGGCCGGGTGTGCTCGCCGGGTGACATATTTTCGAGTCTCTTACGTGGTCGCGACCGGGATGCGCCGAAGGGTTGCGGCGGCGCGCGCCGCAGCAGAGCGATAGGATGGTAGGATGAGCACGACGTCGCGGCGGGGGCGCCCGGCGGCCGCAAGCCAGCGGCGAATCAGGACGCGCCGTCCGGGCCGGGGGAGGGGGCGGTTCGCAGCGGCCCCGCGCGGCTTGCACCAGCCGCGCCCGAGGCGCTAAGGAGTCCGCGAGGGCGGTTAGCTCAGCTGGTAGAGCGGCACGTTTACACCGTGTAGGTCGGCGGTTCGAGCCCGTCACCGCCCACCATCGGGTGCCGGCACCGAGATCGCGATTCTTTCGGAGTTGGGCCGGGTGGTCACGCCCGCGGCCACGTCCGGCGGTCGCCGCGATCCGCAGCGCGTAGCCCGGGGTGAGCGCCAGCGAAACCCGGGGCTCTCGGCGCACCGACCCCGGTGCGCTCCATCGGGCTACGCTGGCTATCGCAGTATCGGCGTCTTTTTACGATTTGGAATCAGTCGAACTATGTTGCGCTCGTTGTTCAGCCCCGCCGTGTTCCGCAGTGACGTCGCCGAATCAGGAATCATCTCAGACTATTTTTCTGATCGGACCGGGCTTTTCGTCGAGGTTGGCGCCTTTGAGCCGGTGGCATTGTCACAAACCTTCGCTCTGGAGCAAGCAGGCTGGACCGGGATTCTGATCGAACCTGTACCGGCGCATGCGGCCGCATTGCGGGCACAGCGACGTGCGCGCGTTTTCGAATGTGCTTGCGTGTCGCCCGCGCAAGACGGGCAGATGCTGACCATGGTGGTGAGGGGCGGCACCAGCTCACTCTGTCCGACGTCGACCAGTGATGCGGAGAAGCAGATTGTTGTTCGTGGGCTAACCCTGGATCGCATCCTCGCCGAGGCTGGCATCGGGGAGATCGACTTTCTGTCGATCGACGTTGAGGGGTTCGAAATCGAGGTCTTGAAGGGGCTTTCACTGGATCGCGTTCGACCTCACCTGATCCTGCTGGAAGATTTCGCCGACGACGACAGCCGACACCGCTACATGGTGGCGGAAGGTTACAAGCGCGTGCGGCGAACGGGCAACAACAGCTGGTATGTCGATCGAGCAACACCTTTTCCGGTGTCGCTGTTCGGAAGATGGCAGTTGCTGCGAAAGTACCGCTTGTCCATGCCGGTTCGCCGGATCAAACGAATTCTGCGCCGCGCATCGGTCGGTCGAGGGTAAACGCCCACACAGCTAGAATTCGACCGACGCCGCGCCCCAGCTCTTCGCCCGGGGAGAGCGCCAGCGAAACCCGGGGCTCTCGGCGCACCGGGCCGGATGTCGGTGCGCTCCATCCGGGCTACGCTGGCGCCGACGGCCGCGCCCCAGAACCTCCTCCCAGAATCTCCTCCCAGGACCCCGATGCCGTTTCCCCCAAATCGCCGCTGGCTCCTCGTCCGCCGTCCGGACGGCCTGCCGGACGCCGCGTGCTTCGCGCTCGACACCGTGCCGGCGCCCGCGCCCGGGCCGGGCCAGATCCTGGTGCGGGCGCGCTTCCTCTCGGTCGATCCCTACATGCGGGCCCGGATGAGCCGCAGCGCCGGCTACGCGGCCGGCACCGCCCTCGGCGACGTGATGCGCGGCGGCGGCGTCGGCGAGGTGGTCGCGTCGAACCATCCGGCGTGGAAGCCCGGCGACATCGCCGAGACCATGGGGTTCGGCTGGCAGGAATTCGCCGTGCTCACACCCGGCGGCACCGGCTCCGACGCTGTCCACCGCATCGACCCGCGGGTGGCGCCGATCGAGAGTGCGCTGTCCTGGCTCGGCATGCCGGGGCTCACCGCCTATTTCGGGCTGCTCGACGTCGGCCGGCCGCGGCCGGGCGACACCGTGGTGGTGTCGGCCGCCGCCGGAGCGGTCGGCCAGCTCGTCGGTCAGATCGCCAAGCTGATGGGCTGCCGCGCCGTCGCCATCGCGGGCACCGCCGAGAAGCTCGCCTGGTGCCGCACCCTCGGCTACGACGCCGGCATCGATCACCGCGCCACGGCCGATCTGCGCGGCGCCCTCAAGGAGACCTGTCCGGACGGGGTCGACGTGTTCTTCGACAACACCGCGGGGCCGATCCACGACGCCGTGATGCGCCGCCTCGCCGTCGGGGCGCGCGTCGTGGTCACCGGGCGGATTGCGCTCGCGGCCGCCCACGAGGCGCCCGAGATCGGCGAGCGCCATCTCGGCCGCCTGATCGCCAACCGCGCCACCATGACGGGCTTTCTGGTGTACGACTGGTGGCACCGGCGCCTGGAGGCGCTGGAGCGGCTCGCCGCCTGGCACCACGACGGCCATCTGCGCTACCGCGAGGATGTGATGGACGGGATCGAGCACATGCCGGCGGCGCTGATGCGCCTGTTCACAGGCGAGAATCTCGGCAAGCAGCTCGTGCGTGTCGGCTGAGCGGCCGCAACCTCGGCGTTGCGCCTCGCCGTCCGGTGGAACCATCCGGCCCGCTCCGGGATTCCCTCGCGGCTCGAACCACCGCGCCGCCGCACGTCTCGCGGTGGAAACCGATTCCACCTCGTCGGACAACGCTCTGGAGCCGAAGCCGATCGACGGGATCGGCTTTCCCTCCAGACGTCTTTCCATCATCGCATTTTCGACGGCGAACCGGGTCCCACTTCGCCGGAAAATGCTCTAGAGCAGGGGCGGACCACGCCTTGGATCAGCATCATATGAACGACCGTCCCGCCGATCGTCTCGCCATCGCGGCCGCCCAGCTCAACCCGACCGTCGGGGATCTCGACGGCAACGCCGAGAAGGTGCGTCGCGCCCGCCGCGAGGCGGCGGCCCAGGGAGCCGACCTCGTCGCCCTGCCGGAGCTGTTCATCTCCGGCTATCCGCCCGAGGACCTGGTGCTGAAGCCGGCCTTCCAGGCGGCGTGCCGGGCGACCGTCGAGGCGCTCGCCCGCGACACCGCGGACGGTGGCCCGGCCGTGCTGGTCGGCACGCCGTGGGCCGAGGACGGCAAGCTCTACAACGGCTACTGCCTGCTCGAGGGCGGCCGCATCGCAGCCGTGCGGCTCAAGGTCAATCTGCCCAATTACGGCGTCTTCGACGAGCGTCGCGTCTTCGCGCCGGGGCCGCTCGGCGGCCCGGTCAGCGTGCGCGGCGTGCGCCTCGGCGTGCCGATCTGCGAGGACATCTGGACCGAGTGGGGTGCCTACGAGGATGTGGTCGAGTGCCTGGTTGAGACCGGCGCCGAGATCCTGGTCGTGCCGAACGGCTCCCCCTACAGCCGCGGCAAGGGCGACCAGCGCCTCAATGTGGCGGTCGCCCGCGTCACCGAGAGCGGCCTACCGCTGATCTACGTGAACCAGGTGTGCGGCCAGGACGAGCTGGTGTTCGACGGCGCCTCCTTCGCGCTGAACGCCGACCGCACGCTCGCCTTCCAGCTTCCCGCGTTCCGCGAATGCGTGGTGACGACCGTGTGGGAGCGTGGCGCCGAGGGCTGGCGCTGCACCGGCGGGCCGGTGGCGGCGATCCCGGAAGGGGATCAGGCCGACTACGAGGCGTGCGTGCTCGGGCTGCGCGACTATGTCGATAAGAACCGCTTTCCGGGCGTGGTGCTCGGCCTCTCGGGCGGCGTCGACTCGGCCCTGTGCGCCGCCATGGCGGTGGACGCGCTCGGGTCCCAGCGGGTGCGCTGCGTGATGCTGCCTTACCTCTACACCTCGGAGACGTCGCGCACCGATGCGGCACGTCTCGCCGAGGCGCTGGGGGTCGCCTACGACATCCTGCCCATCGCGCCCGCGGTCGAGGGGCTGGAGCAGTCGATCGCCCCGCTGGTTGGCAACCGGCCGCGCGACGTCACCGAGGAGAACCTCCAGGCGCGCGCCCGCGGCGTCATCCTGATGGCGGTGTCCAACAAGTTCGGCCTGATGGTGGTGACCACCGGCAACAAGTCGGAGATGTCGGTCGGCTACGCCACGCTCTACGGCGACATGAATGGCGGCTTCAACCCGGTGAAGGATCTCTACAAGACCGAGGTGTATCGGCTCTCCTGGCTGCGCAACCGCTGGAAGCCGGAGGGGGCGCTCGGCCCCGACGGGCCGCTGATTCCGGAGAACATCCTGACCCGTGCCCCGACCGCCGAGCTGCGCGAGAACCAGACCGACCAGGATTCGCTGCCGCCCTACGACCAGCTCGACGCCGTGCTGGAGCGCCTGGTCGAGCGCGAGGAGCCGATCGCCGAGATCGTCGCGGCCGGCTTCGACCGCGAGATGGTGATGCGGGTCGAACGCATGCTCAATCTCGCCGAGTACAAGCGCCGGCAGGCGGCGCCCGGCGTCAAGGTGACGCTCAAGAACTTCGGGCGCGACCGCCGCTATCCCATCACCAATCGGTTCCGCGATCCCGGTGTGCCGCTGTCCGAGCCGGCCGCGAAGCTGGCCGTCACGGCGCCCGGGTCCGGCGCCGTCCTCGACCTCTGAGGACGAAGCGGTCGTCCGTCCTGCTCGATGGCAGCGGCGCCCGAGGCCGGGCGCTGCTCTGCCGGGGCGGCCGTCTCCGACGATCGCCCGTCATGTCCGGCCTGCGCGGCGGGCTGGCGCTGCCGCCTGCTTGAAGACCGCCCCGACACTCTGTAACCCGGAAGCGAGAGACGGCCGCGACGGCGGGCGCCGGCGGCCCGCGTCCGCCACGCCGATGCGGCGGCGGGCCGACTGGACGACCAAGGGCGGGTGGATGCCATGAACGCACCGATGAAGACGGCGAAGCTGATCCAGGGCGCCACCGGGGACTTCGAGGTGATCGTCGGCATGGAGGTGCATGCCCAGGTCACCTCCAAGGCCAAGCTGTTCTCCGGCGCCTCGGCGGCCTTCGGCGGTGCGCCCAACAGCCACGTCTCGCTGGTCGATGCCGCGATGCCGGGCATGCTGCCGGTGATCAACGAGGAGTGCGTCCGCCAGGCGATCCGCACCGGCCTCGGCCTGAAGGCGAAGATCAATTTAAAGTCGGTCTTCGATCGGAAGAACTATTTCTATCCGGACCTGCCGCAGGGCTACCAGATCAGCCAGTACAAGTCGCCGATCGTGGGCG
The DNA here is from genome assembly GCA_009720755.1 of Rhodoplanes serenus. Taxonomy (GTDB): domain Bacteria; phylum Pseudomonadota; class Alphaproteobacteria; order Rhizobiales; family Xanthobacteraceae; genus Rhodoplanes; species Rhodoplanes serenus. The sequence continues at coordinate 170,675 of WNKV01000006.1, forward strand.
AGGGCGAGGTCGTGGTCGACATGCCGGACGGCGAGACCGTCCGGGTCGGCATCGAGCGGCTGCACCTGGAGCAGGACGCCGGCAAGTCGCTGCACGACCAGCACCCGACCATGTCGTTCGTCGATCTCAACCGCTCCGGCGTCGCCCTGATGGAGATCGTCTCGCGGCCCGACATCCGCTCGGCCGAGGAGGCCAAGGCGTTCGTGGCCAAGCTGCGCACCATCATGCGCTATCTCGGCACCTGCGACGGCAACATGGAGGAGGGCAGCCTGCGGGCCGACGTCAACGTCTCGGTGCGTCGCCCCGGCGAGCCGCTGGGCACCCGCTGCGAGATCAAGAACGTCAACTCGCTGCGCTTCATCGGCCAGGCCATCGAGGTCGAGGCGCGTCGCCAGATCGGCATCATCGAGGACGGCGGCGTGGTCGAGCAGGAGACCCGGCTGTTCGATCCGGCGCGCGGTGAGACGCGGTCGATGCGCAACAAGGAGGAGGCGCACGACTACCGTTACTTCCCGGACCCCGACCTGCTGCCGCTCACCTTCGACCAAGCTTACGTCGATGCGCTGGCGGCGGCGCTGCCCGAGCTGCCGGACGCCAAGAAGGCGCGCTTCGTGGCCGCGTACGGCCTCTCCGCCTACGACGCCGACGTGCTGGTCGCCGAGCGCGAGAGCGCCGACTTCTTCGAGAGCGTGGTGGTGGGCGAGGGAGGCGCACGGCGCGACCCCAAGACGGCCGCCAACTGGGTGATCAACGAGCTGTTCGGACGCCTCAACAAGGAGGGGCGGGACATCGCCACGTCGCCGGTCTCGGCGGCCCAGCTCGGCGGCATCCTCGACCTCATCGCCGACGGCACCATCTCGGGCAAGATCGCCAAGGACCTGTTCGAGATCGTGTGGGCCGAGGGCGGTGACCCGCGCGCGATCGTCGCGGCGCGCGGCATGAAGCAGGTCACCGACCTCGGTGCCATCGAGGCGGTGGTCGACGACATCGTCGCCCGCAATCCCGACAAGGTCGCCCAGGTGAAGGCGAAGCCCACCATGATCGGCTGGTTCGTCGGCCAGGTGATGAAGGCGTCCGGCGGCAAGGCCAATCCGCAGGCCGTCAACGCGCTGCTGAAGACCAAGCTCGGTCTCGACGACTGATCCCGTCCGGCGGCCGGCGCCGGCCGCCGCGTCGCCGTCGGCGTTCGGCCGACGGTACGTTCACGCCTGTCGGGCGGGCGTTTCTGCGCCTTCGTCGAATCACTTCGGATCGCGAGTCGACGGCGCCGCATCGTCGCGAGGGCCGCGGCGGGCGCGTCGCGCAGAGCAATCCGCAGATTTTTTTTCGGACGCGAAAGCCGCGTCCACTCGCCGATCCGCGACACCGCGCGGTCGCCGTGGTCGCCGCACGGGGGCCGGCTCGGATTTCCAGCGACATCGCAGAAGTGCCCATTTCATCGGTGTTCTCAGATGTCCGCTTCGGCATCGAGGCGCCCTGTCGCGACGCCGCGCGGCGCTCCGCATCAGCCACGACGGCCCGTCGTGACCGCCCCTCGCGTGCGCGCGACGACGTGCGCACGACTTGGAACGCGCGGTGGAGTCGCTGATTTCCTTGTTGTGCTGTAGTAATCGAGATGTCGTGTCCTCGATTCGCGCGGGCACGCATCTGACAGCCATCCCACCACGGCTAGGAGGGCAGCATGCCGAAGAAAGCGACGACTGCGGCGAAGAAGGCGCCGGCCAAGACGGCGACCAAGCCGGCCGCCAAGAAGACGACCGCGAAGAAGACCACTGCCAAGAAGACGACCGCCGCGAAGAAGAAGTGAGAGCGGCGTCTCGGAGCTGCCGGCTCCGAGCCAGCCGTGACTTCGTCGAGAGGCCGGCGTCAGCCACGCGATCGACAGTCGATCCCGGAGCGCTGCCGGCCACGACCGACGAAAGAGGGCGTCGGCGAGACCGAGTCGAGCGTCCATCCCGTCAGCCCCGCAGCGGGCGGTCCGATGGACAGCACACGGGTCATGCCCTCCGTCTCGGGCGGCAATGCCGCCAGGGAGTGCGACCGATCGGACTTCTCGCCGACGCCCCCCTTCCTGTCCGTGACCCGCCCAGCCGCCGTGGCCGTCGGTGGACAGCGCTCCGCCGTGATGCTTGAACCGTGAGACGCCGCGACGCTTCAGCGATGGTCGATATGGTGGCCCACCGGCGGCCCCACCGACATCGTCGCCGGGCCTGACCCGGCGCCCATCTCTAGTTCTTTGGTGAAGATGATGGATGCGCGGGTGTTCGCCCGCGCAGGACGATCCCCAGCGGGGCACGCGACGTGGGCATCGCGATCTGTGTATCCCGTCTCTGCACCCCACGGTGCCCGCAGGGATGAGCGGAGGAGGGGCATCGTACCCGCTTCCGCGCGCCGTGATGCTCGAACCGCGAGACGCCGCGACGCGCAGGACGATCCACTCTCCTCCCGTCGGTCGATCAGCCCGCGGCTGTGCTCAGCCTTTCAGGCAGCCGCTCATGAAGCTGCGATAGGCGTCGCGCCCCTTCACGTTCTTGGCCTTCTTCTCGTCCTTCCACTTGGCGGCGCAGTCCTTCATGCGTTGCTGCTGCGCCGAGACCTTCTTGCCTTCGCCGGCGGCGCTCGCCGCCTTGGTCTCGGCCATCGCGGGTGCTGCGCCCGCCGCCAGCCACGCGATCGTCACCGCCAGTGCCAGATGCTTGGTCATGCCGTCCCCTCCGGTGAGCTGGAAGGACGAGCTTAGAGCATTTTCCGGCGAAGTGGATGCCGCCCCGTGCGCCGTCTTGCGGATCGCGCGCCGCATCGACATGTGGTGGACGACCCGCCGCCGTTCCGCCCGATCAGGAGCACGCCATGGCCCGCACCCCGAAGCGTCCGTCGTCGTCTCGCACCCGCCCGACCAGGGCTCCTGGCGGCAAGTCGGCTCGTGGCGGCAAGTCCTCGACGACGACGTCCCGCGCCGCCGCGAAGACGACGGGCGGTGGGGCGGCGCCGCGCGCGGCGAAGAAGACGTCCGTGGCCGGGAAGGCGCCGCGCGCTTCGGCCCGCACGACGGCGCCGCGCCGCGCACCGATCGAGCTGTTCTACTGGCCGACCCCGAACGGCTGGAAGATCTCCATCATGCTGGAGGAGTGCCGGCTGCCCTATGTGGTGCGGCCGATCGACATCACCCGCGGGGCGCAGTTCGAGCCGTCGTTCCTCGCCATCTCGCCCAACAACCGGATGCCGGCCATCGTCGATCCCGACGGTCCCGGAGGCCGGCCGATCTCGGTGTTCGAGTCGGGCGCCATTCTCCAGTATCTCGGCCGCAAGACCGGCAAGCTCTATCCGGCCGACGAGCGCGGCCGTGTCGAGGTCGAGCAGTGGCTGATGTGGCAGATGGGCGGCCTCGGCCCGATGGCCGGGCAGGCGCATCACTTCCGCCATTACGCGCCCGAGCCGGTGCCCTACGGCATCGACCGTTACACCAACGAGTGCCACCGCCTGTACGGCGTGATGAACCGCCGCCTCGCCGATCGGCCGTTCCTGGCCGGCCGCTACTCCATCGCCGACATCGCCTGTGTCGGCTGGGCGAGCCGGCACGAGCGGCACGGCCAGGACCTCGCCGAGTTCCCCCATGTGCGGCGCTGGCTGGAGACGCTGCTGGCGCGGCCGGCCGTGCAGCGCGGCCTCGCGGTGCGGGCCGACGACGTCGCCGGCGTCGACATGAGAGACCCGGCCGTGCAGGCGGTGCTGTTCGGCCAGCGGGCGCGCGGCTGAAGGCGCCGTCGTGCGCCGTGCCGCCGCACCCGTTGTGCGCGTGGTGAACGCGGCGTTGATCGACGTGGTGAAACGAATTCCGAAGAATTGACGGAAATGCCCGGAAATCGGGCCTTTCCGCATTGGCGGCGCGCGCCGATCCCGATCGCGCCGCGTCCGCGTTTACGGCCGATTCATCGCGCCCCTTAAGGCCGTTTTCAGTCGCCTCCCCGACCATCGGGGGCATCGGACGCGACGGTCCGATGCCGCGAAAAACCAATGTGCCGCGCATGCGGCCGGGCCGAGGGAGGCCAGAGATGGGACGCTACGACACCGCGATGGAGACGGCGGCTCTCGGCGAGGCTAGCACCAGCGCCGCGATGTTCTTCCAGCTCGGCATGATGTACTCGACCGGCTCGACCATGGAGCCCGATTACGTCTCGGCCCACAAGTGGTTCAACCTCGCCGCCATGAGCGGCGACAAGGAGGCGATCCGACTGCGCCGCGAGATCGCCACCCTGATGACGGAGGCCGAGATCGCCGCCGCACAGCGCGCCGCCCGTGCCTGGCTCGGCCGCTGAGCGGGACCATCGGCGCCACGGGCCGCCGCCGGAATTGACCGTGGCGGCCGGACCGTCTACGAAATCCCCACCGGAGACGTGGCCGAGTGGCTGAAGGCGGCGGTTTGCTAAACCGTTATACGGCCTTAAAGCCGTATCGAGGGTTCGAATCCCTCCGTCTCCGCCAGCCCCGTCCCCGCCAGCCCCGTCTCCGCCCGCTCCTCTGTCAGCCTCTCCGAGTCCTCGGCCCCATGTTCGGCGCCTCCTGTCGACCACGGCGGCGACCGTGTAGGCGGCCGGTGCCCGGCTCGACCCTCGGCCGTCCGGACTCGGACGTGCGGTCGCCGACTCGCGGGCTCGCAGTCCCCGAACATCGTTCCGGTCAAAATTTTCTCATTGCGGAGAGAGCTTACCGGCAGACGCCGCGGCCTGGCCTGTCTCGAGCCCGAGTCCCGCGGCGCCGCGCGGGGGCGACGAAAACATCGATTCGAGGTCGTGCACGCGCCTCATGGGGTTTCGAGGCCACCGTGGCAGCTCTGCCGCGAGTCTTTCGGCTAGATCTCGTCACAATCGCCCAAGCGCTTGCGTCCAAATACGTATTCCGGGCCGATCCAGCATCGGGGGCACAGGCAAATTCGTGTCGTTTGGGCAACACAGCCCCGGATTCAAGCGCTTAGGGCCGGTTCGCGGGCGCTTCTTTATTGCCTGCGAAAGGCCGTTCGCTAATCTGACCTCGCGACGAAGGGGGGCATTCCCGGGGTCGCCCCGTCTGGAGTTCCAGACCGCATCGGTGACAAGGCGCGGTACGGAACGCTGGGTGGATCGGGGATTAAGGGGACCTTCCAGGGTGCGAGCACCCGCCGGAGACGGAACCCTCCCAAGGCAAACGATTGGAGGTTTCAGATGAAGATGGTGAAAAGCCTTCTCCTCGGCTCCGCGGCAGGTCTCGTTGCGGTTGTTGGAGCGCAGGCGGCCGATCTTCCCGTCAAGGCCAAGCCGGTCGAGTACGTGAAGGTCTGCTCGCTGTACGGCGCCGGGTTCTACTACATCCCCGGCACGGACATTTGCATGAAGATGGGCGGCTACGTTCGCGCCCAGTACTACTACAACACCGGCACGGCGCCGAGCACCGGCGTGATGTTCGGCCCGGCCTCGGCCCAGCAGTCGAACCTGGTCGGCTTCGCCAACGACACCGTGATGCGCACCCGCGCGGTGTGGACGGTCGACACCCGGTCGCAGACCGAGTGGGGCACCCTGCGCACCTACGTGCTGATGGGCTTCAACCACGACACGCCCGGCGGCTCGTCGTTCGGCGGCAACGCGGCTTCGCTCTATGCGACCCGCGGCTTTATCCAGTTCGCCGGCTTCACCTTCGGCAAGGCGCAGTCGTTCTACGATCTGTACTCGACCCCGGCGGTCACCTACTTCGGCATCGCCGCGTCGGACACGGGTGACGCGGGCGTCATGCTCGCCGCCTACACCGCGCAGCTCGGCAACGGCGTGTCTGCCACCATCGCGGCAGAAGAGCCGCGTCGCATGGCGATCATCAACACGATCCAGAGCAACCAGTTCACCGTCGGTGGGCCGGTCAACAACGACTACGGCACCGTGAAGTGGCCGGACGTCGTGGCGAACATCCGCGTCGACCAGGCCTGGGGCTCCTTCCAGGTGATGGGCGCCCTGCATGACGCCTCGGCCGCCTACAATTTCACCAATGCGGCCCAGAACACCTGCAATCCGGCCAACGGCACCGGGACCATCACCGGTTCGATGCTGTGCGGCTCGGGCGACAGCGCGCTCGGCTTCGCGGTCGGCGTCGGCGCTCGGGTGAAGACCGACTTCATCTCGCGCGGCGACAGCTTCCAGTTCCAGGTGAACTACACCGAGGGCGCCACCCGTTACGCCATCTACACGCCGTCGAGCGCTGGCTCGCTGGCGGCGTTCAGCGGCGGCAACTCGCTCGGCCTGGGCTGGCTGACGGACGGCATCTACATCAACAACGGCTCGCTCGAGCTGACCAAGGTGCTCGGCGTGAATGCGTCGTACGAGCACGTTTGGACCCCGGCCCTGAAGACCTCGCTCTACGGTGGCTGGTTCAACATCGAGCACAGCCAGGCGGCCGCTCTGGCGCAGTGCGCCAGCCAATCGGGTGGTTCCAACACCATCTCGTTCGCGACCAACTGCGATCCGGACTTCTCGTTCTGGTACATCGGCTCGCGGACCCAGTGGAACATCCGCCCCGACTTCTACATGGGCGTGGACGTTCTCTACCACCGCCTCGAGACCGCTTTCGCGGGTGCGGCCAACTACACCGCGCTCACCGGGGCGCCGCGTACGAGTGGCGTGTACGCGATCGAGAACCAGGACGCCCTGTCCGTCACGTTCCGTGTCCATCGCGACATCGTTCCGTGATCGGCTGATCGCCTGACACCACTTTCGTGGTCGAAGCCCCCGGCGGAAACGCCGGGGGTTTTCGTTTCTGGGTGATGCGATCGACGTGCTGTCGCCCGGATCGAGCGCAGCGAAATCCGGGTCCTTGGGGGGCACCGCCGGCCCCGGCTGTCGCGGTGCTCCAGCCGGGCTACGGCTGATCAATCGGGGCGCCGAACGCAGCGGTCCACGAAGGCGGCGATACGGGCGATGACGTCGGCGCCGGCGAGATCGGGGGCGTGGCCCTGGCGCGGCACCTCGATCACCTCGAGGTCGGGCCGACGGGCCTTCATCGCCGCGACGGTCCGGGCGGACAGGAGGTCCGACAGGCCGCCGCGGATCACCATCACCGGCACGCCGGCGAGCGCATCGAACTGCGGCCACAGCTCGGGCAAGGGCTTCGACAGGTCGAAGGCGCGCAGCGCCTCGGCGATCGCCTGATCGTAGGTCGGCAGAAGCTGGCCGTTCTCCAGCCGCCACGCGCGGTACGCCATGTCGCGCCAATCCTCGTCGGACCAGTCGGGAAACTGGTCGGCGAACAGCCGGCGCAGCGCCGCGGCCCCCTGGGCGAAGTCGGTCGGCTGGCCGGCGCGGCCCACATAGGTCTTGATCCGGGCGATGCCGTCCGCCTCGATCACCGGGCCGATGTCGTTGAGCACCACGCCGGCGATCGCCTCGGGCTTCACCGAGGCCATCGCCAGGCTGATCAGGCCGCCCCGCGAGGTGCCGATCAGCACGGCCGGCATCGCCTGGCACGCCGCCATCACGCCGAGCACGTCGGCGAGCTCGACCGCGACCGTGTAGCGGCTCGGATCGGGGTCCCAGGCGGAGAGGCCGCGGCCGCGATAGTCGAGGGCGAGCACCCGGCGCGGTCGCGCCGGATCGTGGGCGAGGGCGCTGGCCAGCACATGGAAGTCGGCGGCCGTGCGGGTCAGCCCGGGCAGACACACCACCGGCAGGCCGGCCCCGCCGCGCTCGCCGTACTCGCGCAGATGCAGCCGCAGGCCGTCGCTCGCGGTGAGAAAGACGTTGCGGAATCCGTCGTCGCTCATGATCGCCCCCGGACTGGTCGGTCGTCGCCCAACCTCGGGGCGAAGCCGGCGCCATCGTATCGCAATCGGCTACGGCCCGTCTTGCGCGGCCGCACGGCGAAGGGCCGGCCGGGCAGACGGACGCCTGCCGCCGATGTCTGTGCTCGACGCCTGCCTTTCGGCTCCGCGGCGTCATACTGTGTTCGGGTGATCGGTGCGCCGTCATTCCGGGGCGCCGCGCAGCGGTGAGCCCGGAATCCAGCGGCAAACTCGGAACTCTCGGCTAGATTCCGGATAGCCGCTTCGCGGCTTCCGGAATGACCACGGAATGGATCAGCCGGATCTCGTATCAGCCGTCGACGCCGCCGCCGCGGGCCAGGAACTGCTCCAGCCAGTGGATGTGATAGCTGCCGTCGAGGATGTCCTTGTCGCGCACCAGGGCGCGGAACAGCGGCAAGGTGGTCTCGACGCCGTCGACCACGAACTCATCGATGGCGCGGCGCAGCCGCATCAGGCATTCGGCGCGGGTCTTGCCGTGCACGATCAGCTTGCCGATCAGCGAGTCGTAATAGGGCGGAATCACGTAGCCCCGATAGGCCGCCGAATCGATGCGCACCCCCATGCCGCCGGGCGGATGGTAGTGGCGGATCTTGCCGGGCGACGGCCGGAACGACACCGGATTCTCGGCGTTGATGCGGCACTCGATGGCGTGGCCGTGATAGGTCACGTCCTCCTGCCGGATCGTCAGGCCGGACCCGTTGGCCACCCGGATCTGCTCCAGGATCAGGTCGATGTCGGTGATCATCTCGGTCACCGGGTGCTCGACCTGGATGCGGGTGTTCATCTCGATGAAGTAGAACTGCCCGTCCTCGTACAGGAACTCGATCGTGCCGACGCCCAGATAGCCGAGATCCTGCATCGCCTTGGCGACGACGTCGCCGATTCGTCCGCGGGCATCGGCGTTGAGGGCCGGGGAGGGGCTCTCCTCCCAGATCTTCTGGTGGCGGCGCTGGAGCGAACAGTCGCGCTCCCCGAGGTGGATCGCGTGGCCCTCGCCGTCGCCGAGCACCTGGAACTCGATGTGGCGCGGCTGCTCCAGGTACTTCTCCATGTAGAGGGAGTCGTCGCCGAAGGCCGCCTTCGATTCGGCCCTGGCGGTCGCCAGCGCGATGCGCAGATCCGCCTCGCTGCGCGCCACCTTCATGCCGCGGCCGCCGCCGCCCGCCGCCGCTTTCACCAGCACCGGATAGCCGATGTCGCGGGCGATGGCCTTCGCCTCGTCGTCGGACCCGAGGGCGCCTTCGGAGCCGGGCACGCAGGGAATGCCGAGGCGCCGCGCCGTGCGCTTGGCCTCGATCTTGTCGCCCATCAGGCGGATATGGGCGGGCTTCGGGCCGATGAAGTGCAGCCCGTGCTCCTCGAGAATCTCGGCGAAGCGGGCATTCTCGGAGAGGAAGCCGTAGCCCGGATGCACCGCGTCGGCACCCGTGATCTCGCAGGCGGCGAGCAGCGCCGGAATGTTGAGATAGCTGTCCTTGGCGGGCGGGGGGCCGATGCAGACGCTCTCGTCGGCGAGGCGGACATGCATGGCATCGGCATCGGCGGTGGAATGCACCGCGACCGTCTGGATGCCCAGATCCTTGCAGGCCCGCAGGATGCGGAGCGCGATCTCCCCGCGATTGGCGATCAGGATTTTCTCGAACATCGCGTTCCCGTGGTCCGCGTCATTCGATGATCATGAGGGGCTCGCCGAACTCGACCGGCTGGCCGTCCTCGACGAGGATCTGGGTCACGGTGCCGGAGCGCGGCGCCGGGATTTGGTTCATGGTCTTCATCGCTTCGATGATCAGCACGGTCTCGCCGGCCTTCACGGCGGTGCCGACCTCGACGAAGGGCCGGGCCTCCGGCTCGGGCGATCGGTAGGCGGTGCCGACCATCGGCGAGGTGACGACGCCCGGGTGCTTGGACGGGTCCATCGGCCCGTCGGCGACCGCGTAGACGCCCGGCACCGCGGCGGGGACGGGCGCAGCCGCCGGCGCCACGGTGGCGACCGCGACGCTCTGCCGCGCCACCCGCACCCGCAGGCCGGCGTGCTCGATCTCGATCTCGGTCAGGCCGGTCTCGCCGAGCAGGCGCGCCAGCGTGCGCACGATCTCCTCGTTGGTGGCGGTGAGGCCGGGCGCCGGCGACGGCGCGTCCCGATCGGCTGTCACGACTTGAGCTCCCTCTGGGTCACCAGGCCCGCGAGGCCGGCGATGGCGAGCGCGTATCCCTGCGGGCCGAGCCCGCAGATCACGCCTTTGGCCGCTCGTGCCACGTAGGAGACGTGGCGGAAGGGCTCGCGGGCATGGACATTGGTGATGTGAACCTCGATCACCGGCACCGCCACGGCGGCGACCGCGTCGAGAAGGGCGATCGAGGTATGGGTATAGGCGGCGGCGTTCAGCACGATGCCGGCTGCCCGGACCGCCCCGGCCTCCTGGACCCAGGAGACCAGCTCCCCCTCGTGGTTGGACTGCCGAAACACCAGGCCGAATCCGTGCGCCTCGGCGGCGGACCGGCACAGCTCCTCGACGTCGGCCAGCGTGGCACGGCCGTACTGCTCCGGCTCGCGCGTGCCGAGCAGGTTCAGGTTCGGGCCGTTGATGACGTAGACGGTGGGTTTCATGAACGTCCACCGGGTCGGTCCGCAGCCATGGGTCGGCGCGGGTCACGTCCGGCGATCGTCTTATAGGGGGCGGCTGCCGGAAGGGAAAGACTTTCCGGGCCCCGCCGGTGGCCGGCGAGCACCGACATGCAGGCGAGCTATTTCTGTCTTTCCCGTGTCAGGGAAGCCGGTACACTGCCGGAAAACCAAGACCGGCCCCGCAGGAACCGGCCTCGAACCGAAACCGGACCGCCGAGTGTCCGGGCTGAACGACGTCTTCGTGTGTCTTCTTTGCTCGAAGGGAATGTCGGCATGCACGACCAGAGTGACCCGAGCGCCGCCGCCGATCAGGCGATCGCGGATCTCAAGAAAAACGTTGGACAGGCGATCATTCAGACCGAGGATGCGATGGACAAGATGGGCCAGGACGTTTCCGCCGCGACCCAGGTGGCCGAGGACTATCGCGCCAAGGTCTTCGATTACATGCGGGGCAACGTGAACGCGGCGCTCGATTACGCCGCCAGTCTCGCGACCCTGAAGACGCCGGCGGAGTTCGCCGGCCTGGTGCAGCGGGACGGCGGCGGGGCGTCGCCCGCCGACCTGTCGGCTGCCGCCACGGCGGCCGAGGAGTATCGCCAACGCATGTTCGAGTTCATGAAGGCCAACCTCAACGCGGCCCTCGACTACGCCGAGCAGCTGTCCGCAGTGAAGTCGCCGTCCGATCTGGTCGAGCTGTCGACCAGCCATGCCCGCAAGCAGTTCGAGGCACTGACCGCGCAGTCGACCGAGCTCGGCATGCTGGCTCAGCGGCTCACCGCCTGGAACGGCGACGCCTTCTCGGGCTTCTCGAAGCTGTTCAGCCCACCGCGGCGCTGAATTTCGGCGGTTCATCTTTCTCGTCGCGGGCGCGGCCGATGGCCGCGCCCGTCGTCGTTTCGGCCGGGCGCCGCACCACCGCCTGCCAGGGCTTGCGGAGGACCGCCGGGGCGGCGAAAGGTGGCCACCGGCCACGACCGCCGGACACCACCGCCGGACGAGCCCACGCAGACGAACTCCCGTAGTGAGCCCCATGGCTATCGACGACCTTCTGGCACGCTTCGCCCTCGCGCTCGGCATCGGCCTGATGATCGGCCTGGAGCGCGGCTGGCGCCTGCGTGACGACGTGCCGGGCTCGCGCACCGCCGGCATTCGCACCTTCACGGTGGTGGCGATCCTCGGCGCCGTCGCCGGGGCGCTGGGCCGGGCGCTGTCGGCCGAGCCGGCCGCCGCCGCCGTGGTGATCGGGCTCGTGTTCCTCGGCTTCGCCGGCGCCTTCGCGCTGTTCTGTCACGCCGAGAATCGGGCCGACAACGCCTTCTCGGCCACCACCATGGTGACCGGCCTGGTCACCTTCGCGCTCGGAGCCTACGCGCTCGTCGGCGACCGCCAGGCCGCGGCCGCCGTGGCGGTGGCGGTGGCGGCGCTGCTGGCGATGCGCGAGGCGCTGCACGGCTTCGTCGCCAAGGTCACGGCGGCCGAGCTGCGCTCCGCCCTTGTGCTGCTGGCGATGACCTGCATCGTGCTGCCGATCGCGCCCGACACCGCCGTCGGCCCGTACGGAGGTGTCAATCCGCGCCAAATCTGGCTGACCGCCATCGTGCTCGCGGCCGTGTCGTTCGTCGGCTACCTGGCGGTCGGCCGGCTCGGGCCGGCCCGCGGCGTGCTGCTGGCGGCGGCCGCCGGCGGCCTCGTGTCGTCGACCGCGGTGACGGCCACCAATGCGCGCCGCGCCGCGGCCGGGGAGGGCAGTCCCCAGCTTCTGGCGGCGGGCGTCGCGGTGGCGACTGCGATCTCCTTCGTGCGGGTGCTGGTCATCGCGGCGGCCGTCAATCCGGTGCTGCTGCCGGCGCTGGCGCCGGCGCTCGCCGGCGCCGTCGCGGCCGCGCTCGGCTATGCGGCCCTGCGGGTCGCCGGCCGGCGGGCCGATGCGGCGGGGGCGCCGCTGGCTTTCCGCAATCCGTTCGACCTCGCCTCGGTGGTCGGCTTCGCCGTGTTCCTGGCCGGCATCGTGGTGCTGGGGCGGTTTCTCGGCGATCGGCTCGGCGAGTGGGGGGCCGTGGTCGGGGCCGCCGCGGTCGGGCTCGCCGATGTCGACGCCATCACGGTGTCGATGGCCCAGCTCGCCCCGGCGACGCTGAGCCCGGCCGCCGCCGGCCACGCCATCCTGGCCGCGGTGGCCAGCAACACGGTGGCCAAGGTGGCGATCGGCGCCGCCGCGGGCGGCCGGCGGTTCGCGATCGAGATCGCAGTGCTCGGGCTCGCCTGTGCGGCCGCGGGGCTCGCCGGCTGGGCCGTCGCCGTCGTCGCGGCCGGAGGATAGGCGTTGACTTTTTTGCGGTGCGGCTAGAACGTGAGCGCCCGTTTTACCACTCGTTTTTTCAATACGGACAGCGTCGCAATGTTCAAGCGGATCCTGATCGCCAATCGCGGGGAGATCGCCTGCCGGATCATCAAGACAGCCCGACGAATGGGGATCGAGACCGTCGCCGTCTATTCGGATGCCGACAAGGACGCGCTCCATGTCGAGATGGCCGACACCGCCGTTCATATCGGGCCGGCCCCGGCTGCGCAGAGCTACCTGATCATCGAGAAGATCGTCGAGGCGTGCCGCCGCACCGGCGCCGAGGCGGTGCATCCGGGCTATGGCTTCCTCTCCGAGCGTGAAGCCTTCCCGACCGCGCTCGCCCAGGCCGGCATCGTCTTCATCGGGCCGAACCCCAAGGCGATCGCCGCCATGGGCGACAAGATCGAAAGCAAGAAGGCGGCGGCCGCGGCCGGCGTCTCCACCGTGCCCGGCTTCCTCGGCATCATCGAGGACGATCAGCACGCGGTGCGGATCGCCGAGGAGATCGGCTACCCGGTGATGCTCAAGGCGTCCGCCGGCGGCGGCGGCAAGGGCATGCGCATCGCCTACGACAAGGCCGAGGTGCTGGAGGGCTGGCTGCGCGCCCGCTCCGAAGCCAAGTCGGCCTTCGGCGACGATCGCGTCTTCATCGAGAAGTTCATCGTCGACCCGCGCCATGTCGAGATTCAGGTGCTCGGCGACAAGCACGGCAACGTCATCCACCTCGGCGAACGCGAGTGCTCGATCCAGCGCCGCAACCAGAAGGTGATCGAGGAGGCGCCGTCGCCGCTGCTCGACGCCGCGACGCGCGAACGGATGGGCGCCCAAGCGGTCGCGCTCGCCAAGGCGGTGGGCTACGACTCCGCCGGCACCGTCGAGTTCGTCGCCGGCCAGGACAAGAGCTTCTACTTCCTGGAGATGAACACGCGGCTCCAGGTCGAGCACCCGGTCACCGAGCTGATCACCGGCATCGATCTCGTCGAGCAGATGATCCGGGTCGCCGCCGGCGAGCCGCTGGCGATGACCCAGGCGGACGTGAAGATTCAGGGCTGGGCGGTGGAATCGCGCGTCTATGCCGAGGACCCGTCCCGCAACTTCCTGCCGTCGATCGGCCGTCTGGTGCGCTTCCGTGCCCCGGTCGAGCGGGACGGGCGCGGCTTCGACCAGGTCACCGTGCGGGTCGACACCGGCGTCTACGAAGGCGGCGAGATCTCGCTCTACTACGATCCGCTGATCGCCAAGCTGATCACCCACGCCGACACCCGCACCAAGGCGATCGACGCCCAGGCGCGGGCGCTCGACTGCTTCTATGTCGAGGGTATCCGCCACAACATTCCGTTCCTCTCGACCCTGATGCAGCATCCGCGCTGGATCGAGGGTCGGCTGTCGACCCGCTTCATCGCCGAGGAGTGGCCGGACGGCTTCCACCCGCTGCCGGCGGGCGGCGACCGCAGCAAGATCATCGCCGCGGTGGCGGCCGTGATGGAGTTCCAGACCACCGAGCGCAAGCGCAAGATCTCGGGCCAGATGCAGCACCCGCACGTGCCGGGTGACCGGCGGCGCATCGTGCTGGTCGGGAGCGAGGAGATCGAGCTGGAGGTCGAGCGCGAGGGCAACGGCATCGACGTCCACTTCATCGAGAACGGCAAGCGCGGCCCCAAGCGCTACACCGAATCGGCCTGGAAGCCCGGCGACCCCGTGTGGCTCGGCGTCATCGACGACGATCCGGTGGCCGTGCAGGTGCACGACATTCCGAACGGGCACCTGATGTTGCACCACGGCATCGAGGTGAAGGTCTACGTCTACAAGCCGTGGGAAGCCTTCGCGATCCGCCTGATGCCCGCCAAGGCCAAGCTCGACACCGGCAAGAAGGTGCTGTGCCCGATGCCGGGCCTGGTGCTCTCGGTCGAGGTCAGCCAGGGCCAGGAGATCAAGGCGGGCGAGACGCTCGCGGTGATCGAGGCGATGAAGATGGAGAACGTCCTGCGCGCCGAGCGCGACGGGGTGGTCGCCAAGGTTCACGCCAAGAAGGGCGACAGCCTGCCGGTCGACGCCGTCATCCTGGAGTTCGCCTGACACCTGTCGTCGCCGGCGTCCCGCCTGGACGCCGGCCGCGGTGCGATGCCGTATTGCCAGGGCGGGCGGGCTTCGCGGAAACTGTAATCTTGATCTTGTTGTCTCCGGTTGTCACCGGAGGATCTGATTTCGAATGCCGGGTCGTCGGTGGCCGGCGGACCATGGCCGGCTTCAGCCCGGCGCGGTCGAGCCCGCTGGGCAGAGCCCGTGAGGTGATGGTCCGGATCGTGTGGCGTTGCGTGCGCGTCGTCGCCGAGCGCCGGTCCTGTCGGGACGGATACGGCGGAGGAGACGCACGATGAGCGACGTCGATCAGCAGCGAGCCGATCAGCAGCCCGTCGACTTGCAGCACGTTGATTTGCAGTCTTGGGTGGGGCGCACCCAGGAGATCAGCGACCAGGCCTATCCGACGCCGGCGCGCGCGCTCGCTGCCACGCTCGATCAGGCGGACGCCGCCTTCTCGATCGGCGATCCGCTGCCCGAGCTGTGGTACTGGCTCTACTTCCTGCCGATCGTGCCGATGTCGGAGATCGGCTCCGACGGCCATCCCCGCCGTGGCGGCTTCCTGCCGCCGATCGCGCTGGAGCGGCGGATGTGGGCGAGCGGGCGCCACGTCTTCCATGACCGGCTGCGGATCGGCGATGTCCTCCACAAACGCTCGGAGATCCTGAAGATCGCCGAGAAGGAGGGCAAGACCGGCCGCATGGTGTTCGTGACGCTCCGCCACGAGATCCGCTCGGGCCGCGGCCTCGCGGTCGAGGAGGAGCAGGACATCGTCTATCTGCCGATGCCGAAATCCTTCTCGCCGCCGCCACCGACCGCGGCGCCGGCCGATCCGGCCTGGAGCGAGCTGGTTGCCATCGATCCGGTGCTGCTGTTCCGCTTCTCGGCGCTGACCTTCAACGGCCACCGCATCCACTACGATCTGCCCTATGCGACCGACGTGGAGAAGTACCCCGGCCTCGTGGTGCACGGACCGCTGCAAGCCCTGCTGCTGCTCGAATTCGCCCGCCGCCGGGTGCCGGACCGTCCGCCCGCCCGCTACTCGTTCCGCGCCGTGCGGCCGCTGTTCGGCTTCGACCAGGTACGCCTGATGGGTGTCGCCCGCGACGACGGCGGCCACGACCTCTTCACCGTCAATGGCGATGGCCATGTCGGCATGCAGGCGACCGTGACATGGGCGGCGAATGACTCATCCCGCTGACACCGCGCCGCCTCCTCACCTCTCCCCGCGCGCGGGGAGAGGTCGACATTCTCGCGATCAGCGAGAATGTCGGGTGAGGGGACGTATCCGTATCCACGAGAGGCCCCCTCACCCGACTCGCCTCTTCGAGGCGAGCCACCCTCTTCCCGCGCGCGGGGAGAGGGATCTCCGGCGCCGCGCCCCTTCGCGCTCATCGGATCTCATCAGACTCTCATGACCGACCGCCTCGAACGCTCCATCCTCATCGTGCCGGCCTCCAACTGGAGCATGATCCAGAAGGCCGCCGCCGCGCCCGCCGACGCCGTCTGCATCGATCTCGAGGACGCGGTTGCGCCGGCCGAGAAGGAGGCGGCGCGCGGCAACGTCGCGCGCGCCTTCAGGGAACTCGACTTCGGCCGCAAGCTTCGCATCTTCCGCATGAACGGCCTCGACACCTCCTTCGCCTATCGGGATCTCATCGAGGTGGTGGAGGAGGCGGGCGACCGCGTCGACCTCGTGGTGGTGCCGAAGGTCGGGACCGCCTCGGACATCCATTTCGTCGCGACGCTGCTCGGCCAGATCGAGGCCGCCATGGGGATCACCCGGCCGATCGGTATCGAGGCGCTGATCGAGACGGCGGCCGGCTGCGTCAACATCCGCGAGATCGCCGCCGCGTCGCCGCGGCTGGAGGCGCTGATCTACGGCGCCGGCGACTACGCCGCCTCGGTGCGCATGCCGATGGCGTCCATCGGCGAGCCCGACGAGCACGACGCGCTCTATCCGGGGCATCGCTGGCACCACATCATGCATGCGATCGTCACCGCGGCGCGCGCCTTCGACAAGCGCGCCATCGACAGCCCGTTCGCCGGCATCCGCAATCCGGAGGGCTTCCGCAAGGCGTGCGCCATCGGCCGCGCCATGGGGTTCGACGGCAAGTGGTGCATCCATCCTGGCCAGATCGCGCCGGTCAACGAGACCTTCGTGCCGCCGCCGGCCGAGCTCGCTTGGGCACAGCGGGTGCTCGCCGCCTGCGCCGAGGCGGGCGCCGCGGGGCACGGTGCCATCAGCCTCGACGGCCGCATGATCGACATCGCCTCGATCCGGCTGTCGCGCACCATCGTGGAGCGCGCCCGCCTGGCCGGGCTGGTGACGGACTGACGGGCTTTGCCACATGCAAGACCGCGGGCGGGTGGCCGGGGCAGGCCGGACGATGACCAGCAGGCGTGAGTATCGGCCGGTGACGAGCGTCGCGTAGGGAGGACGGTGATGGTGAAAGTGCTGCAAGGAATGCGGGTGGTCGAAGGCTCGGCCTTCGTCGCCGTGCCGTTCGCCGGAATGACGCTCGCCCAGCTCGGCGCCGACGTCATCCGCTTCGACCGCATCCGCGGCGGGCTCGACTATAACCGCTGGCCGGTCACCAAGGACAATCGCAGCCTGTTCTGGGCCGGGCTCAACAAGGGCAAGCGGTCGCTCGCCGTCGACATGTCGACCCCGCGGGGCCAGGAGATCGTCACCCGGCTGATCTGCGCGCCGGGGCCGGACCGCGGCATGTTCCTGACCAATCTGCGCGTCCGCGGCTGGATGGACTACGACTCGCTCAAGAAGCATCGCGAGGACCTGATCATGGTGTCGCTGCTCGGCGACCGCCATGGCGGCCCGGCGGTGGACTACACGGTCAATCCGGCGATCGGGTTTCCGTCGGCGACCGGCCCGGAGGGATCGCAAGACCCCGTCTGCCATGTGCTGCCGGCCTGGGATCTGATCACCGGCCAGAAGGTGGCGCTCGCCCTGATGGCGGCGGAGCGCCACCGTCGCAACACCGGCCAGGGCCAGCTCGTCGAGCTGGCCCTCAAGGATGTCGCGCTCGCCACCCTCGGCCATCTCGGCATCATCGGTGAGGTGCAGGTCAACGGCTTCGATCGGCCGCGCTACGGCAACGCCCTCTACGGCGCCTACGGGCAGGACTTCGAGACCGCCGACGGCCGCCGCGTGATGATCGTGGCCTTGACCAACCGCCAGTGGGACGGCCTGCGCGCCACCACCGGGCTGCACGAGGAACTCGACGATCTCGGCGTGCGGCTCGGCCTGCGGCTCTCTCGCGAGGGCGATCGATTCAAGGCCCGCAAGGAGATCACCGCGCTGCTGGCGCCGTGGTTCCGCGAGCGCGCCGTCGAGGATTTCGCCGCGGCGCTCGACGAGCACGGCGTCACCTGGTCGGTGTTCCGCTCCTTCCGCCAGGTGACCGAGGAGGACCCCGACTGCTCGACCGAGAACCCGATGTTCTCGCGCCTGGAGCAGCCGGGGATCGGCGAGTATCTGGTGCCCGGCTCGCCGTTCACGTTCGGGGCGTTCGAGCGCGAGCCGCCGCGGCGCGCCTCGGTGCTGGGCGAGCACACCGACGAGATCCTGCACGAGATCGGTTACGTCGACCACGAGGTCGCCTGGCTGCACGACCACCACATCGTCGCCGGGCCGCGGCGCTGAGGCTGCGTCACGTCACGTACCGTCCACTTCCCATCGTCGCCGAGGCGTCGCGAGGGGATGTGGTTGGACGGGATTTGGCGGGATTTGAACGGTGGCCGGCCGCCGCCATGATCCCGCCCGACTGCGGCGGGACGAGTTGCAGCCCGACTCGAACGAGCCCGCCGGAGCCGCCATCCCGATGTCCGATCGCCCCGTCCCGCACCGTGTCCGACGCACCGGCCAGAAGCTCGCCCGCGCCATGAGGCGGCTCGCGCCAGCGCGCTGGTATGCCAGCATGCCGCATCCCGGCCTGGCGGGCGCGCTGGGACGCTTCGCCACCGCCAACTCCGACATTCACGATCATCTCGGCACCATCTTCTTCGAGGCGGTGGCGGCCTCGCCGCGGCTGATCGTCGAGCTGGGCACCCGCGGCGGCGTGTCCACCCGGGCGCTGCTCGCAGCCGCGGAGGTGACCGGCGCGCAGGTGCTCTCGGTCGACATCGCCGACTGCTCCGCCGTCGACCTGCCGGCAGCGCTGCGGGCGCGCTGGACCTTCGTGCAGGCCGACGACGTCGCCTTCGCACGCGCACCGTTCGAGCAGTTTTGTGCATCGCGCGGCCTGCCGCCGAGCCCGGAGGTGATCTTCATCGACACCTCGCACGAATACGAGCACACCCGCGCCGAGCTGGCCGCCTGGATGCCGCGGCTCGCGACCCCCGGCGTCATGCTGTTCCACGACACCCACATGGGGAAGGGCTGGCGGCGCACGCTCTCCGGCAAGGCGGAGCCCGGCGGCAACGGTACCCGCGGCGTCATCCAGGCGATCGAGGAGGTGTTCGGCCGCCGCTGGGACGAGACCACCTATTTCGCCGATGCGGCCTGCGGCTACGTGGTCTCCCATGTGCCGTGGTCCAGCGGCTTCACTGTGCTGCGCAAGGTGCCGGCCCCGCCGGCGCCCGGAACGCCGGGCGGGGTATCTCCGGCCGGGTGAGCGCCTCGGAACTGCGGCCGCGACCCGCGCGTTCGCCCCGGGAGCCCGTCCTTCTCGGAGATCGCCATGAGCCCGCAGCAGCCCGCCCAGAAGCAGGACCGTCAGCCCGGCCGCGAGACCGAGATGGCGCCGCGGCCGGCCTACGAGCCGCTGTTCCCCGGTGTCGGCAAGCTCGCCGGCAAGGTGGCGCTGATCTCCGGCGGCGACAGCGGCATCGGCCGCGCCGTCGCGGCCGCCATGGCGCGCGAAGGCGCCGACGTCGCGATCCTCTATCTCGACGAGCACACCGACGCGGCCGAGACGGTGCGCATCGTCGAGGCCGAAGGGCGGCGCTGCATCGCCATCGCGGGCGATGTCGGCGACCCGGCCTTCTGCCGTTCGGCAGTCGAGGAGACGGTGCAGCGTCTCGGTCGTCTCGACATCCTGGTCAACAACGCGGCCGAGCAGCACGAGACCAAGGACTTCACCGCGATCGAGCCGGATCAGATCGAGCGCACCTTCCGCACCAACATGTTCGGGATGTTCTTCCTGACCAAGGAAGCGCTCAAGCATCTCGGCCCCGGGGCCGCGATCGTGAACTCCACCTCGGTCACCGCCTACAAGGGCCACACCACGCTGATCGACTACGCCGCCACCAAGGGCGCCATCGTGTCGTTCACCCGCTCGATGGCGCAGCTCCTCGCCGACAAGGACATCCGGGTGAACGCGGTGGCGCCGGGGCCGATCTGGACACCGCTGATCCCGGCCTCGTTCGAGCCCGAGAAGGTGGCCAAGCACGGCGAGTCGGTGCCGCTCGGCCGCGTCGGTCAGCCCAACGAGGTGGCGCCCTGCTACGTGTTCCTGGCGAGCCGCGAGTCTGCCTACATCACCGGGCAGGTGCTGCATCCGAACGGTGGCACGCCCGTCGAGTCGTGAGCGGCGGCAACCGACGAGCGGCGGGCGACTGCCGGTGTGGCCGAAGGGGCGCTGAACCTCGCTCGAAAGATCTCGATCGAATGATCACGTGTGAGACGAATGGACTAAGCCCATAAATCGATCGGGTGGGATCACCAGTCTCGGCGACGAGAACGAGATGGCGCCGTGCGTGGCGTCTCATCGTGGTTGATTCTCGATAAATTCCCATGCGTCATGTTCTAGGCAGTTCTCGCAGAGTTGCTTTGCGATTGCCGGAAAACGATCCGCTCGCGTTCGTCTGCCGCCTGAAATTAACCCGTGCTTCAGCTCTCGGCGATGTAGTGGCCGGAGTGGTATGGGGTGACGTGAAAGGTCATGACGGGAACGGCCTCGCTGATCGACGAGCTTGAGAGGACGCTGAGTGCGGGATCGTCGGTTCAGCGTGCCGATATCCTGCGTCGGGTCAGCGATCTGTTTCTCACCAATCTCGACAGCTACGGCGACGAGCATGTCGCCGTGTTCGACGACGTCATGCTCCACCTCGTCGACAAGATCGAGCGGAGTGCGATCGTTCGCCTGAGCAAGCAGCTCGCGCCGATCGAGAACGCGCCGGTGCGCACCGTTCACCGCCTGGCCGACGACGACGACATCGCGATCTCCGGCCCGGTGATCGAGCGCTCCAAGATCCTCAGCGAGGATTTTCTGGTCGAGTTGGCCAAGACGAAGAGCCAGGCCCATCTGGCCGCCATCGCGGGGCGCGAGAGCATCGGCGAGCGGATCACCGAGGTGCTGGTCGACCGCGGCGACGACGAGGTCACCCTCAAGGTCACCGGCAATCATGGCGCCCGCTTCTCCAGGCCCACCTTCATGAAGGTGGCCGAGAAGGCGCAGGCGAACGGTCCTCTGGCCGAGCAGGTCATCGGCCGCGGCGATGTGCCGCCCGACGTGTTCCAGCACCTGCTGCGCAAGGCCACCGAGGTGGTCAAGAACCGGCTTCTCAGGAACGCCGATCCGGACAAGCGGGTGATGATCACCCGCACGCTCGCCGACATCGCCACCGAGGTGGCACGCGAGCGCGCCCAGATGGACGGTCATTCGGCGGCCGGCACCGTCATGCAGTTCGATGCCGCACGATTGAAGTCGCGCATCGGCGAGCTGGCACAGGCCGGCAAGCGGACCGAGACCATCGAGGCAATCGCGGCGCTCAGCAAGCTCCCGGTGGCGACCGTGAAGAACGTGGTGCGGCAGGGCGCGACCGACGGGCTTCTCATCCTGTGCAAGTCGGTCGGGCTCGGCTGGCCGGACGCGAAGCGGGTGCTCGCCGGCATCGGCGGTGTCGCCTCCGAGGCGGAGACCAAGAAGGCGTTCGAGCGCTATATCGGGCTGACCAGCGAGACCGCCAATCGCGTGATCCGCTTCGTCAAGTCCTGCAAGGCGATCTCCAAGGCCGACTTCCAGCGCATGCTGTGATAGAAGAGGCGCCCGGGCACGACCGCGTCGGCCGGAGCGCGGCGTGCCGTGGCGGCGGCAGGGGCGGCGCCATCGCATGCGCGACCTGCCGGCCGGTGGTCCCGAGAGATCGCGCGAGCCCGCTGGAATGACGCTCTACTTCGCCTACGGTTCGAACATGAGCCGGCCGCTGATGCGCCGGCGCTGCCCGTCCGCCCGCGAGATCGGCCCCGCCGTGCTCGACGGCTTCCGGGCGATCGTCAACGACGACGGTTACATCACCATCGTGCCGGCCGCCGGCGCCCGGCTGCCGGGCGTGCTGTGGCGGCTGACGCCGCGCGACCGCGCCGCCCTCAACGCTTACGAGCGGCTCGATGTCGGGCTGTACCGCGCCGCGCCCGTCACCGTGCGGGCCGGCCGCGTCCGGGTGCGGGCGCTCGCCTATGTGGCGCGCTCGCGCCGCCGCGGACGGCCGCGCCCCGGCTATCTGGCGCTCGTCGTCGCGGCGGCCCGCGAGGTCGGCCTGCCGGAGCCGCATGTGCGGGCACTGGCGCGGCTCTCGCCCGGCGGCTTCGCGGGGGCGCGACGCCGCGAGCTCGGTGAACTCGCGTGAGCGAGCCGGGAGAGCTCGCATGAGCGAGCCCGCCATGGTGGTGCGGCATCTCCTGGTGCGCGGCCGGGTGCAGGGCGTCGGCTATCGCGCCTGGGCCGAGGCGGAGGCGCGCCGTCGCGGTCTCGACGGTTGGGTGCGCAACCGCATCGGCGGCGCCGTCGAGATCGTGGCGGCCGGGCCGGAGGCGCTGGTCGAGGACTTCGTCACCGCCTGCCGTCGCGGTCCCTGGCGGGCGCGCGTCGACGACATCGCCATCGAGGCCGCGAGCAGCCGGCTGCTGGAGCAGCGCCGCCCCGGCGAGGCGTTCTCGGTGCTCGGCACGGCGTGAGGCACAGCTCAGTCGCGACCCAGCTCCGGCGGCGGGCCGGACCGGGGCCGCACCGGCCCGAACACGGCCTCGAACTCCGCCTTCAGCAGCGAATCGACCTCGGGCATCGGCACCAGGTGGCCGAGGTCCCACAGGCTGGTGACGCCGTAGCGGGGATCGGCGATGCCGCACGGCACGATGCCGGAGAAGTGGCCGAGCTCGGGATCGACGTTGAGGCTGATGCCGTGCAGGCTGACCCAACGCTTCAGCCGCACCCCGATGGCGGCGATCTTGTCCTCGCGACCGTCGCCGCGCTCCGGCCGCCGCACCCACACGCCGACGCGGCCGTCGCGGCGCTCGCCGCGGACGTTGAGGCGGGCGAGGGTGCCGATGATCCAGTCCTCCAGCGCCGCCACGAACCAGCGTACGTCGGGTCGCCGGCGGCGCAGGTCGAGCATCACATAGGCGACCCTCTGGCCGGGGCCGTGATAGGTGAACTGGCCGCCGCGCCCGGTCTGGTGCACCGGAAAGCGGGCGTCGACCAGGTCCTCGGGGCGGGCGCTGGTGCCGGCCGTGTAGAGCGGCGGATGCTCCAGGAGCCAGACCAGCTCGGGGGCGGTGCCGGCCGCGATGGCGGCGACCCGCGCCTCCATGACCGCGAGGGCGTCCGCATAGGCGACCGGCGCGTCGCCGACATGCCAGTCGGGCGGCGGCAGCGGCGCGGCGCGGCGCGGGAGGTCGGCCGGCGGGGCCGTGGACGCTGTCTCGTTAATCACCTCGTAACCATAGCCATGCTGTGCTGATCCGCAAACGGACGGCGTCCAGGGGAAGTGCTCGGTGGCCACGCTCGACAGTGTTTCGCTCGACATCGCCGTCGTTCTCGGATCGACCGTGATGCCGGTGCATCAGGTCCTGCGCCTCGGCCGCGGTGCCATCATCGAGCTGGACAGCCGCGAGAACGATTCGGTGAAGATCCTCGTCAACAACCACCCGGTGGCCGAAGGCGCCGTGGTGGTGAGCGGCAGCCGAATCGGGGTCGAGGTGCGCCGCATGCTGCCGCGCTCGCCCGAGTACCGCTGACCTTCCTCCGGTCGGGCAACGGACGCAACCGAGTGGATTCGGAGCGAGTCGGCGAGGGCGTCGCTGGCGGCGCCCGACCGCCGTTCCCGTACGACCCGAGCCGAGACGACCGGCGGGGCCGCTCTCGCTGAGGTGCGGGCGCTTCGAGGTGTGGTCGAGCCGGCCGGTGTCTCGAATCACCCGACCCCGGCACGGCCGAGATCGCACCGCCCCGCGTCCGGCGGAGATCCTTGCCTCCCCGTGTGCGGCATGCCGGATGGGCACCATGCGGATCGGCGAAGAGCCGTCATGCGGGTCGGCGAGGGGCCGTTGTAGACGCCGCGAGCAGCGCCTCGTTCGGTTGGAAAACCCGTGCGGGACCCGCTGGTCGGTCTTGTCGCCGCATCATCGATTTGTTACACCCTCGCCCGTCGCCTCGATGCCCGCGCCGGACCCGGCCGGGCTCGATCTTTGATGCGGTCGTGGCGGAACTGGTAGACGCGCTAGCTTGAGGTGCTAGTGGGGCGACCCGTGGAGGTTCGAGTCCTCTCGACCGCACCATTTCCAAGTGTTCTCTTATTTCAGAGTGTCAGGTCGATCTGCCGCGGGCGTGGTCCCGCGACCTCGGCCGGCGTCGCATGATCGTGGTCACGCGACTGCGCCGAACACCTTGCTTCTGGACGCGAGCTGGCGTCAGAACGCCTTCGGCAGGCCGGCGTCCTTCAGAATCTCGTTCGCGGTGTGGCGGCTCTTGGTGCGGGGACGATCAAGGTCCGGCCGGTATCCTCGTGATGCCATTTCTCATGCGAGCCCTTGCCGTCGGGCATCTGCCGCCAGCCGGCGGCCCGCAGAATGCGGACGAGTTCCGGACAGAAATCCTTGGGCATCAGGCGGCCGGCAGCACCAGGTCGCGCCTCGCCTCGATCCGCACCGAGATCGGGCCTGCGACCCTCGGCAGATTGTCGGCGATCATCTCCGGCGCGAGGTCGCGCACGAGGGCCACGAACTCGTCGAAGCTCGCCGCCTCGATGTGCAGCCCCGGAATGTTCGACTGCGAGTAGAACACCCCCGCCTCGGCGTCCCACGTCGCCGTGACGGTGAAAACAGCGGAGTCCACCTGTTCGGGCATCGGCGCGTCTTTCGTTGCGACGAGCCCGCCGGGCGGGCTCGTCGGTGGGGGTTCATCTTGGTTCGCGCTCGGCCGATGTCAAACCGCCTTGTCGCAGCCGGACCGGGTGCGGGCGGCATCGAAAACACCGCGATGGTTCGAGGCACCCCGAACGCGCGCACCTTTCCGCCAGAACATTTCCGGCGAAGTGGGCCGCCGTCGCCGCCGCTCACCTGCCGTCGAAACGACGGGCGCCAAGGATTTAATCGTTAAGCTGTTCTCGGCGTGATCCGGGCGCCCGCGTCACCGGCTCGTCCGGGTCGCCAGCGGGGCGTCCGCCATGGCGGCGCCCGATCGCTCGTCGGCGCCGCGCGAGAACGGCCGGGCGGCCGCGATCCGGGCGCCGAGCCGGATGCCCGGGCGCTCGATCCAGCGCTCGGCGGCGATTGCCATCGGAACCGTCAGGGCGACGATCAGAAGGCCGAGCGGCAGCCCGACCAGCAGCGGGGCGCTGCCGCGCAGCCATGGCTCGAAGGCGAGCAGCAGCGGCACGTTGAGCAGGTAGAGGCTGTAGCTGATGCGGCCGAGGAGGCGCGACGTCGGGCGCGCCAGCGCTTCGCCGAACCAGCCGGCGCGCCCGTGGTAGAGCGTGCAGACCAGGAGCCCGGCGGCGAGCTGCAAGGTGTAGAGCGCCACATTGGGGCTCGGGATCACGTGGCGCGCCAGCAGCACAGCGACGAGCGCGGCGGCGAACCACCGTGCCGAGAGATGGCGGCCGAGCGCGGCTCCGAGCGGGCTCGCTACCAGGAAGCCCAGCGTGAACGGCAGGAGCTGCGGCTTGATCATCACGACGATCGGCGTGAGCGCCGGCATCTTGACGATCAGGAAGGCGGCGACGAACACCGCAGCGATCCCCGCCGCCCCGAAGCGCCGGCCGGCCCAAAAGCTCGCCAGGATGAACGGGATGGCGAGCACCTCGACCTGGAGGGTCCAGGCCGCCCCGATGATGCGGAAGTCGAACAGGGCGATATCCGCAGCGATCTGGGCGAGGCTGGGAGGACGTCCCTGGGCCACGAGGATCACGGCGCCGAGCGCGATCGCGGCGACGAGGGCCGGATAGATGCGGAACAGCCGCCGCACCACGAAGGGAAGCGGCGCCGGCTGGCGTTGCAGGCTGGCGAACAGCACCGCGCCCGACAGCACGAAGAAGATGGTCACCGCCGCCTCGCCGTTGGCGATCGCGATGGCGGCCTTGATCAGCAGGTCGGAGCCGCTGTCGAGATGGTGCACCGGGGGCGGCAGCACCCGTGCGGTCAGCGCCGGATCGGTGCCCAGGATGGCGTGATAGACAACGACGGCGGCGGCTGCGTAGCCGCGCAGCCCGTCGAGCTGGTGATTTCTTGCGTCCGGCACCGTGGCTCCCCCGCGTCGGGGGGCAACGTAGCATGCCGAAAAGCGGCCGCATCAAGGTGGCGGTCGGTGATCCCGTTTCCCGTTCGCCTGCGGCGGAGCTGCAACAGGCGCAGAGAGGCCGGGACGTGCCGCTGCGCGGTGGCACCGTCCGGCAGGCCGGCCGGACGGTGTCGATGCGATGGGGATGCGGGAGCGCGATCAGCCGCGTCGGCCGGCGTAGCGCCCCGCCGCGAAGCGTCCGGCTCGGTAACGCTCCGCCCCGTAACGGCCGGACCCGTAACGACTGGCATAGCGGCCACCCTGGTGGATGCGGCCGAGCCCGTGGGCGTGGCGGGTGCGGCCGCCGCCATGGGCGAAGCGCAGGCCCTGCTCGCGGCCGCCCCAGCTGATGTGGACATGACCCGCGCGGCCATAGTCGGTCGAGTAGCCGCCCGGCCAGCCGCTCAGCATCCGGTAGATGCAGCCCGGGTTGCCGCGCATGTCGACCGCCTGGCCGGAGGCGTGCAGCGACATCCGTCCGGTGCCGGCCACCCTTGTGTGGCGGACCGCGCTGATCACCCGGGCGCCGCAGGCGGCGGAGATCTCGGCGGCCTTGTGGGCGAGCGGCGCCACGAGACCACCGACCCGGGGCGCGGCCGGTGCGGCGCGCAGCGGCGCAGCCTGTACGGCCGGCGTCGTCCAGCCGCCCGCCACCGCCGGGTTGCCCGGGATTGCGGCCGGCGCGTAGGCGTAGCTGCGATGGGCGTAACTGCGGTGAGCGTGGTTGCGCGAAAGACCGCTGCGCTGCGCATTGACGTGGCGGGCGGCGCGCAGTGCCGGCCGGGAGGCCCGCACTTGGCGGCTGCCGCGGACGGCCGTGTGGACCTGCCGCCGGTGGGCGCGCAGTCCGGCCCGCTCGGTCCGATGATGGCGTGCGGCCGCATGCCGGCGGGTCGTGGCCCGAACCGTGTGGCGTGTGCCGGCCGTCGTGGCGGCGTGGTGGCGGGAATACTCGGCCTTGCCGCCGTGGGGACGGGCCGTGGCGGACAGCGGCAAGACGAGCACGATGGCCGCGGCGAGCGCGGCGCTCAGCAATCGGATCATGGGGGTCCTCGGAGCTGGAGGCTCAGGTCGGGAAGGCGGGAGCGGGCGCGCGGTGCCACCCAGCGGGCGCCGGCCGAAGTGGGGGAGACGTGAGGAACGCAAGAACAGACAGGTTGGGCCTTGTCATGGTCTCCAGGATTCTCGCTGTTTCGTCGTCGAGCGATTGTTGTTCACGAGACGATCGCAAGTGAATGCGATCGCCGCGAGCGATATCGTCGAGGGCGGATGGTCGTTTAGGGGCGAGAATCCGGCAGCTATGCGCAGCCGCCGTCACGTAATGTTAAAAGTGTTGCTAAGTGGAAGATGAACGGCGCTGCGGGCCGCCGTGTCGCGCGCGCAAAAAAGAGGGCGCCGCGGCGCCCTCCGGATCACCGGCTTCGCGGAGCGACCGCTACGGCGTGCCGAGCCGCGGCAGGCTGGAGGTGGAGAACGGCCAGCGGCCGAGCAGCCCGGGGCGGGTGATGGCGCCGGTGTGGTCGATGCCGGACGGCGCCGTGACAGGGGGCGGCGGAGCCGGCGGGGTCAGCGCCACCGGGGCGCCGGCGGGGGCCGCACCTGTGGTAGCCGAACCTGTCACCGGGCGGGAGGCGGTCGGCGCGGCGTGCTTCAGCGCCGCGACGCGCGGGCCGGCGGAGCGCTCGGGGGGGCCGAAGATCGGCAGCGGCGGCAGCTCGGTGACCCGTCCGGCGGTGCCGAGCACCGGGCTCGCCGGCGCAAAATCGTTGTCGCGGCCGAAGCTACCCATGGCGGGCGTGGGGAGCACCACCGGCATGTCAGCGGCGCGCCCCGCCGTCTCTTCGGCCTGATGGCGCGGCCACGGCGATTCCGGCGGCAGCGGCACCGCGTTGGCGGGCGAGCGGTAGCTGCGCAGGCGCGAGCGTGCCACCACCGGGGCGGGGCCGAGCGCATCGATGATGCCGAGATTCTTGGGGTCGTAGGTCGGCAGGATGGGATCGGCCAGCAGCGTCTCGATGGTGACCCGCGGGGTCGGCCAGCCGGCCCCCCCACCAGCCCCGCTGCCGCGGCGGACCAGCCACTCCTCCGGCAAGGTGGCCGTCTTCGCCAGGGTGGCGCTCGCCGGCACGACGTGGACGATCTTGTAGCCGCGCGCCTTCAGCTCGTGCAGCAGGCCAGGCAGCGCCAGCACGGTGGCGGGCTGGATGTCGTGCAGCAGCAGCATGCCGCGGCCGCGGGCCTCGATGCGCTGGAGCGCGCGGGCCATCACCTCGCTGGCCGGGATATGCTTCCAGTCGTCGGCCGGGAAGTCGGCGCTCCAGGTCATCAGCCCGCGCGAGGCCAGCAGCCGCTCCACCTCGTCGCGCCGCAGGAGCCCGGGAATGCGGAAGAACGGCGCCACCGCGGCGCGGTCGCCGAGCGCCGCCCCGACCGCCGCGATGCCGCCCTCGATCTCCTGCTCGGCCTGGGTCATCGGCATCTTGTGGAAGCTCAGCGGGTGGCTGAAGCTGTGGGTGCCGATGGTGTGGCCGGCATCCTGGATCTTGCGCACCACCTCGGGATAGGCGCGGGCCATGCGGCCGACCAGGAAGTAGGTCACCTTCACGCATTCGGAGGCGAGAATGTCGAGCGCCCGGTTGGTGTAGGGCGGCAGCGGCCCGTCGTCGAAGGTGATCACCACCTCCTTGGGGCCGAGCGGCAGCGTCTCGCGATACTGCATCATGCCGAGCCGGACGTGCTCGGAGGGATCGATCACCAGGGTGCGGCTGGTGCCGAGCGCGTTCGGATTGCCGGGACAGGCGGCCGTTGCGGCGCTCGGGTTTGCTGCGCCGGCCCGCGCCGATCCCGCGTCTCCTGCCACGGCGGCCGATCCCGTCATGGCGAGCGAGCCCGCCCAGGCGAGCGACCCCGCCAGCAACGACGCCACCAGCGCACGCGAGAGGCGCATGTCCAGCCCTTCCCCCGATCACTCGGAATGCAGACGTTTCTTACCCGCAGCCACACAGGATTGGTAACCGGCCAAAGGGTAAAATATCGTGTACAGGTGATGAAATCGTGGCCGCGTGGTCTTCGTGCATCAGCGGCGGGCCGCCGCCGTGCGGGACCGCGGCGGCACCCCGTGGACGACCTGAAATCCTCGTGATTTCAAAGCTCTGAGAAAGGCCGGCAGCATCTGCACGGTTTGCAGCCGGGTATCGTGGAACAGCAGGATACCGCCGCGCGACGCCTCCAGCCGGGCCATCACCAGGTCGAGCTGGCGGCCCGGCGTCATGTCGTTCCAGTCGCTCGCCCACAGGTCCGCCCCGAACACCGCGATGCCGCGCTGCTCCAGCCGAGCCAGCAGCGCCGGGGTGGTGGCGAAGCCGGGGAACCGGAAGAACGGCACCACGGGCCGCGCCCCGGCGGTGCCGTACAGGATGGTGTCGACCGCCGCGAAGCCGTGATCGATCTCGCGCTCGGCGGCGGCCGGGGTCATGCGGTCGAGCAGCGGGTGGGCGTAGGTGTGGTGCGCCACCGTGTGGCCCTCGGCGGCGATGCGGCGAAGCAGGGCAGGGTGCGCCTGCGCCTGGCGGCCGACGACGAAGAAGGTGGCCCGCACGCATTCGCGCGCCAGCGCATCGAGCACCCGGTCGGTGCGGCCGGCCAGCGGGCCGTCGTCGAAGGTGAGCAGCACTTCCATGTCGGCGAGCGGCAGCGTCGTCGGGAAGTGCTTGCGGCCGAGCCGCGGCGTCTCGGCCGGGTCGATGGTGATGACGCGGGCGGTGCCGAGCGCGTCTGCCTGGCCGCCCGGGCAGGCCGGCCCGGCCACGAGCGGCGTCCCGACGAGGAGGGCCGACAGGAGAACCGTCGCTGGGAGATCCATCATGAAGCGGCGAATCGTCGTGAAGCGGCGAATCATCCACATGTCGTCATGCTCGTCCTCACCGACACGGCGCGGCGTCCGGATCTCTCGACGGCGACATGATCGCACATCCGCCGCTGAGCGGTCCCGCTGTGGGGTCACGTCGCGTCCTTGCTCCGTCATAATGTCGTCGCCCTCGCTGCGCCACCTCTGGACGGCGCGCAGAAAAACCGGACCATCGGTCGGTGCGGAGCCACCGCGCGGCCGATCGCGAGATCCATGATGCTGAACCATGCCGACTCCGCGGCCGACGCCGCGACCGCCGATCCGCTGCGCGACGACGACGGCGCCATCCGCGAGACATTCGTCGAGCAGGTCGGCGCCGCGATCGAATCGGCCGATGCCGACGCGCTGCGGTCGCTCGTCGGAGACCTGCACGAGGCCGATGTCGGCGACCTCATCGAGGCGCTGGACCCGGAGCTACGGCCCCGCCTGATCCGCCTGATGGGCGCCGACTTCGATTTCACCGCGCTGGTCGAGGTGGACGACACCGTGCGCGAGGAGATCCTCGACGAGTTGCCGCCGCAGGCGGTTGCGGACGGCGTCCGCGAGCTCGATTCCGACGATGCCGTCTACATTCTGGAGGATCTGCCGGCCGACGAGCAGGCCGAGATCCTGGAGCAGCTTCCCTCGCTGGACCGCGTCGCGCTCACCCGCAGCCTCCAGTACCCGGAGGACTCGGCCGGGCGCCGGATGCAGTCCGAGTACGTGGCGGTGCCGCCGTCCTGGACGGTCGGCCACACCATCGACTATCTGCGCGAGAACGAGGAGCTGCCCGAGCGCTTCTTCGAGATCTACGTGGTCGATGCCGACTACCGCTTCCTCGGCGCGGTGGCGCTCGACGTGCTCCTGCGCACCCGCCGGCCGACCCGCGTCGCCGAGCTGATGGATGCCGGACGCCGCCGGGTGCGGGCGACCGCCGACCAGGAGGAGGTGGCGCGGCTGTTCGAGCGCTACAACCTGATCGCGCTGCCGGTCGTCGACGATCAGGACCGCCTCGCCGGCGTCGTCACGGTCGACGACGTCGTCGACGTGATCGAGGAGGAGGCCGAGAAGGACATCAAGGCGCTGGGCGGCGTCGCCGGCGACGAGGAGCTGTCGGACTCGGTGTGGACCATCGCGCGCGGCCGCTTCAATTGGCTGCTGGTCAATCTCGCCACCGCGTTTCTCGCCTCGGCGGTGCTCGGCCTGTTCGAGGGCGAGCTTCAGAAGATGGTGGCGCTCGCGGTGCTGGCCCCGATCGTCGCCAGCCAGGGCGGCAATGCGGCGACCCAGACCATGACGGTGGCGGTGCGGGCGCTCGCCACCCGCGAGCTGCACGACGGCAACATGGCGCGCATCGTCTTGCGCGAGCTGCTGGTCGGCCTCCTCAACGGCGCCGCCTTCGCGGTGATCACCGGGGTGGCGGCGGCGGCCTGGTTCCGCGCGCCAGATCTCGGATTGGTGATCGGGCTCGCCATGGTGTGCAACCTGGTCGCGGCAGCGCTGGGCGGAATACTCGTTCCGCTGGTGGTCGATCGCTTCAGGCTCGATCCCGCCGTGTCGTCGGGTGTCTTCGTCACCACCATCACGGACGTGGTCGGGTTCTTCTCGTTTCTCGGGATTGCAACGATCTGGTTCGGCCTGCATTGACCGAGAGAGCGGTAACAGCCGCCGGAGAGTGCGTCGCGCACGCGGCGGGGCCTTGTATGCTGACCAACTCTTAACTCTGATCCTGCTACAACGGCCCATCGTACACCGGAAGGTGGTTTCATGGACCCCGCTGTGGACAGCGGACGGGAGTCGGCGGACCGATCGGACCAGACCGTCTCTCACCCAGGCCCAAGCCCGGGACAGACATCGACCTGGAGACTCGCCACGCGACCCGTGTCGCGGTCGCTCCTGGCGCTCGCCGGTGCTCTCGCGTGCGGGCTCGTCTGCGTCGCCGCCGTCGTCTTTCTGGTCGCTCACCCCGACAAGGACGTGGCGGTGGAGCGGATGCGTGCCGCGATCGGCCGGGCGTTCGTCGAGTATCGCTCCGTCCTCGGCAACGCGGCGCTCAGCCGTGCCCAGGCGATCGCCGTGCAGGGCTCCGACGTGCTGTCGCTCGACGTCGACACCCACCTGGCGCCGACCGGCCTGCCGCGCTTCCACCACCGTGCCGCCTACCTGATCCGCCCCGATGGATCGCTGGCCGCCTCCTATCCGGCGGCGGAACGGCAGATCCCGGCGGCCGTCGCGGCGTTCGTCTCCAGCGTGCGGGCCGATGGAGCGCCCGGCCGCGGGACGACGCGCTCGGAAGCGGCGCTGCTCGACCGCGCCGTCCAGGTGCAGACCGACGT
Source organism: Rhodoplanes serenus (assembly GCA_009720755.1). Lineage (GTDB taxonomy): Bacteria > Pseudomonadota > Alphaproteobacteria > Rhizobiales > Xanthobacteraceae > Rhodoplanes > Rhodoplanes serenus. Next base: position 203,278 of record WNKV01000006.1, read on the forward strand.
GGTGCCGCTGGAGCGCGAGCCCGCGGTGGTGGCGGTCGCTCAGGTGGCGGGCACCGCGAGGCGGCCTGCCGCCGGTGCGGCGTCGGGGCTCACTCTGGTGCTGGTTCGGCCGATCGATCCGCCCTTGCTTAAGGCCTTGGGCGACATGGCCGGGGTCCGCAATCTCCGCTTCGACGTGGAGTCGGAGAGCGGCGACGGGCCGGTCCATACCCAGACCGATTCGCGCGGCCGCATCGTCGGCTGGTTCGGCTGGGAGCTGCCGGCCAACGAAGGGGTTCCGCCCTGGCTGTGGCTGCTCCCGTCCGTCGGGGGAGCCGCCTTCCTGGGCTTCGCGGGCCTGTCCTTCGTCCAGATCCGCCGCGCCGCCAGCGGGCTGGAGCAGATCGAGTGCGAGCTGCGTCGGATCGCCCAGGAGGACCCGCTCACCGGCATGCCGAATCGGCGCAAGATCATCGCGGTGCTCGGCCTCGCGCTGAAGGAGCGACGTCCCGACGAGATCCTGGTGTTCGCCTGCATCGATCTCGACGCCTTCAAGGAGGTCAACGAGGTGCTCGGGCACGACATCGGCGACCGGGTGATCGCCGAGGTGTCGGAGCGCCTGCGCGCCGCATTGCCGGACAGCACCTCCATCGGCCGGATCGACGGCGACGAGTTCGCCGCCGTGACCACCGTACGGTCGTCCGGAGACGCGCTCGACATCGCCCATGGCTGCGCTCTCGGCCTGGCGGCGCCGTTCCATGTCCGTGGTCAGGTCGTGCACGTCACCGCCAGCATCGGCCTGGCGCTGGCCCCGCGCGACGGGACGAGCGCCCACGAGCTGATCCGCCGCGCCGACCTCGCCGCCCGGGCCGCCAAGAAGGCGGGGCGCGGCCATGTCCTCGCCTTCCACCACGGGCTGGAGGACGAGATCAACGAGCGGCGCTTCATCGAGCAGGAGCTTCGCTTGGCGCTGGCCCGCGGCGCCCTCACGGTCGCCTACCAGCCGATCGTCGCCGGCGACGGCCTGCGCATGGTCGGCGCCGAGGCGCTGGTGCGCTGGCATCATCACGCCCGGGGCAACATCCCGCCGGGCATCTTCGTGGCGGTGGCCGAGCAGGCCGGGCTGATGATCGAGCTGGGCGAGTTCGTGCTGCGGCGGGCGCTGGCCGACGCGCGCGACTGGCCGGACCTGTTCATCGCCATCAATCTGTCGCCGATCCAGGTGCGCGACCGCGGCCTCGTCCGCGCCGTCGCCTCGGCGCTCGCCGACAGCGGCATCGAGCCGTCGCGAGTCGTCCTCGAGATCACCGAAGGCGTCCTCATCGACAATCCCGAGGAGGCCAAGCTGCGGCTCAAGGAGCTGCGCGCGCTCGGCGTCAAGATCGCCCTCGACGATTTCGGCTCCGGCTATTCGAGCCTGAGCTATCTGCGCCGGCTGCCGATCGACAAGCTGAAGATCGACAAGGAATTCGTGTCGCCGCTCGGGCGCTCCGCCAATGGCGGCGTCATCTTGCAGGCTATCGTGGCGCTCGGCCGCGCGCTCGGGCTCAGCGTGCTCGCCGAGGGTGTCGAGACCGAGGAGCAGCGCCTCCTGCTGCGTCTCGCCGGTTGTGACGAGATGCAGGGCTTCCTGTTCGCCCGGCCGATGCCGGCGTCGTCGTTCCTGGACAGCATCCGGCGTGGTGCTGCCCGCCCGACCGACGTGGTCACCCATGCGGCCGACGAGGTCGCCTCCGCGCTGGAGCCGTGACGCGCCGTCCGTGCCGTCCGCGTCGATCCGCGCCCATCGCCCCGCCTGACAAACCCGTCGCCTGCGCGTTACACTTCGGGCGCGCCGGAGCATCGCGGTACCCGTGACCCGTGCGTTCCCGCAACGACCACGGAATGGCGACCCCATGACCGCGACGGCCTGGTCCGGATTCGACTTTGCGCTCGGCGACGACATCGATGCGTTGCGCGACCTGGTGCGACGCTTCGCCGACGCGCGGATCGCCCCGCGCGCCGCGGCGATCGACCGAGAGAATCAGTTTCCCCGCGACCTGTGGCCGGCACTCGGCAGCCTCGGCCTGCTCGGCATCACGGTCGAGGAGGAGCATGGCGGCGCCGGCCTGGGCTATCTCGCCCACTGCGTCGCCATGGAGGAGATCTCGCGCGCCTCGGCGGCGGTCGGCCTGTCCTACGGGGCGCACTCGAACCTCTGCGTCAACCAGATCCGCCGGCACGGCACCGAGGCCCAGAAGCGTCGTTTCCTGCCCGGCCTGATCGACGGCAGCGCGGTCGGGGCGCTCGCCATGTCGGAGGCCGGGGCGGGCTCCGACGTCGTCTCGATGCGCACCCGGGCGACGCGGCGCGGCGACCGCTTCGTCCTTGACGGCCGCAAGATGTGGATCACCAATGGCCCGGTGGCCGATGTCCTCGTCGTCTACGCCAAGACCGACACCACGGCGGGGCCGCGCGGCATCACCGCCTTCGTGATCGAGCGCGGCATGCCGGGCTTCTCTGCCTCGCCCAAGCTCGACAAGCTCGGCATGCGCGGCTCCGACACCGGCGAGCTGGTGTTCGAGGACTGCGAGGTGCCGGAGGACAACGTGCTCGGGCCGGTCGGCGGCGGCGTCGGGGTGCTGATGTCGGGGCTCGACTACGAGCGCGCCGTGCTGGCCGCCGGGCCGCTCGGCATCATGCAGGCATGCCTCGACGTGGTGGTGCCCTACGTGCACCAGCGCGAGCAGTTCGGCCAGCCGATCGGCACCTTCCAGCTCGTCCAGGCCAAGCTGGCCGACATGTATGTCGGGCTCAATGCGGCGCGCGCCTATGTGTACGCGGTGGCGCGCGCCTGCGACGCGGGGCGGGTGCGCCGCGAGGATGCGGCCGGCGCCATCCTGTTCGCGGCCGAGCGGGCGACCGCCGCGGCGCTCGAAGCGGTGCAGTGCCTGGGCGGCACCGGCTACGTGAACGACATGCCGGCCGGCCGGCTGCTGCGCGACGCCAAGCTGTACGAGATCGGGGCCGGCACCTCGGAGATCCGCCGCATCCTGATCGGGCGGGAGCTGTTCGGGGCGACCGGCTGACCGCGGCCCGCCCGGGCGTCGTCTCCGTGCGGTTCCCCGGGTCGCCCCCCCCCGGCCGTGCCCCCTCGCGTCCCGTCTAAGTTCTTGCGTCCCGGCGGCGATCCGCTCACCCTCTGGCGGACCGGCCACCGGCGGCCGGCACCGCTGCCGGCGCTGATCCCGGGCCTCGTCCAGGGATTAGCCGCGGCGGACGATCGGACCGGCGGGGGCGACGGACATGCAGGTGGTCGAGGCCAACGGTGCGCGCATCCCGGCTCTCGGGCTCGGCACCATGACGCTGAAGGGCGACGCTTGCGTCGGCTTGGTCGAGGCCGCCCTGCGGCTCGGCTATCGCCATCTCGACACCGCCCAGATGTATGGCAACGAGGCCGAGGTGGGGCAGGGGCTCCGCGCCGCCGGAGTGCCACGCCAGGAGGTCTTCGTCACCACCAAGGTGTGGCACACGCATCTCGCCCCGGCCGACGTCGAGCGCTCCTTCGAGGAGAGCCTGGCCCGGCTCGGCCTGTCCTCCGTGGATCTGCTGCTGATCCACTGGCCGAACCCGGCGGTGCCGCTCGCCGACACCGTGGCGGCGCTGTGCCGGACCGCCGCCGACGGGCGCGCCCGCCATATCGGGGTCGCCAACTTCACCATCGCGCTGGTCGAGGAGGCGGTGCGGCTCGCCACCGTGCCGCTGGTCACCAATCAGATCGAGGTTCATCCGTTCATCGATCAGCGCCGGCTGATCGAGACCTGCCTCCGGCACGGCCTGTCGGTCACCGCCTATTGTCCGCTGGCGCGCGGCGCCGTGCCGGCCGACGACACGCTGCGGCGGATCGGCGCCGCGCATGGCCGCAGCGCCTCGCAGGTGGCGCTGCGCTGGCTGGTGCAGCAGGGCCTGGTGGCGATCCCGCGCACTGCCAACCGCGACAGGCTGGCCGAGAACCTCGCGGTGTTCGATTTCGTCCTGAGCGAGGCCGAGATGGCCGAGATCGCCGCCCTGCGCCGGCCGGACGGCCGGGTGGTGAGCCCGCCGCACGCGCCCCGCTGGGACGTCTGAGAGCATTTTCCGGCGAAGTGGCTGCCGGTTCGCCGTCGAAAATGCGATCGAGCAAGGACTTCTCGAGCGGAGTCCGATCCAGTCGCTCGGATTCCGCTCGAGCGGTAGATCGGCAGCCGCGGAGCCGGGGAGAGAGACCGCATGGAGTTCGTCACCGCCAACGGCGCCACCCTCCCGATGATCGGGCTCGGCACCTGGGAGCTGAAGGGACGAAGCTGCGCCCGCACCGTCGAGCAGGCGCTGCGGGCCGGCTACAAGCTGATCGACACCGCCGAGATCTACGACAACGAGCGCGACGTCGGCGACGGCGTCCGTGCCTCGGGGCTGCGCCGGGCCGAGGTGTTCGTCACCACCAAGGTGTGGACCGAGCATCTGGCGCCGCGCGAGCTGGAGCGCGCCACCAAGGCGAGCCTCGCCCGGCTGCGCCTGTCCGAGGTCGACCTGTTGCTGATCCACTGGCCCAATCCGCGCATTCCGCTCGCCGAGACCATCGGGGCGCTGTGCAAGATGAAGCGGGCCGGCTTCGCCCGGCATATCGGCGTGTCGAACTTCACGGTGGCGCTGCTCGACGAGGCGGTGAAGCACACGACCGAGCCGCTGGCGGTGAACCAGATCGAGTGGCATCCGCATCTCGACCAGACCAAGGTGGTGGCCGCCTGCCGGCGGCACGGCATGGCGGTCGTCGCCTACAGCCCGATGGGGCGCGGCGCCGTGCTGTCGGAGCCGGTGATCCGCGAAATCGCCGTCGCCCACGGCAAGTCGCCCGCCCAGATCAGCCTGCGCTACATCATCCAGGAGGGCGGGGTGGTGGTGCCGCGCACGGCCCGGCTCGATCGCCTGACCGAGAATCTCGCGGTGTTCGACTTCGTGCTCGACGAGGCCGAGATGGCCGCCATCCGGGGGCTGGCGCGGCCGAACGGCCGCATCGTCGACTGGAGCGGCGCGCCGGCCTGGGATTGACGGCTGGGATTGACGGATCGCCTCGGCCGGGCGAGGTGGGGGGGATGACCGAGACGACGGACGGGGCCGCCCTGGTGCTGTTCTCGGGCGGGCAGGACTCGACCGTCTGCCTCGCCTGGGCGCTGGCGCGCTTTCCACGGGTGGAGACGGTCGGCTTCTCGTACGGCCAGCGCCACGCCGTCGAGCTCGACGTGCGGCCGGTGGTGCGAGCCAAGATGGCGGCGCTCGATCCGGCCTGGGCGGCGCGGCTCGGCGACGACCACATGGTCCCGCTCGACGGGCTGGGGGCGATCGCCGACACGGCGCTGACCCGCGAGACGGCGATCGAGATCGCCGCCGACGGCCTGCCGACCACCTTCGTGCCCGGCCGCAACCTGGTGTTCCTCGCCTTCGCGGGGGCGCTCGCCTACCGGCGCGGCGCCCGTCATCTCGTCGCCGGCATGTGCGAGACCGACTATTCGGGCTATCCGGATTGCCGCGACGACACCATCAAGGCCATGCAGGTCGCCCTCAATCTCGGCATGGCCCGGCGGTTCGTGCTGCACACGCCCCTGATGTGGATCGACAAGGCCGAGACCTTCGCGCTGGCCGCGGAGATCGGGGGAGCCCCGCTGGTCGACCTGCTTCTCGAAGACACCCACACCTGCTATCTGGGCGACCGCTCGCAGCGCCACCCCTGGGGCTATGGCTGCGGCACCTGTCCGGCCTGCCGGTTGCGGGCCGATGGTTACTCGCGCTGGATGTCCGCTTCTCGATGATGCACGCCCCCGATGCCCGCCGACTGGCCGAAGGACTGGTGTTCCTGGTCCTGTTCGCGCTCACCATTCCGGCCGCCAACTGGCTGATCCAGCATGCCGGCACCGCCTGCGTGCCGCGCGGCCCCTGCTTGGTTCCGGTGCTGCCGGCCCTGCCCGGGTGGTCCGGCCTGTCCGCCCCGTCGGGCGTGCTGATGGTCGGGGTGGCGCTGGTGCTGCGCGACCTGGTGCAGCGCCGGCTGGGCGTGCTGGTCGCCGCCGTCGCCGTGCTGGTCGGGGCGCTGATCTCGGCCTTCCTGGCACCGCCCGCCCTGGTCATCGCCTCGACGGCCGCCTTCCTGGTCTCCGAGATGGCCGATCTCGCCGTCTACACGCCGCTGGCTCGCCGCCGCATGGTGACCGCCGTGGTGGCCTCCGGCCTGGTCGGCCTGGTGGTCGATTCGCTGCTCTTCCTCTGGCTCGCCTTCGGGTCGCTCGACTTCCTGGCTGGCCAGGTGGTCGGCAAGGCTTGGATGGTGCTGCTCTCGATCCCCTTCATGGTCTGGCTGCGCCGGCGCGACGAGCGGCTGGGCTTGGCGCCTGCGTAGATGTCTCGGCGCAGTCCGGGGACGCGGGCGGCGCCCGCGCCGCGGATCGACTCCAACCTCGCGAGGAACGCTCCATGTCCGCGGCGCTCTACGATCTCCTCAGGAAGGTGACGACCGCCACCGTCACCACCATGCTGCTCAAGAAGGGCATCCGGCGCTGCTGGATGAGCGGCCCGAAGCCGCTGGTGCCCGGCGGCGAGCGGCTGGTCGGCCCGGCCTTCACGCTGCGCTTCGTGCCGGCCCGCGAGGACCTGGCGACGCCCGAGAGCTGGTCGAAGCCGATCTCCACCCGCGGCGCCATCGAGGCGATGCCCGAGGGCTGCATGGTGGTTGCCGACGCCATGGGCATCACCTCGGCCGGCATCTTCGGCGACATCCTGTGCGCCCGCATGAAGAAGCGGAACGTCACCGCGCTGATCACCGACGGGGTGATGCGCGACCGCACCGGCGTGCTCGCCAGCGGCCTGTCGGTGTGGTGCGCCGGCGTCGCGGCGCCGGCCTCGGTCAACGGCCTGACCTTCGTCAATTGGCAGGAGCCGATCGGCTGCGGCGGCGTCGCCGTGTTCCCGGACGACGTCATCGTGGCGGACGAGGACGGCGCCGTGGTGATCCCGAAGGATCTGGTCGAGTACGTCGCCCACGAGGGCGCCGAGCACGAGCTGTACGAGAGCTGGGTGTTCACCGAGGTGGAGCGCGGCGTGCCGCTGCCCGGCCTCTATCCCCCGAACGACGAGGCCAAGGCCCGCTACGCCGGGTGGCGTTCGAAGCGCGGCTGACGCCGCGCGGGAGAAACTCCGGGCGAGACGATGGCAACAGGCGCCGGCTTGACGGCGGCCGGCCGCCGGGCTTCACCGGGGCATGTTCTTCCCGGTCTCGAAGCTCCTCGGCTTCTTCGCCCTGCCGTCCAATCTCCTGGTCGTCTTGGGGCTCCTCGGCATCGTGCTGCTCGTCACCCGCTGGCGGCGCGCGGGTCTGCGGCTCGTCGTCGCCAGTCTTCTGCTGGTCGCGCTGCTCGGCTGGTCGCCCCTCGGCAACGCCCTGCTCGTTCCGCTGGAGGACCGTTTCCCGCCGGTCCCCGACGATGGGCGGCCGGTGGCCGGGATCGTCGTTCTGGGCGGTGCCGTCACCCCCGACGTCGCCGAGGCGCGCGGCATCGTGGTGCTGAACGAGGCGGCCGAGCGGCTGACCGCCGCCGCCACGCTCGCCCGCCGCCATCCGTCCGCCCGCATCGTCCATTCGGGCGGCGACCCCGGCTTTCTCCTGCCCGACGGCAACGAGTCGGCGGTGGCGCTGCGTCTCCTGGCCGAGCTCGGCGTGCCGGCGGCGCAGCTCGTCGCCGAGGATCGCTCGCGCAACACCGTCGAGAACGCCGTCTATTCGAAGACGCTCACCGATCCGAAGCCCGGCGAACGCTGGCTGCTGGTCACCTCGGCCTATCACATGCCGCGCGCCATCGGCGTGTTCCGGCGGGCCGGCTTCCCGGTCGAGGCGTATCCGGTCGACGTCCGCACGCGCGGCCGCGTCGACCTCTGGCGGCCGTTCCCGACCATCGGCGATGGCCTGCGCCGCACCGACACCGCGATGCGCGAATGGGTCGGGCTTCTCGTCTACCGGCTCACCGGGAAATCGTCGGCGCTGTTCCCGGGGCCGGAGGGAGGCTGATCAGACGGCCAAGTCCTCGGGCGGCTCGTCGCGCACGGCGCGCAGCGACTCGGAGGCGAACTGCCGGTGCCAGACGACGAGGACGACCGCCACCGTGGCGCCGATCAGCACCCACGGGCCGACGAACCAGCCCAGATAGGCGAGGGCGAAGAACAGCGCCCGCTGGCCGCGGTTGAAATGGCGCCCGGCGGATTGGAACAGCCGGGTGGTGCGGGCGACGTGCCGCCGCGCCGCCTCGGTGTCGCGCTCGGCCGGCGGCGGCGTCGCGCCCAGCATGATGGCGACGTAGTTGAACAGCCGGTACGACCACGCGAACTTGTAGAACGTGTAGACGAAGATGACGACGAGGCCGATCGCCTTCGCCTCCCACAGCTCGCGGGCGGTGGGCAGCGCCACCGGCAGCGACGACAGCACCGACACCACCTCGGCGGTGGAGCGCAGGAGCGACAGCGCGCCGCCGACCGCGATCAGCGACGTCGAGGCGAAGAAGGCGGCGCCGTTCTGGAGCGCCGCCATGATCTGGGCGTCGACGATGCGCACCTCCCGGCTCAGCATCCGCCGCATCCATTCGGCCCGCACATCGTCCATCCGGGCGTTGAGGTTGAGGCGGCCGATCCGCGTCCATTCCATGGCGATCGCATAGGAGGCCCAGGCGAGCCCGAACACCGTGATGGCCGCGAGGTCGAGCGGGTCGAACAACGGCATTGCCAAATCCTCCTGGCCGACCCGACTATCGGGGCGTCGTCACAGGTCCGCATCCGCCGCCCGCCGCCGGGCGGGCCGGCTGCGGGAAGAGGGACCGTCATGCCGCAGACCATCACGGTGCGCGCCGCCGATCTGGTAGCCGAGGCCGAACGCGAGATCGAGACCCTGACGCCCGCGCAGGCGATCGCGCTCGTCGGCCGCGACGACACCGTCCTCGTCGACATCCGCGATATCCGCGAGCTCGATCGCGACGGCCGCGTGCCCGGCGCCTTCCACTGCCCGCGCGGCATGCTGGAGTTCTGGATCGATCCGGCGAGTCCCTACCACAAGCCGGTGTTCGCCCAGGACAAGAAGTTCGTGTTCTTCTGCGCGGCCGGCGCCCGCTCGGCGCTCGCCACCTTCACGGCCAAGCGCATGGGGCTCGCCCCCGTGGCGCATATCGGTGGCGGCTTCGGCGCCTGGAAGAAGGCGGGCGGCCCGGTCGAGCCCCGCGGCTGAAGGACGAGCGGCCGGACGACAGCCGGCCGCCACACGGACCCCCCGGGACCGCAGGGCAGCCCTTCCGGTTGCGGCCGTCGTGCCGTCGGACCCGCCGGCGTAGAAGCGCCGGACGCCGCGCCGACCTCGATCCCCGGGGCCGGCTGTCGGGCGGCGAGGGGGCCGGGAGCGCATGCGACCGCACGACATGGCGCTGGCGGTGCTCGCCAACGTGATTTGGGGCCTGACCTACGTGGCCTATCCGTTCGCGCTGGAGAGCTTCACGGCCTCCCAGATGGCGGTGCTGCGCTTCCTGCTGGCCTCGCTTCCGGTCCTGTTCGTGCCGCGCCCGAAGCTGCCGTGGCGATCGATCCTGGCGATCGGGGCGACGCTGTTCACCGGCCAGTTCCTGCTGCTGTTCCTGGCGCTCGCCGCCGGCCTGCCGCCCGGGCTGGCCTCGGTGACGACCCAGATGCATGCCTTCTTCGCGGTGCTGATCGCCGCCGTGGTGCTGCGCGAGCGGCCGACGCCGCGGCAGGCGGTGGGGCTGCTCGTCGCCTTCGCGGGGCTGATGCTGATCGCGCTGACGGTCGGTGCCGATCTGCCGCCGCTGGCGCTCGGCCTCGCCATGCTGGCCGCCATGAGCTGGGCGACCGGCTCGATCCTGCTGCGGCAGACGCCCGCCGGCGTCGCCATGGTGCCGCTGATGATCTGGTGCAGCCTGGTGCCGCCGATCCCCGCCTGGCTGGTGTCGCTCGCCCTCGATCCCGACCCGTCGCTGATCGCCGCGGTGGCGCGCAGCTCGGCCGCGAGCCTCGTCGCCGTCGTGTTCCTCGCCACGCTCGCCACCACGGTCGCCTTCGCGATCTGGGGTCGGCTGATGCAGCGCTATCCGAGCGCCGCGGTGGCGCCCTTCGCGCTGCTGTCGCCGTGCACCGGCGTCGTCGCCGTGGCGCTGGTGTTCGGCGAGCGGTTCGGGCCGCTGCGCGGCGCCGGCATGGTCCTGATCCTGCTCGGCCTGGTCGTCGTGGTGGTGCCGTGGCCGGCCGTCGCGGCGCGTCTTCGTGCCGGTGCCGGGGCGGTGCCGCTACGGCGTCGTCCGGGTTGCGGTCCGCCGTCCTCCCGGGACTGAATGGGCCGGCGGACGCGCCCTGCGTCGCCGCGCCGGAGGAGCCCGATGGGACTGCATCTCGTAATCGGCAACAAGAACTACTCGTCGTGGTCGTTCCGCCCGTGGATCGCCATGACGGTGGCCGGTATCCCGTTCGAGGAGACCGTGGTGTCGCTCGACGATCCCGACTTCAAGGCGCGGGTGGGCCAGCATTCCGGCACCGGCAAGGTGCCGGTGCTGATCGACGGCGAGGTGCGCATCTGGGAGTCGCTCGCCATTCTCGAATACGTCGCCGAGACCCATCCGGAGGCCGAGCTGTGGCCGGCCGGCCGGGCCGAGCGCGCCCACGCCCGCGCGGTCGCAACCGAGATGCATGCGGGCTTCGCGGCGTTGCGCCGGGCGCTGCCGATGAACATGGCGCGGCCGCCGGCGGCGCGCCCGCTCGGCCACGAGGTGCGGCGTGACGTCGTTCGCATCGAGGCGATCTGGCGCACCTGCCGGGCGCGCTTCGGCGAGCCCGCCGGCGGGCCGTTCCTGTTCGGCCGCTTCGGCGCCGCCGACGCCATGTATGCGCCGGTGGTGTCGCGCTTCCACACCTATGCGGTCGAGGTCGGTCCGGACGCACGCCGCTACATGGATGCCATGATGGCGCTGCCGGCCTGGCAGGCATGGACCGCGGCGGCGCTGCGCGAGCCCTGGGTGCTGCCGCACGACGAGCCGGACTGGCCCGAGGTGCCGCGTCTCGCGGCGACCTGATGGGGGAGCGGATCGCGCGGTCGGCTCAGCGCGGGTCCGACCGTGGCACCGTCGGCGGGCTGACGATACTGTCGTCGTCGCCGAGGCCGCCGGGCTCGTCGCGCAGGACCGCGTCGGTGGCCTCGCGCAGCCGGGTGGTCAGCTCGGCGGCTAGCGCGGCGGCGCCGATCGAGTCGCGCTCGCGCACGATCGCCCGCACGGCGTCGACATGCTGGTCGACCAGCACCAGCGGGATGCGGCGGGCGTCGGCGGTGCGCTCGATCAGCCGGCACAGGCTGGCCGCCGCCGCGGCGGCGTCCGGGAACCCGAAGGTCGCGGCCTGCCCCTTGATGTCGTGGGCGGCGTGATGGAGCGCTTGGCGGGTCTCGGCGTCGAAGCCGCGCGCCTGCACGGCGCGGCGGGCGGCGTCGAGGCGCTCGCACTCGCTGTCCATCCAGCCGGCGAACTCGCCCGAGAGGGCCGCGAGCGCGCGCTCGGCCGCGGCGACCGGGTCGTTACCAGGGGGATCGTGGTCGTCGGCGCCGGTTCGGCGCCAGGCGTCGCGCAGCGGGTCGGGCGGCACGATCACCTCGTGATCGCGGAAGCGCGTGACCTTGGGCAGGGCGCGCTTGCCGGGCTTGCGCGGACCGTCTTTCCGGCCGGACGTCATCGTCGGCCTCCGCTCACTCGGTGATCTTGACGCGCTCGAACAGCGCCTGCTGCGGAATGATCTCCGCCTTGGCGGTGCCCTTGCGGCGCTCGACCCCGACATAGTTCGGGTTGACCAGACGGCGTCGGTCGGGACCGAAGAACGTCTTGGTCTTGATGAAGGGCCGCGGATTCACCACCACGGTCAGGATGCGCTGATAGAGCGCGTTGGCCGAGATCGGCTTGACCAGGAACTCGGTGACGCCGCAGTCGCGCGCCGCCATCACGCGCTTCTTCTCCGAGTGGCCGGTCAGCATGATGATCGGCACGAACGGATTGGCGTTGGCGCCCGGCTGCCGGATCATCTGGGTCAATTCGAGCCCGTCGAAGATCGGCATCGCCCAGTCGGTGATGACGATGTCGGGAATGTTGTGGGTGAAGGCTTCGAGCCCGGCGGCGCCGTCCTCGGCCTCGTACACCTCGCGCGACCCGAAGCCGTGCAGCAGCGTGCGCAGGATGCGGCGCATGTGCGCGTTGTCGTCGACGAGAAGAAACCGCAGCCGGTTGAAATCGATGCGGATCATGACAGGGGACGCACGCCGAACAGGGACCGGACCATGCCGGATACTGGCCAGGAAGCTTTAAGGAAGGGTTGAGGTTAACCCTGTGGCCGGACGGGCGCGGCGCGGCTCATACGAGATCCGGCTGATCCATTCGGGGGGCATTCCGGAAGCCGCGAAGCGGCTGACCGGAATCCAGCCGAGAGTCCAGAGCTTGCCGCGGGATGACGTGTGTCGCTGGTTTCCGGGTTCGCGACGGAGCCTGCGCCCGGACGTCGCAAAGCGCCGATCCGGGTGCCGCGCCCCGGAACGACCGCCGACTGATCACCCGAAAACAGGATCAGTGGGTGAACTGCTCGCGCAGAATCCGCTCGTCGAGACTGTGGCCGGGGTCGAACAGCATCAGCAGGTCGATGGCGTGATCCATGCGGACATCGACGTGCTGGACGAAGCGCACCTCGTCGTGATCGGCGACCGCCGCCACCGGCCGTTTGTCGGCCTCCAGCACCTCGATGGTGACCACCGCGGTATCGGGCAAGAGCGCGCCGCGCCAGCGCCGCGGCCGGAACGGGCTGATCGGCGTCAGCGCCAGCAGGGGCGAGCCGATCGGGATGATGGGGCCGCCGACCGACAGGTTGTAAGCGGTGGAGCCCGCCGGGGTCGCCACCATGATGCCGTCCGCGGTCAGCTCGCGCAGGCGCTGCTTGCCGTCGACCAGCACGTTCAGGCGCGCCGCCTGCCAGGCCTGGCGGAACAGCGACACCTCGTTGATGGCGCGGTGCTCGTGACCCTGGCCGTCGGCGTCGACGGTGCGCATCACCAGCGGGTGGATGATGGTCGCCTCGGCGGCGTGCAGCCGCTCCTTCAGCCCGTCCTCCCGATAGTCGTTCATCAGGAACCCGATGGTGCCGCGATGCATGCCGTAGATCGGCTTGCCCGAGCCCATCAGGACGTGCAGGGTCTTCAGCATCAGGCCGTCACCACCGAGGGCGACGATCACGTCGGCATCGGCGGGCTCGACATTGCCGTAGCGGCGGGTGAGCGTCTCCAGCGCCGCCTCGGCCTCCCGGGTCGGGCTGGCCACGAAGGCGATCCGCTCGATGTCGGCGGGCAGGCGGCTCATTCGGCGCCTCGTGCGGCGACTCGTGAATCGGTTCGTGCCGTGTCGGCGCCGCTGCCGACGACAAGGAGTGGCGATGGAACGCGCGGTCTTCGTCTATACGACCTTCCCGGGGCTTGTCGAGGCGGAGGAGGCGGGACGGCTCCTCGTCGAGCGCCGCCTCGCCGCGTGCGTCAACATTTTCCCCGGGATGGTGTCGGTCTATCGCTGGGAGGGAGCGATCGAGCGGGCCGAGGAGGTCGTGATGATCGTCAAGACCCGCGCCTCGCTCGCCGAGGGTGTGCGGGCCGCCGTCAAGGAGCGCCATCCCTACACGACGCCGGCCATCCTGGTGCTGCCGATCGAGAGCGTCGACCAGAGCTATCTGGGCTGGCTGCTCGCCGAGACCACGGCGGACCACACAGACGACTGACCCGCTCGCGACTGATCCGCTCGCCGTTACCCGCGGGGTGTGGGCGGCGTGCAACACCTCGCGAGCTAATGCGATCGGGTCGGGTCCTGCACGATTGACCTGCGGGGGCGTGCACCCGAAGGTGCGCTCGTGTCGGTTCTCCGCGGGCGACCGCGGGGACGAGAGAGGGAACACGGGACACGGCTGCCTGGCCGTGAAGCCGTGGCTGGACCCGCAACTGTGAGCGGCGAGCCGCATCCAAGACGGCCACTGGGAAACCGGGAAGGCCGGGTGCGGCGGGGACCCGCGAGCCAGGAGACCTGCCGACACCGTCACCCAACCGATGGGCGGGAAGCCCCATACGGAGCGGTCTTCGCAGCGGTGACATCGTGACCGGCGCGGGGACTCGATGACGTTCTTGTGTGACCTTCGACGTACCGACGGACGGCACCGCCGCCCGATCGGTCCTTCGCGCCGGCTCATGCCCGACCATCCGCATGATCCGCATCCCGCGAAGGAACCTCGGCATGTCCTGCCTCGATAGATTCGACCGCCGCGCCGCATCGGCGGCCGCCCTCTCGCTCCTGCTCGCCACCACGGCCCACGCCCAGACGGCCGACACGGCGCTGCCCGACCTCTACGTCACTGCCACCCGCCTCGATGCCGGCATCACCGGCGCCTCCACCACGGTGATCACCGCCGAGGAGATCGCCCGCTCGCCCGAGCAGACCGTGCCGGGCATCCTGTCGCGCCAGACCGGCGTGCAGGTCTCGAACATGTACGGGGGCGCTAACGGGGCGCGCTCGACCGTCGACATCCGCGGTTTCGGCGCCACCGGCATTTCCAACACGCTGGTGCTGATCAACGGCCGCCGTGTCGACGTGCCGGATCTCCAGGGCGTCGACTGGGGTTCGATCCCGCTCAACAGCATCGAGCGCATCGAGGTGACGCGCGGCAGCTCGGGCGGCGTGCTGTACGGCGATGGCGCGGTCGGCGGCGTCATCAACATCGTGACCAAGTCGGGCGCCAAGGTGCCGCCCAGCCTGCGGGTCGAGGGTGCCTACGGCTCGTTCAACCAGAGCGAGGGCCGTGTCTCGGCGACGATGACGCGGGACGCGCACGCCCTCGCGCTGTTCGGCAACGGTGTCCAGGCGGACGGCTATCGCGACAACAGCAAGTACCGCCAGTACAACGGCGTCGCCGACTATCGCTACACGAAGGACTGGGGCGAGATCTATTTCAACACCGCGGTGAGTGACCAGCAGCTCGGCCTGCCGGGGGACCGCAGTGTCGATCCGGCGCGCGGCATCAACGAGCTGATCACCGACCGCCGCGGCGCCAGCACGCCCTACGACTTCGCCAAGCAGCAACAGGTCACCGCCACCGGCGGCTTCCTCTACGCGCTGCGGCCCGGCACCGAGCTGATCGTCGATGGTGGGGTGCGCCGGCGCGCCCAGCAGTACGGCTTCTTCGGCTATTGCTTCGACTTCATCACCGGCGAGGTCGACAAGGGCTGCCCGGTGCCGCAGAGCTACACCGAGACGACACTGACCACCGTCTCGTTCACGCCGCGCCTGAAGGCCGAGCTCGACCTGTTCGGCATGCCGTGGCGCTCGATGAGCGGCTTCGACTTCTACGACTCGTCCTACGAGTCGCCGCGGAGCTGGTTCAACGGCAGCCCGGCCTATCGCCAATACGATCTCACCCAGACGACGCTCGCCGGCTATGCGATGAATACCGTGACGGTGCGGCCCGGCACCGAGGTGTCGGTCGGCGGGCGCGTCCAACGCACCTCGGTGCGGGCGAGCGACGCGATCGATCCGTCGGCGCCGTGCTCGGCCTATGGCTGCTTCATCACCCAGGCGCGGCCCTATGACGACGCCTCCTACAACACTGCCTGGCACATCGGCCTGGAGCAGCGGCTCGGCGACATGATCACGCTGTTCGGACGCGCGGCGCAGAGCTTCCGCGTGCCAAATGTGGACGAGCGCATCGCGGTGCGGCCGGGCACCGCCGACTTCGCGCTACAGACCCAGACGTCGCGCGACATCGAGGCCGGCGTGCGGGCCCATGTCGGCATCTTCGACATGCAGTGGAGCCTGTACGACATGTATCTCGAGAACGAGATCCATTACCGGCCCGACCTGTTCGCCAACGTCAATCTCGACCCGACCCGTCGCTACGGCAGCGAGGCGATGATGTCGGCGCGCGTCACCGACACGATTCTCCTCAAGGGCGGCGTCGCCTACACCCGCTCGGTGTTCCGCGAAGGGCCGTTCGCCGGAAACGACGTGCCGCTGGTGGCCCGCAACACGGCGAGTGCCGGCGTGGTGTGGAACATTCTCGACGAGCGCCTGGTGTTCACTGGCGACGTCCGCTTCGTCGGCTCGCGGCGCATGGACAACGACCAGGCCAACCGGCAGCCACTGGTTCCGGCCGTGACCCTGGTCGACGTCCGGCTCGGCGGCCGGTTCGATCGCTATTTCTGGTCGGTCGCGGTCCAGAACCTGTTCGATCAGGAGTATTTCGACTACGCGGTGGCATCCACCGCGGCGCTCGGCCGCTACAACGCCTATCCGCTGGCGGGGCGCACCTTCATGGTGCGGGCCGGCGCGACGTTCTGAGCGCCACACCGCCGTGTTGTCCGGGCGCGCGGGCGAAAGCCCGCGGGCCCGGAGCGCGTCCGGGCCGGCCTGACGTGACGACGTGATCAGGTCGGCCACTCACGGCGCTTCGTGACGTTACCATGGCGGCCTGGCGCGACCGGCTGCGGCGCCCGGCCGCCGCGCCGGGACCGGCAGGGCTGCCCGAAGAGGCTGGCGCGGCGCTGCCCAACCGCTGATCGCGGCGATCGTGCCGCCATCGTCCAGCCCGGCCGGAGGGGCTATGCCGCGCCCTCGAGCTTGTAGCGCTCGCGCACGAGCTGGCCGACCGCCAGATTGTCGACCTTGCCGGAGCCGAGCAGCGGCAGCTTCTCGACCACCACGAACTCGGCCGGGATCAGCATCTCGGACAGGCCGCGCGAGCGCACGAAAGCCGCGAAGTCGGAACGGCCGGCGTCGCGCTGCGTCGTCACCATGATCAGCCGCTCGCCCTTGCGGGCGTCCGGAATGGTGGCGACCGCGTGCATGGCATCCGGCCACAGGTCGAAGGCGAGCGTCTCGGTCGCCGCCAGCGAGATCATCTCGCCGCCCACCTTGGCGAACCGCTTGGCCCGGCCCTTGATGAAGATGAAGCCGTCGGCGTCGATGCTCACGATGTCGCCGGTATCGTGCCAGCCCTCCGGTGGCCGCTCGATCACGCCCGGATTCTCGACCCGCATGTAGCCGATCATGACGTTCGGGCCGCGGATGAACAGCCGCCCGCCCTCGCTGACGCCAGGGACCGGATCGAGCCGCGCCTCCATGCCGGGGAACAGCCGGCCGACCGAGCCGAACCTGTTGAACATCGGGGTGTTGAGCGCGATGGCGGGCGCCGCCTCGGTGACCCCGTAGCCCTCCAGCACGCGCAGCCCGAACTTCTCGTTGTAGGTGCGGCGAGTGGAGTCCTTCACCGGCTCGGCGCCCGCCATCACGTAGCGCAGCGAGCGCAGGTCGTAGGCGTTGGCGGTGCGGGCGTAGCCGTTGAGGAAGGTGTCGGTGCCGAACAGCACGGTGGCGTTGGTGGCGTAGATCAGCTCCGGCACCAGCCGGTAGTGCAGCGGCGACGGATACATGTAGATCGTCACGCCGTGCACCATCGGCAGGATGAAGCCGATCGTCAGGCCGAAGGCGTGGAACACCGGCAGCACGTTGAAGACCTTGTCGCCATAGCCGAAGTCGACCACCGCCTTGGCCTGGGCGGCATTCGCCAGGATGTTGCTGTGGGCCAGCACGACACCCTTCGGCACGCCCTCCGAGCCGGAGGTGAACAGCACGGCCGCCGGATCGGTGGGGGCACGCGGCACCAGCGGCTTGCGGAATTCAAGCAGGCCGCGGATCTTGTCGCGCTTGGTCACGGTCTGGCGGACGTCCTCCAGGTAGACGATGCGATAGTCGGGCGCCAGCGCCGCGATCAGGTTGTCGAGCCGCCCCTTCTCGACGAAGGCCCGCGACGTCACCACCGTGGTCAGCTTGGCGGCCTTGCAGGCGGCCCGCACATTGGTCGGGCCGGCCGAGAAGTTGAGCATCGCCGGCACCCGGCCGGCCCACATCAGGCCGATCAGCGTGACGGCCACGCCGTTCGAGTTCGGCAGCAGCACCCCGATGGCCTCGCCGACCTCGGCGAGCGGCGCCAGCTTGCGGCCGAGCACGGCGGCGCCGATCAGCATCTTGCGATAGGTGAGGGAGCCCGACACCGGGTCCTGGAGCGCGATGCGGTTCATCCCGTGGGTATCGCCGGCCTTGATCATGGCCTGCGGGATGGTGCTGTCCAGCGGCTGGGTGCGGTAGATCAGGTCCGACATCACCTGGTAGAGCGCCGCGCCAGCGGCGACGCGCCGCTTCTTGCCGCGCAGCTCCGGATCGACCGTGATGCGCACCGGCTCCAGGATCTCGAGCGAGATCTTGGGGAACAGGCGGCGGCGCACCTGATGGCTCTTGAGCCGCGAGAACGGCGTCTGCTCCAGCCCCTTGATGCGCACCGGCAGCACCATGGCGCCGGACTTGTCGGCGATCAGCCCGGCACCGTCGTAGATCTTCATCAGGCTGCCGGTGACGGTGATGCGGCCTTCCGGGAAGATGATCAGGCTCTCGCCGTCCTGCACGGCGCGGATGAGCTGGCGGGTGCCCCACGGGTTGGTCGGGTCGATCGGCATCGCCCGGGTGAAGCGCAGGAACGGCTTCACCCACCAGCGCTCGGCGATGTGGCAGTCGATGGCGAAGACCGGGTCCTTGGGCAGGATCGACAGCGCGAACGGCGCGTCTAGGAAGCTCACATGGTTGAGCGCCATGATGGCGTTCGGCCCGGCCTTCTCGACGTTCTCCAGGCCGCGCACCTCGGCACGAAAGATGGCGCGCGCCACGGTGGAGAGGAAGTCGCGCACCGGGTTGGTCGGCAGCGTCTTGAAGATCACCCAGCCGACCACCAGGTTGGCGAGCCCGAGCAGCATGAACAGCACGGCCGGCGTCAGGCCGGCGAGCTGGAGCACCGCGACGAACAGGCCGGCCGCCACCATGAAGGCGGCGTTGAGCACGTTGTTGGCGGCGATCACCCGGGCGCGGTGGTCGGGGCCGGCCCAGGCCTGCATGGCCGAGAAGGCCGGCACGATGAAGAGGCCGCCGGCGACCGCCATGCCGAACAGGTCGAAGCCGACATGCAGGCCGCGGGCGGAGCCGAGCACCTCGGAGATGCCGCGGCCCGTCACCGTGCTGGCGACGCCCGACATCCACCAGCCGAGATCGATGCAGAGAATGCCGAGCAGGCCGGCGCCGAGCACGGTGGGCAGCAGCACGATGCGGCCGGAGGCGAGCCAGGCGGCGAGCGCCGAGCCGGCCGCGATGCCGATGGAGAACACCGCGAGATAGACGGTGATCACCTCCTCGGCGGCGCCGAGCGTCGACTTGATCAGCGGCGGCATCAGCGACAGCGCGATGGCGCCGGTGAGCCAGAACCAGCTCACCACCAGGGCCGACCACCACAGGCGGCGGTCGGCCTTCAGCTCGCCGAGGAGGCGCGCGGTCGAGCGCACGATGTTGGGATCGAGGCGCAGGTTCGGGGCGCCCTGGCCGGTCCGCGGGATCAGCAGGGCCGAGAGCCAGCACAAGAGCGCCACCACCATCATCAGCCCCGCGAAGGAGGCCGGATCGCCGCCGTCCTTGGCGGCGAGCCCGCCCACGATGGTGCCGAGCAGGATGGCCAGGAAGGTCGCGCCCTCGACCAGCGCGTTGCCGGCCGGCAGCTCCGACTGCTGGAGATGGTCGGGCAGGATGCCGTACTTGATGGGGCCGAACAGCGCCGCGATGACGCCGATCAGGAACAGCGCCACGAACAGCAGCGCGATCGAGTGCAGCCAGAAGCCGAGCACCGCGAACAGCGCCACCGGGATCTCGATCAGCTTGAGCCAGCGCGCCACGATCGCCTTGTCGTAGCGGTCGGCGATCTCGCCACCGATCGACGACAGCAGGAAGAACGGCAGGATCAGGGTGGCACCCGCCAGCGTGATCAGCGCCTCGGAGCCCGAGCCGGTCATCCGGTAGAGGATCAGGAAGACGAGCGAGTTCTTCAGGAAGTTGTCGTTGAAGGCGCTGAAGAACTGGCACCAGAACAGGGGCGCGAACCGTCGGGAGGTCATCAGGTGCGAGAACATCGGCCGTCCTGGTCTGATGCGGGGTCGGGTGCGGCCGCCGATCGATCGGACACGGCGGCCGCGCTGGAACGGTCAGGAGTTAGCCGGGTTTCTCGGTGTTCGGCAATATGGCGGCCGACTTGCCGACAGGCGGATTCGGTCGGTCCGGCGGTGGGCAGTGGGCCAACGAGCGGGAGCGGCACGTGGGGTGATTGTCTCGCACACCGTGACGGGAGTGCCATGGTGCACGGCGGGCACGCCCGGCGCGTGGGCTCGGGGGATGACGCCTTGCGGGCGCGCCCCGATGGCGGGTGCCCACCATCGTGCCCACTGCATCCACCGCCTGCGGCGCATGCGGCCGCCATGCCGTGATGATGCGTGCCACGATCGAGGTGGGAATGCAGGAGGCGACATCGCGCGGGACCAGATCGCGCGGGACCAGATCGGACGGCAGGAGATCGCGCGGGACCAGATCGCGCGGCACGAGATCGGGCGGGACGAGATCGCGCGGAACCAGATTTGGCGGAACCAGATCGGGCGGTCGGGACCCCGCGGACGAGAGCGGGCGCCTCGTGTCCGGCTGGAGGTGCGCTCCGCGGCGCGAAGCTCTTCGCGGCGCGAAGCTCTCCGCGAAGCGGAGCTTTCCCCGCGAGCGAACTCTCCGCCGGAGCAAACTCTCTACCGGCTCGAAGCTCTCCGCCGCGACCAAAACCTTCCGCCGGCAAAACTCTCCGTCGGGGCAAAGCCTTCCCCACGAGGAAAGCTCGCCGCCACGATCGGAACCGTCCGCCGCACGAGATCATCCGCCCAGCGGCGCTTTCCGCCGAGCGACGTGTTCCGCCGCGTGCAGTCTTCCGCCGTGTGCGGTCTCCGCCGAAGACAAGATCCAGCGAGCCGCAACCCGCGCCGGCCGGTGACCAGCCTGGAGCACCAGGCTCGGGGGTGGTCAGGCCGCCACGGCGCAGTGCAACTCACCCATCTCGGGCTTGAACTTCACCCAGGTACTGAACCCGGTCCCGCACGCCTCGCAGGTCCACAGGTGGCGGACGACCCGATCCGCGACGTGATGAGATTCATCCGGAGCCACCAGGAGGTACGCACAGCGCGGACAGTGCTGGCGGCCATACGGGCTCACTCCGGTTTCCCTCTCCAACCTGCGAGACTCACGCACCCCAGACTCACGCACACCGTCGTTCATCATGGCCTTCCTCCCTTCACCGCCAGTCGTGGCACAGATGCGGGTGAAGGCGCCGCCGCGGAAGCGAGCTTCCGGGTCGGTACACGTTCGGCCTCGCGCGTCGCATATGCGACGCCGAGACCCCCCGCAGATGTGCCTGTTTTCGGAAGACTGCCGGCCGAGGCGATATCGACCGCAGCTTGGACTTTAGTCTAACAGACACACCGGGGATTGTGCCAGCGATAATTCAACGCCGAACGCGGAATCTTGTCCCGCAACGCTACAGCGCGGTTTTCTCAAGTATATCTTCGCCCGATAGCGGAACCGTGTGTTGTCGGACGCCACCCGCGCAGCGTCTCAAGAGATCTTATTTCCACTTATCGAGAGATGCGGATAGCGCTCGGCGCCGCCGGTGGCGAGGTCGCCCGTCACCGGAGTCTTGTGATCGAGACCCACGATGGCGCCGCGCAGGCTGCCGGTGATCACGTTGCCGCCGATCAGCGTGCTGCGGGCGCCCGGCACCACCGTGACGCCGATGCCCATGCCGCAATCGCGCACCACATTGCCGGTCACCGCGACGTCGCGCAGATAGCGGCCCCAGCCGATCTGGATGCCGACCGCGGTCGCGCGCTCCACCACATTGCCGGTCGCCGTCGTGTCGGCCTCCACATACATGCCGCCGCCGAGCAGGAACTCGGGATCGGGATTGGATTCGCGCGGCGTCAGGTTGCGCAGGATGTTGCCCTGCACCACGGCGACGCGCCCGCCGGTGGCGAAGTTGGCGATCGAGATGCCGGTCTGGGCGCCGTCGACGATGTTGTTGGCGACCACCGCGGCCTCGAACTCGAACTCCGAGTAGAGCGCCGTCTCGCCCACCTCGGTCACCGTGTTGCCGACGATCTGGAGGTTAGAGGCGGAGTTGCCGCGCACCCCCGAGAACGTGCAGTCGGCAATGCGGTTGCCGCGCACGATCACGCCGTTGGCACGGTAGATGTTGATGGCGTTGCCGTACTGGCCGGTGCCGCCGGAACGGTTGCGCACCCCGGTGATCCGGTTGTCGGTGACGAGCGTGCCGTCCTCGCCGGGCTCGAAGCGCAACACCTGGATGCCGTTGTCGCCGGCGCGGTCGATCACGTTGCGGGTGATGATCATGCCGCGCGCGTCGCGGGTCACCAGCGCCACGGTGGCGGTGCCGGTGATGCGGGTGTCGGCGATGCTGCCAGCCGTCGCGTAGGCGTAGAGGCCGAGACCGCCGGAGTCGGCGATGGTGCAGCTGGTCACCGTGAGCTGCTCCACCGTCTCGCAGTGGAGGAGGGCGCGCCCGGCCGGCAGGGACCGGCCGCCGCCGTCGAGCACCAGCCCGTCGAGCGAGACGCGGCGCAGATTGCCGGCCGAGAGCAGCGACGGCCCGCCGGTGAAGACGAGGCGGCAGGCGCCCGGCGCGCCCACCAGGCGGGCCCCGTCGGGCAGGCGGACATGGCCGACCCGATAGACGCCGGGCGGCAACGCCAGCGGGGCGCCCGCCGCGGCGGCGCGATCGAGAGCACGTTGCAGAGCCGCGGTCTGGTCGTCGGGGCTGCCGGGCCGCAGGCCGAGGGCGCCGGCATCGAGGCCGTAGGCGGAGACGAGGTCGGCGGCGGCGCGGCGCGGCTGCGTTGCCGCCGGAGCGGCGACCGTCAGGCCGGCGAGGGACGCCAGCCCGGTGGCGAGCAGGCGACGGCGGGTCGCAGCGGTCGCATGGTCCGGGGTGGAGCCGGTGGGGGTGCCGTCATGGTCCATGCAGGCACGATAGCGGTGTCCGGCACGGCTGTCCTCGTCGGGCCGGCCCGTCGGGATGGGGCAACCTGTGCGGCTCAGGCGCCGCGTCCCGCCGGGGCCCACAGTCCCGGGCCGGCGCGCAGATATTGCGGCGGCCGCCGCACCTCGGCGCCGAGCGCGCGGGCGGCGTGCCAGCCCCAATGCGGATCGTCCAGCATGGCGCGGGCGAGCGCCACCATGTCGGCTTGGCCGTCGGCCACGATGGTGTCGGCCTGCTTCGGATCGACGATCAGCCCGACCGCCCGGGTGACGAGGCCGGTGGCGTGGCGCACCGCCTCGGCCAGCGGCACGTTGTAGCCCGGGGTCGCCGGGTTGCGGGCCGTTGCGGTGAGCCCGCCCGAGGAGACGTCGACATAGTCGTAGCCGGTGTCCTTCAGGGCGCGGGCGAACACGATCGCCTCGTCGACCGCGATGCCGCCGTCGAGCCAGTCGCTGCCGGTGATGCGGGCGCCGAGCGCCACCGTGCGCGGCACCGCGGCGCGCACCGCCTGGGCGACCGCGAGCGGAAAGCGCATGCGGTTCTCGCGCGAGCCGCCATAGGCATCGCGGCGCTGATTGGAGATGGCCGACAGGAAGGAGTGGATAAGATAGCCATGGGCGGCGTGCAGCTCGATGGCATCGAAGCCGATGCGCACCGCGCGGGTCGCCGCCTGGGCGAAGGCCGCGATCACCCGCTCCATGTCGGCCTCGGTCATCTCGCGCGGGGTGTGCCAGCCGTCGCCGAACGGCAGCGTCGACGCCGCCTCGGTGGGCCACGGGTCCTGATCCGCGGCGAGCGCGCGGCCGCCCTCCCACGGACGCTGCGACGACGCCTTGCGGCCCGCATGGGCGAGCTGCACGCCGAGCCGGGCGGTGCCGATGCGCCGGCAGTGTGCCACCACGCGGGCGAGGGCGTCCTCGCACGCATCGGAGTAGAGGCCGAGGCAGCCATGGGTGATGCGGCCCCGCCGCTCCACATGGGTGGCCTCGACCACCACCAGGCCGGCGCCGGAGTTCGCCAGCATGCCGAGATGTGTCAGGTGCCAGTCGGAGGCGCAGCCGTCGTGGCCGCTGTACTGGCACATGGGCGCCACCGCGATGCGGTTGTCGAAGGTCGTGCCGGCGATCTCGATGGGGGTGAACAGGGCGCTCATGGGACGTGTCTCGTCGGAGGGGTGGGCCGCAGAGGACGCGGGCCCCGTATCGCAGAGGTGCCGCCGGCCGGCAACCGACGGGCGTGCAGGGCACCCTGCTCAGAACCGCACGGCGCCGCCGACGCCGCCCCCCGGCGTGAACGACGGCCGCATGCCGCCGTCGCCCTTGCCCTGCATCTCCTCGGCCGTCACCCGGCAGTCGCCATTGCGGTCGAAGCGGGCGAACAGCGGGCTCTTGCGCTCGACGAACTCGGCACGGGCGACGCGGCCGTCGCGGTTGTCGTCGAAATAGCCGAGCTCGGCGCGGCCGAGCGCCGGGTCGGAGCGGCGCAGCGCCTCGAACTCGCCGGCGTCGAGCTGGCCGTCGCGATTGCGGTCGGCCGCTGCGAACAGGCGGCCGGCATACTGCTTCCACTCCTCGCAGGTGAACACGCCGTCGCGGTTGGCATCCCAGGCCGGCGCCGACTGGCGCACCGGGTCCTCGCCCGGACGGGTCTGGGTCCGCAGGTCGGCGGGCGAGCGCTCGAACACGCCGGGCAGCCCGGTGTCGCCGCGGCTGTCGCCGGGGCGGGCGCCGCCGCCCGACTGGGCCATGGTGAGCGTCGTCGAGGCGAGCAGGAGGAGCAGCGGCAGCGTGAGCGTGTGGCGTGACATGGGACGTGACATGGGACCCCCTCGATGGCCCCAGACGCACCGGCAAGACGGCAGCAGTGGGGCGGTGCCGGAGCCGCGCCGGCCCACTGCTCCACGGGCTTGCGGGTCTTTCCCAGCTTGACAAGGACGCCGCCCACAGCGCGAGGATCGGCGGCCCGCCGGCCTGTCGGTGTCCGCCGGCGCGGCGACATGGGACGACCAGATGATCCGCTTGGTGTCGTTTTTCTTCACAGTGAGTGCGACCGCATTGGGCGGCGCGTTGGTGGCCATCCAGGGCCTCATGCTGGTGCGCGGGGACGGCGGCAACGTCCTGGTGCTGGCGGCCGCGGCGCTCGCCCTCGCGGTCGGCCTCTACGGCCTCGCCGCCGACATTCGCCGCAGCCGTGCCGCCGCGCAGGCGGCCCGCGAGGGGCGTCCGGAGAAGCCGTGGGCGCCGCCCCGGGGAACCCCGAAGCGGGACGCCGTCACGGCGCGTGCCGCGTCGTCGTCGCCGGTACCTTCCGCCGCGCCGCTCGCGATGGCGGCGGGCGAGGGCGGGGCGCCGATCGCCGACATCTTGGCGGCCGAGCGGGCCCGGGCCGACGCCTATTGGCGCGACGGGGTCGCCCGGCTGCGTGACGAGGCGGCGGAGCATGGGGCCGGCGACGGCGCCGTGGTGCTGCTCGACGTCGCCACCCGCAGCCTCGCCGAAGCGCTCGGGCCTCGTCAGGTCGCCCGCATCCTGAGCGACGCGGCGGCCCGCTACGCGGCCGAGGCGGAGCGGGCACCGACGCGCGACGCCGGCGCGGCCTGAGAGCCGGGACGACGCGGCGGGCCGCACCCGCCTGCGCGCCATCGCCGGAGAGGAAGGCCATGATCGCCTATGATTTCTCCGGCCGCCGGGCCGTGGTGACCGGCGGGTCACGCGGCCTCGGGCGGGGCGTCGCCGAGCGGCTGCGCGACGCCGGCGCCGCCGTCACGGTGTGGGACCTGGAGCCGATGCCGCTCGCCGGCATCGCGTCCCACGCGGTCGACGTGACCCGCGCCGACCAGATCGCCGCGGCCGTCGCCGAGGCGGCCGCCGGCGGCGGCATCGACATCCTGGTGACGGCGGCCGGCTACGCCGGCAGCCGCCGGCCCGTGGAGGCGGTGGCCGAGGCGGAGTGGCGAACGGTGCTCGACGTCACCCTCACGGGCGTGTTCCAGGTCTGCCGCCAGGTGGTGCCGCTGATGCGGCAGGCCGGGCGCGGCCGCATCGTCACCGTGGCGGCGCTCGCCGCCAAGGAGGGCAAGGCCGGGCTCGCCGCCTATGCGGCCGCCACCGCCGGCATCGTCGCTTTCACCAAGTCGCTCGGCCGCGAGCTGGCCGAGACGGACATTCGCGTCAACTGCGTGACGCCGGCCGCCATCGACACCGAGTTCCTCCGTGTGCTGCCGGACGCCGCCGTTGCGGCCATGGCGGCCCGCAGCCCGATGAAGCGGCTCGGCACCGTGGCGGAGTTCGCCGAGTCGGTCGCGTGGCTGTGCTCCGACGCCTGCTCCTACACCACCGGCGCGGTGTTCGACGTCTCCGGCGGGCAGGCCACCGCCTGAGCCCCATGCCAGCCTCGCCGGGCGCGCTCAAAAAGCCCCCGGGGCGTGGAACTCGCATCGGTCTCGCCGGTTGTATCGTGAGCCGGTTGGGTCGTGAGGGGGGCACGCCGTCGTCCACCGCTGCCGAGCCGGCGCGAGCCCACTCTGGATCAGTCGCCACGACCGTGTGACCGGCGCTCCGTCGCCCCACCGAAGCCGCGGCTGGTTCGCCTCTGGGAGGTGGACATGAAGACGACCCTGACCCTGCTGTTCGCGATCGCCGGCATCGGTGCGGCGAGCGCCGAGAGCCTCGACGTCCGCCAGCTCATCGAGCAGCGCTGGATGACGACGGTGCCGGTGGCCACCGAGACGTGGAGCTGTGCCCAGGCGGATGCCGCCACCATCAAGGCCGCCTTCGAGGGCGCCGGTGCGATCGATCTCAGCGAGGTGCTGAACGACGATCCGCGCCCGGTGATCGCCCGCGGCCCGATCGACGCCGACATGCCGGTGATGGCGGCCGGACAGTAGTCCGGCCCGAGGTCGTGGTCCGCGCCTCCGTCGGGACGCCGTAGCCCGGGTGGGAGCGCTGCGACACCCGGGGACGCGGCACCGGGAGCGCATCCTTCGCTCGTTCCCGTGTTTGTTCCCCGTGTTTTTCCTCTTGTTTGCCGCGCCCCCCGTGGCGGAGCGGTCGACGGTCTCGTCGGCCGCTCCTTCGCGCGGCTCTTGGCGCGGGCCTTGAGCCTCGGAGCGGTACAGGTTCGCTTGTCCTGTTTCCGGGTGATGAGTTCGCCGTCAGTCGGCCGTGCGCATCGCCCACGAGGCGTGGTCGACGCCGGGCAGGGCCTCGACTGAGGCGATCACCGCATCGAGATCGGCCGAGCGCGCCGACGAGCCGGCGAGCGTCACGGCCAGCTCCAGCAAGTCTTCCGCCTGCTCCTGCACGCTCGTCTGGCGCACCGCATAGGCCTTCGCCTCGAGCTGATCGAGCAGGGCGGAGCGCACCTCCGGCAGGTCGTCGGGCGTCACCGTCACGCGGATGTCGTAGGTGGCCTCGGTGGTCGCCTCGTCCAGCGGCTGGCGGTTGATCACGTCGACCAGCGGCCGCAAGGCCGTGTTGGCGCCGAGCACGAACATCGCGATCACCACCGCCTCGACGATCAGGTCGGCGCCGGCCGCGCCGCCCGTCGCCGCCGCGCCCCACAGGGTCGCCGCGGTGTTGAGGCCGCGGATGTTGAGCCCCTCCTTCATGATCACGCCGGCGCCGAGAAAGCCGACGCCCGACACCACATAGGCGAGCACATGGGATGCCGCGGCGTTGCCGCCGAGCCGCATGCCGATGTCCACGAAGGCGGCGGCGCCGACCGCCACCAGCGCGGCGGTGCGCAGCCCGGCGGTGCGCTGCCGCCACTGGCGCTCGGCCCCGATGGCGGTGCCGAGCACGAAGGCGGTCGCCAAGCTCACGATGGTGTTGACGAACTGCGGCGGGTCGAAGCTCGACAGGGCGGCGAAGCTCATGGGCGGTCCTGAAGCGCCCCGGCGAGGGGCGTTGCTCCAGGTTCTATCCGCCCGTCTCGATTCGGCAACGCGGCCGCGGAGGTGCCGCGTCAGGTCCAGTCCGGCCCGGCGATCGGCGGATCGGCGAGCGCCGGCGCGGTGACGGCCGGGCAGGGCGCTCCGGTGGGCACTCCCGTCCCCGCCGTTCGGCCCGAGTCCCGGGTCTCGCGGATCAGCCAGCGGGTGACCGCGCGCAGCGCCTCGCGGTGGCCGGCCGTCTCCTCGCTGCGCTCGTAGACGGCAAGCTGGGCGTCGGCCGAGGTGCCCTCGCTCGCGATGGTTCGGCAATGCGCCAGCTCGGCCGTGCAGCCGAGCGCCTCGGCGTCCGCGGCGGTCTCGCGCAGCACCCGCTCCAGCACCGCGGCCATCGGCTCCGGCCCGTCGCGGGTCACGAAGCTCGCCTGCACGCCGTAGCGCTGCACCCGCCACAGGTTCTCGGCCGCGAAGGCGGTGGCGAGCGTCGCGCTGTCGGCGTCGGCGGCCGGTGCGGTGCGATAGAGATGGCGGACCAGCACGCGATAGAGCGCCGCGATGGCGATCGCGTCGTCGAGCCGGGTGCAGCAGTCGGGGGCGCGCAGCTCAAGCGTCGGATGCGCCAGCGAGGGCCGCAGCATCCACCACAGATAGCTCGCGTCCGGAATGGCGCCGGCGCGCGTCATCGCCTCGACATAGACGCGGTATTCGGCGTCGTCGGTGAAGTGGACCGGCAGGCCGGTGCGCGGCAGCTCCGCATAGGCGGCGAGCCGATAGCCCTTGAGCCCGGTGCGGCGACCGCTCCAGAACGGCGACGAGGTGGACAGGCCGAGCAGCAGCGGCACGTAAGGAATCATGCGGCCCATCAGCTCGACGCGACGGCCGGGGTCGGGCACGGCCACATGCACGTGGAGCCCGCACATCAGATCGCGCTCGCCGATCATCTGGAGCTGATCCATCACGCGGTCGTAGCGCGGCCCCTCGGTCTGCTCGGCGTCGCGGCGCCAGTCGGCGGTCGGATGGGTGCCGGCGGCCAGCGGGGCGAGCCCGTGCTCGGCCGCCGTCTCGGCGATGATCTCGCGCAGCTCCGCCAGCTCGCGGCGCGCCGCCGCGAGGTCGGAATGCACCCCGCTGACCACCTCGATCTGCCCTTGCAGGAACTCGCGCTTGGCGCGGCCGCCGGTGGCGGCGTCGGCTTGCCGGAACAGCGCGCACGGCACCCGGACCGGCAGCGCCAGGCTGCGCGCATCGGTGAGGAAGAACTCCTCCTCGAGGCCGACCGTGAAGGCGTCGCCTTGCGCCTCGATGCAGACCGGAGCCGCTAGCAGGTTGCGGTGGAGGGTCGGGAGGGCGCGGGCGCGCCGCGGCGTGCGCGAGACTGTCGTCATCGGGGGTCCGTCGGTTCGGGGTCTCGGGCCGTTCCGCCGGCCGCGAACGCGGAGCCGGTGGAACGCGGATCAGGCCGTGAGGTGCGGACCCGGTGGGCGGATCATCAGCTCCGCAGTCCGCCGACAAGAACGTCCAGGCGGCCACGACCGAAGAGGAAAGCGTGGCCACAACCCCCCGAGCGGCCCATCGTTCCATCGCGGGCGCTCTCCCGCCGAAAAAACCGGCGGGGCGGCCGAATGCTACCGCACGATGGCGTCGTGGAGGCTCCAGGCCACCGTCCAGGGGCCGAGCCCGGTGACCTGCACGGCGCCCTCGGTCCAGATCGGCCGGCCCGGCGCGGCGGCGACCCCGTCGAGCGGCTCCGCCGACAGGTTGGCCAGCAGCCACAAGCCAGCGCCGTCGGCGAGACGCCAATCGACCCGCACGGCCTGATGGCCCAGCACGGCGTAGCGCCCGGCCGCGACCGTGTCGCGCAGGCGCGGCACGATCTCGCGATGCCGCACTGCCAGGAGATCGCGGTAGAAGGCGAGCCGCGCCGCGTGCGCGCCGTGCCGGGCGGCGCTCCAGTCGAGCTTGGCGGACTGGAACGTCTCGGGCACGGTCGGATCGGGAATGCGGGCGCGCGACGCCGGGTCCTGGAACTCGGCGAAGCGGGCGAACTCGGCGGCGCGGCCCTCGCGCACGGCGGCCGACAGCTCCGGGCCGAAGTCGCAGAAGAACGGGAAGGGCTGCGCCGCCGCCCATTCCTCGCCCATGAACAGCATCGGGATCTGCGGCAGCAGCAGATAGACGGCGGCGATCGCCCGCACGGCGGCCTCCGGCGCCACCGCGTCGAGGCGATCACCGAAAGCGCGGTTGCCGATCTGATCGTGGTTCTGGATGAAGCTCACGAAGGCGCTGCTCGGCAGGTCGGTCGCCGGCTCGCCGCGCGGCGAGCCGCGATACGGCATCGTCTCGCCCTGGAACGCGAAGCCCTCGGCGAGCGCCCGGCCGAGCTTTTCGGTGTCGGCGGCGTAATCGGCGTAATAGCCGCCGCTCTCGCCGGTGGCGGCGCAATGCAGCACATGGTGGACGTCGTCGTTCCATTGCGCCGTGTAGAGCCGCGCCGTCCCGTCCGGATCGCGCGCCAACAGATGCGCCTCGTTCTCCTCGTTCTCCAGGATCAGGTGGATGTGCCGGTCGGGGGCGGCCTCGCGCACCGCACGGGCGAGGGCGTGCAGGATGTGCTCGTCACTGTCGTCGAGGATCGAGTGGACGGCGTCGAGGCGCAGCCCGTCGAAGCGGAACTCGTCGATCCAGTAGACGGCGTTCTCGACCACCAGGGTGCGCACCATGTCGGCGCCCTCGGCGTCGAAGTTCACGGCGGCGCCCCACGGCGTGTGGTGATGGTCGGTGAACACCGGCGCGTAGGTGGGGAGATAGTTCCCGTCCGGCCCGAAGTGATTGTAGACGACGTCGAGCAGCACCATCACGCCGTGGCCGTGCGCGGCGTCGACGAGGGCCTTGAGGTCCTCGGGCCGGCCATAGCTCGCATCGGGGGCGAACGGCAGCACGCCGTCGTAGCCCCAGTTGCGGCGGCCCGGGAAGTCGGCGATCGGCATCAGCTCGATGGCGGTGACGCCGAGCGCCACGAGATGATCGAGCTTGTCGATAGCGGCCCGGAAGGTGCCTTGGGCCGTGAAGGTGCCGACATGCAGCTCGTAGATGACCGCGTGGTGCCAGGGGCGGCCGCGCCAGTCGGCGTGCCGCCAGACATGGGTGCTCGGATCGATCACCTCGCTCGGCCCATGCACGTCGTCGGGCTGGAAGCGCGAGCCCGGGTCCGGCACCGCGAGTCCGTCGGGCAGCACGAAGCGATAGCGGGTGCCGACGCCGGCGTCCGCCACCACGGCCTCGTGCCAGCCGTCCGGGGCGCGTGTCATCGCGATGCGGCGGCCGTCGTCGGTCAGCTCCACCACGATCGGGTTCTGCTCGCGGGGCCATTTCGGTGCCCACAGGCGGAAGCGCGTGCCGGACGCCTCGATCACCGGGCCGAAGCGCGGCGCGCCACCGGGCACGCTACGGCGGGGACCACCGCTGGGAGACGATCCGGCATGGCCGGTCGTAGGGCGGGCAGTTCTGGAGTAGCCGAGAGATGTGAGCGACATGACACCGGGATTGTGAGAGTTGCCGACCGGCAACACCCGGCCGGCGTCATCGTTCCGCCGCGGCTAGACCGAGATCAGCGCAGCCGTGCCCGCGCGAGCCGGAGCAGTCCCGGGCGGCAAAGTCGGCAGGAAGGCGCCGCCCTCGGCGACCAGGAAGTCGCGCAGGCTGCGAGCCGCCGGCATCAGCCGGCGCGACGCCAGCCGCACCACGAACCAGGCCCGCTCGACCGGCAGCCCCTCGATGTCGAGCATCACCAGCCGGCCGTCGGCCAGCTCCGCCGCGATGGTGTGGGCCGAGATGAAGGCGAGGCCGAGACCCGCCATCACGGCCTGCTTGATGGTCTCGTTGGAGCCGATCTCCATGCCGATGGTGGGTGCGATGCCGGCGCGGGCGAAGAACGATTCCATCAGGGTGCGGGTGCCGGAGCCGACCTCGCGCACCAGGACGGTCTCGCCGGCGATCGCCTGCGGCGACAGGCCGGCGCGGCCGGCGAGCGGGTGATCGGGCGGCGCGATCACCCCATGGGGATGCGGGCCGATGCGCTCGCTCTCGACGTCGCAGGTCTCCGGTGGTCGGCCCATGACGCAGACGTCGAACTGCCCGGCCTCGAACTGGGCCATGATGTCGCGCCGATTGCCGACCACGAGCTGGAGCTCGACCGCCGGAAATCGGCGCGCATAGGCGGCGAGCATGCGCGGCGCGAAATACTTGGCGGTGGACACCACCCCGACCGTGACCTTGCCGGCGCCCAGATCCTGGAGCGCCGCCAGCGCCTCGCGGCATTCGGTCAAGACCCCCTCGATCCGGCGGGCGGCGAGCAGCAACTCGTGGCCGGCCGCCGTCGGCGTCAGCCCGCGGGCGTCGCGATCGAACAGCGGCAGGCCGACCTCCTGCTCGAGCTGGCGCATCTGCATGGTGACGGCCGGCGGCGTGATGTGGTTCGCCTCGGCGGCGGCCGTGAAGCTGCCGAGCCGTGCGGCGCTCTCCAGCAGGCGCAAGTGCTTCAGGGTGAGATTTCGCATCGGGTTCACTAAAAGTGAAAACAGCCTTCAGGACATTCAAATTTACTGATGCGAGGCGTGCGCGCAATGTCCGCGCGACCCACCGAGGAGCTTTTTTCCATGACCAGCGTCTCGTCGCTCGCCCCGCCGCCGCCCGCCGCCACCGCCATCACGGACGCCAAGAAGCGCTACGCCGCCGGCGTGCTCAAATATGCGCAGATGGGCTACTGGGATGCCGACTACCAGCCGAAGGACACCGACGTGCTGGCGGTGTTCCGCATCACCCCGCAGGAGGGCGTCGATCCGATCGAGGCCGCGGCCGCGGTGGCCGGCGAAAGCTCGACGGCGACCTGGACGGTGGTGTGGACCGACCGGCTCACCGCCTGCGACAGCTACCGCGGCAAGGCGTATCGGGTCGAGCCGGTGCCGGGCCAGCCCGGGCAGTATTTCGCGTGGGTCGCCTACGACATCATCCTGTTCGAGGAAGGCTCGATCGCCAACCTGACCGCCTCGATCATCGGCAACGTGTTCTCGTTCAAGCCCCTCAAGGCGGCGCGCCTGGAAGACATGCGGCTGCCGCAGGCTTACGTGAAGACGTTCAAGGGTCCGCCGACCGGCATCGTGGTCGAGCGCGAGCGCCTGAACTGCTTCGGCCGGCCGCTGCTCGGCGCCACCGTGAAGCCGAAGCTCGGCCTCTCCGGCAAGAACTACGGCCGCGTCGTCTACGAGGCGCTGCGCGGCGGCCTCGACTTCACCAAGGACGACGAGAACATCAACTCGCAGCCCTTCATGCACTGGCGCGACCGCTTCCTCTACTGCATGGAGGCGGTGAACCAGGCGTCAGCCCGCACCGGCGAGGTCAAGGGCCACTATCTCAACATCACGGCCGGCACCATGGAGGAGATGTACCGGCGCGGCGAGCTGGCCAAGGAGCTCGGCTCGGTGATCGTCATGGTCGACCTGATCATCGGCTGGACGGCCATTCAGTCGATCTCCGAGTGGGCGCGGCAGAACGACATGATCCTGCACATGCACCGCGCCGGCCACGGCACCTACACGCGGCAGAAGACGCACGGCATCTCGTTCCGGGTGATCGCCAAGTGGCTGCGGCTCGCCGGCGTCGACCACCTGCATTGCGGCACCGCGGTCGGCAAGCTGGAGGGCGACCCGATGACGGTGCAGGGGTACTACAACGTCTGCCGCGAGCGCTTCAACGCGGTCGACCTGCCGCGCGGGCTGTTCTTCGAGCAGGACTGGGTCGACATCCGCCGCGTCATGCCGGTCGCCTCGGGCGGCATCCATGCCGGGCAGATGCACCAGCTCCTCAACCTGTTCGGCGACGACGTGGTGCTCCAGTTCGGCGGCGGCACCATCGGGCATCCGATGGGGATCGAGGCGGGTGCCGTCGCCAACCGCGTCGCGCTGGAGGCGATGGTGCTGGCCCGCAACGAGGGTCGCGACATCCTGGCCGAGGGGCCGGAGATCCTCCGCGACGCCGCCAAGTGGTGCAAGCCGCTGGAGGCGGCGCTGCACACCTGGGGCTCGGTGACCTTCGATTACACCTCGACCGACACCTCGGACTTCGTGCCGACCGCCTCGGTGGCGTGAGGGCGTCATTCCGGTCCGGCGCGCCGCGCCGGACCCGGACTCCAGAGGCGAGTACGGAATTATCGGCTGGATTCCTGGTTCGCGCCTGCGGCGCGCCCCGGAATGACGCCGGAAAGACAGCGTCGCCGACGCGACAAGGAGACACCCGATGTCGAAGATCACCCAGGGAGCGTTCTCATTCCTCCCCGACCTCACCGACCAGCAGATCGCCGCCCAGATCGAGTATGCTCTCGGGAACGGCTGGGCCGTGAGCCTGGAGTTCACCGACGACCCGCATCCGCGCCACACCTACTGGGACATGTGGGGCATCCCGATGTTCGACCTGCGCGACGCCGCCGGCGTCATGGGCGAGCTGAAGGCGTGCCGCGCGGCGCATCCGGACAGCTACATCCGCCTGTCGGCCTTCGACTCGACTCGCGGCTGGGAGACGGTGCGGCTCGCCTTCCTGGTGCATCGGCCCAAGCAGGAGGCGCGCTACCGGCTGGAGCGCAGCGAGGGAAACGGGCGCAGCCAGCGCTATTCGATGGTGCGGGCCTGAGCCTGCGGCTCCGACCGCCGACGCACCTCCCGCTCGTCCCCGCGAAAGCGGGGACCTAGGGGCGGCACGGCTCGACGCTTCTGGATGCCCGCCTGCGCGGGCATGAGCGGAAATCGGGGCTGGGGCCTCGGATGACAGGATAGTGCAGGACAGGGTACGGCCATGACCATCGCCACGATCGAGACGGGGCAGGCGGTGCCGGTCGCGGATGCCACCGCGCCGCAGGACGAGGCGCGCGTCGACCTCAAGGCGCTGTACCGCGACACTCAGATCGACACGGTGCTGGCCGAGCTGGACGCCGCGCTGATCGGGCTGAAGCCGGTGAAGCAGCGCATCCGCGAGATCGCCGCCTATCTCTTGGTCGACAAGGCGCGCCGGCTGCACGGCCTGTCGTCGAGCCCGCCGACGCTGCACATGGCGTTCACCGGCAATCCGGGCACCGGCAAGACCACGGTGGCGCTGCGGATGGCGTCGATCCTCCATCGGCTCGGCTACGTGCGGAAGGGGCATCTCGTCTCGGTCACCCGCGACGACCTCGTCGGCCAGTACATCGGCCACACGGCGCCGAAGACCAAGGAGGTCCTCAAGCGCGCCATGGGGGGCGTCCTGTTCATCGACGAGGCGTACTATCTCTACCGCCCCGAGAACGAGAAGGACTACGGCCAGGAGGCCATCGAGATCCTGCTTCAGGTGATGGAGAACCAGCGCGACGACCTGGTGGTGATCCTGGCCGGCTACGGCGACCGCATGGAGACGTTCTTTTCGGCCAATCCGGGCTTCCGCTCCCGCATCACGCATCATATCGATTTCCCGGACTACGACGACGCCGAGCTGGTGGCGATCACCGAGGCGCTCGCGGCGGCCGAAGGTTACCGCTTCGACGAGACGGCGCGGGCGGCGCTGTGCGACTACGTGACGGCGCGGCGGCGCCGCCCGTCCTTCGCCAACGCGCGCTCCATGCGCAATGCCTTCGACCGCGCCCGGCTGCGTCAGGCGATGCGCCTGTTCGAGGCCGACGCGCCGGTCGACCGCGACGCGCTGCGCACCATCACGGCGGCGGAGATCCGGGCGAGCCGCGTGTTCTCGGATTGAGGCAAGCGGCCCGCGACACGAGACACCAGGCCGGCGGCCGCGAGGCGTCGGCCGGGAAGGGACAGGGAAGATCATGTCGGAGACACTCGACGAGTACCTTGGGCGGTGGGCCGGAACGGACCCTCTGCGCCAAGCGGTGCGGGCGACCGTGACGGCCCTGGCGAGCGGCACCGCGGCCATCGCGGCGCTGGTCGCCGACGGTCCGCTGGCCGGCGAGCTGGCGGCGAGCCGCGGCGTCGGCGCCGACGGCTATGACGACCAGAAGGAGCTCGACGTCCGCGCCGACGAGATCCTCCTCGGCAGCCTCGCCGGCAAGCCGGTCGCCGCCTATGCGTCCGAGGAAGCCGAGCTGCCGGTGCCGGTGACGCCGGGCGCGCCGCTGATCGTCGCCATCGATCCGCTCGACGGCTCCTCCAACATCGACACCGACGTCACCATCGGCACCATCTTCTCGGTGCTGCCGGCCCCCGAGGGCGTCGACCCGGTCTCCGAGGCGGCGTACTTCCAGCCCGGCCGCGCCCAGCTCGCCGCCGGTTACGCGGTGTACGGCCCCCACACGGCGTTTGTGCTGAGCGTCGGCGAGGGAACCACGCATTTCGTGCTCGACCGCGCCGCCGGCACCTACCGGCTGGTCAAGGAGCGCGTGACGATCCCGACCGTCGCCCGCGAGTTCGCCATCAACATGTCGAACCACCGGCACTGGGACGAAAGGCTGCGCCTCTACATCGACGATCTCTTGCAGGGCAAGGACGGGCCGCGCGAGGCCGACTACAACATGCGCTGGATCGCCTCGATGGTGGCGGAGGCGCATCGCATCATCATCCGCGGCGGCATCTACTTGTATCCGGCCGACACGCGCGCCGGCTACACGCAGGGGCGGCTGCGGCTCATCTACGAGGCGTTTCCGATCGCGCTGCTGATGGAGCAGTCGGGCGCGGCGGCCACCGACGGGCGCACCCCGATCCTGGATCTGGTTCCCGAGAGGCTGCACCAGCGGGTGCCGCTGATCTTCGGCTCGCGCGAGAAGGTCGAGCGCGTCTCCAACTATCTGACGGGACCCGGCGAGATCGCCGAGCGCGCGCCGCTGTTCGGCCGGCGCGGCCTGCTCACCGCCTAAGTGTCGGCCGCACAGGGAAGGTCCGCGTCCCACAGGTTCGTTTTCGACAAGTCATTTCTGGAAGTCAGCCATGTCCATCAAGCATCCGATCATCGCCGTCACCGGCTCCTCCGGGGCCGGCACCACCTCGGTGAAGCGCACCTTCGAGCAGATCTTCCGGCGCGAGGGCGTGCGCGCCGCCTATGTGGAGGGTGACGCCTTCCACCGCTACAACCGGGTCGAGATGCGCGAGCGGATGGCGGAAGAGGCCCGGACCGGCAACGCCCACTACAGCCACTTCAGCCCCGAGACCAACCTGTTCGAGGAGCTGGAGGCGCTGTTCGAGAGCTATGGCCGCTGCGGCCGCGGCCGCCTGCGCCACTACGTGCACGACGCCGAGGAGGCCAAGCTCTACGGTGCCGAGCCCGGCTGCTTCACCGCGTGGGAGGATGTCGAGCCCGACACCGAGCTTCTGTTCTACGAGGGCCTGCACGGCGCCGTCGTCACCGACAAGGTCAACGTTGCCCGCCATGTGGACCTCAAGATCGGCGTGGTGCCGGTGATCAATCTCGAATGGATTCAGAAGCTGCACCGTGACCGCGCCACCCGCGGCTACTCCACCGAGACCGTCACCGACACCATCCTGCGGCGGATGCCGGACTACGTGCACTACATCTGCCCGCAGTTCACCGAGACCGACATCAACTTCCAGCGCGCCCCGACGGTCGACACCTCGAACCCGTTCGTGGCCCGCTGGATTCCGACGCCCGACGAGTCGATCGTGGTGATCCGCTTCCGCAATCCGCGTGGCATCGACTTCTCGTATCTGCTGTCGATGTTGCAGGGGAGCTGGATGAGCCGCGCCAACTCCATCGTCATCCCGGGCAACAAGATGGATCTCGCCATGCAGCTCATCCTGACGCCGATGATCCTGAAGATCGTCGAGCGCAAGCGGCGCGCCATGGCGTGACATCGAGCTTGTCATTCCGGGGTGCGCCCAAGGCGCGACCCGCAATCCAGCGACGAATCCGAAGGTGCGGTTGGAGTCCGGGTTCGGCGCTGGGCGCCGTCCCGGAACGACCGCCGGACACGAGACACATCGGGAGAAACCAGATGACCATGTCGGCGACGATGGAGCGCCAGGATCAGCAGGGCGGGCTCGCCTGGCCGGTGACGGCGGCGCTGCGGGCGCTCGCCATGGACGCCGTCGAGGCGGCGAAGTCGGGCCATCCGGGCGCCCCCATGGGCATGGCCGAGATCGCCGCGGTGCTGTGGCGCAGCGTGCTGCGCCACGACCCGGCCGATCCGCGCTGGCCCGACCGCGACCGCTTCGTGCTGTCCAACGGCCACGCCTCGATGCTGCTCTACGGGCTTCTGCACCTCACCGGCTACGACCTGCCGATCGCGGAGCTGAAGCGCTTCCGTCAGCTCCATTCCAAGACGCCCGGCCATCCGGAATACGGCATGACGCCGGGGGTGGAGACCACCACGGGTCCGCTCGGCCAGGGTCTCGCCAACGCGGTCGGCATGGCGCTGGCCGAGAAGACGCTGGCGGCCCAGTTCAACCGTCCGGGCCACACCATCGTGGACCATCGCACCTTCGTGTTCATGGGTGACGGCTGCCTGATGGAGGGCATCAGCCACGAGGCCGCGTCGCTCGCCGGCCGGCTCGGCCTCGGAAAGCTGATCGCGTTCTGGGACGACAACGGCATCTCCATCGACGGCAAGGTCGAGGAGTGGTTCGCCGACGACACGCCGGCGCGCTTCCGCGCCTATGGCTGGCAGGTGCTGACCGGGGTCGACGGCCACGATCCCGCCGCCATCGCGGCCGCGGTCGCGCTGGCGCTCGCGGCGACCGATCGGCCGACACTGATCTGCTGCCGCACCACCATCGGGCGCGGCGCGCCGACCAAGCAGGGCCACCAGGACACCCACGGGGCGCCGCTCGGAGCCGAGGAGATCGCCCGTGCCCGCGCCGCCATGGGCTGGACCCATCCGCCGTTCCATGTTCCCGCCGACGTCTATGCCGCGTGGGACTGTCGTCCGCGCGGCAAGGCGCTGTCGGCCGACTGGGCCACCCGCTTCGCCGCCTATGCGGCGGCGTATCCGGACCTCGCCGCCGAGTTCGAGCGGCGGCTGGCCGGCGACCTGCCGGAGGGCTTCGCGGCCGCTGCCGACGCCGCGCTTGCCGCCGAGACGGCGGCCGGCAGCGTCGCCACCCGCAAGGCCGGGCAGATCGCCCTCGGGGCGTTCGCCAAGGCGCTGCCCGAGCTGATCGGCGGCTCCGCCGATCTCGCCCACTCGAACCTCACCATCCATGCCGGCTCGACCCCGGTGACCCGCGATCCGGCCGGCAACCAGGTGTTCTTCGGGGTGCGCGAGTTCGGTATGAGCGCCATTGCCAACGGGCTGGCACTGCACGGCGGCTTCGTGCCCTTCGTCGCCACCTTCCTGGTGTTCTCCGACTACGCCCGCAACGCGGTGCGGATGTCGGCCCTGATGGGGCTGCGGGTGGTCTATGTGTTCACCCACGACTCCATCGCGGTCGGCGAGGACGGCCCGACCCACCAGCCGATCGAGCATGTGGAGAGCCTGCGGCTGATCCCCGGTCTCGACGTCTGGCGCCCGGCCGATGCCGCCGAGACGGCGGTCGCCTGGCAGGCGGCGCTGGCGCGCCGCGACGGGCCGACGGCGCTGATCCTCACCCGGCAGGCGCTGCCGCCGCAGCCGGCCGAGGGCCTGGCGGATCTCCCCGCCACCGGCGCCCGCGTGCTGGTCGGGCCGGCCGATGCGGTCGCGACGCTGGTCGCCACCGGCTCGGAGGTGCGCATCGCCACCGAGGCGGCCGCCGCGCTCGCCGCCGAGGGGGTGCCGGTGCGGGTGGTCTCGATGCCCTGCGTCGAGCGGTTCGAGGCGCAGCCGGCGGCGGCGCGGGCCGCCCTGGTGCCGGCCGACCGCCCGGTGGTGGTGATCGAGGCGGGCACGACGCGCGGCTGGCGCGGCCTCGCCGGGCCGTCGGGCCGGGTGATCGGCGTCGATCGCTTCGGCGAGTCGGCGCCCGAGAAGGATCTGTTGAAGCTGTTCGGCTTCACGGCCGCTGCGGTGGCCGAGGTGGTGCGCGAGACCGTGGGAGCGGCGGCATGAACCCGATCGTCATCGCGCCCTCGATCCTGTCGGCCGACTTCGCCAGGCTGGGCGCCGAGATCGCCGCGGTCGAGCAGGCCGGTGCCGACTGGATTCATTTCGACGTGATGGACAATCACTTCGTGCCGAACCTCACCTTCGGCCCGATGGTGCTGAAGGCGGTGCGGCCGCACACGCGGCTGCCGATCGACGTGCACCTGATGGTGCAGCCGGTCGACGCCCTGGTGGAAGGCTTCGCGGCCGCCGGTGCCGACCTGATCGCCGTGCATGTGGAGGCGTGTCCGCATCTCGACCGCACGCTCCAGCTCATCCGGTCGAAGGGCAAGCAGACCGGCGTCGTCCTCAATCCGGCGACACCCGCGGCAGCGCTCGACTGCGTGCTGCCGGAGGTCGACCTGGTGCTGCTGATGACGGTCAATCCCGGCTTCGCGGGGCAGAGCTTCATCGGCGCGGTGGTCGACAAGATCCGCACCGTGCGGCGGATGATCGACGCAACCGGCCGTCCCATCCGGCTCGAGGTGGATGGTGGCATCACGCCGGCGACCATCGGGGCGGCGGCGGCGGCCGGCGCCGACACCTTCGTGGCCGGCAGCGCGGTGTTCGGGGGGAAGGATTACGCGGCGGCCATCACCGCATTGCGGGCCGGCGCCGCGGCAGCGATCCCCGCCGCGGCGGCGCCGCGGCGCGAGGTCGCCTGAGCGGCGGGCGTGAAGATCCCGGCCGCCGGCTCGGTTCTCATGACAGCAGGAGATCGCAGTAGCGCTCACCCGTCCGGGTGCCGGCGATCACGTCCAAGAACAGGAACTGGCCGGACGGGTTGATCTCCAGGAAGAAGATGCGGCCGTCCGGGTCCTCGCGCAGATCGACGGCGCCGCTGGCGAGCCCGAGCCGCCGGCACAGGACGAGCAGCTTCTCGATCAACCCGGCCGGCAGTGTCGCCTGGACGAGCCCGTAGTCCTGATCGAGCCGCCAGTCGTAATGGGCCTTGGGATTGCGGATCGTCACCTCAGTGACGAAGGCGTCGTCGCCGATCAGCATCACCCGGTACTCGCGGCCGCGCGGGATGTAGCGCTGGAAGATCACCGGCGCGAAGTCGAGCCGCCACAGGTCCGCCAAGTCCTCGGGCCGCAGCGGCCGCGTGTCGGTCATCATCAGATCGGTGCCGGAGAATGCCTTGTAGATGACCGCGTCGTGCCGCTCCGCGAAGGCGCGGACCTCCTCGGCATCGTTGCCGATCAGCGTCGGCGGCACATCGAGCCCGATCGCAGCCGCGACGGCGAGCTGATAGGGCTTGTAGGCCGCGCGCTGCTCGGCCTCGGGATCGTTGTAGATCGGCCGCCCGGCCGCCGCCAGGAGGCCCCACAGTGCCTCGCGACACTCGCGCGCCGCAAAGCGGCGCTCCTCGGCGTTCCTGATCCGCGGATCGACGGCCGGATGAAGCGGGCGGCGCCACCAGATCGCGTGATAGTCGCCGAGCGGCCGGTCGCCGAGGCGGACGTCGACCGCGGCGCCGCCGCCGTCGTGGTCGGCCACCGCCAGCGAGGCGCGCAGCCGTCCGGGGAACAGCGCCGTGTCGACGATGTCGGCGTCGGCACCACGCTTCTGCAAGAGGCCCTGGATGGCGACGGCATGGAAGTCGTCGTCCTTGGACAGGATCAGCACACGTTTCCCGGCCGACGGGCCGGCACTGATTTGGGACATGGGCACCGACGCTGGAGCAGACGCGGACCGCGGGTGGTGCTCAGATCGGGATGTCGATCACGCCGCCGGTGCCCGGATCGTCGTTCTTGATGTCGTCGGTCACCGTGATGGTCTTTCCGGCATCGGTGGTCTGATCGGTGGTGACGTCGATGCCGACGCCCTGGGGCGGCTTGGTCTGGGTCGACGAGAAGGTCGGCGAGGAGGCGAGCTGCTGGGAGCAGGTCGAGTCGGTCCCGGTTGCCGAGGCGCGCACCTTGTCGATGTCGAGGCCGTTGACGCGGGCCCATTCGACCTCGAGCATCGCCTTGAGCTCTGCGTCGACCGCATCGGCGGCGACCTCCTTGGCACGGCTGTCGCGGGTGGTGACGAAGAGTTGCAGGCCCTTGTCGTCGAAGGGTTTGTCGGACGGCTTGTCGTCGGAGGTCATGGGCGTACTCCAGCAAATCACGAAAGCAAGGACCGGATCGGTCCCGCCAGGCAATGAAAGGGTCGACGATGGGCGGTACCATCGCACGCTTTCAGCGGTTTTCAAGATCGGAACCAACCGGATGGCGTGGTGAGAGGGCGAACGAAGCC
Organism: Rhodoplanes serenus; assembly: GCA_009720755.1. Lineage (GTDB taxonomy): Bacteria > Pseudomonadota > Alphaproteobacteria > Rhizobiales > Xanthobacteraceae > Rhodoplanes > Rhodoplanes serenus. The sequence continues at coordinate 245,496 of WNKV01000006.1, forward strand.
ACTCCCGAGCCGCCCGCCAGCGGGCTGGCGGCGGCGCCGCGTGGACGTCGGTAGCGCGGTGCGACACTGCTGCCCCTCGTTGCGCTCGATCAAGGTGCCGCGTCGTTCTGGTCATATTAGAATGTGTTGCTCGGCGGCTTCGATCGGAGAGGAGAGGGCGCGTGGATGCCACGGTGATCATCGACCGGCTGGGCGAAGGGCCGGTGCTGACCCTCGGCGGCATCGCGGTCGGCGCGGCGTTCGGCTTCGCGGCCCAGCGCAGCCGCTTCTGCCTGCGGGCCGCGTCGATCGAGTTCTTCCATGGCCATGTCGGTCAGAAGGTCGCGGTCTGGCTGATGGCCTTCGCGACCGCCGTGGTGTGGACGCAAGCCTTCATCCTGCTCGATCTGCTCGACGTCTCCGAGGCCCGTCAGCTCGCCCAGCGCGGCAGCCTGTCGGGGGCGATCATCGGCGGCCTGATGTTCGGCGCCGGGATGATCATGACGCGCGGCTGCGCCAGCCGGCTGCTGGTGCTCTCCGCCACCGGAAACCTGCGGGCGCTGCTCTCCGGGCTGGTGATGGCGGTGGCGGCCCAGTCGGCCTATCGCGGCGCGCTGGCGCCACTGCGCGAGACCATCACGGGCTGGTGGACCATCGACGGGGCCGGTGCCCGCGATCTGCTGGTGGTGCTCGGGGTCGGCCACGGCCACGCGCTCGCGATCGGCCTGGTATGGTGCGCGGCGGCGTATTTCTACGCGGTCCGGAGCCGGCTGCCGGCCGGCACCTGGTTCACGGCCTCCGGCGTCGGCGGCATGGTGGCGGTCGGCTGGCTGCTCACTTACGTGATCTCGCAGGCGAGCTTCGCGCCCACCCGCATCACCAGCATCACCTTCACGGGGCCGTCCGCCGACACCCTGATGTTCGTGCTCGATCAGTCGCGCATGGTGTGGAACTTCGACATCGGCCTGGTGCCGGGCGTTTTCCTCGGGTCGCTCGCCGCCGCGCTCCTGTTCCGCGAGTTCCAGCTCCTCGGCTTCCGCGACGGCCACTCGATGCGGCGCTACATCGTCGGCGCGGTGCTGATGGGGTTCGGCGGCATGCTGGCGGGGGGCTGCGCGGTCGGCGCCGGGGTGTCGGGCGGCGCCATCTTCGCGCTCACCGCCTGGGTCACGCTCGCCTGCATCTGGGTCGCGGCCGGCGTCACCGACTGGCTGATGGACCGCGAGCCGGCGGTGCCGGCCGAAGTGGCCGCTGCCGCCGGGGCTTCGCAGGGCTCCGGCCGGGCCGGCTGACGCTCACGGCGTCACGTCGGCGGGAAGCTGCTCCAGGAGCCGGTCCAGACGGCCCCAGAAGAAATCCTCGCCCGGATAGCCCTCGATCCGGCCGAGCTCGGCGCCGTCCAGCAGCAGCACGAAGGTCGGTGTGTAGCGGACCGGCCGTGCGAGCCGCAGCCCGGCGGCCGCCACGTCGCGCTTCTCGATCTCGCGCAGCGGTGCCCGCCGCGCCTCCGGTGTCTTGTGATAAATCGTGCCGATCTTGAGGTCCCACTCGCGGCAATAGGGGCAGCCGGCCTCGCGCACATACAGAAGCTGCACCCGCCCGCCTGCACCCGTGGCCGGCGAGGCTGCCGCCGGCATGGCACCACACGCGAGCACCGTGGCGGACAGAGCGGCGGTCGCGACTGCGAGAAGGGCGCGGCGATGAAGCGGGTTCGTCATGCGGCTGTCTCGTCGGGCTGTCTCGTCGCCGGGGACCGAGACGGCATGAATGCACGATCGTTTATATTTGCAATCGTGGCGGCGACTGCGCCACCATGGCGCAAGCCAATATAACATGTGGTCGCGGCCCGACACCGCCGCGGCCGGGAGGGAATGCCGGATGACGCTCGATGTCGGGCTGGCGGCGGCCGCGCTGGCCGGGCTCCTGTCGTTCCTGAGCCCCTGCGTGCTGCCGCTGGTGCCGCCCTACCTGACCTGGCTGGCCGGCTCGTCGCTCGACGAGCTGACTGCCGACACGCCGTCGCGCGGGACGACGACCCGCGCGCTGGTGCGGGCGGCCGCTTTCGTGGCCGGCTTCGGCACCGTGTTCGTGGCGCTCGGCGCCAGCGCGTCGCTGATCGGCAGCCTGCTGGTCGACCATCTGACGCTGCTGTCGCGAATAGCGGGCGTTATCATCGCGGTGCTCGGGCTGCACTTCGTCGGCCTCGTGCGCATCCCGCTGCTCTATCGCGAGGCGCGCTTCGGTCTCGGCGGACGCTCGGTGAGCCTCGTCGGCGCCTATGTGCTGGGGCTCGCCTTCGCGTTCGGCTGGACCCCCTGTGTCGGGCCGGTGCTGGCCTCCATCCTGCTGATCGCCGGGGCCGAGGAGTCGGCCGGGCAGGGGGCCGCGCTGCTCGCCGCCTATGGGGCCGGCATCGGTGTGCCGTTCCTGCTCGCGGCCGCGTTCGTGCGACCGTTTCTCGGTTTCCTCGGCCGCTTCCGCCATCATCTTGGTACCATCGAGAAGGTGATCGGCGTGCTGCTGATCGTCACCGGTGTGCTCATCTTCACCGGCTCCATGGCCGACATCGCCGGCTGGCTGCTCGAGACTGTTCCGGCACTGGGGCGGATCGGATGACCGGCCGGCCGCCACAGCCGCACACTTCACCCGAAGCGGAACCGCATCAACTGCTCGAAGGCGCGCAGCTCGATCAGGAAGCGATGCAGCATGTCGCGGTCGGTGGTGGCGACCGCCTCGGGCAGGCGTGCCAGCGACGCGCGGCTGCCGTCGACCAGACGGCGGAAGTCGGGATCGGCCTTGATGTCGGCCGGCGCCTCGCCGTCGCACAACGCGAAGGCGGCGTCGGTCGCCGCCGCAGCCTTGACGATGTCGGCCCGCACCTCCGGCCGGGTGAGATCGGGGGCCCGGGTTCGGCTGGCATCGAGCACCGCATAGACGGCGGACAAGTCGCGCACGCAGTCGGCGAAGACGCGGCGACCGGCGGTGCGGCGCGCCTTGGCCATGTCGTCGGCGAGCCGCTCGGTCTCCTCGCCCGCCGCCGTCAGATCGCCGGTGTCGACGGCGGCGAGCGCCGCGGCGGCGCGCGCTCGCAGCGGTCCGTCGGGGAGTGCCTTGACGAGGCGCTCCAGCGCCAGCGCGGCAAGCTCCGCATTGCCGGTGCGCAGATAGCCGGCCGCGAGTCGCCGATCCGCGAGCACCGTCGCGTCCGTCGCATCCGTGCGGGTCTGCGCCGGAAGCGGCGCTGCTGCGAGCACGAGCGCCGCGGCGACCAGCATCACGCCGCCCAGCATCGCCGTGCTGCGCCGCGCCTTTCGGGCTCCGTGCGCCCGGCCCAGAGCGGAAACCGATCCAACGGGATCGGCCCCCGCTCTGGAAGTCCTTGTTTGATCGCATTTTCGACGGCGAACCGGATTCCACTTCGTCGAAAAATGCTCTAGGTCTCCTGAAAACACCATGAGGGAAACGTCCATGCTGTCACGTCGCAAGCTGATCACCGCGGCGGTTGCGGCCTCGCTGCCCCCGGCCGCGATGGCCGTCTCGGGTGTCACACGCGCCGAGGGACTGAAGCTCGGCGAAGACGGGCTGCCGCATGTCGAGTGGTTCCTCCAGAGCCTGCTCGAACTCGCCGACGACGTCTCGCTGGCGGCCCAGAACGGCAAGCGCCTGGCCGTGATGTGGGAGCTGCGCGGGTGCCCCTATTGCCACGAAACCCACGTCAAAAACCTCGGCGATCCGACCATCGCATCTTACATCCGCGAGCGATTCGAGGTGGTGCAGCTCAATGTCGCCGGCGACCGCACGGTGGTCGACTTCGATGGCGAAAAGCTGACCGAGCGGCGGCTTGCCGAGAAGTACGGCGTGCGCTTCACCCCGACCTTCCAGTTCTTCGGCGAGGACGCCGAGGCGATGAAGGCCAAGAAGCCGCGCGACCGCGAGGTGGCGCGGGCGCAAGGTTATCTGGAGCCGAAGCACTTCGTCGCCCTGTTCCGCTTCGTCGCCGAGAAGGCGTACGAGAAGGGCACGCTGCGCGACTATCTGCGCGCCCAGGGGGCGTGAGCGGCGCGCTCCGCGCCGATCGTAGCCCGGACGGAGCGCAGCGACGTCCGGGGGCGTTCGTGCGGATTATCGCGAAGGCCCCCCGGGGTCTCGCCGGCTCGACCCCGGGCTACGCTCACCTCGATCTATAGGGTGTCGTGGCCACAGGGCGTCGCAGCGCGCCGCCTCACTTGTTCACGGGCGAGGCTGGGTCGAGCAGGAACGCCACCGCGTCCTTGATCTGCTCCATCGTGAGGAACTTGTTGTGCCCGAAGCGCGGCATGTTCGAGCAAGCGAACACCGCCTGGGCGTTGTAGACGCGCTCGTAGACCTCCTTCTGGACCTCCGGCGTGTTGCCCTTGATCTTGCCGTAGCCGGTGAGGCTGGGCCCGAGGGTGCCGTAGCTGATCTCGGCCGGGGCGAGCTGGTGGCAGGCGTAGCAGTTGCCGCCATTGGGGAGCTTGGGATTGTCGCCCATACGGCCGCCGAAGCCTGACAGTGCCAGCTTCTCACCCGCCTTCCAGTCGCCCATCAGCTTGCCATCGGCCGGATAGGCCACGTTCTTCTTCTCGCGAGCCAGAATGGCATCGGCGACGGCCGGCGGCGGGCTGTTGCGATACTGAGAACAAAGCTGCATCGTCTCGTCCTGCACCACACGGGCTTGCATGTCCGGCGGCAGGTTCTTCCATGCCGCCGCGACGGCCTGCTCCAGCCGCTCGCGGCTGATGCCGGGCGCCACCTCGGCGCCGGCACTGGTCTTCAAATCGGAGGTCTTCGGCTCGGTCGCCCCCAGAGGCGCCGACGCGAGGAGGGTGGCGGCGGTCGCCGCAAGCAGAATCCGGAGCATCGGGGGTCCTCAGCGCTTGATGGAAGGCACTTCGATGGCGCCGCCCTCGGCCTTCTTGGTCAGGTAGGCGGCGAGCGCCACGGTGACCTCGGAGGCGTAGCCGACGTCCGGCATGCGCATCTGCCAGTAGCAATCCCAGATCCGGTGCTGCATGGTGCGCAGCGACGCCTGTGATACCCGGTATGTCGGCCACGACCCCATGGTCGCCTGGGCGGCCTTGGCGGTGTCGAAGAACGGCAGGTTCTGGAGGCGGATGCGCTGACCCTCCTGACCGTGGCAGGTCTGGCACGAGAAGTCGTTGAGGCTGGAGCGCCGGTAGAACAGCGCCTCGCCGAGCGCCACCGCCTCCCGCTCCTTGGGATGCTCCATCTTGGCGGCGTACTTGAAGCCGTTCGACTTGTTGGCCACGAACGCCACCAGCGCCTCGATCTCGGTCGCCGGGTTTCCGCCCGAGGAGGCGAACGGCTTCTTGCGCAGCGCCGTGGTGTCGAGCCCTTGGATGGTCTCCATGCACCACAGGAGCCGCGATTCGGCGTCCATCACCCGGCCGGCGTCGGCGAACCAGCGCGGCATCTCCGCATAGGCGCCGTCGAGCTTGCCGGGTCCCTTGCCGAGATCGCAGGTCTCCAGCGTCGCGTTCTTCGGCCCGCGTGCCGTCGTCCACAGCGCCTCGCCGCTGTCGACCGCCAGATAGCCCGGATTCGACATCGGGTCCGAGATCATCGCCCGGTACTTCTCGAGCAGCTTGTCGGCGTCCTCGTCGCCGGCGGGCTGTGCGCCGGCGGAGGGCGCCGCAGCGGGCTGTGCCACGGCGCTCGTCAACGCTGCGCTCACGAGCGACGAAACCGTCATTGACGCCGCCGTCATTCCGGCGAGCGCCAGCGCCTTCCATCCTGGGATCATGTTTCCTCCGACCGAGCAATCGCGCGGCTGCCGGGCTTGTGCCGGTCTTGCCGCTGACGACCACCTTCGACCAGCTTATATTCCCGAAGGCGAATGAAAAGCAATTTTCTGTTTCGGAGCGCCGAACAGGATGTTTTGGTCGCGTTCTGCTGCATCGCAGCAAGAAATGCACTGTTCTTCGCCCATTCGCCTATTGCGTCGAAGGCGCGGACTCGCTACTGATTTTCAAAATAATGAATGTATGTGGAGGACGCTCGCGGGGATACGCTCCCCTCTTTGCCGGATCATTCTCGAACAGCCCAAGCGCGGCGGTTGTTTCGTACCGCCGTCCAGGAGGAGAGGTTTCTGATGACGATGACTGTGAGCCGACGCGAGGCGCTCGCGCTCTCCGCCGGAGCGGTGGCGGTTCTGGCCTTCGGCAGCGCCGGGCCGGCCTTCGCCAAGAACGACTCGGACGATCTGATCAAGGCGTTCACCGGCGGCAAGACGCCGACCAAGGGCAAGGTCCGGCTCGATCTGCCCGACATCGCCGAGAACGGCAACACCGTGCCGCTCGCCTTCTCGGTGGAGAGCCCGATGACGGACGCCTCGCACGTCACCGACGTGCTGATCGTCGCCGACGGCAATCCGCGGGCGGGCGTCGCCACCTTCCACTTCTCGCCGCGCTCCGGTGTCGCCGAGGCGGCCACCCGCATCCGTCTCGCCGAGACCCAGAACGTGATCGCCGTCGCCAAGATGAACGACGGCTCGCTGTTCATGGACACGCGGCAGGTGAAGGTCACCATCGGCGGCTGCGGCGGCTGATCCGGACCCGACAGACGAATCCTCAGGAGAATCCCATGTCGACTCCCGCGCCGCGGCCGCGCATCCGTCTCGACAAGAAGGACGCCAAGAAGGGCGACCTCGTCGAGGTCAAGGCGCTCGTCTCCCACATCATGGAGTCGGGTCAGCGCAAGGATAAGGACGGCAACCTCATTCCGCGCAAGATCATCAACAAGTTCACCTGCGAGGTGAACGGTAAGGTGGTCTTCGCCTGCGATCTGGAGCCCGCCGTCTCGGCCAATCCCTACATGCAGTTCAAGTTCCGGGCCGAGGAGAGCGGCAAGGTCGTCCTCACCTGGATCGACGACGACGGCAGCAAGATCGTCGGCGAGGACCAGATCACGGTGAGCTGACGGCGCGCCCGCCTCACCGGGTCTATTCGACAATCAGAACACGCGACGCCGGGGGGGATGCCTCCGGCGAAGGAGGATGCGCGCCCATGCCGACGGGACGAAACGCGACGCGACGAGATCTGCTGCAATTCGGAGCGGCCACGGCTGCTGCGCTCGCCGCTGCCGGCCTCGATCCGGGCGGCTGGACGCGGGCCTTCGCCCAGCAGCGGGTGAGCGAGGCGGACCTGCTGGCGTTCCAGCCGGTCGGCAACGTGACGCTGGTTCACATCACCGACATTCACGCCCAGCTCATGCCGGTGTGGTTCCGTGAGCCGACCGTCAATCTCGGGGTGGGCGAGGCGAAGGGTGTGCCGCCTCACGTCACCGGCAAGGCACTGCTCGAATCCTACAAGATTCCCGCCGGCAGCCCGCTCGCCTATGCGCTCGCCGATGTCGACTTCGAGGCGCTGGCCAAGACTTACGGGCGTGTCGGCGGGCTCGATCGCGTCGCCACCATCGTGCAGGCGATCCGCGCCGAGCGCGGCGACCGCGTCGTGCTGCTCGACGGCGGCGACACCTGGCAGAACTCGTGGACGTCGCTCGCCACCAAGGGCCAGGACATGGTCGACTGCATGGCGCTCCTCAAGCCGGACGCCATGACGGCCCACTGGGAGTTCACGCTCGGCGAGGCGCGCGTCAAGGAGATCGTCGACAGCCTCGGCTTCCCGTTCCTGTGCCAGAACGTGCGCGAGAGCGAGTTCCAGGACGAGGTGTTCAAGGGCTCGACGGTGGTCGAGCGCGGCGGCGTCAAGGTCGGCATCGTCGGGCAGGCGCTGCCCTACACGCCGATCGCCAACCCGCGCTGGATGATTCCGAACTGGTCGTTCGGCATCCGCGAGAAGGAGCTGCAAGCCGAGGTCGACAAGCTGCGGGCCGGCGGTGCCCAGCTCGTCGTGCTTCTGTCGCACAACGGCTTCGACGTCGACCGTAAGCTCGCCGGACGGGTGAGCGGCCTCGACGTGATTCTCACCGGCCACACCCACGATGCGCTGCCGGAGCCGCTGAAGATCGGCAAGACGCTGCTGGTCGCCTCGGGCAGCCACGGCAAGTTCGTGTCGCGCCTCGACCTCGACGTGCGGGACGGGGCCGTGCGGGACTTCCGCTACCGGCTGATCCCGGTGCTGGCCGACGTGATCAAGCCCGACGCCGCGATGGCGGCCACCATCGCCAAGCACCGCGCGCCGCACGCCAAGATGCTGGCCGAGGAGGTCGGTCGCACCGAGACGACGCTCTATCGTCGCGGCAACTTCAACGGCACCCTCGACGATGTCATCTGCGAGGCGCTGATCGCCGAGCGCGACGCCGAGATCTCGCTGTCGCCGGGCTTCCGCTGGGGTCCGTCGCTGCTGCCGGGGCAGGCGATCACCCGCGAGGACGTCTACAACGCGACCGCGATGACCTATCCGGCCGCCTACCGCATGGCCATGACGGGCGCGCGCCTCAAGGAGATCCTGGAGGACGTCGCCGACAACATCTTCAATCCCGACCCCTATCTCCAGCAGGGGGGCGACATGGTGCGGGTCGGTGGCCTCGCCTACACGATCGACGTCGGCAAGCCGATCGGCAGCCGCATCGGCGATCTCACGCTCACCCGCACGGGCCAGCCGCTGGCGGCCGACAAGGACTACACCGTGGCCGGCTGGGCGAGCGTCAACGAGGGCACCGAAGGGCCGGCGATCTGGGACGTCGTGTTCGCGCATCTGGGCCGGAAGAAGACCGTGGCGCCGACCGGCGCCTCCACCGTGAAGATCGTAGGGGCCTGAGACTCCGGTACCTCGAGGCACGGCGCCGCGCTCCCTCTCTCCGCGTGCGGGGAGAGGGTCGGGGTGAGGGGGCGTATCCCCAAAGCAGTGACTCGCGGGGACGCCCCCTCACCCGGACTTCGCGCCTCCGGCGCGAACCCCGACCTCTCCCCGCACGCGGGGAGAGGTGAGACCAGCGTCTCGTACAAATGCACACTGGAGACCGGAGAGCGGGAATGCTGAAAAAGAACGGAGATCGCGACGCCGGACTATCACGGCGCTCGCTCCTCGGCAGCGGGCTGGCGCTCGGCGGCGCCGCGGTGGCCGGGGCGACCCTCGCGACCGAGGTGGCGCGGGCGGCCGAAGGTGGCAACCCGGCGAACTTGCCGCCCAACGTGGCGGACTGGTCGAAGGTGCTGGGCGACGGCGTCGCTGTGCGGCCCTACGGCAAGCCGTCGAAGCACGAGGCGCATGTGGTCCGCCGCGACGTCGAATGGCTCACCGCCTCGCGCGAGAGCTCGGTGTCGTTCACGCCGCTGCACGAGCTGGATGGCATCATCACGCCGAACGGCCTGTGCTTCGAGCGTCACCACTCCGGCATCGCCGAGCTCGATCCCAACGACTACCGGCTGATGCTGCATGGGCTCGTCGACAAGCCGCTGATGTTCACGCTTCAGGACCTGGAGCGGCTGCCGCGCACCAACCGCATCTATTTCGCCGAATGCGCCGCCAACTCCGGCATGGAGTGGCGCGGCGCCCAGATGAACGCCTGTCAGTTCACCCACGGCATGATCCACAACGTCATGTACACGGGCGTGCCGCTGAAGGTGCTGCTGGACGAGGCGGGCCTCAAGCCCAACGCCAAGTGGCTACTGCTGGAGGGCGCCGACTCGGCCGCGATGACGCGCTCGCTGCCGCTCCAGAAGGCGCTCGACGACTGCCTGATCGCGTTCCGCATGAACGGCGAGCGGCTGCGTCCCGAGAACGGCTATCCGGTCCGCATCTGCGTGCCCGGCTGGGAGGCCAACATGTGGATCAAGTGGCTGCGCCGCATCGAGGTCGGCGATCAGCCCTGGCACCACCGCGAGGAGACGTCGAAGTACACCGACCTCCTGGAGAACGGCAAGGCGCGCCGCTTTACCTATGTGATGGACGCCAAGTCGGTGATCACCAATCCGAGCCCGCAGGCGCCGCTGCGCCACAAGAAGGGCTTCACCGTGCTGTCCGGCCTCGCCTGGTCGGGCCGTGGCAAGGTCGCCCGCGTGGACGTGTCGCTCGATGGCGGGCGCAACTGGCGCACCGCGCGCATCGACGGGCCGGTGCTCGACAAGTCGCTGGTGCGCTTCTACGCCGAGTTCGACTGGGACGGCCGCGAGCTGTTCCTCCAGTCCCGCGCCATGGACGAGACCGGCTACGTGCAGCCGACCAAGAGCGAGCTGCGCAAGGTGCGCGGCGTCAACTCCGTCTACCACAACAACGGCATCCAGACCTGGCGCGTGTCGCCCGAGGGCGAGGTGGAAAATGTCGAGATTTCGTGAGCTGGCCGTCCTGCTGGCCGTCGCCTTGATCGGTGGCGGATCGCTGGCCGTGGTGACGATCGCCTCGGCGCAGAGCGGCAAGCCGCCGGCCAAGGAGGCGCCCGGCAAGCCGGCCGCCAAGGAGACACCCGCCAAGGAGACGACCGCGAGCCCGGCCGCCGCACCGGCCGCCACCAAGGCGAAGTACGGCATCGGCCGCGAGGCCAAGCCGGAGGAGATCGCCGGCTGGGACATCGATGTGCGGCCGGACGGGCAGGGCCTCCCGCCCGGCAAGGGCACGGCCCGCAAGGGCGAGGCGCTGTTCGTCGAGCAGTGCGCCTCCTGTCACGGCGAGTTCGGCGAGAGTGCCGGCCGCTGGCCGGTGCTCGCCGGCGGCGCCGGCACGCTGGCCAGCCACGACCCGGTCAAGACCATCGGCTCCTACTGGCCGTATGCCTCCACCGTGATCGACTACGTGCGGCGCGCCATGCCGTTCGGCAACGCACAATCGTTGTCGGGCGACGACCTCTATGCGATCGTCGCCTACGTGCTCTATCTGAACGACGTGATCACGGATCAGGATCTGGAGCTGTCGGACAAGACCTTTCCGACCGTCAAGCTCTCCAACGAGGCGAACTTCTTCGATGACGACCGCGAGGTGTCCGAGAAGAGCTTCTGGAAGAAGGACCCGTGCATGACGAACTGCGCGGCCGGAACCCCGACGGTGCTCGGGCGGGCCCGATCCATCGACGTCACCCCCGAGGACGGCAAGGGACCCCGGGTCGAATGACGCGGCTCGCCGTCTCCGCCCGCGTGGTCACCGCCCCCGTGGCTGCCGCCTCCGGGCCCGTCGTGCTCGCCGCCGTCACGGCCGTCGCCGTGATAGCGGCGGCGGCGAGCCCGGTGGCGGTGGTGGCGGCGGACCGCGCCGCCGGGGCGGTGAAAGGCGATCGCGAGCTCGGCCAGTATCTGTCGTCGGAATGCGTGACCTGCCACCAGATCAGCGGGCGTTACGACGGCATCCCGCCGATCGTCGGCTGGCCGGAGGAGAGCTTCGTCGAGATCCTGAGCGAGTATCGCGACAAGAAGCGTGAGAACCAGGTGATGCGCAGCATCGCGGTGAAGTTCTCGGACGAGGAGATCGCGGCGCTGGCGGCCTATTTCGGCAGCCTCAAGCCGCGCACCGACTGAGGCGTCGCGCCGCCGCCGGTCCGAGCGCTCGCGCCGGATCGGGGTCGGTGTGGCGTCTTGCAATTCGGTGGTGTCGTCGTGGCGCGGTGGAGGCCGCGACATTCCGGGAGGGGGGACCTCCCGATTTGGTCCGGGGCCGCGCGAAACGAGTGGTTCGGCCTTGGACGATGGTTATGATGATCAATGCAGAGTTCGATCACCGATAGCGGATCACAGAGACGACGGACCCGCGATGTCCCGCCCCTTGGGGCAGTGGCGCGGTCCGCAGCGCGTCCAGGGAGGACCTCATGATTGCCGTCACCCGTCGTGTTTTCTCCGTCGCGTCGCTCGCCGGCGTCGCTGCCGTCGCTTTTCCGGCGGTGCTGCGCGGCCAGGCCAAGCCGCGCCTCGTGGTCATCGGCGGCGGCCCGGCCGGCGCCACCGTGGCCAAGTACGTCGCCAAGGATTCCAACGGCGCCATCGACGTGACGCTGGTCGAGCCGCTCGCCAAGTTCGTCACCTGCTTCCACTCGAACCTGTATCTCGGCGATTTCCGGAGCTGGGACTCGATCGCCCACGACTACAAGCTCGACGCCTACGGCGTGAAGCATGTGCGCCAGGCCGCGAGCGCCATCGATCGTGACAAGAAGCAGGTGCGGCTCGCCGACGGATCGACCCTGGACTACGATCGGCTGGTGGTGGCGCCCGGCATCGATCTCGCATTCGACTCGGTGCCCGGCTGGTCCGAGGAGGCGGCCGAGGTGATGCCGCACGCCTGGAAGCCGGGGCCGCAGACGCAGCTTCTCAAGACGAGGCTCGACGCGCTCCAGGACGGTGCGACCATCGTGATGGTGGCGCCGCCCAATCCCTATCGCTGCCCGCCCGGTCCCTACGAGCGGGTGTCCTGCATGGCGGCCGTCCTCAAGAAGAAGGGCCACAGCAAGTCACGCATCGTGGTGGTCGATCCCAAGGACCGCTTCTCCAAGATGGCGCTGTTCCAGGAAGGCTGGCAGGCGCACTATCCGGGCATGGTCGAGTGGATGGACCCGAAGATGCATGGTGGCCTGAAGAGCGTCGATCCCAAGACCGGCACCGTCGTCACCGATCTCGAGACCATCAAGGCCGATCTCGTCAACGTCATCCCCAAGCAGATGGCCGGCAAGATCGCCCGCGATGCGGGGCTCGCCAACGGCACCGGCTATTGCCCGATCGATCCCGCCACCATGAAGTCGGCGCAGGACCCCAACATCTTCGTGCTCGGTGACGCGGCGATTGCGGGCGCCATGCCGAAGTCGGCGTTCTCGGCCAACAGCCAGGCCAAGGTGGTGGCGCTGGCGGTGCGCGGCGAGCTCACCGGCTCCCGCGTCTTCCCGGCCCGCTACGCCAACACCTGCTGGTCGGTCATCGCGGCCGACGACACCGTCAAGATCGGCGGCCGCTACGAGCCCAAGGACGGCGCCATCGCCGAGGTCGAGGGCTTCGTCTCCAAGACCGGCGAGGACAAGGACGTGCGGCGCCAGACCAGCGAGGAGAACATGGGCTGGTACAAGGGCATCGTGGCGGACATCTTTGCCTGACACGAGGCGCGATCGTGATGCGCGGCACGGCTCGCGCATCCATCGTCGAAGCGAAGCAGTCGTGCGTTCAGATGTGTCGCCGGGCACCCGCCCGGCGACGATGCCGGACCGGGGAACACGTCGTGACGCGAAGCACCTCCGAAGCGGACGACGCCATGCGTGACGCGATCGATCGGCGCGACGTCCTGCGCGGCCTGGCCGGCGCTCTCGCCGGCGCCGCCGTCACGGTGTCCACCTCGCCGGGGCCCGCGCACGCATCCTCGGCGCTCGCCAGTCCGGCGCTGGCTCAGGTGCGGCCGCGCGTCGTGGTGGTCGGCGGCGGCGCGGGTGGCGCCACCGCGGCCAAGTATCTGGTCGCCGGCGGCGCCGATCTCGACGTCACGCTGATCGAGGCCAACCGCACCTACGTCACCCCGTTCACCTCGAACCTGTTTCTCGGCGGCCTCAAGCCGTTCGAGCAGCTCGAATACGGCTACGACAATCTCGCCGGCCGCGGTGTTCGGTTGGTGTTCGAGCGGGTGACCGAGATCGAGCGCTCCGCCCGCATGGTGCGGCTCGCCGACGGATCGCGCATCCCGTACGACCGGCTGATCCTGTCGCCCGGCATCGACTTCCGCTGGACCGCGCTGCCCGGCTGGTCGGAAGCGGCGGCCGAGACCATGCCGCATGCCTGGACGGGCGGCGCCCAGTTCCGGCTCCTGAAGCGCCAGCTCGACGCGGTGCCGGATGGCGGCCTGATCGTCGTCGTGGCGCCGCCGGCGCCTTATCGCTGCCCGCCGGCGCCCTACGAGCGCGCCTCCATGATGGCGCTGGCGCTGAAGCGGCGCGGCGTCCAGGGCGCCCGCATCGTCATCCTCGACGCCAAGGATCACTTCGCCATGCAGCCGCTGTTCGAGGACGGCTGGGCGCGGCACTATCCCGGCACGATCGAGTGGCAGGACCCGCAGATGCACGGCGGCATCAAGGAGATCGATCCCGAGGCCATGACGGTGACGACCGACCTGGAGACCCACAAGGCGGCGCTCGTCAACGTCATCCCGCCCCAGGTGGCCGGCCGCCTCGGCCGCGACGCCGGCCTCACCGACGAGACCGGGTGGTGCCCGGTCGATGCCGGCACCATGGCGTCACGGATCGATCCGAACATCCACGTCATCGGCGACGCGGCGATCGGCGGCGACTTCCCGAAGTCGGGCTTCGCGGCCAACAACGAGGCCAAGAACACCGCGATGATCGTCCGCCACGACCTGGTCGGCGGGCGGCTGCTGCCGGTGCGCTTCACCAATCACTGCTGGAGCACCATCGCGCCCGACGACGCCATCAAGAACGGCGCCCGCTACGAGCCGCGCGACGGCAAGATCGTCATGCTCGATCCCTACACGTCGCAGCGCGACGAGACGCCGGAGCTGCGTGAGAAGCAGGCCCGCGAGGCGGTCGGCTGGTATCGCGGCATGACCACCGACATCTTCGGCTGAATGGTGCGCCGCGTCAGGGACGAGCGCGTCAGCGCCTGAACACCACCGTCTTGCTGCCGTTGGGGATCACCCGGTGCTCGACGTGGAACTGCACCGCGCGGGCCAGCACCACGCTCTCGATGTCGCGGCCGATGCTGACGAAGTCCTCGGGCGTGAAAGTGTGGTCGATGCGCTCGACGCCCTGCTCGATGATCGGGCCTTCGTCGAGGTCGGCGGTCACGTAGTGGGCGGTGGCGCCGATGATCTTCACGCCGCGCGCATGCGCCTGGTGATAGGGGCGGGCGCCCTTGAAGCTCGGCAGAAACGAGTGGTGGATGTTGATGCAGCGCCACGACAGCGCCTTGCACATGTGGTCCGACAGCACCTGCATGTAGCGGGCCAGCACCACGAGGTCGATGCGCAGGCGCTCGACCATCTCCAGCACGGCGGCTTCCTGCTCGGCCTTGGTGTCCTTGGTGACCGGCAGGAAGTGATACGGGATGCCGTGCCACTCGACCACGCGGGCGAGGTCGGGATGGTTCGACACCACGGCCGGGATGTCGATGGGCAGGCTGCCGGTGCGGTAGCGGTACAAGAGATCGTTCAGGCAGTGGTCGAACTTCGACACCATGATCAGCACACGCGGCTTCACGGCGGTGTCGTGGAAGCGGTAGCGCATGCCGAAGCGGTGGGCGATGTCGCGGAAGCCCGCCTCGATCTCGGCGATGGAGGGCTGGCCGGGGGTGGTGCGGAACACGGTGCGCTGGAAGAAGCCGCCGGTCTCGGGGTCGCCGAAATTCGCCGATTCGGTGATGAAGATGCCGAGCCCGGAGAGATAGCCGGTCACCGCGGCGACGATCCCGGTGGTGTCGGCGCAAGAGAGCGACAGGACGTAGGTGTTGGTGGTCATGGGAGAGGCTGGTCCGGAAAGGGCGGCGCGGGACGTCTCGGCGGCCGAGGGCACCCGCCGCGGCGGGCGCCGAGAGGTAGCGAAATCCACGGGCCGTGGCCAGCGAAACGGGCGGGGGACGGGTGGTCGCGAGGTGATGGGGCGACGGCCGGTCGGCTCGCTGCCGACGCGGGCCAAGCGGGCGTCGTGGTGCCGGGTGAGGGATTCGAACCCCCGACCCCCTGATTACAAATCAGGTGCTCTACCGGCTGAGCTAACCCGGCGACGGCGCCATCGGCGCAACCTGCTCTATATCAAACGGCCGGCGCCGACGCCACGCCGTGGGCGAGGCGGCGCGCTCCCGTGCGCTTGACCCGCCGCTGGCCGCGAAGCTATATCGATAACGATACAGCAAGGCAGGCGCTCGGGCGTCGCCGCGGCCCGCCGCATCGCCTGTCCGGTGGCCGGCCGGCGCCCCTGCGACAATGGAGAAGGCCCATGATCCGCTCCGCCCTTCGCGCCCTGGCGATCACCTTCACGGTGGCGGCGCTCGCCGTCCCGGCGATGGCGCAGCCGGCGCCCGCCCCTGCGACACGCGCGCCCGGAGCCCCGGCCGGCGAGGCCCCGCCCGTCACCGTGTTCGCCGCCGCGTCGCTCCAGAACGCGCTCTCCGACCTCGCCAAGAGCTTCACCGCACAGACCACCGTGCCGGTGCGCTTCTCGTTCGCGGCGTCCTCGACGCTCGCCCGCCAGATGGAGCAGGGGGCGCCGGCCGAGCTGTTCGTCTCCGCCGATCTCGACTGGATGGACTGGGCCGAGGCCCGCAAGCTGATCGACCCGGCGACCCGGGTGAACCTCTTGGGCAACCGGCTGGTGCTGGTCGCCCCTGCCGACACCAAGGTCGCCACGGTGCCGCTCACCGCGGAGGGCCTGCGCGCCGCGCTCGGCGACGGGCGGCTCGCCACCGGGGCGGTCGCCTCGGTGCCGGTCGGCAAGTACGCCAAGACGGCGCTGGAGAAGCTCGGCCTGTGGGCCGAGACCGAGCCGCGGCTCGCCCAGGCCGAGAGCGTGCGGGCTGCCCTGGTGCTGGTGGCGCGCGGCGAGGCGGCGCTCGGCATCGTCTACGAGACCGACGCCAAGGTGGAGCCGCGCGTCAAGGTGGTGGCGACCTTCCCGGCCGATTCGCATCCGCCGATCGTCTATCCGTTCGCCGTCACGGCCGCCGCCAAGGGTGACGGTGCGGCCCGTTTCCTGGCCTACTTGAAGCAGCCGGCCGCCCGGGCCGTGTTCGAGGCGCAGGGCTTCACGGTGCTCACCCCGGCGGGCGGTCTCTGAGGCGCCCGCGCGAGATGCCGCCGCCGGCCCCTTCCGCCGGCGGGCGGGACTTGCTTTAAGTCGGTCCGGCCGATCCGCCGGCGATGTCGTGCGTGGCTTGCCCCTGGGGCCGCCCCCGCGGCCCGGCCCGCACGGACCCGCCGGAGTGACGACTTGCCGGAGTGACGATGGCCCGCCAGACCGACTTCTCACCCCGGGTGCCCGTGACGGCGCTCGGTCAGCCGTATCCGCCGGGCTCCTGGCGCCGGGTGGCGCTTCTCGCCATCCTCGCGGTCGGTGCCGCGGCCGGCCTGGTGTTCGGCCTGTTTCCGCAGCTCGATCTCGCCATCACCGCCCTGGTCTACGACGCCGCCCGTCGCGTCTGGCCCTATGCCTACGATCCGACCTTGCAGACTGTGCGCGACGTCAACGACATGATCGTGCGCCTGGTGGCGATCGCGGCCGGCGTGGTTCTGATCGTCCGCCTCGCGGCGCCGCGAGCCGCCGTGATGTGGCTGCCCGCGGCACTGTCGCTGCGTGCCGCCCTGTTTGTGCTGACGACGCTCGCGGTGGCGCCCGGCCTCATCGTCAACGGCATCCTCAAGCCACATGGCGGCCGGCCGCGCCCCATCGAGGTCACGCCGTTCGGCGGCACCCTCGATTTCGTGCCGTGGTGGAGCCCGTTCGGAGGCTGCGATTCGAACTGCTCGTTCGCGTCGGGGGAGATGTCGAGCGCCACCTGGCTGCTCGCCGCCGCCCTGCTGCTGCCGGCGCCGCTGCGGCCGCTCGGCATCGCGGTCGTGCTCGCCTGGGCCGTGGTGGTGGGCGGCGTGCGCATCGCCATGGGCGGCCACTTCGCCTCCGACGTGCTGTTGTCCGGCGTGCTGACCGCGCTGACCGTGTGGGTTCTCTACGTTGTCGTGATGCGGCCCGGCCAGCCGACGCCGCTCACAGGCCCGGACAGTTCGCCAGCGGGCCGAGGGGATCGCGCGGCCCGTTCAGCCTGAAGGCGCGGAAGCCGCGTGGCCCGCCGGTGCCCTGGCCGGTGGCGACCAGCCCGAGCGGCTCGACCCGCTCGACATGCGCCGCGATGCGCCGCGGGTCGGGGCAGACGGTCACCAGCAGCACCGGGCCGGGCGTCTGCGCCGTGTAGGGGCTGCCGAGGTCGAAGGACGGGATCTCCTCGGTGCGCCACGACAGCACCGGAATGCCGGTGTCGCGCAGATAGTAGAGCAGGGCGCCGAGCTCGCCGCGCGAATCGCTGACGATGGCGCGCGCGCCGGCGGCCCGCGCGGTGGCGGCGGCCTTCTCGGCGAAGTCGCGCCAACCGAGCGTGCGGGCATAGGGGTTCGGGTTGCGCAGGCCCGGCACGGCCACCCGGTCCGCGATGGTGTCGCCGATCAGGAGCCCGGCCTGCGCCACCACGCCGATCACCAGGCTGGCGGCGATCCAGCCGCGGGCGCGCTCCCGCACCAAGGTCGCAGCGGCCACCACCACGCCCGACACGAAGGCGACCGCGGCCCAGTTGGCGTGCGCCTTGGCGGTGAACGCGAACGCCGTGATCACCGCGATCGGCACCAGGCAGAAGCCGATCATCACCCGGTCCATCTCGCCCAGGCGCCCGCGCAGGAGCCGCACCGTGACGACGATCATCACGGCGAAGATCACCGGGCCGAACACGCCGAACTGCGCCGCCAGGAACTCCAGTGCCCGCAGCGCGCTCCACCGCGTCTCCTCGCCGGTCACCAGGCTGCCGGTGTGCTTGAAGGTGATGAAGCCAGTCGAGACGTTCCAGGCGATGTTGGGCGACACCACCACGGCGGCGATCAGGAGCGCCACCCACAGATGCGGGCCGCGCAGCAGCGCCCGCGCCCGCGGGCTCACCACGGCGGCGATCACCACGCCCGGCACGAAGAACACCATGGCGTATTTGGCGAGCAGCCCGAGCCCGGCGGCGACGCCGAGCAGGATCGCGTGGCGCCAGCGCGGCGCCTCCAGCAGCTTGACGAAGCCATAGAGCGCGACGGCCCAGCAGAACAGCAGCGGCACGTCGGTCGAGATGATGCGCGACGAGAAGGCGGCGCCGGTGGTCAGCGCCGTCATCAGGGCGGCCCAGAAGCCGACCCGCTCGTCATAGGCGGCCCGGCCGATGGCGTACACCGCGAGGCTGGTGCCGAAGTAGAACACCGGCGAGGCGGCGCGCACGCACCATTCGGCACTGCCGCAGACCCGCTCGGCCCCGAAGATGATCCAGGCGAGCAGCGGCGGCTTCGAGTAGTAGCCGAAGGCGAGGTTCTGGGCCCACGACCAGTACTGCGCCTCGTCGTAGAAGAGATCGACGATCGACAGCCGCAGCCCGATCAGCCGCAGGGCCGTCAGCGCCGCCAGGATCGCCAGGAGGAGCGGCAGCCGGGTCAGCGGCTTGCGCTCCGGCCTCGGGGGCGCCACGGCGGCGAGCGGGGTCTTCAGGGCGAACGTGTCGGGCATGCGGCGGCCAATGGCTCCAGGGCCGCCCCGTCTAGCAGCCGCACCGAGGCTATTCAATGAAGGGGAGGGTGCCGCTGGGGGAGGGGGCGGCCCGCCTCACCCCCGCCGCGAGCTGTCGACCCCGGAGCCGGTGGCGATGTCGATGTCCTTGGTCTCGCGCAGGAAGACGGTGCCGATCACCAGGGTCGTCAGGGCGACGCCGATCGGGTACCAGAGGCCCGCATAGATGTCGCCGGTCGCCGCCACGATGGCGGTGGTCAGCAACGGCAGCATGCCGCCGAACCAGCCGTTGCCGATGTGGTAGGGCAGCGACATCGAGGTGTAGCGGATGCGGGTCGGGAACAGCTCCACCAGGAACGCCGCCATCGGGCCGTACACCATGGTGACGTAGAGCACCATCACCAGCAGCACCAGCTCGGCCTTCAGCCAGCTCACCTTGCCGGGGTCCGCGTAGGTGGGATAGCCGGCGCCCTCGAAGGCGGCCTGCCAGCGCGCCTGGCTCCAGCCTTCCACCCGGGTGTCGCCGATCGTCAGGGTGACCGGCCCGCCCGGGGTGTCGACGCGGCGGAACGAGACGCCGAGCTTGGTGACGAAGTCCTGGGCGCGGTCGCAGTCCGAGAAGCTCGACCATGGCCCGACGAACACATGGACCCGACACGTCGACTGGTCGGCCGCGATGGTCACCGCGGCGCGCTCCTGGAAGGCGACGAGGTCCGGATTGACCGCCTGGGTGAGGGCCTGGAACAGCGGGATGTAGGTGAGCGCCGCCAAGAGGCAGCCGAGCATGATGATCTTGAGCCGGCCGATGCGGTCCGACAGCCAGCCGAAGGCGATGAACAGCGGCGTTCCCACCATCAGCGAGACGCCGACCAGCAGATAGGCCAGCACGTAGTCGAGCTGGAGCGTGATCTGCAAGAAGAACAGCGCGTAGAACTGGCCCGTGTACCAGACCACGCCCTGGCCCGCGGTGGCGCCGAGCAGCGCCAGCAGCACGTACTTGTTGTTGGGATAGCGGAAGAAGCTCTCGGTCAGCGGCGCCTTGGAGCCTTTGCCCTGCTCCTTCATGCGCTGGAAGATCGGCGTCTCGTCCAGCCGCAGGCGAATCCAGATCGACAGCACGAGCAGCACCAGCGAAACGATGAAGGGGATGCGCCAGCCCCAGGTGGCGAAGCTCTCGGCGTCCATCACGAGGCGGCAGCCGCCGATCACCATGAGGGCGAGGAAGAAGCCGAGCGTCGCGGTGGTCTGGATGAAGCTGGTGGCGAAGCCGCGATTGCGCGGCCGGGCGTGCTCGGCCACGTAGGTGGCCGCGCCGCCATACTCGCCGCCGAGCGCCAGCCCCTGCACCAGGCGCAGCACCACGAGGAGCAGCGGCGCCGCCCAGCCGATGGTCTCGAAGGTCGGCAGCAGGCCGACCATGAAGGTGGCGCCGCCCATCACGACGATGGTGACCAGGAACGTGTACTTGCGGCCGACCAGATCGCCGATGCGGCCGAACACCAGCGCCCCGAAGGGCCGCACCAGGAAGCCGGCCGCATAGGTCGCGAAGGCGGACAGCAGGGCAGCGGTGTCGTTGCCGGGCGGGAAGAACAGCGCCGCGAAGAACGGCGCCAGCGTGGCGTACAGATAGAAGTCGTACCACTCGAACACGGTGCCGAGCGACGAGGCGAAGATGACGAACTTCTCGTCCTTGGTCATGCCGGCGCCACGCGCCGAAATCCGGGTCTGGCCCACCATGGTGTTCCTCGGAATGGGGTCGCGTCGCCGTTCTGATCGCTCCCGGTGAGTCGGACGACGCGCGCCCCCGGGTTCCACGACAGGTGTAAGGCGGCGGTTCCCGCGAGTCTCGTCCGGATTTCCGCGCTGGCCGAAAGTCGAACGGGTGCGCCGGCGCCGTCCTCGTCCGGGATTCGTTAGGGTTACCGTGGGAAATCGCCGGTTCGGCCGCTCGCAGCCAGCGGATTCTTGATCCTCTTGGGTTGTGCTCGGGACGAGAAGAGCGCGGCGCGGCCGCGCCGGGACCGACCCGGGGAGGCGGCATGGCCGGACGCACGAGACTCTTGGGGCTGATGGCGATCACGGCGGCGGGGCTGGCGGTGGCCCCGGGCGAGCCGGCGCGGGCCCAGGACAACGGTCCGGTGATCGTCATCCCGGGTCGCCGCGACGTGCCGGTGTTCATCAACGGCCGCGAGGCGTCCTACGCGGTGGTCGAGGGCGACTGGGGGCTGTACCGGCCCGGCTGGATCGGGCCGACCGTCATCAAGCCGCTGTGGCTCAGGCCCGGTCCGGGCTATCGGCGCAACTATCGATGGGGCTATCGGCCCGAGCACTTCTATCCGACCTCGGCCGAGAAGCCACGCCTCGGGCGCCTCGAATACGATCCTGCGGCGCGGCTGCCGCCGCGGCCGGCCGAGCCGTTCCACGAGTCGTGGCATGCGGAGTCGCAGCCGCTGCCGGCCACCATCATGCCTCCGGACTACTCGTACGACATGCCCGGGGTGGTGGTGGCGCCGGGCGGCCGGGGTCGCTGGTGAGGGCGGCGTCCGCAACCGACGAGACCGTGACTGTCCGCGGCGTGCCGCGGGTCCTAAACTGGCGTCATCCGGCGGATTGGACGAGTCGCGATCCGGCGGCGAGCGGATAGGCGAGAGGAACGACCGATGCGGGATGCGGGGCGTCAGGGGGGGCATCACGGGATGGAGGCCGGCGTCGTTCGAGCCGCCGTCGTTCGAGCCGGCGTCGTTCGGGCTGGTCTTCTCTGGGCCGGCGTGATGGCGGCCATGGGACTGTCCGCTCCGGCCGCGATGGCGCAGCAGGGCTGTTGCGGCCCCGGGCCGGTGATCGTCTACGGGGCTGTGCCGGTGCTTGTGGCGCCGCCGATCGGCTATGTGCTCGATCCTGCGGGCGCGCGCCCGCCGATCTACGTGGTCAACCAGGGGCCGGTCTACCGCGGCGCCGGCGTCTATGCGGTGCCGACCTTCTCGGAGGGCGGCGACGCCTATGTGCACCGTTATCCCTACACCTATGGTCCGGTCTACGCGCCCGTTGGGCCGTATCGGCGACCCTATGCCTATCCGCCGCGACGCTACGGCTATCTCGGGCCGGGCGCCAAGTTGGGCGCCAAGGTGGTCGACGTTCGGCGGGTCGCCAGCGTCGACCAGCCCGGCCCGACCGTCCCGTCGCGCTGACGGCGTCGTCACACCGGCGGGGCTGCGGCGTGGGCTACTATTCTCGCCAGACCAAGGTGCTGCTCCACTACGCCGCCTACGACCGGGCGTGCGACGCGATGGAGCGCTGGCCGACCGGGCAGAGCCGCACGGTGACGCCCGACGACGTCGTCGGCTCCCCCGGGCAGTTCCAGGATCGCCGCTACGAGGCGTTTCCTCGCCTGCCGCTGCTGTGGGCGCTCGCCGCCTTGCGGATCGATCCATCGCGCTTCACTTTCGTGGACTACGGCGCCGGGCGGGGGCGGGCGGTTCTGACGGCGGCCCGGCTGCCGTTCGCCGCCTGCGTCGGTGTCGAGTTCTCGCAGACGCTGCATGCCGAGGCCTGCGACAACGTCGCGGCCTATCCGATGGACCGGCTGGCCTGCCGAACCATCACGGTGGTGAACGTCAACGCGGCCGACTACACGCCGCCGTCCGGCGATCTCGTGCTGTTCTTCTACAACCCGTTCACGACCGCCGTGCTCGACCGGGTCGCCGACCGCATCGAGGCGGCCGCCCGGGCGGAGCCGCGCGACATCCGGGTGATCTACGTGAATCCGCGGCGGTCGGCGCTGTTCGCCGGTCGGCCGGCGTTCCGGCCCGAACTGGTGCCGCTGCGCGTGCGGGCGAAGCTCGCGTTGTTCGGGCTCGGCCCCATCGACTTCTTCACCGTGAGCGATGTCGCCACGGCAACCGATCAGGCTCCGGCCAGCCGGGTGGTCGCCACGTAGAGGGCCAGCGCGGTCGCGTTCGACACGTTGAGGCTGGTGATGCGGCCCGGCAGGTCGATGCGGGCGACCGCGTCGCAGGTGGTGCGGGTGAGCTGGCGCAAGCCCTTGCCCTCGGCCCCGACCACCAGGGCGAGCGGGCCGCGCAGCGGCGTCGCGGCCAGGTCGGCATCGCCGGCGCTGTCGAGCCCGACTGTCATCCAGCCGTTGTCCTTCAGGGTCGTCAGCGCCCGGGCGAGATTGCCGACCGTCACCATCGGCACGAGATCGACGGCGCCGGAGGCCGCCTTGGCGAGCACCCCGGTCGCCTCCGGGCTGTGGCGGGCGGTGGTGACCACGGCGGCGACCGCGAAGGCGGCGGCACTGCGGAGGATGGCGCCGACATTGTGCGGATCCGTGATCTGGTCGAGCACCAGCACGACGCCCTCGGGCGCCAGCGTGGCGAGATCGGGCGAGTCGAGCGGGTCGGCCTCGGCCAGCAGGCCCTGATGCACCGCCTCCGGGCCGACGATGGCGGCGATCGCCTCCGGGCGCACCATGTCGGGCTGGATCGGCAGCGGGATGCCGTCCTCAGCGAGACGGCGCGCCGCGTTCTCGGTGGCGAGCAGGCGATGGAAGCGGCGGTCCGGGTTTTCCAGCGCGGCCTTCACGGTGTGCCAGCCGTAGAGGATCGCCGGGCCGTCACGGTCGCGCGGCTCGGGCCGGAACGGCCGGCGGCCGCCCGGCTTGCCGCCACCCGGCTTGCCGCCGGCCGCGGGGCGCCGCCACGGCGCCTTGTCGGGACCACCCGGGCGGCCGGCGCGGGGCGGGCGCTTGGAGCCGGGCTGGAAGGGCTTTTTCGGGCGGTCGTGGTCGGGCATGGCAGGATCTCGATCGGCAGGAGAGCCCGGCACGGCGGCGCCGGGCGAGCCTGTCCTAGACATTTTCGGGCGAGGAGGACACCGCTCGCCGCAGAAAATGCGGCATCGATCACACGCGCGGCGATCCGCGGCCCGGGGCGCCTCCCCGACGGCGGGTCGCGGGCCGATCTCCGATCTCCCCCAACAAAAGGAGTGTATCGAGGGCGAGACACCGCCGGGCGTCCATCCTCATGACAGGTAAGTTCACAGATCTCGACAGAGCAGGTCTGTCTCTCCCGCATGTAACGACGAGACGCGGTGCGGCGGAAGAATGGCTGATCCAGTCGGGCCGGCGGAACGTAACAGTCGTTGACTTGACGTTTTGCCGATTGGTGGTAACTCCTCGCGCCTTTCGAGTGCCAGATCGCACGCAAAAGCAGAGAGACACGTATGACCCCCGTCACCAACGAACGCCACTGCCACGCCGGCTGCGACGACCCGCCGACCGCGGTCCTGGCCATCCTGGACACGTTCCGCCGCTCGCCTCGGGCGATCTCCGACGAAGCCCGGGAGACCCTGTGTGCCTTCGGCCTGATCGAGCCGGACGAGCCCCACACGCACGAGCAGCACGACGCGCGCGATCACGAGCGCCATCGCTGCTGATCGGGCCGTCACGGCGGCGTTGCGGCCCTACGGCCGCTCCGCTCCGCTCCCAGCATCACGGCTGCGCGCCGGCGCCGGCTGCGCCGCGATGTCGGTCGAACCGGTGGCGCCATGGGCGGGCCGGAGATCGTGGGAACGGCGAGTGGTGGGAGGAGGGATGGTGGGGGAGGTAGTTGTGCTAGAATTGAGGCACATCAATGGATTAGCTCCAGGTGAGGGCGCCTGATCATGCATTGATTCTCAACTGACTTTTTCGGCTGTTCCCTCACCTCCGGAAACGCGAAAAGCCGCCCCCGGGGCATCCCGAGGGCGGCGACGGCGGGGGATGGAGGACGAGTTGGCGGGGCACTATCCCAGCCGCCCACCGGCGGCGGTGAGCAGCCCGCCGAGTCCGGTGACCAGGGCGCCGACGACCGATCTCACCACCCACCGCTGCGCCGCCTCCAGCGCCGTCACGCGCTGCGCCAGGGCGGCCGCCCGGGTGTCGAGCGGGACGAGGTCGCGGGCCGTCAGCGCTGCTTCGAGGAGCTGATCGAGGCGATCGATCCGTGCCGCGGCCGCCTCCTGCCGCTCCTCGATCCGCGCCAGGGTTGTCGCGAGATCGGCGATGGTGATGCGGGCCATGGCGGTTACTTCGTCGCGGCCGGAGCGTCCGTAGCGTCCGGCTTGGTGGCGTCGCGGGCGAACAGGCCGATCACACCGACGACGATGACACCCACATTGGTGAGCAGCACGCTCAGATCGATGTTGCCCGACGCGAACATGGTGCACAGCGCCGCGATGGCGGTGAG
>WNKV01000007.1 GCA_009720755.1 Rhodoplanes serenus
ATGCGAGCTGGCGCGCGCCCTGTGGACGCACGGTCCCGGGACGGACATCCGGGCCCGGGCGCCGGCCTGCCGGCGGTTTGAAGCCTGACCATGCCGCGCCGCGCCGCCTTGGTCACCGAGACCGAGATCGCCCGCGCCATCCGCGCGGCGCGACGGGCTGGCGCGGCCGTCGTCGAAATCCACCCGGACGGCCGGGTGCTGGTGCGCTTAGACCGGCCGAGCGAACTCGCCGCGGCGCCCGGCGTGGCTCCGATTGATGACGAGCCGGAGATTGTGATGTGATGCTGGGCATGCCGCGCCCGCGCCCGCCCCATGTCATCCGCGAGGTCACCCGTCACGGTCGCACAAAATGGTACGTGCGCGTCGGGCATGGCCCTCGTATCCGCCTCCGCGCGGGCCCGGGAGAGCCTGGGTTCGATGCCGAGTACCGGGCCGCTCTCGCTGGTGATCCATCCCCCACCGCCAAGGCACCCCGTACTGCCTCCGGATCAATTGCTTGGCTCATCGCTCGCTATCGCGAAACGGCTGTCTGGACGAGCCTATCGCCGGCAACCCGAAAACAGCGCGACGCAATATTCCATCAAGTCGAGAAGGCGGTCGGACACGAGCCTATCCGGAAGGTCACGCCGAAGGCCATCGCCGCGGCCAGGGATCGCCGGGCGAAGACGCCGTTCCAGGCGCGGCACTACCTGGACGCGATGCGCGGCTTGTTTGCATGGGCGGTCGAGGCGCAGTATGTCGAGGCCAATCCGGCCGACGGCATCCGGCCGCCGC
Source organism: Rhodoplanes serenus (assembly GCA_009720755.1). Lineage (GTDB taxonomy): Bacteria > Pseudomonadota > Alphaproteobacteria > Rhizobiales > Xanthobacteraceae > Rhodoplanes > Rhodoplanes serenus. The sequence goes on from WNKV01000007.1 coordinate 775, forward strand.
CGCGGAAGACCGCAGGGTTCCCGGCCTGGGATGCCGACGACGTTGCTCGGTTCGAGGCGCGGTGGCCGATCGGGACGCGCCAGCGGATCGCGTTCGCCGTGTTGCGCTTCACGGGTCTGCGCAGGGGAGATGCGGTGCGCGTCGGCCGACCGCACGTCCGCAACGGCGTGATCAGAATCAAGACGGAGAAGACCGGGCAAACCGTCTATATGCGCATCGCGCCGGAACTCGCCGCCGTTCTCGCCGCGGGCCCTACCGGCGACCTGACGTGGATTGTCGGAGAGGCCGGGAAGCCGCTAACCAAGGAGAGCTTCGGCAACCTATTCCGCGAGTGGTGCAGCGACGCCGGCGTCGCGAAATCGGCGCATGGCCTGCGTAAGCTCGCCGCCACCACAATGGCGGACCGCCGCGCGACGGTCGCGGAATTGGAGGCGGTGTTTGGCTGGCGCGGCGGGCGGATGGCGTCGCTCTACACCGACACGGCGGATCGAGAGCGCCTCGGCACCGAAGCGTCGGCGTTGCTCGGCGGAACGGACCGGGCACGATCTATTCCCGCACCTTCTTGCCGGGTGCGGGATAGATCGAAGAAAAACGTATGAAATCAACGCCGTAAAAAATCGATGGTGGGCCCGGCAGGACTCGAACCTGCAACCAAGCGGTTATGAGCCGCCGGCTCTGACCATTGAGCTACGGGCCCCGCCCGGCGGCAAGGCGACGCGCGGTGGCGGACCGTAGCAGCGGGTCCGGAGCCAGACAACGGTCGCTCGACCGTCCGTCCCGGCCGGCGGGGAGCCGAGCGGCGGCCGGCCCGGCTTCGCCGCAGTGCCTCTCCCCGCGGGTATCGCGCCACGGGTGGCGGGCCGCCGATTCACGGACAGGTCCGACTCTGTTAGCCTGACCCCGAATCACGCCGCGCCTCCGCGAGCCGGCGGCCGCGGGTGGCGCGCCGCGGGTGGACGAGGCGGTTTCCAGATGCTCCCAACCTTCCGGACCATGGTGATCGCGGTCGCGGCCGTATTTCTCGCCCTCATGGTGACGGCGCGCGGCCTGGTCACGGCGCCCGAGGCGGTGACCCGCATCGGCGAGGTGCCGCCGCTCGGCCGCACCCTGGTCCAGCTCGCCCAGGTGCCGCTGGACGACACCCAGAAGCGTTTCGTCGCCGAGGCCGTCGCGCGCGCCGAGCGGGCCGAGATCGAAGCCGAAGCCCGCATCCAGCAAGCCGACGCCGCCGGCCGGTCCGTCACGGCAGACGGTGCCGCGGCCCCGAGAGCGCCCGAGACCGCATCCGAGATGGCTTCCGAGATCGCGGCCGACAGCCGTCCGGCGGGCGGGCCGAGCCTGCCGCTGGTGGCGGCCGACGAGCGCCGCCGCCCGGCTGCCGCTGTGCCCGCCTCGGCGGACCCTCTCGGCGACCTCATCCGCGCCGTCGTTCCCGAGACCCCGGAGCCGTCGCCGCGACCTGCCGGTTCCGGCGACGAGGGGGGCGGGACGGTCGTGGCCCTCGCGGCGGCACCGGCGGCACCGCCCGCGCCGTCGCCCGCCATGACCCCGGAGCCCGTGGCGGCCGGTCCTGCTCCGGCCGACCCGGTGTCCGCCGATCGAACGCCCGCCGATCCGGTGCCCGCCGATCCGGAGCGTGGCGCGGCCGCCGCGGCGCCGGGCGAGGCTGTCGTCGCGGCCCTGCCGACGGCAGAGCCGGCGGTGGTCTTCGGCCCCGAGCGACCCGCCGCCAAGCCGACGGCGCAGAAGGCCAAGCGCACCGCCAAGCCGGCGGCCCGCAAGAAGGCCCGGGCGAGCCGCCCGGCCCGCCGTCCGGTGGTTCGGACAGTCTCACGGCCAGTGGCACCGGCGCCTGCCGCCACCACCTACCAGACCTACACGCCGTTCTTTGGCAGCCCGGCCCCGACCGCGCAGCCGGCGGCCCAGCCCACCCTGCGGCGCTGACCCGGCGCTGACGCGCGCCTCCGGCGCCACCTCGTCCGGCTCACGGCCTCTGCGGCGCGGTGGGCCGTGCGGCGCCGTGCCCTGTTGATGAGGCGCCGGTCGCTCCTGTTGGATCGCCTCTTGCACGCGGTGCGGGTGTCGGTGGGGCCGCGCATCGGTGCCGGGGAGGGGCTATGGGCAGCATCGAGGGGGGCACCGTCCTGATCACGGGCGGGGCGTCCGGCATCGGCTTTCTGATGGGGCGGCTGGTTCTGGAGCGGGGCGCCGCCCGCCTGGTGATCTGGGACATGCGGGCCGACGCGCTGGCCGAGGCCGAGGCGGCGCTGCGGGCGCCGGGCCGCTCGGTCGTCGGCTTCGCGGTGGACATCACCGACCCCGAGCAGGTGCGGCGCGCGCTCGCCGAGATGGGCCGCCAGGGGCTCGCGGTCGATGTGCTGGTCAACAATGCCGGCATCGTCGTCGGCAAGAGCTTCGCGGAGCATTCCGACGCCGATATCGAGCGCACCATGCAGGTGAACGCCACGGCGCCGATGCGGCTCGCCCGCGCGCTCCTGCCCGGCATGCTGGCACGCCGCCGCGGCCATGTCGTCAACATCGCGTCGGCGGCCGGCATGGTGGCCAATCCCGGCATGTCGGTTTACTGCGCCAGCAAGTTCGCCATGGTCGGCTGGTCGGAGTCGCTGCGCATCGAGCTCGAGCGCGCCGGCTCCGGCGTGCGGGTCACCACGGTGACGCCGTTCTATATCGATACCGGCATGTTCGCCGGCGTGCGCTCGCCGGTGCTGCCAATCCTTAAACCCGACTACGCGGCGCGGATGATCGTCGATGCGGTCGCGCGCGGCCGCATCTTGCTGCGCATGCCGCGGCTCCTGTATCTCGTGCCGCTCGTTCAGGGCCTGCTGCCGACGCGCTGGTTCGATGTCGTCTGCGGGCGCTGGTTCGGCATTCACGACTCGATGGCGACGTTCAAGGGGCGCGGCGGGTGAGCCACACGACGCAGACGACAATGCCGACAGCGGGCGCGCCCGTCGCGGGAACCGCCACCGGCGCCGACGGCGACCGCATCGCGGCGCTGTTCGCGGCCCAGCGCCAGGGCGTCGCGGTGCGGCGGGTGTCGTTCGACTATGCGGCCCGGCTGGTGGCGCTGGAGCGGCTGCGCGACGCGCTGGTGCGGCGCGAGGCCGACATCGTGGCGGCGCTCGCCGCCGATTTCGGCAAGCCCGCCACCGAGGTGCTGCTCACCGAGATCCTGCCGGTGCGCCAGGAGATCGCCCACGCCCGCCGCCACCTGCGGCGGTGGATGCGGCCGCGCCGGGTGCGCCCGACGCTCGGGCTGATCGGCACCGCGGCGCGGGTACGGCCGGAGCCCAAGGGCGTCTGCCTGATCATCGCGCCCTGGAATTATCCGCTGAACCTCGCGCTCGGCCCGCTGGTCTCGGCGCTGGCGGCCGGCAACGCCGTCATGCTCAAGCCGTCCGAGCTGGCGCCGGCGACGTCGACGCTGATCGCCTCGCTGATCGCCGAGACGTTTCCGCCGGGGCTGGTCGCCGTGGTGGAGGGGGACGCCACGGTCGCCGAGCGTCTGCTGGCGCTGCCGTTCGACCACATCTTCTTCACCGGCAGCCCGGCGGTGGGCCGCATCGTGATGGCGGCGGCGGCGCGCACCCTCGCCTCGGTGACGCTGGAGCTCGGCGGCAAGTCGCCCGCCATCGTCGGGCCGGGCGCCGACCCCCGCAAGGCGGCGCGCTGGATCGCCTGGGGCAAGTTCGCCAATGCGGGCCAGACCTGCATCGCGCCCGACCACGTCTTCGTTCATCGTTCGGTGGCGGACCGGCTGGTGGCGGCGCTGGAGGCGGAGATCGCCCGCGCCTACGGGGCCGACCCGTCGGCCCGCCGGCACTCGCCCGACTATGCCCGCATCGTCAGCCGCCGGCACGCGGATCGCCTGCACGGCCTGATCGAGAGCGCCACCGGAGCGGGCGCGCAGGTGCTCGCCGGCGGCGAGGCCGATCCGCTCGCGCGCTATGTGGCGCCGACGCTGATCGCTCGCACCACGCTCGATATGGCGGTGTCGCAGGAGGAGATCTTCGGGCCGGTCCTGCCGGTGATCGCGTACGACGATCTCGATCAGGTGATCGCCCGCATCGACGCCGGGCCGAAGCCGCTCGCCCTCTATGTCTTCGACCGCTCCCGCAGCTTCGCCGAGGCGATCACGGCGCGCACCAGCTCCGGGGCGGTCGGGATCAACCTCACCCTCGCGCATTTCCTCCATGTCGGCCTGCCGTTCGGCGGCATCGGCCAGTCCGGGATCGGCGCCGCGCATGGTGAGCATGGCTTCCGCGCGTTTTCTCACGAGAAGGCGATCCTGCGCGATCGCTTCTCGGTCACGCCCCTGCTGTTCCCGCCCTACACGCCGCTGGTGCAGCGCCTCGTCCGGCTGACGCTGCGGCTGCTCGGCTGACCGGCTCTGCGGCAGCACCGGAATCGGCTGCTCGTCCCGTATCGATACGGGCTGCCGGCGCGGGCCGCCTGCGTGCAACTGCGGATTGTCATGTGTGGCGCCGCACGTTAATCGACTTCGCATTGGAACGATCAGCGAAACCAATCGTTATTTCGGCTGGACAGTTCGTGCCTCGGAGGTCAGCTCCATGGCCCATCATTTGGTCGAGAAAGACACCTTCGTCCGCGTCAACCGCAACATCGCCCTCGGGCTGGTATGGAGCGGGCTCGCCGTCTCGGTGATCGCCGCCGCGGTCTTCGACGTCGGGCGCTGGGTCGGCGCGTGGTGATCGTCGCGATGTGAGACGCGGTGGCGCGATGCCAGTGGCGCCCGTTTCGGCGGGACGCGCGGGCCGGACGCTTGTTCGGCTCTCGACGCTCACAGCCGCAGCAGCCGGCGCGCATTGCCGCCGAGAATCTTCAGCTTGTCGGCCTCCGACAACGGCACCCCGGCCATCCATTCGACCGCCGGTGCGTTGTCCACGAACGGCCAGTCCACCGCGAACAGAATGCGGTCGATCCCGAGCTCCATCACGCAGCACAGCAGCGCCGGCGTCGAGAAGAAGCCGCTCGTCGTGACATGGACGTTGTGGCTGAACACCTCGCGGAACGCGATGCGCTTCTGGCCGGGCCGCGTCAGCGCCTGCTCGATCCGCCACAGCAGGAACGGCAGCGTCTCGCCGAGATGGCCGAGCACGAGCTGGAGCCCGGGATGGGCGTCGAACACCCCCGACAGCACCAGGCGGATCGCCGTGGTGGCGGTCTCCACCGTGTAGCCCCAGGCCGGACGCGCCACCATGGGGAAGTCGGCCGTGTAGTCGTCGTAATAGACCGCCGATACCGCCGGATGCGGCACCGAGGGATGCAGGTAGATCGGCACGCCGAGCCGCGCGGCGCGCTCGAAGATCGGCCAGAACCGGCGGTCGTCGAGGAACACGCCGTGCGGCATGCCGTGCAGCATGGCGCCCTTGAAGCCGAGGCGCTCGACGCAGCGCTCCAGCTCGTCGGCGGCGGCCGGCGGATCGGCGGTGGGCAGCGCCGCGAAGGCGGCGAAGCGATCCGGATGTGCCTGGATCACCGCGTGCAGGCGATCGTTGACCCGCCGGGCCAGCGGCACCGCGGCGTCGCCGGCGATCTTCTGGGTCGAGGGCGAGCCGTGCGACAGCACCTGCATGTCGATGCCGGCCGCGTCCATGGCGGCGATCCGCTGTGCCCCTAGATCGTACAGCCGGTCGGCGAGCTGGCCCGGCCGTGGTGCTTCGCCGCCGGTGAAGTGGGCCACCAGCTCGGCGTCCCAATAGTGCTCCTCGATGGTGACGACAGGGGTGTGCTCGGGCTGCATTCTGTCCATGTCCTTCTCGGGCGCCGGCACCACGCGCGTCCGCCGCGGCGCGGACCGCGGCGGGCGTCGCGGCGGTCGGAGGGGGGCGTCAGCGCACCGTGCGGCGGGCGATCACCACGTTGTCGAAGACGAGGTTGGACGACCAGATCCAGCGCGCCCCCTCGAACAGCTCGGGATAGCGGGTGTAGGCCGGTAGCGCCGTCACGCCGATGTCCGTGTCGGTGTACTCGTAGGCGCGCGGCCACTTGGAGTCGTCGAATGAAGCCCCCTGCCAGTTGTCCGGCATCTTGTAGTGGACCGCGTAGCAGGCGTCGGCGCAGGGCGGCTTCTTGGCGACCGGATGCACACGGCCGAGCTTGGTGGTGTCGTGGACATTGCCGATCTCCACCACCTCGTCGGGCGCGTTGAGCGGGGCGATGTAGAAGGTCTGCGCCTTCCAGTTGGAGTCCGTCACGGTGCCGTCGGAGAAGCGGGCGATCAGGCCGCCGTCGCCGGGATGGTGCGGATTGCCCTGGAACAGCTCCATGCCGATGCCGAGCTGCTCGTCCCAGTCCACCAGCAGGAACGCCAGCGTGTACGGCCTCTTGGCCTTGAACTTCACGATGGCGGAATTGAACGGCGTGTAGGGCGTGTGGTCGATGCCGACCAGCTTGCCGTTGACGTACATCTCGAAATAGTTGTCGGCGACGATGTATCCGGTGATCACCTCGCCGTCCGGATCGATCTCGACCACCGGCACCTTGGAGGCGTCGACGTCCTTGGCGGTGGCCGGCGTCACCTGATTGCACTCGTTGTAGAGGTCGGCGGCGATCGGGCCTTTCCCATACTGGACAGGGGCCGGCATGGTGATGACGGTGCCGTCGGTCGCCGTGATGGTGCCGATCGCGCTGACGCGATGGTTCGAGACCTGCACCGGGCATTTGTAGAGGTTCTCGACGGTCGGCTTGGCCTGCCCCTGGGTGATCATCCGGCCACCCGACGCCGCGCTCGCCGGTGCCGCGCTCGCCGGTGTTGTGCTTGGCGGTGTTGTGCCTGCCGCCGCCCCGGCAGCCGCCGGAGCGGCCGGGGAAGCGGGCGGGGCTTGAGCCTGTGTTTGGGCCTGTGTTTGGGCCTGGGCCGCAAGGGCCGTGAGCCCGGTGAGGACCACGACCACGCCCGCCAGCCGCCGGCCGGTCGGGGACCGGCGGGCCGGCGAGAGGCGGGTGGTTCGGACGCAATGCGAGAGTCGACGGGACATGCGTTTCTCTCCCAGGGATGCGCTTTTTTGTTGTGTGGTGAGATGCGTGAGGCAGGACGGCTCGATTGTGCATGGCCGGTTGACCCGCGCAATCGGCCGCGACCGTCGGGACGGCGGGTCGCGAATCACTTCGGCGAGATCGCACGCGATCCGGCCCGGCGAAGCCGTGCGCCTCGATGGCGACGACAGGCGGGCGTTTGCATACCATGTCGTCCCCGCGGCGCTTGCGGCCGGAAAACACGGGGTCGAGCCGATCAGGCCCGCCTCGGCGAGGTCGGCCGGGCGCGCCGGAATCCTATAATGGGTAGGGATGCCGTAAAGGAGCTCCGCCGATGAGCGCAGTGGACGACGCCCGTTTCTGGGATCGGACAGCACGCAAATATGCCGCCTCCGCGATCGCCGATCAGGCCGGTTACGACCGCACGCTGGAGCGGACCCGCGCCCGGCTGAAGCCGGACGATCGGGTGTTGGAGCTGGGCTGCGGAACCGGCACGACGGCGTTGAAGCTCGCCGCCGGGGTGCGGAGCTATCTGGCGACCGATCTGTCGGCCGGGATGATCGCGATCGCCGACGAGAAGCGCGCCGCCACCCCGATTCCGACGCTCGCTTTCCGCTGTGCGACCGCGGGGGCGCTCGCCCGGGAGGACAGCCGATTCGACGTCGTGCTGGGGTTCAACTATCTCCATCTGGTCCGCGACCTCCCCGCCACGCTTCGCTCCATCCACGACCTGCTCGCGCCGGGGGGCCTGTTCGTCTCCAAGACGCCTTGCCTCGGAGACATGAACGCGCTCGTCCGCCTCGTCCTGTTGCCGGTGATGCGGGCGATCGGAAAGGCGCCGCATGTCGGCGTCTTCCGGGGGGACGAGCTGAACCGGGCCATCGCGGCGGCCGGCTTCCTGATCACGGCGACGGAAGGCCACGCCAGCCGCGGCAGAGACGTCCGGCCCTACATCGTGGCGCGGAAGGAGTGACGCCGTCGCGACCGATGGAATCGATGCGCCCGCCGTGCTCGGGGCAGGCGCTCGGCGGTGCGGAGGTCGGGCCGAGGCCGCGAGTGCTGCGGCGGGCCCGCGACATCTTTCAGCATGGGGACCGAGGGCGGTTCGCCGACCCGCCGGCATCGGTCGTTCCGGGCGGCATCGGCCGGCCCGCTACGCCATCGGCAGGACCAATACAGCGGTCGTCATCGGGAGCGGGGAGTTGGTGGAGCCAAGGGGAGTCGAACCCCTGACCTCTTGAATGCCATTCAAGCTCAACTGGAATTCTGAGGGTTCCGGGACTTTCCGCGAGTATCCTAAGCCGTTGATATGTCGATGGTCGAGATGTAACATCATTCCTGATGTTGCATCGGGTTTCCGTTGGCGTGCTTCCCCGGTGCTTCCCCAGAGAAGGGCAAGAGGGCTGCGACATGGCCAAGGGTAGCGTTGCTAAACGCAACGGCGGTGCCGCCGACCCGGTCCGGATTTCCAAACGTACCGTCAATGAGATCAAGCCGACTGGCGCCGAGTTCACGATATGGGATTGCGACCTCATCGGATTCGGCATCCGGGTCCGCGCCTCGGGCGCGATGTCCTACGTGGTGCAGTATCGGCCCGGCGGCGGCCGTGCCGCCCCGACGCGCCGATTGACGCTCGCGGCGGTCGGGAAGCTCGAGCCGGATAAGGCTCGGCGTCTCGCGAAGGACAAACTGGCCGAGGTCGCCAAGGGCGGCGACCCGGCGGCCGACAAGGCCGACAGGCGGGCCGGCGTCACCGTCAACGAACTCGTGGACGCCTTCCTCGAGCGCCACGTCGCGACCAAGCGTAAGGCCGGCACGGCGACGTTCTATCGCGGCGTCCTGGACACGCACGTTCGGCCGACGCTCGGATCGAAGCGTGCGGCCGACGTGACCCGGAAGGATATCGGCGAGCTGCACCACCATCTCAAGGAGAAGCGCGCGGTGAAGGGGGCGGACGGTCGCGACCGGGTGGTCGGCGGGCCGGTGGTCGCGAACCGAGTCCTTGCCGTGCTGGCGGCGATGTATTCGTGGGCCGGCAAGGCGGCGCTGATCGACGAGGGGCTGAATCCGGTCGCCAAGATCGAGAAGTACCGGGAGGAAGGTCGCGAGCGGTTTCTCAGTACAGAAGAGATCGAACGCCTCGGCGAGGCACTACGGGAGGCCGAGACGATCGGCCTGCCGTTTGACGTCGACCCGTCGAAGCCCGGTGCGAAGCACGCGCCGCGGGCTGAGAACCGACGCACGGTCTATAGCCCGCACGTCACCGGTGCGATTCGGCTGTTGTTGCTGACCGGATGTAGGTTGCGGGAAATCCTGAACCTCGAGTGGTCGCAAGTCGACGTCGGGCGCGGGCTGCTGAACCTTCCCGACTCGAAAACCGGCAAGAAAACCGTCGTGCTCGGCGCGCCGGCCGCCGCAGTGCTCGCCGGGCTCCCTCGCGTCGGAAAGTTCGTCATCGCCGGGGAGACGGCCGGGCAGAAGGATGAGACGCCGCGCCACGACATCAAGAAACCGTGGAGTCGCATCACGGCTCGAGCCGGACTCGTCGGGCTGCGGTTGCACGACCTACGGCATTCTTTCGCATCAATCGGTGTGGGCTCGAACCTCAACTTGCCCGTCATCGGCAAGCTGCTCGGCCACACCCAAGCGCGAACCACGCAGAAGTACGCGCACCTTGCGATTGATCCCGTGAAACGTGCTGCCGACATGATCGGCTGGGAAATCGCGAACGCGCTCGGCGAGCCCGTGCCGTCGCCGGCCGTCACTGGCGGCGCCGATGTTGTGCCGCTCCGGAGGAAGCGATGACCGACGACGAACTTCCGGAATGGGAGCGCATCTTGAGCGCCGGCCCGATCCCGGTGACGGGTGAGGCGACCGCCGACGATTTGGCAGCGGTGATCAAGCCGCGGCTCGAGGCGCTGTTGCGGGTCTACGGCGCCGCACCTACGGCCGAAGGATGGCGGGCGCTCGCCATCGGCCTCGCCATTGCATACGAACGCGCCCTGTCGATGCGCGGCGTTGCCGACGTGCCGGCGAGCGAGCCGGGTCGGCGAGGTGACACCGGGCGGTTAAAGCTCGGGCGGACGCTGCTGGGCCAGGCCGAACAGACTGGCCTGCCGATGTCGGCCGTCATCGAGGCGCACCGGCAGGCCGAGCGGAAGGCCGGCCGGCGCCCGCGGGCGGCGTCGACGTTGCACGAGATCGTGCGCGACGCCCGGAAGCTCGGCGGCAACCTCGCCGACCTCGTGCTGCGGCAGAAGTTCGAGGCGGCCGCACTGCGCGCGGCAACCGACCTCGAGGATGGCCACGGCTGATTTATGGGAAATCGACCCGGCTTTTTTCCATAGGTATTATTGCAGTAGCTTCGCCTCAGATGCCGCTAGCGGCGGCTTCTTATCGGGGAAGATACATGGATTCCGCAGAGTCAAATCGGTTCATCAACGTCACGGCGGCGAGCAAGTACCTCGGCATTTCTACGTCGACCTTGAACAAGCTGCGAGTTTACGGTGGCGGGCCGGTATACATCAAGCTGGGCCGGCGCGTCGGCTACGATCCTGCCGACCTCGACATGTGGCGCTCGGCCAATCGGCGGCGGTCGACCTCGGTTGCTGCCTGATCGTGGCCGCATGGGAAATATTTCCACCTCGGCGCGACGGATCATCCGTCGCGCGACCCACGCAGAAATCTCCGATGTGTCAAGAGTGGGGCTCGTCTCGTGCGTCACCATCCGTCCGCATCCGTCGAATCCGTTGAATAACCCGATGGTTAGCTGGATTGACTCCGGCCGCACGTACCGGCACCCTCCCTTGCGCCCGCCATGCGGACGCATCGAAAACTCAACCACCAAAGCAACGCGGTCACGGCGCGCCTTTGCGCGCCGGCCGTGCGCGCGCTCTCACCCGTGACAGCTCGCCGGGGATGCGTCGGCTCGTCGTCGAGCTGCGCCGGCCGATGACGGTGGCGGCAGAGTACGCGGGGGCCGGCGAGGCGAATCTGCAGGGCGCACCGTAGAAAATTCGTATTTCTGATCAGCGACTTACGGATGGGGCGACTAGAACACCCTCCTATGGTCGCCCGAGTCCGCTCATGTTCGGACTCGTCCGTACGACACCGGAGCCAAACCGACATGCCGAAGCTCGCCTACCGAATTCCTGAACTCGTTTCCGCAGGGCCGTTCGGCCGCACGAAGCTCTACGACCTGATCGCTGAGGGGCTTCTGCCGACGCGCAAGGTTCGCGGCGTCGTCTTCGTGCTCGCCGACGACTGGGAACGTCTTCTGCGCGAGGCGCCGGTTGCTTGATCCATAACGCCAAACGCCGCCCGGTGGCACGAGCGGCGTTTGAAAAACTCGAAAGGCAGTCTGATGTGTGACGATCAAAACCTTACCTCGAACCGCGCCGCGACGTCGGGCGGTTCCAGTCGCCAGAAGCCGAACCGCAACGCGCACTTCCGGTGCGTGTTCCACCCCGAGTCGCCCCGCGGCCCGGCGCGCTTGGTGTTCCATTTTCCCGGACGCAGGCACGCTTTCTCGACGGTCGACGTGTCGCTCGATATGGTCGCGGAACTCACCGACGGCATGACCGGCTCGCCGCTGCGGCGGCTGCGGCGTCTCGGCCATCTCATCTGGGCCATCTGTCGCGCCGAGCGCCGGGCGCTCTACGCCGAGAAACTGCGCGAGCGGCTGACGGTGTGACCGTGCGATGGAAGCGAGTCCATTCGCGCGGTTCGCGCCGCGGCTGATCGCGCACGGCTACAACCCGTTGACCATTGAGCCCGGCAAGAAGTCACCGGGGGGCTACGACCGCGCCGACGGCTGGCGCCCGATGTGGAAGTGGTCCGAATGGTGCAACAAGCCCATTCCCGAGAACATCCTACGCGGCTGGTCCGCATGGCCTGACGCCGGCATTGGTGTCGCGTGCGGCTTCAACGGTCTGGTTGCCGTCGACATCGACCGCGACGACCTGCTCGACGTGATCCTGCCGCTGTTGCCCCGCGCGCACGTTGCGAAGCGTGGCAGCAAGGGCGCGACGCTGTTTTACCGCGGCAACGCCGGCGTGATCAGGACGAATCACTTCCGGACTGCAGACGGGGCCGGGCTGCTCGACATCCTGTCGCACGGTTCACAAACCGTCATCCCACCGACCCTGCACCCGGCCGGGGTCGAGTACACGTGGACCACAGACTTCATGCTGTGGGACCTTCGGGTCGACGAGCTTGAGTCTCTGCCCGATAGCATCGCTGAGGTCATCGGCGAGGCCTTAAAGCCGTTCGGCTTCGAGGCCCCGCGCGAGAAGCCCGCCAGCACCACCAGCTCGCCGGCCGCGCTGAAAGCCGTAGCGGCCGGCAGGGCGGGTGGCGGGGCAAGTGACGGGGTCAGCCGGTGGCGTCGAGTCAACGACGCGGCGCTCGCCAACATCCCGGCATGGGTGCTCGAACTCGCGCTGCCCAAGGGCCGCTTCCAGGGCCGGGCCTACCGCGCCGTCGCGCCGTGGCGTGCGTCGAGTTCCGGGCGACAGGAAGCGAAGCGCGGCGCGAACCTCAGCGTCCATCCGGACGGCATCGTCGACCACGGCACCGGCGAGACGTTCACGGCCATTGATCTCGTGATGAAGGCGCTCGGCAAAGAGCGTGACGACGCGGCGCAATGGCTCTGCGGTCACCTTGGGCTCGATTGGTCGGCGCTGGTTGCCGAGGGACGCGCGGCGGGCTGGGACGACGTTGAAGCCGATAAGGCCGCGTTGCCGACGTTCCCGGATAGGACGGTGTCGCCGGCTGAGGCTCGCGCCCTGATCGGCACCGAGCTGGACCGGTACTTCGGCGAGCAGGTCCCGGCCGAGCGAGGGGCATGGTGGGCTCAGCATAACCTCGTCGCCCTGTACGAGCTGGAACACCGGGTGATCCCGTTCGCGCTGGCCAGCCATGCGCTGCGCCACTTGCGGCCCGAGGCGGTGCTGATCAAGGGCGAACCCGGTGTAGGGAAGTCGACGCTGGTTCAGCAATGCGTCGTCGGTCTTGTCCGCTCTGGCCTGCGGATCGCGTACGCCGTGCAATCGCTTCGGCTCGCTAAGGCGGTTGCGGCGGATTTTCAGAAGCTCGGCATCGACGCGCGAGCTTACCGAGGCTTCGAGAAGCCGGACCCCGAGACGCCGGGATACCTGCCGATCGACGACGAGACGAAACGTGACGCCGCGATCACGATGTGCCGCGATGTCCAGGCCCGAAAGGCGGCGCTCGCCGTCGGTGCTTCATCGAAGCACGTTTGCGGCAGCGACAACTCGGAGGTGAGGTGCCCGCACTACAGTGTCTGCGGTTACAATCGGCAGAAGATCGGGCAGCCCGACGTTTGGATTCTGCCGCATGCGCTGCTCGCCGGCCCGTGGCCGGACTTCATCCCGCCGCTGGATGTCCTGATCATCGACGAGTCATTTCTCGGATCGATGATCGGCGACGCGGTGGCGGTCCCGCTGGAGTCTATCCTCGACGACCACGTCATCAGACATGCCGACGGTACGGTCGACATTCAGGACACCTTCACCCTTCGGAATCGCCGGGCTGCACTGCACCGGGCACTCGCCGGGCTGCCGGACGGGGCGCATGTGACGGCCGCGGCGCTCGAGGCCGCCGGCCTCTATTCGCTCGCCGCATGGAAGGCCATCGGCTTGGAATGGAGTCGCCGGCCGCCGGTCGAACTCTATCCCGCCATGCCGACCGCGGCTCGCAATGCGATCGTCGCGAAGAGCAGTGACGCCTATGCGTCGGTACGGCTCATGGTCGACATCTGGACCGAGGTTGCGCGCGTGCTCGATTCCGGCGCCACGTCCGGGTCTCTGCGCGTTCAGGGGCGCGGCGACAGCCGCCAGTTGATCGTCAAGCCGCTCCGACGGCTGGCCGATGAACTTCACGGCAATTCGATCCTGATGCTCGACGCCACGCCTCCGACGGTCGAGCAGCTTCAAAACGTCCTTGGCTGCCGCGTGTGCGTCGCCGTCGATCAGCCGGTGGCACGGTCAGAGCACAGCTACTTGATACAGGTGGTCGACGCGCCGGTGTCGGCGTCGAAGCTCGGCCTTTTGGAAAAGGTCGACGACACCGGCAGCGTGGTCGAGCAAGGCAAGCGGGCTCGGGAGCACATCCACAACCTGACTTGCTTCATGGCGGCCCTGTGGCCGCAGAAGGCCGTCGGATTCTTCGCGCAGAAGGCGCTCGAGGCAGAGCAGAGCGAGCGCCGCCTGCCGCCGAATGTTCGCACCGGACATTTCCAGGGCGTGACCGGACTCAACGATTGGAGCGACGCGGCATCCGTCATCAGCGTTGGCCGGACCTTGCCGGCGGTGCGCGAGGCGGAGGCCGAGGCCGCGGTGACGTTCTGCGGCCCGGTGGCGGCGGTCGCGGCCGACGCTCATGGTCGGACGCGGTACCGACAAGAGCGCGCCTACATTCGCCTTGCAGGCGGCAGCGCACATCCTGTTGACGTGCTCCGGCACCCTGACCCGCACGTCGAGGCGGTGCGGCGCCAGGCGTGCGAAGACGCCGTGATGCAGACCTTGGCCCGCGACCGGGCACTCAGCCGAGGGGCGGCAAACCCGCTGGTGTCCGTGCTGATCGCCGACATCGTGCTCGACCTCAGCGTCGACGTCGTCGTGCGATGGCGCGAGATGTCGTGGGCGTGGCGGACGCCGGCCGAGGTGTCGCGGGCCGGGGTGCTGTTTGTCGGATGGCGCGAGAACAAGCGCGCCTATCCCGGTGTATCCCAAGACGACGCGAAGCACGTCGCCGCGGTGGCGGGCGCCTTCGCCGCCGATGGCAGTTGGGTGGCTTTTCCTTACAAGGAATCTACTTGTAAGAGATTCCCACCCAACTGCCGTGGCCGGGTCGTCCGATATCAGAAGGAAGGCGCGAGGCAGAAGCCGGGCACCGCCGTCATCTTGCCGAATGGCCCGCAGAGCCCGGCCGAGATTCATGAATGGCTCGAAGCACGGCTCGGCTGCGAGCTGGCCAAACTCGAGGTCGGCCGAATGCCGCCGGATCGGTTGATGTTCACTTCGGCATGGAAGCGCGCACAGGAGGCCTACGCCAACGACAACGCTGCCAACGCCACGCCGCACTGGCATGGCGGCGTCGTTGAACTCGCGAACGACGACGCCCCCCTGGTCTATGGCGGGCCGGGAACCGCAGCGGCATGAACGCTGGCGGCTTGCCATCGCCACGTTCGTCGAAGGCGTCGTGTCATGGTGGGCGTGGCGGCGACTTGGCGATGCCGCCGCCAGCCCCCTTCCGGGGTCTTGGGTCCTTCCAGGGCGCCACCTCTGCGGGTGACGCGCAACCGCGGGTCAGTCCTAGGTTTAGACGACAAAAGCAACCTTTTTGTTCTCGCTATTCCGGAACGGAAAAACAAGGTCTTTGGGCTCGATTATGGAAACCGAACAGCTTTCTCGCCAGGTGCGGCGAGTTTCCCGCGATGAGCTTTTCGAGTTGGTCTGGCGGAGGCCAATGAGCCGCCTGGCAGAAGAGTTCGGAATCAGCGGTAATGGATTGGCTAAAATCTGCGACCGCCTCCGTATACCATACCCTCCTCGTGGGTATTGGGCTAAAAAGGATGCCGGCAAACCCGTAACAACGCGCGATCTTCCACCCAGACCGGCGGGCGTTCCCGAGTGGGTCGATATTCATCCGACCCCTCCTATGCCCCCCGCACCTCCTCCTATAGAATTCCCACCGGAAGCTGCTTTAGCGGCTGATGTTGCCGTTCCGGAAACAATCGACAATCTGCATCCGAAGATTGCCGCATGGCTGCGGCAGCACGAGCGGGAACAGCGGGAACGCGAGCAGGAAAACAGGCGACGGAAACATGATCCGTGGTCGTTTGCGAAGCCGCTCTTCGAGGACCTGACCCCGAGAGACCTTTATCGCTTCCGGGTGACGAGCGCGATCTGCACCGCCGTTGAAAGAGCCGGGGGCAAGGTCGCCGACGCGCCGATCCGTGGCAAAATGGTGTTCGTCGTCAGCAGCCATAAGGTGGCATGCACCATTGTCGAAAAAATGGTGCAGCAACCTGTGCGACCGGAAGGAGAGGCGCCGAAGTGGTCCGCGTACCCCGAACACCACCAGTCGGGATTGCACTCGTCCGGCTATTTACGGGTAACCATAGATACTTACCTGAACAGACGGCAATATCAATGGATAGAAACATCAAAGGTTAAAATATCAGATTTGCTTGGAGAGATCGTAGGCACGATCATCGCTGCCGGTCCCATTCTCGCCGAAGAACAGCGACGCCGGGAAGAATCCGCCCGTCAGTCTCGCGAGGCAGAAGCACGCCGCCGTGAGGCGCAACGCCTGCGGGAACTCGACGACGGGCGCTGGCGCCAGTTCCGAGCGCGCGCCATAGATTGGGAAGAGCGGGGAAGACTTCTCGAATTCGTCCAGGAACTGCAGCGAGTTCTTGAAACAGAAGGTGACGCGGAAGTCGGAGAAAAGCTGATCAGTGAGTGGATCGAATGGGCTCGAGCGAAAATCGCGGCTCTTGATCCGTTGCGGAACGGTGCCCGGGAGTTCTTCAAATCCCTGTAGTTAGAAGGGAATAGCTGGAGTCGCAAGGGCGGCATTGGGAGCGGTATCGGTGATCTGTCCGAAGCTCCTGATTGGTGTCACCCGGGCGACCATGATAAGAGGGGCATGGAGCGACTTGACCCCGTTCCGGTCCTCCGGTGTTAGAGCCCCGACGTTCGGCGACCATCGCCATATGGGTCATATGCGCAGAAACCGCGTAGAGGTCCACACTCTGCGCGGTTTCCGCGTGAATGGTCTCACAGCCGCCCGCGGACGCGTGAATTCTGGAGAACTGCCGCCCATAGGCCGAAGGACCGACGACGCACTCTGCCGACGCGTCGCCGCCATTCGAGTTCTATGGCTCCGGACCGAGGTCGTCCAAGAACTCCGACACCGGCTCGACTCCCGACACGAGCAACAGGTCGCGCGCTCGGGTGCAGGCGACGTACAGCAGGTGCCGCTCGGTGTCGTAGACCTCCTGGAGGTCCGCGTCCTCGCCGACGGCTTCGATGCGCTCCTGCAGCGGAATCACCTCGTCGTGGCACGCCATCACGACCACGGCGCGGAATTCGAGGCCCTTGGCGAGGTGCATGGTCGCCACCGAGACGTGGCCGCTCTCTGTTTCGACCCGCTCGTCCAGAACCTTGAAGCTGAGCCCCGCGGCCTCGACGGCGGCGCGAGCCCGGTCGATCTGGGCATCCGAGCGGACGAACACAGCCATCTCGTGCGGGCGGACGCCGGCCGCTGCCTGTTCGACGAGCCAGGCCCCCTACGGCCGAAACCTCGTCGGCTTCGCTCGCGCGGGTCCGGACCACCGGAGGCGGGCCGTTGAACACGGAAACCGTATCGCCTCGGTCCTCCCGGTTCTCGTCGACGTCGGTCACGACGGGACCGAGCAGCCTGTCCGGCTGCGTTCGGATTTGGCGCGAGGTGTGGTAGTTCACGCGTAGCGTGCGCGACCGCCCCGACGTCGACCCCGAGCGCCTTCCACGAGAACGGTTGAGTTTGGCGTGGGCATTCGCGATGACGCTCGCCCGTCTCCAGTACCACGTTGCCTACCCTGCCTAGAATGCAGCGCGCAGAGGGCGAGCCGTGCGACCTTTGCCCAACGGAACGTTTAGCCGGCCCACGGTAAGCGGTTGTATTTCACAAAAGGCGTATGGCTTGGTAGAAGTGCTTAAGTCCAAGACAAACGGATGATTGATGGACACCGTCGATAGAGAGACGCGGTCCCGGATGATGAGCCGGATTCGCGGCAGGGACACGAAGCCAGAGATGGTGGTCCGGCGGCTCGCCCATCGCATGGGATACCGTTTCCGTCTGCACCGGCGGGATCTCCCAGGAAGGCCAGATCTGGTGTTTCCCGGGCGCCGCAAGGTGATCTTCGTCCATGGCTGCTATTGGCACCGCCACCCAGGATGTCGGTTCGCGTATTCTCCTAAGTCGAACGTGGATTTCTGGAGCGAAAAGTTCGCGTCAAATGTGACGCGCGACGCCGCGGTTATAGCGCAATTGCAGACGGATGGTTGGCACTCTCTGGTAATATGGGAGTGCGAATCGACCGACGCCGAGAAGCTGGCGGCTCGGCTTCTGACTCATCTTGGGGCGCCACAATGAAGGCTGGTGCGGCAGTCCGGGCTACAAAGCTTGAGCGGATAAGGCGAGGGCGGGCGCCCCGGGTGCTGGAACTTTGCTCCGGTTGCGGAGGCATGTCCCTCGGCCTTAAGGCCGCCGGCTTCAATCTCGTTGCCCACATCGAACTGGATACGACAGCCGCCGAGAGCTACGCCATAAACTTCTCGGCCCCGGTGGCCGCCTGTCGCGAGGCATGGGCCATTGCACGCGACATGACCGAATCAGACCCGGTTTCGCTATGCCGCGACCTCGGTCTCGACGGCTCGCCGGCCGATCAGTTCGACGTGCTCGCTGCGGGGTTGCCTTGCCAGGCCTTTGCTCGCATTGGACGGTCGAAGCTGCGGTCCGTCACCGGGGACGACGACGCCTTCAAGAACGACCCGCGGGCGAGACTGTACCAGCGCTTTCTGCAGTACGTGGAAGCTGTCCACCCTGTGGCGATCGTCATCGAGAATGTACCCGACATCCTCAACTTCGGCGGCCACAACGTGCCCGAGGAGATCTGTGGCACGCTGGAGGACATGGGCTATCTCGCTCGATACACCTTGCTGAACGCCGCCTACTACGGCGTCCCGCAGATGCGCGAGCGCCTGTTCCTGTTGGCAGTCGACGCGTCCCTCGGCCGCCCGCCAGGATTTCCTGTCCCGACTCATGCGGCGAAGCTCCCGTCCGGCTACGAGGGAGCCCGGACGGTCGCCCTGCGCTATGTGCCGGACGAGGGCTCGCGGTTCACGGAGTCACCCTGGCCGGCGTCCACACTTCCTTCCGCTGTCACGGTCCGCGATGCGCTCTCCGATCTCCCGCGGATTACCGAGCACTACAAGGCGCCCGCCGTGATGCGCCGGCGTCACGTTTCGGACGTGCTCCCCTATCCGTCGTTCACCAGCCTGACCGATTACGCCGCGAAGATGCGCGCGTGGCCCGGTCTGCCCAAATGCCATGCAGGAACGGACGGCCACGTCGTGCGGCTGACACCCCGCGACTTCGAGATCTTCCGGCGCATGCGCATCGGCGGGGATTATCCCCATGCGAGCGTAGTGGCCCAGGCCATCTTCGAAGAGCGGCTTTCGCATATCCGGCCTCGGCCCGCCCAGGGCAGCGAGGCGTGGAGAGCATTGCACAAGGCATCTGTTCCACCCTACGACCCGGGCAAGTTTCCCAATAAGTGGTGGAAGATGGATCCCGCCATGCCCTCGCGTACGCTAACCGCGCACATGGGCAAAGACACCTACTCCCACATTCATTGGGACAGTCGGCAGAGACGCACGGTTTCTGTCCGCGAAGCGGCGCGGCTCCAGTCGTTTCCGGATGCCTTCCGGTTCGCCGGCGCCATGAACGCCGCCTTTCGGCAGATAGGCAATGCAGTCCCCCCGCTGCTCGCCCTGGCCGTCGGACGGCAACTCAAGCTCGATCTTTTGCGAAAACCGGCCGCCCGGTGCGACAGGGCGGAGACGGATGAGACGTCGGACGTCGCCGCAGCCTGAGTCATGGCCTCCCCGCCAAACTACTTCCGGCTGATAGCAGCGAAGGGACTCGCTCTCACCGCCGAGGCGAGGCATACGGGCGCCTGCATGCTAGTGCGTGCGAGCAGGCTGAGCGACGAACTGAGCCGGAGATGAAGTTCGAGGCGAACCCGCCTGACGCGGCATCACTCATGATGTCGGCTCGCAGCTTCGGGAACTATGATCTGCCTGGTGCTCTTGCCGATCTCATCGATAACAGCATCAAGGCACGTGCGCGCGAGGTCTGTCTGACCTGTGATTTTGGCGGCGGGTCGCCGGAAATCCGTATCCGCGACGATGGCGAAGGCATGACGGCCGAGGAACTGCGCCGGGCCATGCGCCCGGCAAGCGCGAATCCTCTGGCAAAACGGTCGCCCGACGATCTCGGACGATTCGGCTGGGGCATGAAGTCCGCCTCGTTCTCCCAGTGTACACGCCTGATGGTGCTGACCAGTCGCGCCGGTCAGGTGAACGGCTGTCTGTGGGACCTCGAAGATGTCGATGGCTGGCGGATGGGCGTCCTGGAGCGGGCGGACATCGCCGCCGCAGCTTCGCCCGGGTTGGAAAAGAACGATGGCGTGGAGGTGGTCTGGTCGAACTGTGACCGGCTGTCCGAGAACGGCTCGCTGACCATCGAGGAGTTCAATGCTCTTGTGGCGCATGCGCGGAACCGGTTGGCCCTCATCTTCCACAGGTATCTGGCCGGAGAGGTCCGCGGTCGCCGCCTGACGATTCGGCTGAACGGGCAGAAGATCGAACCCTGGGACCCGTTCTGCCGCGATCACGAGGCGACCCAGGAACTGGAAGCCGAGAACCTCGAGATCGCCGGGCGGACAATCACCGTCCAACCGTTCATTCTCCCACACTACTCGAAGCTGAAAGACATCCAATACGACCGGCTAAGCGGAGAGGAAGGCTTCCTCCGCAATCAGGGTTTCTATGTCTACCGCAACCACCGGCTGATCATAAGCGGGACCTGGTTCCGGCTTGTCCGGCACGGCGAACTGTCGCAACTGATCAGGGTTCGGGTCGACATCCCGAATGCGCTCGACCACATCTGGAAGATCACCATCGACAAGTCGGACGCCGAGCTGCCGGCCGTCCTGCGCGCCCGGCTGCGTCAGATTGTGGATGGCCTCCGACGGCGTTCCGCCAGCGTGTTCCGCGCGCGGGGAGGACGGCTGGACCGGGGGCACACGACCTCTGTGTGGAGCCGCTACGCCCGGAGCGGAGAGATCCACTACGCCATCAATCGCGAGCATCCGATCATTGCGGCATTGCTGGAATCTGGCGACGACGAGCAGAAGCGGGCCGCCGTCGCGGCCGTCAAGGTGATCGAGCAGGCTTTCCCCGTTCAGGCCTTCGGCCAGGATGCGACGGTCGGACTGGACGCTATCCATCAGACGCGATCCGACCCGGAGGCTTTCCGCGCCGACCTTAATGCCGCTCTGCCGCTACTTCTGGCGCGGGTGGGTGGGGACCTTGCGGCGCTGAGGGCGCTCCTGAAGATCACGGAACCCTGGTGCGAGGCGTGGGAAACGACTGAGGGCGTCCTCAAGGAGAAGGGGTGGCTACGTGCGGAATCTCAGCAGTGAACTCGCCTATTTCACTCTCAGGCTCGGTCAGGCCTGGGCGGAGGAGGTCGCCCAGGGGCGCGCACTGCCGGACGGCATCATCGCGGCCGAGGTCGCCGGGAGTCCGTTCCACCTGGACGCGGAGGAAATGGCTTGGCTGGTCCGCGAACTGGAGGGCAGCTTTACCACGAGCCAGACGCGCGGCTCATCCGTCTTCAGCGATTTCAAACCTTGGCTGCGCGACAGGCAGACTGAACTGGACTTCTATTATTGGAACCGGCTGCGTCGCTATTACCTGGAAGGCGGGGTCCTCGAGCCTCAGGTGGTTGCCACGCTGGACAATGTGACCGACGAACTCCTCGACTTCTCGGGCAATCCAAAGGACGCCGGGATCGGCTCGCGGCGCGGCATGGTCATCGGCCATGTCCAGTCCGGGAAGACCACCAATTATTCGGCGCTCATCTGCAAGGCGGCTGACGCCGGCTATCGCACCATCCTGCTGCTCGCCGGCATTACCAACACCCTCCGGTCGCAGACGCAGGAACGCCTGGACGAGACCTTTATCGGCAAGAAGTCGGTATTCCATGCGTTAGCCCAGGAGCCGCTGCCGCTTCTGACCTATGCGGCGATCAAGCGGTTTCCCGCCTATGGCACGACACGCGACAGCGACTTCACACGGAACCCTGGTGGCGGCGTTGTGTTCAGCCTTGCCGCACACAACGAACCGATCATCTTCATCACCAAGAAGAACAAGGCGCCACTCACCAAGCTGAAGGACTGGCTTATCGAGCAAGGCCACGGCGGTACGATCACCTCGCCGCTGCTGCTGATCGACGACGAGGCTGACAACGCTTCGATCAATACGGCAAAGAATCCGGGCGCGACTACGGCGATCAACGCAGTGATCCGCGAGATCCTCAACCTCTTCGAGCGCAGCACATACATCGGCTACACCGCCACGCCTTTTGCCAACATCTTCATCGATCCCGACACCAACGACGCCATGCTTCAGGACGACTTGTTTCCGAAGCACTTCATCAAGGCCCTGGATCCGCCGTCCACCTACGTCGGAGCCGCACGCGTATTCGCCGAGGATGGCGATCTGCGGCCTAGCATGGTCAGGGTGGTGAACGACTATGCTTCGGTGCTGCCGCTGAAACATAAGAGCGACGATCCGGTGACGGCGCTGCCCGGGTCCTTGCTGACGGCCATGCGGGTATTCGTGCTCACCCGGGCGATCCGCATCCTCCGCGGTCAGGGTCGTAAGCACTGCTCGATGATGATCAATGTGAGCCGCTTCAACAAGGTTCAGGAAAAGGTCTTCGGCCTCGTCTACACCTATTTGGGTACGCTGAAGAACTCGACCGCGGTCAGCGCTGGGCTGGGAAGCCGCGCTCTGGCTGACCCAGTGATCGCCTTATTAAAAGAGGACTTCGACCGCGAGCATCATGGCACCGGAGTCACCTTCGATCAGGTGTTGACCGTCCTCAGGGAGGCGGCCGCCAGCATCGTGCCAGTCACGGTCAACATGAAGGGCGGAGTACTGGACTATCGCGGAAACCGCGAACACGGGCTGCATGTCATTGCAATCGGCGGCCTCGCCTTGTCTCGCGGTCTCACTCTGGAAGACTTGACGGTCTCATACATACTGCGCAATACGGCCGCGTCCGACACCTTGATGCAGATGGCGCGATGGTTCGGCTACAGGCCTAATTTCGAGGACATTTGCAGGGTCTATCTCCCGAATCTGGCCCTGAACCACTACAAGGAGATCCATGAGGCAATAGAAGAACTGCGGACCGAGGTGCGGCGGATGCAGGATCTCGGCATGACCCCGGAGCACTTCGGTCTGAAGGTCAGGGAAAGTCCCACCGCCATCAAGATTACCGCCGCCAACAAGATGCGGTCAGCCACGCAGATGACCGTCGCCGCAGATTATTCCGAGCGGCACCTGGAAGGCTACATCCTGCCGAATAATCGTGACGCCAACTTATCTAACCTCGAAGAGGTCAGGCGTTTCGTTTCTGGACTAGGCGAGCCGTCGGAGGCGTTCACGACAGATCAGACCATAGTGTGGCGCGGCGTTCCCGGCCTGAGCGTCATGGCCCTCCTGAGGGGCTTCTCCTTTCCGTCGGCGCACGGCGACCTCGGCCCTATCCAGGGCGGCACCAGCCTTTTCATGGACTACGTCTCCGACCGCCTGTCCGACGAGATGGCACTGTGGGACGTCGCCGTTCCGCATCCCCGGGGCGGGGACCCCTTTCCAGAGGTAATCGTACCCGGCCGGCCATTCCCGCTACGCCAGCGTCTGCGCGGCGACGCAGTGGAGGGCGGCTGGCGGGTGACGGGCGGACGGAACCGAGTCGCCGATCCTAACGACGCTCAGATCGCGCTGTCACAGGAGCAACTCGACGCCGCCGCCGCCGAAAAGACGCGAGAAGGCGGTCTGCGCGGCGACAAGGCCTACTGCGCCCAGAGAGCCCGGCCACTTCTGCTGATCCATGTCTTCACCACGCAGCCGAACGCGGAAGGCAAGGAGCTGACCGATCCCGTGACGTCGCTGAGCTTCTGCCTTCCGCGCACCGACAAGGCGTCGACGGCCCGAACCTATCAGGTCAACGCCGTCTACCGGCGCCAGCTGGAGGCGGAAGCGAACAGCGAGGCCGAAGATGACGAAGCCATTCTGGAGGCTGAGTAGGTGGAAGCGGACGATTGGATGGATATCGCGCCTGCGCCGGCGGCCGCGGCCGACAATGTCCGCCGCGCCGACACAGCACACCCGCTAGACTTCTTTCGTGGCCGAGACTTCGCAGGTCGATACATCTTCTCTCTCACTTCGGACAGCGGCTGCCGGAATCTTCCAGAACCGCCGCGCCTGAATGGGATCGAGGTCGCCCTTGAGCGGCGCGCTTCCGACGGGGCCCGCCTGGTGCTCACGCTGCCGGGCCGCGAGCACTTCGACATCTTCCGCGCGCTCTGTGCTCACCTGCTGCAAGCGACGGCCAGTCTGCCCCGCGGCGCCAACGCGAGCGGGCTCCGCTTGGTCCTTCGGCGATTGGCCGACTGGCACGAGATGCTGCGGCGGCGCCGCGACGATCTCCTCAGCGTGCCGGAACGGATCGGCCTCTCCGGCGAGCTGCTGTTTCTGAGAGAAGTCATTCTGCCACGCCTGTCGGCCCATGACGCCGCATCGTCCTGGCGTGGCTGCCACCGCGACGAACAGGACTTCGCGGTCGGCCACTGGCAGTTCGAGATCAAGACTCAGCTTTCGACTGCGGACCAGCGGCTCATCATCGCGTCCGAAGCCCAACTCGATACCGCCGGAAGTCAGCTGCTGCTCTGCCACCAGACTATCGCCGCCAGTCCGCCGGCGGCCGACGCATTCACTCTGAACTCACTCGTCGCATCGCTCGGGAAGGTCTTCGAAGCGGCCGGCCCCTCTGCGAAGGACGTCTTCGACGCAGGGCTGGATGCCTGGGGCTATGCCCGGCACGAAGACTATGATCAGCCCACCTGGGTGCTGACCGACCGTCGCTTGTTCGAAGTCCGCGAAGGCTTCCCGCGTATCGTCTCTGCCCTGCTACCGCGCGGCGTGCAGAACGTGTCGTATGAGGTGCTGCTCCGCGACTGTGAGCCGTTTACGGTCGACCTAGGGCAAATCATGAGCCGGATATTCGCATGAGCACGGTCGACCTCGATGAGGCGTTCGAGCACTTCTGGGGCGAATTGCTGTTTGAGGCGGAGGCCTCCGGCGAGCCGCAGGCTGCCACCTTCTTCAATCTCTACGCGAAGCTGGCAACAGAGAACGGCGATACCATCGACCTCGCCTACACGCCGGTGCGGCACGAAGGGCGCGGCGGATATCAGCTCGATGGCTGCGCCGTCGACTCCGAGCGCGGCGACCTCTACTTGGCCGTTTCCGACTTCAGGACCGGCCGCGAAATCGAAACCCTCAACGCCGCGCAGATTGACTCCCTGTTCGAACGTGTCCGGCGATTCTGCGGCCAAGCCGTTCAGCCAGACTTCATCAATGCCATCGAGGAGACCAGTCCGACGTTCGAAGCGGCGTGGCTGATCCACTCCAGCCGCACACAGATCCGTCGCATCCGTGTGATCGCCTTTTCCAACGCCAGGATGTCCACCCGACGAAAGCCCGAGACCTCGGGCGAGGTGCTGGGGGTGCCCTTCGTCTGCAGCGTGCTGGACTTCGCCCGCTTCGCGGACATCTCTGCCGCTCGTGACAGGCTTGAGCCTATCGAGATCGACGTCACCACCATCAACGGCTCGCCATTGCCCTGCCTTCCGGCGCACAGCAGCGACGGGGAGCATACGTCTTATCTCATTGCCGTGCCGGGCCAGTTCCTGGCCGAGATCTACGGCCTATATGGCGCTCGGCTACTGGAGCAGAACGTCCGGACATTCCTGCAGGCCAGGACCAAGGTGAATGCCGGTATCATTCGTACGCTTGAAACCCAGCCGGAGATGTTTTTCGCCTACAACAATGGGCTCACCGCCACGGCGGCCGGTATCAGGACCGCGCGAATGGCTGATGGCAACCTTGGCATAACGGCCATCGAGAACCTGCAGATCGTCAACGGTGGACAGACGACGGCCTCGATCCTCTACGCCAGCGACAGCCAACGACGGGATCGGCGCGTCGACCTCAGCCGGGTATTCGTGCAGATGAAGCTCTCGGTGGTGAACCCGGATCGCCTGGAGGAGATCGTCCCGAAGATCTCTCGGTTCGCCAACACCCAGAACAAAATCAGCGAAGCGGATTTCTTCTCGAGCCATCCGGTGCATCTGGTGTTGCAGCGGATCTCCAGACAGATGTCCGCGCCCGCTAAACCGGGCTCACTCTCTGGATCCAAGTGGTTCTACGAACGGGCACGGGGGCAGTACCGGGACAAGCTCGCCTATGGAACAGCAGCGGAAAAGCGTCGCTTCGAATTGGAATTCCCCCGCGACCAGCTGATCGACAAGACCGACCTCGCCAAGTTCGAGGTTACTTTCGAGTGCCGGCCCCACATTGTCAGCCGTCACGCGCAGAAATGCTTCCTCGACTACGCCGAGAGCATTGGAAAGGCCTGGGAGACTTCGGAGGCGTCGTTCAACGAACACTGGTTCCGGGCAGTAGTCGCCAAGGCTATCGCCTTCCGCTGGACTGACCGAATGGTCGCCACTTCGGATTGGTATCAAAAGGATCGAGGATATAAGGCCCAGGTCGTAACCTACACCCTGGCTTGGCTCGTAAACCACCTTCAGGGGCAGGGCCGTGAACTCAACCTGAACCTCATCTGGCAGCGCCAGGAACTACCCGAAGAGGTCAGGGATGTTCTGCGGCAGTTGGCCCCGCAGGTCGCCGCCACGATCAGAGATACGCCACCGTACATGAAGAACGTGGGCGAATACTGCAAGCAGCACGACTGTTGGGTTGCTGTTGCCGGCTCCGCCTATAACGTTGACGTCGAACTCGACGGCTGCACCATCGACCGCGCTGAAGCCGGCCGCATCCGGAAGGAAGGCATCGCCGCGAAGAAGCTCGACACCGACATCGACTTTGATCGCGTCCTCGTCGCCATGATGTCGGATACGGAACCGTATTTCCGATTCGCCCGCGCCAAACGACTCATTACCCCGAAATCGGACGCCGCGCTCCGGCGGCTGACCCGTGGCGACGCCGCACTTCCGAGGTCCGAACGGAACGCACTGAAGTACATGCTGGAAAAGATGCAGGCGGCCGGCTTCGAACTGCCGGCGAGAGCTCAGGCCGCTCTGGCGGCCGAGGTGCAATGAGCGCCTGACGATGAGCTGTCCGAGGCCTCTTCCGTTGAGGTCCGGGGCAGTGTCTCCAATCGCTCGGAACGACTCGTGCTCGGCTATGCGCACATTCCGGTCCCGGCGCTCGAGGTCTCGCCGCCTGACATCGCGCGCGACCTTGTGGCACTGGCCAAACGCATGAACACCGAAATGCCGGCGGCCTTCACCGCGCGCTCGACATCGTGTCCGAGCAACGCGAACGGCTTGTGAGTGCCAAAATCTCGTACGCGAGATGATCAGCACGTCATGAGCACAGCGGCCGGATTAGCGGCGGGACGCCATACCTGTCTTAGCCATGCCACGGCTCTGTCTGTGACCACAGGGAAGCGGAACTCGAGCGCGTCGCAGAAGTCCTCGTGAACGGTATGGGAGACGGGGCACCGGCTTGCGTGTCCCCTGTGCCGCGGCGTGAGCGATGGCGAGGAAAACGCGGGCGGAGGCCGATAGAAGAGCGGTTCACGCCAACCGCAGGGATCCTGCCATACACTATTGTGGTCAAGAGGTGCGACCAGCCGGCGCGTTCTTGATGGCGACGCATTCCGGCCCGATCTCTGATCGTTCCCGGCCCATGCTTGCGGCATGAAGAGTAGATTAAGAACGCCGCCCCACCTCGACCCGCCGAAAGTTCGTGCCCGCGTCACCGTGCCGAATGCCGGCCATCCGCACGCGAAGCTCGTCTTTGCCGAGATGCGCAGGCAGGGTCGCACCTACGATTGGTTGCAGGATCGTAGCGGGGTGCTCCGGGCCACGTTCAAAGCCTGGCGGCATAAGAACCGGCCGGGTCTGGAAAGCCTCGAAGCGACGCTCAACGCGCTCGGATATCAGTACGTCCCGGTCCCGGTGCTCGAGGTGCTGCCGCCGGACATCGCACGAGACCTCGCGGCGCTCGCCGAGCGCATGAACGCCGAGATGCCGGTGACGTTCGGCGCTCTGATCGCCATCGCGGCCGAGCAGCGCGAGCGGCTTGCGAAGGTCAAGGCCGCATAGGCACGACGACCAGCGGGTCATGACACCGAGGCGGCTGACCGGCCGCCTTTTTCATGTGCGCCCGCGTGCGCCGCCGGCCGCGTGTGAGGCGACCGGATCGGGCTCCTAACAATTCGCAGTTTTGCGAAAGTGCGGTTGTTCCGGTCGTCTCCACCCGGAACGCTGAGCTGGCCGGTGGGGCGGCGCTTCGGCGCCGCCCCTCGAGGCGAGGTGAACCGCAGGTGGTGATGTCTTCAGAGTCGATTCAGTTGTCGCGTAGCCAAGCGGCGCGCCGCATCGGGTGTTGCGAGGCGACGCTTCGCAACCTGGAGCGTGCCGGCCTCGGCCCGACCACAGTCCACGTCAGCCCGCGGCGCGTCGTCTATCCGCTCGACGAACTCGAGCGATGGCTCGCCGCTCGCACGGTGCGCGGGGCTTCCAAATGAACATCGGGACTGACATGGACCTTATCAAACGCATCTTCGGCTCGAAGCCGGTCGGCGCCGCTGCTATCTTTCGCGAGATCGCGAAGACGAATGCCGATCTCGACAAGGCGCGGGCTCGCCTCCGCGCCGCGGCGGCCGCGCTGGCGGACATCGCCGTCATGACGGACGGCGAGCACGCGGCGGCTCTCGCCGATCAGACCGAGGCGACGCGCCTGGTGGCGCGGCTCGAAGCGCGCATTGCCGCGCTTCAGGATGCGCACGTGGCGGCACAGAAGGTCGAGGCGGACGCCGCGCTGCTCGCGCGCGCCAAGGCGGCGAAGCGGACCGTCGAGGTCGAGGCTGCGAAGCTGCTCGACCGCTACGACGCTCTTGCGGCCGAGCTGGCGGACGTCCTCGGCGGGCTCCGGGCCATCCGAGAAGAGACGGACGCGGTGAACGCCGAGCTTCGCCGGAATCCGGTCCATTCGCACGTCAAGGACTACGGCACGCTTCACCGGAAGCATCCCGACCAGCTCACGCCCGAGCGCCGCGAGAAGCGGAAGAAGTGGGTCTATCGGAATCGGTGGACCGGCTGTGAAGAGGACGTCGCCGTGTTCACCTATGTCGACGGGGAGAAGGTCCCCACCGATGGCCGCGGCAACATTCTCGCCAATGCCTATCAGATCGAGGAGGACGTCGTCGTGCAATCCGAGCGCGTCCGCGCCGGCATGAGTCTGCCCTCGCTCGACGACATCTACCTTCCGCCCGGCCGCGTCGGTTCGAAGCAGCATTGGCCGCGCGAGTCCTGACCACCACCAGCTCATAGGAGAAATGAATATGACCGCTGACTACGACAAGCGCCATTCCGCCGAGGTGGCGCTCGACTTCCCCATCGAGATCGACGGCACGACCTACAACAAGCTCACCATGCGCCGCCTGAAGACCCGAGACTCGCTCAAGGCGGCCGAGTACCGAGGTTCCGACGCGAAGCGCGGCGTCCTGCTGCTCGCCGACCTCTGCGACGTCTCGCCGGACGTGATCGAGGAACTGGACGACGTCGATTTCCAGAAGCTCGACCAGCAGCTCGCCCGTTTTCGCGGGGGTCAGTCGGCGAACTGAGCGACCTTCGACGGGCCGCGCTGACCCTGATGAGATTGTCGAACGGCGGGATCAGCTTCGAGACCGTCATGGAAATGGAGGTCGACGAACTTCTCGGATGGACGTCCGAGGCCGTCAGCCTTCTGGCCGAGATCAACAAGGCGATGTCGAGGAAGTAGATGGCGACGGGCTTCTCAGTGTTCGTCAACATCGGCGGCAAGGTTCTCCCGAGCCTTGCCGCTTCTGTTGCGTCGGCGAAGCGCATGGTGGCCGGGCTCGAGCATGTCGGCCGTGGCATGGCGCTCGGCGGCATCGGCGGCGGGCTCGCCGCGGTGGCGGCGGCACAGGCGCGCAACACCCGCCGGATTGCAGCCGCCCAATCGGAATTGTTCGGCGCTGCCGCCACCGGCTGGGGATTGAAGTCCGCTCTGGCCGCGCCGCTCCGGTCGGCGACCGAATTCGAGACCGCGCTCGAGGACATCGGCCAGAAGGCCGAGCTGTCCGGCGACAAGATCGCGTCGCTCGGCCAGCGTATCCGGGCGCTCGCGCCGGCCCTCAATCAGGCACCGTTGAAGATCGCGCAAGGCATCGACGTCCTGGTCGGCTTCGGCACGAAGCCCGACGACGCCGAGTCGATGATCGGGCCTATCGGCAAGGCGGCGACCGCGTACCGCGCCGAGATCGAAGACCTCGCGAAGGCCGGCTTCGCCGTCGTCGACAATCTCAAGCTCCCGGCTCCCCAGCTCGGCGTTGGGCTCGACATCATGGCGACGTCGGGCAAGGAAGGCGCGTTCGAACTCAAGGATATGGCGCGGGAATTCGCGTCGCTGACGGCGTCGGCGCAAGCCTTGAAGATGACCGGCGCACCGGCGGTGGCGCAGTTGTCGAGCGCGCTTCAGATTGCTCGGAAGGGCGCGGCCGACGGTGCCGAGGCCGCGAACAACACCGCGAACTTGCTACAGAAGATCATCAGCCCGGAGACGACGAAGAAGTTCAAGAAGCTCGGAGTCGACATCCGCAAGGAGCTGAAATCGACGCAAGCGTCTGGCGGCGACATCTTCGAGATGATCGCGGCGCAGACCTCGAAGGCGCTCGGCGGCGATCTGTCGAAAATCGGCGACATCTTCGAGGACGCGCAGGTTCAGAAAGCCCTTCGTCCGCTGATTCAGAACCTCGACGAGTACCGGCGGATTCGTGACAAGAGCCGCGGCGCTCGCGACGTGGTCGACAAGGATTTCGAGAGCCGGATGAAGACCGCCGCGGCGGTGTCGCAAGCGTTCGGCGTCCAGCTCGAGCGGCTGCGCATCACGCTCGGCAACGCGCTGGTGCCGGCTCTGTCGGGCGTGACGGCGGCCGTTACCCCGCTGGTCGACGCGCTGGAAAAGCTCACGGGCGACCACCCCGCCGCGACGCGGGCTATCGCCGCGACGGCCGCGGGCCTGATCGGGCTTCGCGTCGCCGCGTCGGCGACAAAGCTCGGGGCGGCATGGCTGTGGGGCGGTGCGTTGCTGGCCGCTCGCGGCGGACTCCTCGCCGTGGCCGGCGGAATGGCGGCGGCGCGTGCCGCCGTCCTCCCGTTCACGGCAGCTTTGCGGGCCGCACGCTCGGTTATGCTCGGCTTCACGGCGGCATCGGCGATCACCGGCACCGGGGGCGCGTTGCGCGTGGCCGGGGCGGCGGCGCTCGCCGCGCTCAACCCGCTGCGGCTGGCGACGGCCGCCGCGGTCGGGCTCGGCGTGGCGCTCCGTGGCGCGCTGTTGTTCACCGGCATCGGGGCGGCCATCGCCGCTATCGCGGCCGGGGGGCTCGCGATCTACAACAACTGGCGCGGCCTGCTCGCGTTCTTCAAGTCGTTCGGTGCGGCGTTCAGCAAGGCGCTCGGGCCGAAGGCGTCCGGCGCCCTCTCGACCGTCATCGGCTGGATTTCGCAAGCGTGGGGTTGGGTGAGCAAGCTCACCGGCGAGATCGACGCCAGCGGCGACCGCTGGCGCGCGTGGGGTACTGCGGCCGGCACCGCAGTCGGCGAGGCCGTCAATTACATCGCGGCGCTGCCGGACAAGCTCGCCGGCATGTGGGACTCGTTCAAGTCCGCGACCGAGTCGAAGCTGCTCGAGGTCGTGCAGTCGGTCCGTGACTTCGCCTCGCAAATCGTGTCCGCCATCGAGAGCGCGGCGGCCGGTCTCTATCAGGCCGGCGTCAACATGATCGCCCAGCTCTGGGAAGGCATGAAGGCGAAGGTCGGCGAGTTGCTGAGCTGGGTCAGCGGCCTCGGCTCGCGGATCAAGGGCGCCATCGGCCTCGGCGGCGGCGGTGAAGCCGGCGCGGTGACCGCTGCCCCGGCAGTGGCCGGCGCGCGGGCGCTCGGAGGGCCGGTGCTGGCGGGGCGGCCGTATCTCGTCGG
This sequence comes from Rhodoplanes serenus, assembly GCA_009720755.1. GTDB lineage: Bacteria > Pseudomonadota > Alphaproteobacteria > Rhizobiales > Xanthobacteraceae > Rhodoplanes > Rhodoplanes serenus. The sequence continues at coordinate 32,765 of WNKV01000007.1, forward strand.
CGAGTGCGGCCCGGAGCTGTTCACACCGTCGAGCGCCGGCCGGATCGATACGAACCAACGGCTTCGGCGGGTGATTGCGGATGGCCAGACGGCCACCGCGCAGGCTTCCGGGGTGCCTGTCGTCCCGCGCGGCGACATCAGCATAACGAATCATTGGACCATCAACGGCGCCGACGATCCCCGCGCAGTCGCGCAGTTCGTCGACTCGCGGTTCCGCGAGCTGATCGCCCGGCTCGAATCCGAGCAGCGCGGCCTTTTGAGCGATTGAGGAGAATGAACGTGAAGCCGATTGTCACCGAAGCCGAGATCGAGGCGGGCATGGCCGAGTTCCGGGCCGACGAACGTCTGCGCGGGCTCCCCCCGGCGAGCGCCGGTCTGGTGCGCGGCATCGTGCGGGCTCGGATCATCGACTCGAAGCTGGCGGGCTCGTCGGCCTCGGCCCCCCGGCCCGCTCCGTCGGCTGCGGCTCCCGCGCCGGTCTCCCCGCCGCCGCCGTCGCCGGCCGTGCTCGGCGAGCGGGCTCGGGCTCAGAAGATTCTCGCCCTGACGCCGGCCGGTGCCGAGGATGAGGCCACTGCGGCTATCGCTTCCGGGATGCCGGTCGCCGAATTCGAGCACGTCATCGCGGCGTGGGCAATTCTCGAAGCGCAGCGGCGGGCAAGGTGGGAGTAGGTGCGGCGTGGGGGCTGGGGGAGCGGCGCGGTTTTCCGCTGCCGTGCTTCCCTGGTGCTTCCCCATGAAAAAGTTGCAAAATCTACGGCTGCAACCGGCTTCCTAAATAATTGATTTATAAGATGAATTTTGGTGGAGCCAAGGGGAGTCGAACCCCTGACCTCTTGAATGCCATTCAAGCGCTCTCCCAACTGAGCTATGGCCCCACGCGCGCGACACGGTCTTGGGACACCGTATCGATGGTCCGGCTCGCCTGTCGGCCGCCGGTCCCGGATCGCGGGCCTCTTATGGCCGGTCGCGGTCCGGATCGCAATCCCGAATTATGTCACCGGGACGACGATTTTTTGGTCGATCGCCGCTCGGCCCGAGGGCACGGCGTGATCGGCCGCCGCCCTAGAACCACACTTTGCGACCGATCTCAAGTCTCCTCCTCATCCTCGATGTCGCCGCCGAGGATTTCGGACACGTCGGTATCCTCTTCCTCGGTCTCGTCGATGAAGGCGTCGTCGTCCAGGCTCTCGTCGATGTCGACGTCGTCCTCGACGTCGGCGATGTCCTCGCCCACCGCCGCCTTCTTGCCGCCCGACGCCTCGGCATCGGCCTCCTCGAGGGAGACGAACTCGGCCTCGCTCGACTCCGGCAGCTCGTCCTGCACGGCCGCCCGGCTCGCTGCGGCATCGGGCCGCCCGCGCGGCGCCGTCGGCAGCGTGACCTCGTAGATGCTGCCGCATTTCGGGCAGGTGATCGGGTCTTTGGCGAGGTCGTAGAACTTTGCGCCGCAGGCGGCGCAGAGGCGCTTCGTACCGAGCTCGGGTTTTGCCACGGTCGGAAATCCTTGGAGCGATCGTCGGAAAAAACGGACCATCCCCTTGGCGACTCGATGGGCCGGTGTCAATAGCGCCGGCGACTTGCCCTCCACTGGGATTTTCACTGTCGCGCGGCGCTCCTGGACCTTCGGGTGCGGCCGAGGAGGGCGTCGCGTGCCGGCGGCTCGGCGCCGGACCGGGGGAGGGGCGCCTCGCCGCCCAGATTCCTGTGGGCGGGGGCCGGAAAGCCCGATAAGCAGGGCGCCGCCTTGTGGCCAGCCCGGCCGCGTCCGACCCATTCGCCTGACGGGGTTCCGCCATGTCGTCGACCGCCGCCACCCTCTTGCCGCTGACCGCGCGCGGCGCCCGCCCGCTCGCCGGCCGGGTCCGCGTGCCCGGCGACAAGTCGATCTCGCACCGGGCGCTGATTCTCGGGGCGCTGGCGGTCGGCCGCACCACCGTGACCGGGCTCCTGGAGGGCGAGGATGTGCTCGCCACCGGAGAGGCGATGCGGCGTCTCGGCGCCAGCGTGGCCCGCACCGGGCCGGGCGCCTGGGTGATCGACGGGGTCGGGGTCGGCGGCTTCAAGGCGCCCGACCAGACCCTCGATTTTGGCAACTCGGGCACCGGCTGCCGCCTGGTCATGGGCGCGGTGGCGGGCTGTCCGGTGACGGCGACCTTCGACGGCGACGCCTCGCTGCGGCGCCGGCCGATGCGGCGTATCCTGGAGCCGCTGGTGCGCATGGGCGCGACCGTCGTGCAGGCCGCCGAGGGCGACCGCCTGCCGGTGTGGCTCGCCGGCGCCCGCGATCCGATCCCGATCGAGTACGCGACCCCGGTGCCCTCGGCTCAGGTCAAGTCGGCGGTGCTGCTCGCCGGCCTCGCGGCGCCCGGCCACACCGTGGTGATCGAGAGCGAGGCGACGCGCGACCACACCGAGACCATGCTGACCCATTTCGGCGCCGATGTCCGGGTCGAGCCGCAGGGGCCGCACGGCCGTCGCATCACCCTGGTGGGCCAGCCGGAGCTCACGGCGGCGCCGGTGACGGTGCCGGCCGACCCGTCGTCGGCCGCCTTTCCGCTGGTGGCGGCGCTGCTGGTGCCGGGCTCCGACGTGGTGCTCGCCGACGTGATGACCAATCCGCTGCGCACCGGCCTCTTCACCACGTTGCGCGAGATGGGCGCCGCGATCGAGGAGGTCGCGGTTCGCCGCGACGGCGGCGAGGCGATGGCGGACCTGCGGGTGCGCGCTTCCGATCTCGTCGGGGTGGAGGTGCCGGCCGAGCGGGCGCCGGCCATGATCGACGAGTACCCGGTGCTCGCCGTCGCCGCCGCCTTCGCGCGCGGCACCACGGTGATGCGCGGCCTGAAGGAGCTGCGCGTGAAGGAGTCGGACCGGCTCGCCGCCACCGCCGATCTGCTGCGGGTGAACGGCGTCTCTGTGACGATCGAAGGTGACGACATGATCATCGAGGGCCGCGGGCGGGCGCCCGGCGGCGGCCTCGTCGCCACCCACATGGACCACCGCATCGCCATGTCGGCCCTGGTGATGGGGCTCGCCAGCGAGGCGTCGGTGGCGGTCGACGACGCGGCCTTCATCGCCACCAGCTTCCCGGGCTTCGTCGACACCATGCGGGGGCTCGGCGGCGACATCGGCTGAGCGGCGGCCTCGCCGCGCCGCCCCGTCGGAGTGTCCAAACGGTCTCTTAAGCGTTCTGAAAGCGCGCAGCCGCTAGGCTTCGCGAGCCGCCCCGTCGCGGCGGACTGTTCGCGAGCCGCGCCATGACCTCGTCGTCCGACGCTCTGCCGGCCGCGGCCGGCCAGCCCGCCGCAGCCGCGCCGCGTGACCCGCGCCGGCTGATCGCCGTCGTCGGCCTCGCGCTCACCCTCGGCTATGCGGTGCTGATCGCCGGCGCCGTGCTGGCCGGCGACTGGCTTCTCGATCGCGACGGCGCCCCGATCGTCAACGACTTTGCCGCCACCTGGGCGGCCGGCCGCCTGGCCCTCGCCGGCACCCCGGCGCTCGCCTGGGACGCGGAGGCCGCCAAGCAGGTCGTGGTGACGGCGATCGGGCGCGACTTCCCCGACCACTATCCGCTGTTCTATCCGCCGCCGCTCCTGCTGGTCGCGGCGCCGTTCGCGCTGCTGCCGCTGGTGCCGGCGATGCTCGCTTGGCTGGCCGTCACGGCGCCGCTCTATGTGCTGACGATCCGCGGCATTCTCGGCGGGGCGGCCGGCGTGCTGGTCGCCTGTGCGGTCCCGGCGGCGCTGTGGAACCTGACCGCGACTCAGAACGGCTTTCTCACCACGGCGCTGTTCGGCGGTGCCCTCCTGGCGCTGCCGCGGCGGCCGCTGCTGGCCGGCTGCCTGTTCGGGCTTCTGACCTACAAGCCGCAATTCGGCCTGCTGATCCCGCTGGCGCTGGTGGCCGGCGGCCATTGGCGGACGATCGCGGCGGCGGCCGCCACGGCGGCGGCGCTCGCGGCGGTCTCGTGGCTCGCTTTCGGGACGGCGCCGTGGCTCGCCTTCCTGCACGGCCTGCCGGTCGCCCGCGAGACCTTCCTGACCCTCGGCCTCGGCAACTGGTGGAAGCTGCAAAGCGTCTTCGGCCTCGTCCGGGCGCTGGGCGGCAGCGAGACGCTCGCCTTCGTGCTGCACGGCGCGGTCGCCATGGCGGCCGCGGCCGGCGTCGTCGTCCTGTGGCGCAGCCGGGCGTCCTACGGGCTCAGGGCGGCGGCGCTCGTCACCGCGTCACTGCTCGCCACGCCCTATGTCTATATCTACGACCTGGTGCTGCTCGCCGTGCCGGTGGCGTTCCTGCTGCGGCTCGGGCTCGACGAGGGCGTCCTGCCCGACGAGCCGGCCGCGCTCCTCACCGCCGGTGCCTTTCTGCTCGCCTATCCGTTCTGCCCGGTGCAGTTCGGGCTCGCGGCGACGCTGGCGGTCGCCCTGGTGATCGCCCGGCGCGCCCTCGTGGGCGCCGATATGGGCGCCGACGCGGCTCAGCCGCGCCGGGGCACTGCGGCGAGCGCCCGGGCGAGCGCCCGCGGGCTCACCGGCTTCTGGAGATAGCCGGTCATCCCGGCGGCGGCGGCCTGCGCCGCGTGGGTGCGGGTCGCCTGGCCCGACAGCCCGATCACCGGCACGCCGCCGGCTTCGCCCGGCAGGGCCCGGATGCGGCGGGTGGTCTCGAAGCCGTCGATGCCGCTCAGCACCACATCCATCAGCACGAGATCGTAGACGGCGCGGCCGAGCGCCTGCACGGCCGCGGGGCCCGAGTCGACGAAATCGGTGGCGTGGCCGAGCTCGTGCAGCACCGTGCGGAGCACGATGCGGCCGTAAGGGTTGTCCTCGACGCACAGGATGCGCAGCGGCGCCGGGGTGTCGGGGCCGCCGTCGGCGGCGACCGGGGTCTCGGCCGTGCCGAGCGGCGCGGCTGCCTCGTCGGCGCCATCGGGCGCCGCAGCGAGCCGTACCGTGAGATGGAAGGTGCTGCCGCGGCCGAGCGCGCTGGTCACCGTCACGTCGCCGCCCATGGCATTGGCGAGCCGCTTCACGTAGGCGAGGCCGAGCCCGGAGCCGCCGAAACGCTCGGCGATGCGGTCGCTCCCCTGAGCGAACGGCCGGAACAGGCGGCGGATCTCCGCCTTGGCGAGGCCGATGCCGCTGTCGGTGACGTCGATCGAGACGAGGTGGCCGTCGCCGGCCGCCGCGTCGCCGACCGTGAGACGGACGCCGCCGACGGTCGTGAACTTCACCGCATTATCGAGCAGGTTCTCGACCGCCGCCCGCAGCCGCACCTGATCGCCCATGACGGCCGGCAGATCGGCCGGGATGTCGGCCGAGAAGCCGATCCCTTTCGCCTCGGCGCGGGCGGCCGCCGAGGCGGCCGCATCGGCGAGCATCCGGGCGAGATCGAAGGGCTCGTGCCGCAGCACCAGCCCGGTCTCGCCGGCGCGGGCGCCGTCGACGATCAGCGACGTGAGGGCGGTGAGGTGCTCGGCCGAGCTCTTGAGGGCGTCGACCCATTCGCGCTCGCGGGCGCCGAGCGGCGTCATCGCCAAAAGCTCGCTGATCGCCAGGATTCCGGTGAGGGGGGTGCGGATCTCGTGGGCGAGGGCGGCGAGCAGGCGTTCGAAGGCATGGGTGGAGGCGGGCCGTCGCCGCGGGGCCGCCGATCGCTTCGTCTGCCTGCGCCGGGTTCGGCTGCCGCCGGGTTTGGACACGCGCCTCGACACTCCTGGCCGGCGACCGGCCTCGGCCGGGCCGCCTTTGCGGCTCTACATATTCGGTCTATGCTCCGGATGAAACACCATATTCACGCACTTCGGCGGACTCCGGACGGACGCCGCTGTTTGGTCATGGTGGCGCCGCCGCGCCGTCACCAAGCGGCCGCCGGGTCGGCGAGACGCACCGGGCGATCTGCCAACCGGGCGACCCGACCATCGGGCGAAACGGTCATCACCGGCGGGAGGGGAGCCAGCGACACCGATGGGCAAGCCGCTCGAATTCGCCACCCTCCTGGGCCTCAATCCGTTGTTCTCCGGGCTCGATCCGGACGCCATTGCGGCGATCGCCCGGCTCTGCCAGATCCGCCGGCTGCCGGCCGGCCGCACCCTGTTCGTGAAGGGCGATCCCGGTGACGCGCTGTACGGCGTGCGACGCGGCCAGATCCGCATCGAGACCGGCACCGCGACCGGCGAGCGGATGACCATCGAGGTGTTCGGCGCCGGCGACCTGTTCGGCGAGATCGCGGTGCTCGACGGGCGTCCGCGCACCGCCGACGCCGTCGCTCAGGAGGACTGCGAGCTGTTCGTGCTGCCGCGCGCCGAGTTCATGGCCATGCTGGAGCGCGAGGGCCGTCTGGCGATCCGCATCATCGAGCTTCTGTGCGCCCGGCTGCGCTCCACCAACGAGCGCACCGAGGAGATGATGTTCCAGCCGCTGCCGGTGCGGCTCGCCCGCCGGCTGGAGGCGCTCGCGGCCGACTTCGGGTCCGATCTCCAGATCACCCAGGACGAGCTGGCCGGCCTCGTCGGCGTCACCCGCGAGAGCGTCAACCGGCAGCTTCAGGAGTGGCGGGCGAGCGGCATCGTCCGGCTCGGCCGCGGCCGCATCCAGGTCGATCTGGAGCGCCTTGCCGGACAAACCCGGAAGGCGTAACGTCGGGCGAAATTGTCTCGCCATTTCTGTTTCGAATTGCCTTCGTATCATTCGACCGATCTGAACGGTTCATCCTGACCGCCGCGCCCCCTCGCGGCGTCCGACATCGTGACGGAACGGGACATCCGCATGACACCTCCTGCAAGCACGAGGCAGGCCGCGGCGACGAGATCGCGTGGCCCGCTCGCGGTCGCGCGTCTGGTCGCGCTCGCTACGGTGGCGCTCGCCACGGTGGCGCTCACCACGGTGGCGCTCGTTTGGGCGCCGGCCGCGCGCGCCGCCGACAAGGCCCCGCCGGCCTCGGCCTCGACCGGCGTTCCGGTGATCGTCACCAAGGCCGAGACGGCCTGCTTCAGCAGCGCGGTCCGCGTCAACGGCCTGCTGCTGGCGCGCTCCGAGGCGATGGTGTTCCCCGAGGTCGACACCGGCTTCAAGGTCGCCCAGGTGCTGGCCCGCGAGGGTGACCGCGTCAGCGCCGGCCAGTCGCTCGCCCGGCTGACTCGCAGCGACGGCACCGCCGTGACGGTGCGGGCGCCGGTCAACGGGCTCGTGGTCAAGGCCAGCGCGACGCTCGGCGCACCCGCCTCCGCCCGCGCCGCCGACCCCTTGTTCCGCATCGCGGTCGACGGCGAGATCGAGCTGATGGCCGAGGTGCCGAGCATCTACCTGCCCAAGCTGCAACCGGGCCAGACCGCCCGCGTCGAGCTGGAGGAGGGCCGCGACATTCCCGGCCGCGTCCGCCTGGTGCCGGTGGAGATCAACCCGGTCAGCCAGCTCGGCCAGGTGCGGGTGTCGATCGAGAACGAGCCGTCGCTGCGGGCCGGCACCTTCGCGCGCGCCACCATCGATGCGGCGCGCAGTTGCGGCGTCGCGGTGCCGCGCGCCGCCGTGCAGTTCCGCACCGAAGGCGCCACCGTGCAGGTGGTGCGCGACCGCACCGTCGAGACCCGCAAGGTGCAGGTCGGCCTCGTCTCCGACAGCGGTGCCGAGATCCGTGAGGGCGTGCAGGAAGGCGAGGTGGTGATCGCCAATGCGGGCGGCTCGCTGCGCCACGGCGAGAAGGTTCGCCCGATGGTGCGCGACGAAGCCACCGGACAGCTCGAGGAGCGCTGACGTGAACATCTCGGCCTGGTCGATTCGCAAGCCGCTGCCCTCGGTCGTCTTCTCGATCATCATCGTGCTGCTCGGCTGGTTCAGCTTCACCAAGCTGCCGATCACCCGCCTGCCCAGCGTCGACGTGCCGATCGTCTCGGTCGCCGTCGCCCAGTTCGGCGCCTCGCCGGCCGAGCTGGAGGCGCAGGTCACCAAGACGATCGAGGACGCCGTGGCGGCGATCGTCGGCGTCAATCACATCGATTCCAGCATCAGCGACGGCCTGTCCGTCACCACCATCACGTTCCTGCTCGACGCCGATCCCGACCGCGCGCTGAACGACGTCAAGGACGCCGTCACCCGGGTGCGATCGAGCCTGCCGAGCGGCATCACCGAGCCCCTGGTGCAGCGCCAGGAGGTGATCCCGTTCCCGATCATGACCTACGCTGCGATTGCGCCGGGACGCACCCCCGAGCAGCTCTCGTGGTTCGTCGACGACGTGGTCAAGCGCAATCTCCAGGGCCTGCGCGGGGTCGCCAAGTTCGAGCGCATCGGCGGCGCCGACCGCGAGATCCTGGTGTCGCTCGATCCCGACCGTCTCCAGGCGGTGGGGCTCACCGCCGCCGGCATCAGCGAGCAGCTCCTCAAGAACAATGTCGACGTCGCCGGCGGCCGCGCCGAGATCGGCGGCCGCGACCAGTCGATCCGCACCATTGCGGGCGCCCCCACCCTGTCGGCGCTGGCCGGCACCACCTTCAGCCTGCTGGCCGGCGGCGAGGTGCGGCTCGACGACCTCGGTGTCGTCACCGACACGGTGGTGGAGCCGCGCACCTTCGCGCGCCTCAACGGCGACCCGGTGGTCGCCTTCGCGGTCTACCGGGCCAAGGGGGCGAGCGACGTGCGCGTCTCCGAGGCGGTCGAGCGCGAGATCGCCCGCATCAAGGGCGAGCATCCCGACGTCGACGTCCGGCTGATCGACTCCTCGGTCGACTTCACCCGCGCCAACTACGACAACGCCATGCAGACGCTGCTGGAAGGCGCGCTGCTGACCATCGTGGTGGTGTTCCTGTTCCTGCGCGACTGGCGCGCCACCACCATCGCCGCCATTGCGCTGCCGCTGTCCGTCTTCCCGGCCTTCTGGGTGATGGACATGCTGGGCTTCTCGCTCAACCTCGTCACGCTGCTCGCCATCACGCTGTCGACCGGCATCCTGGTCGACGATGCCATCGTCGAGATCGAGAACATCGAGCGCCATATCCAGATGGGCAAGTCGCCCTACGAGGCGTCGATCGAGGCGGCCGACGAGATCGGGCTGGCCGTCATCGCCATCAGCCTCGCCATCGTGGCGATGTTCCTGCCGGCGAGCTTCATGCCCGGCATCGCCGGGCAGTTCTTCAAGCAGTTCGGCGTCACCGTGTCGGTGCAGGTGCTGTTCTCGCTGCTGGTGGCGCGGCTGGTCACCCCGGTGCTCGCCGCCTACTTCCTCAAGCCCAAGGCTCATGTGGAGAAGCCGCCGGGCGCCATCATGCGGGCCTACACGCGGGTGCTCGAAGTCTCGGTCGGCTCGCGCTATCTCACCGTGCTGGTGGGGCTCGGGGTGTTCGCCGCCTCGATCTGGGGGCTGACCCTGCTGCCCTCCGGCTTCCTGCCGCAGCAGGACGTGGCGCGCTCGCTGCTCGCCGCCGAGCTGCCGCCGGGCACCCCGCTCGCCGAGACCGAGGCGGTGACCGGCCGCATGGTCGACATCATCCGCAAGCGGCCCGAGGTGCGCAGCGTGTTCGTCGACGGCGGCCGCATCCCCCCCAAGGTCACCGAGGTCAACACCGCGGCGCTGATCATCAACTACGTGCCCAAGAAGGAGCGCAAGGTCACCCAGGCGCAGCTCGAGCGCGACATCGCCCGCGATCTCGCCGAGGTGCCCGACGTGCGCTTCTGGTTCCTCGACGAGAACGGCCAGCGCGTCATCTCGCGCATCGTCACCGGCCAGGACGGCAACACCGTCGCCAATGTGGCGGCCGAGCTCGCCAATCAGATGCGGCGGCTGTCGTCGATCTCCAACGTGGTGTCGACCGCCGCCCTCGATCGGCCGGAGCTGCGCATCGTGCCGCGCAAGGCGCTGGCGACGCGCCTCAACGTCAACACCGAGACGCTCGCCGCCACCATCCGGGTCGCCACCATCGGGGATGTCGGGCCGCGCCTCGCCAAGTTCAACGTCGGCGATCGGCTGGTGCCGATCCGGGTGATGATCGAGGACACCGGGCGGGCCGACCGCCAGGTGCTGGAGCAGCTCCGGGTGCCGACGCTGCGCGGCACCACCGTGCCGCTCCTCGCCATCGCCGACATCCAGCTCGCCCAGGGGCCGGCGGTGATCTCCCGCCACGACCGCGAGCGCCAGGTGCGCATCGAGGCCGATCTCGTCGGCCACACGCCGCAGAGCCAGGCCGAGAAGGAGATCGACGCGCTGCCGGTCATCTCGCATCTGCCCAAGGGGGTGCGGCTCCAGCCCTCGGCCGACTCCGAAGCCAAGAAGGAGCTGCTGGAGGGCTTCCCGCCCGTGATGGCCAAGGGCATGGTGACGGTCTATGCGGTGCTGGTGCTGCTGTTCCACAGCTTCCTGCAACCGATCACCATCCTGTTCTCGCTGCCGCTGTCGATCGGCGGCGCCGTGATCGCGCTGCTCATCACCGGCAATCAGCTCGACCTGCCGGTGTCGATCGGCCTCCTGATGCTGATGGGCATCGTCACCAAGAACGCCATCATGCTGGTCGACTTCGCCATCGAGTCGATGGCGCGCGGCATGGACCGCAACGCCGCCATCATCGACGCCGGGCAGAAGCGGGCGCGGCCGATCATCATGACCACCATCGCCATGGTGGCCGGCATGGTGCCGGCGGCGCTGGCGCTGGGGGCGGGCGGCGAGTTCCGCTCGCCGATGGCGACCGCGGTGATCGGCGGCCTGATCGTCTCGACGCTGTTGTCGCTGCTGTTCGTGCCGGCGGTGTTCACCGTGATGGACGATGTCGGCCGCGGCTTCGGCCGGCTGTTCGGCGGCCTGGTCACCGGGCACGGCAGCCATGGTGGCCACGGCGGCGCCGACGAGCCGCCGCCGGGCGGCGGCCATGGGGCGCCCGAGCGGACAGTCGAGCGGACACCCGAGCGGCCCGCCGAACGGGCGCCCGAGCGGGTTCCTGAGCGGGTGGCCGAGCGCACGGCGGACCGCGGCCGCGAGGCGCCGCCCGACAAGCCGGAGCCCAAGCGGGCGCCGAGCCGCGGCCTGTTCGGCTGGAGCCGGTAGGTCGGCCCGAGGGGGTGCGCACCGGGGCGCGGTGCCCCGGCGGCCTCTCTTCGGCGGCTTCTCTTCGGCGGCTTCTCTTCGGCGGCGTCGCGCGGGGTGCTGTCGCCGGGCTGCCGTCGCTCGGGCGGCCTCTCTGCGGCGGCGGTCCGAGGCCGTCTCCCGCCGGCCGCGGAGTATGGTATGTCTGCGACGACGGGCCGCGGGCGGCGGCCCGAAGGCAGGCGGGCGCATGCGGGTTCTGATCGTCGAGGACAACGAGGAGCTGGCGCGGCTGGTGGTGGGCGGGCTCGGCAAGGCCGGCCACGCCGCCGATCACGCCGCCACGGCGGCCGAGGCGCGCCACATCCTGGCGGTGGAGATCTACGACGCGGTGGTGCTCGACCTCGGCCTGCCGGATGCCGACGGGCTCGCCATCGTGCGCGAGATGAGGGCCCGGCAGGACCCCACCGCCATCCTGGTGCTCACCGCGCGGGCCGGTGTCGACGATCGCGTCGAGGGCCTGCGCAGCGGCGCCGACGACTATCTGGTCAAGCCCTTCGCCTTCGAGGAGCTGGTCGCCCGCATCGAGGCGCTGTCGCGGCGGCCGCGCGCCATGCACGGGCTGGTGCTCCGCCTCGCCAATCTGAGCCTCGACACCACCGGGCGGCAGGTGTTCATCGACGACGAGCCGCACATCCTCTCGGCGCGCGAGCTGGCCGTGCTGGAGATCCTGCTGCGGCGCAAGGGCCGCGTTGTGCCCAAGAAGCTGGTCGAGGACCAGCTCTTCGGCGCCTCCGGGGATCTCTCCTCCAACGCCGTCGAGGTGTATGTCCATCGGCTGCGCCGGCAGCTCGCCGAGCGCAACGCCCACGTCACCATCCACACCGTGCGCGGCGTCGGCTACATGATCGCCGAGGCGAAGGCGTGACACGGCCGCGCTCGATCGTCAGCCGCATCCTGTGGATGCACGCGGTCGCGGTCGGCACCATCGCGGTCCTGGTGCCGCTGTCGCTCTACTTCATGCTGGTGGCCGAGACGGCCAGTCTGCACCGCGCCTCGATGCGTGAGCAGGCCGACCGGATCGCCGAGCATCTGTGGCTCGGCGAGAACGACCGCTGGCAACTCGATCTGCCGGAGGCGTTGCAGGATCTCTACTCGGACGCCTACGACCGCTACGTCTACGCCATTGTCGACGTCTCCGGCACGGTGCTGTTCGGCTCTCACAACGCCGGCCAGCCGATCTTTCCGGATGCGCCGCGCGAGCCGGAGCCGGCCTTCCTCCAGGTGCAGCGCGCCTACAGCACCATCTCGGGCACCCGCGTGCCGAAGACCCAAGACGGCCGCACCGTGTGGATCGAGGTAGCCGAGAATCTGTCGCACCGCGACGTGCTGATCGACGACATCGTCTCCAACTTCATCCCGCGGGTGGCCTGGGTGGCGCTGCCCATCCTGTTGCTGCTCCTGGTGATCGAGACCCATGTGGTGCGCCGGATGTTCCGCCCGGTGCGGGCGGCGTCGCAGCGCGCCCGCGACATCGGCCCGCGCCGCACCGACGTGCGCCTGTCGCTCGACGACGTGCCGAGCGAGATCGCTCCGCTGGTGGTCGCCGTCAACGAGGCGCTCGACCGGCTGGAGCAGGGCTTTCGGGTCCAGCGCGAGTTCACCGCGGATGCGGCGCACGAGCTGCGCACCCCCATCACCATCCTGCGCGCCCGCATCGACACGCTCGCCGATGCCGCGGTGGCCGAGCCGCTGCGCCGTGATCTCGAAAGCATGACGCGGGTCGTCACCCAGCTCCTGGAGATGGCCGAGGTCGAGAACATGTCGCCCGAGGCGGGCGAGCGGGCGGATCTACGGGCAGTTGCCGAGGAGGTGATCTCCTTCCTGGTGCCGCTGGCGATCGCACAGGATCGCAGCATCGCGCTCGCCGGCACCGAGCGGCCGGTCTGGGTGTCCGGTCGCGGCGAGGTGATCGCCCGGGCGCTGCGCAATCTCGTCGAGAACGCCATCCGTCACACGCCGCCCGGAACCGTGGTGGAGGTGACGGTGGAGCCCGACGGCACCCTGCACGTCGCCGACGAGGGACCGGGCATCGACGAGGCGGATCGCGATCTCCTGTTCCGCCGCTTCTGGCGGCGCGACCGCAAGCGCGTCGGCGGCGCCGGCCTCGGCCTGTCGATCGTCAAGCGCATCATGGAACTGTGCGGCGGCAGCGTGGCGGTCGGCAATCGCCCGAGCGGCGGCGCCTGCTTCACGCTGCGCTTCCGCCTCGCCGGACAGACGATGCCGGCCGGCGGCGAGGCCGCCGTCAGCTTCGCGTAAGCCCGCCGTAAGGCGAGAGTCAGCCCATCGCGCTAGACTGTCGATCGTGGTCGACGGCTCCGCCGCATGGCCATGCCCTCCGAACGGCACGCCGGCCGCCTCGCTCGGCCGTCCCCCCGTCCGCAACCTCCGCGGAGACTCCCCGATGAAAGCGCTGGTGCTCTACACCCTGTTCGTCGCCATGGGCGGCGTCGCCGCGGCCCTGGTCGGCCTCTATGTCGAGCGGGAGTTCTCGGAAGCGGCTGGCCTGGTGGTGTTCCTGGGGCTCTTCTTCGCCAACTTCGTCACGTCCTGGATCGCCGTGATCCTGGTGATCGACGGCTCGCTGCGCAACGGCCTCGGCCGGGCCGAGCAGACCACGCTCGAGCGCCAGGCCCGCACCGCCTGACTGGCTTGCCGATCGTCTGCCCGACGCCGCACGCCCCCCGACGTCGCTCGGCCCGGCGACGGCGCCGCCTCCTCTCGGCGGCGCCGTCGTCACGGCGTCCGCCATCCCGTCACGTCGAAAGCCGGCACCGGCCGCTGGAAGCCCTTCAGCTCCAGCGGATCGATCGGTGTCGCCACGCAGCCCGCCTCGACGGCGGCGTGGGCTCGCTGGCTGATCAGCACCTGGCCCGGGCGCGCGGCCGCGCACAGCCGGTGGGCGAGGCTGACCACGCTGCCGATCGCGGTGTACTCGCGCCGCCCCTCGAAGCCGATCTCGCCCAGCGTGGCGTAGCCGAGCGCCACCGCGGCACCGAAGCCGATCTCGTGGCCGCGCTTGCGCCAGGCCTCGCCGAGCCGGCCCATCGCGTCGCGCATCTCCAGCGCCAGGCGGACGCCGCGCTCCGCGTGGTCGGGGCAGGGCAGCGGATCGTTGAAGATCACCATGACACCGTCGCCGGCGAACCGCTCCAGCGTGCCTTCGCGGCGGAAGATCAGTTCGCCCACCGTCTGGTGATACTCGCCCAGCACCGCCATGACGTCCTCGGGCTCCGAGGTCTCGGTCAGTGTCGTGAAGCCGCGCAGGTCGCAACACACCACGGTGATCTCACGCCGATGGCTGTCGAGCAACGCGCCGCCATCCCGCTGCGACACCAACGCGGCGATCTGCGGCGGCAGGAAGCGGCGCAGCCGGCCGATGCGCTCGATCTCGGCCACCTGGGCGGCGACGCGCTCCTCCAGCGAGCGGTTGGCGGCGGCGAGCGCCTCGGCCTGCTCGGCGAGCTGCGCCGCCTGCTCCTGCGCCAAGTCGTGGAGCGCCTTGATGCGCAGCAGCGAGCGCACCCGGGCGACGAGGGCGGCCTGATCGAACGGCTTGGTGAGATAGTCGTCGGCGCCCGCGTCCAGCCCGGCCACCACGTCGCGGCTGTCGGCCTTGGCGGTGACCAGTATCACCGGCACGAAGCGCAGCGCTGCGTCCGTCTTCAGCTCGGCCAGCACCGCCAGGCCGTCGAGCTTCGGCATCATCACGTCGAGCAGCACGAGGTCCGGCATCTCGGCGCGGGCGCGCGCCAGCCCCTCGGCGCCGTCGGCCGCGGTGACGACCGCGTAGCCGCGTGCCGTGAGGCGGGTGCGCAGGATCTCCAGATTCTCCGGCGCGTCGTCGACGGCGAGGATCTTTGGTGGATCGTGCATGTCGGTCCCGGTCTTCACCTCGCCCTGCATGCGGGGTGAGGGATCACCGCGGCCGGGTCAGGGCGTCGCATGTCGGCGTCTCTCGTGATCTGGTTCCGGCGTCTGGCCCAGCAGCTCGCGTACCTTGGCGAGAAGCTGGCGCGGGCTGAACGGCTTCGCCACATAGGCGTCGCAGCCGGCGGCGCGCGCCTTCGCCTCGTCGCCGGAGAGCGCGTAGGACGTCACCGCCACGATCGGGGTGCGGGCGAGCGCCGGTGCGGCGCGGATGCGCCGGGCCGCCTCGTAGCCGTCGATCACCGGAAGCTGCATGTCCATCAGGATCAGGTCGGGCGTCTCGGCCAGCGCCAGCGCGACACCGCGCTCGCCGTCGCCGGCCTCGATCAGCGTGAAGCCGGCATGGGTGAGGAGATCGCGCAGGATGCGGCGATTGTCCTCGGTGTCCTCGATCACCAGGATGCGGGCCGTCATGGCGTCGCTCCGGCGTGTGCGGCGGCGTCCGCCTCCTGACCTGAGCCGGCGGTCGCCGGCGCGGCGGCGTGCACCGGCAGCACCACCGTGAAGATCGAGCCGGCGCCCAGCTCGGACGTGAGCCGGATGTCGCCGCCGTGCAGGGCGACCAGCCGCCGCGCGATGGCGAGGCCGAGGCCGGTGCCGCCCTTCTGCCGGGTGGTGGAGTTGTCCACCTGATGGAACTCCTCGAAGACGCGGGCGCGATCCTCCGGCGCGATGCCGGGGCCGGTGTCCTGCACGGTGACCACGAAGGTTCCGTCGACGGCGCCGGCGCGGATCACGACCGCACCCTGCTCGGTGAACTTGATGGCGTTGCCGACGATGTTGAGGAACACCTGCGTCAAGCGCCGCTCGTCGCCGTGCCCGAGCGGCAGATCGTCGGCAATCTCCGCCGTCAGCGCAAGGCCCTTGGCCCGCGCCAGCGACTCGGTCGACGCCACCACCTGCTCGATCACCGCGCGCATCGCGTAGGTGTCGTGGGCGAGCACGAGCTGGCCGGCCTCGATCTTCGACAGGTCCAGCACGTCGTTGATGAGGCCGAGCAGATGGCGGCCGTTCGCCTGCACGCGCTCCAGCACCTCGACGGCCTTCGGGGGCAGCTCGCCGTAGAGCCCGTCGGCGAGCAGCTCGGCGTAGCCCAGGACGGCGTTGAGCGGCGTGCGCAGCTCGTGGCTCATGTTGGCGAAGAACTGCGACTTGTGCTCGTTGGCGATCGACAGCTCGCGGCCGCGCTCCTCCAGGGCCCGCATCGAGCGGGCGAGGTCGCGGGTGCGCTCCTCCACGGTCTGCTCCAGGCTTGTGTAGGAGCGGTCGAGCTGCTCGGCCATGCGATTGAAGGAGCCGGCGAGCGCCTCGATCTCGTCGCCGGTCTTCACCGTGATACGATGGTCGAAGGCGCCGGCCCCGATCTCCTCGGCGCCGGCCGCGAGCGCCCGGATCGGCACCACCATGCGGCGGGCGAGCAGCACGCCGGCCAGCACGGCGACCGCGATGCACAGCAGGATCAGGCCGCCGATACGCAGGATCAGCACGTAGAACGGCTTGAACGCCTCGGCCAGCGGCTGCTCGACCAGCACCAGCCAGTCGGTGCGCGGGATCGGCATCGCGGCGGCGAGCACCGAGCGGCCGGCGAGATCGCGCCCGAAGGCCGCGACGGCGCTGCGATCGGTGGCCGGCCGCTCGGCCATCTCGGCGGCGGCGGTCTCCACCTGCGGCAGCCCGCCGAGCTCGCTGCCGCGCGGTGTCCTGAGCTGATCGGAAGCGGCGAGCAGCCGTCCCCGGCGGTCCAGCACATAAGCGTAACCCTGCTCACCGACCGCGAAGGGCGCCACCAGGTCGCGCAGGAACCGCAGGTCGATCTCGGCGACGGTGACGCCGGCCTGCTGGCCCGAATGGGCCATCGCGATCGTGAAAGACGGGTCGACCTCGTTGCGGAAGCCGACCGGCCCGACCCACAGGCGGCGGGCGATCGCCTCGACGAAGCGCGGGTCACGGGCGTAATCGGCGTCGGCGGTCGCCTCGACGGCGAAGCGGGAGACCCGCAGCAGCGCCTTGCCGCGGCCGTCGATCTGCATCAGCTCGTCGATGGCGGGCACCTGCTGGAGCAGCAGCACGTAGTCGGCGCGGCGCTGCTCCGGGCCGGCGCTGGCCCGCGTCGTCCAGGCGATCTGGCGCTCGATCTCGGCGATCTGCTGGCTGATGCGGGCGGCCGCCGCCTCGGCCTTCTCGCTCTCCAGCTTGATCACCGCGGCGGTGGTCTCGCGATAGGTGAACGCCAGCTCGAGCGCGCCGTTGACCGCCAGCACGAACACCGCGAAGCCGACGAAGGTGCCGACATACTTGCCGAACAGGCCGCCGCGCCGGCGCGTCCTCATGCTGACGTCCCTGGTTCCCGGACATCGCCCGCCTCACCAGCGAGGGAGTATAGCGGCAGTCGGCCGCGCGCACACCGGGCGGAGCGGAACGGGCGGGGCGGCGGGTCTCAGCGCGGCTCCCATATCCACGGTCGGGCCTGGCGGTCCCGCGCCTGGAATGCCTCGATGGCGGCACGATGCCGCCAGGTGAGGTCGATGGCGTCGAGCCCGGCGATGAGGCAGTCACGCTCGCCCGCATCCATCTCGAAGCGCAGCCGGCGGTGGGCGAGGCCGGTGATCTCGCAGCGCTCCAGGTCCACCACGAGGTGGAGGGGGGCCGCTTCGGCGGCCGCCGCCAGCGCCTGCACGTCGGCCTCCGGCAGCTCCACCGGCAGCAGCGCGTTGCGGATGCAGTTGGTGCGGAAGATCGCCCCGAAGGAGGGCGCCACGATGCAGCGGATGCCGAACTGGTGGAGCGCCCACACCGCCATCTCGCGCGACGAGCCGCAGCCGAAATTGTCGCCGGCGATCAGGATGCGGGCATGCCGGAACGGCGTGCGGTTGAGCACGAAGTCGGGGTTCTCGCGCCGCGTCGCGTCGAGATAGCGCCAGGGCGCGAACAGCTTCTCGCCGAACCCCGTGCGTTCCGGCGAGGTGATCTCCCGCGACGGGATGATGATGTCGGTGTCGATGTCGGGGCGCATGAGCGGGGCGGCGATCCCCTCGATCCGGGTCAGCGGCTCCATGGCTCAGCTCCTCGGCGTGTGTCGCACGTCGGCGATGCGGCCGGCGACCGCCGAGGCGGCGACCGTGGCGGGGCTGGCCAGATGGGTGCGCACGCCCGGGCCCTGGCGGCCCTCGAAGTTGCGGTTGGTGGTGCTGATCACCCGGCGGGCGCCGCCGAAGTCGTCCGCCCCGCTGAAGAAGCACAGCGAGCAGCCGCTCTTGCGCCACTCGAAGCCCGCCTCGGTGAAGACGCGGTCGAGCCCCTCGGCCTCGGCGGCAGCGCGCACCGCCGTCGAGCCTGGGACGACGATCGCCCGCACGCCCTCGGCGACCCGCCGGCCGCGCAGCACGGCGGCGGCTTCGCGCAGGTCGGGCAGGCGGCTGTTGGTGCAGGAGCCGATGAAGGCCGCCTCGATCGGCGTGCCGGCGAGCGGGGCGCCGGGGCGCAGATCCATGTAGGCGAGGGCACGCTCCATGGCGGCGCGGCGCTGGCCGTCGGGCGCGGCGGCCGGGTCGGGCACCGGCTGGTCGATCGCCACCGTCTGGCCGGGATTGGTGCCCCAGGTGACCTGCGGGGCGAGCGCTCCGGCATCGAGGCTCAGCGTCTCGCACCAGTCGGCATCGGGATCGGAGACGAGGCTGCGCCAATGCGCCACCGCCCGGTCCCACAGGGCGCCGCCGGGAGCGAACGGCCGTCCGGCGATCCATTCGATGGTGGTGTCGTCCGGTGCCACGAGCCCGGTCCAGGCGCCGAACTCGACCGCCATGTTGCACAGGGTCAGCCGCGCCTCGACCGGCAGCGCCCGCACCGCCTCGCCGGCGAACTCGATGGCGCAGCCCTGGCCGCCATTGACCCCGAAGCGGGCGATCAGCGCCAGCACCAAGTCCTTGGCGCTCACCCCGGCGGACAGCCGGCCGTCGAAGCGGACCTGCATGCGGCGCGGCCACGGCCGCACCAGCGTCTGGGTCGCCACCGCGTGCTCGCCCTCGGTCGAGCCGATGCCCCAGGCCAGCGCCCCGATGCCGCCGAGCGTGCAGGTGTGGCTGTCGGGGCAGACCACGGTGCTGCCCGGCAGCACGATGCCCTGCTCGGGCGACACCACATGGACGATGCCCTGGCGCGGGTCGCCGAGGTCGAACACCCGGATGCCCGCCGCCGCGGTGCGCTGGCGGAAGCTGTCGATGAAGACGCTGCCGCTCGGCGCCCGCGGGTCCTCGCTGCGGGTCGGCCGGGTGTCGACGGTGTGGTCCATCATCCCGAACACCAGCTCGGGATGGGCGGGCTCGCGGCCGGCCGCCGCCAGCCCGGCGAGGAGTGCCGGGCCGGTGCGCTCGTGCAGCAGGATGCGGTCGATATGCAGGAGGGTGCGCTCGCCTCCGAGCTCGGTCACCACATGGGCGTCCCAGATGCGGTCGATGACCGTGCGGCCGTGTGGCGTCATCGTCATGGTCGTGTCACCGCGCTCCGGCCGGGACCTCGTCCCGGCGCAGCCCGGCGAGATGCCGCTGCTCCAGTGCGAACACCTCGTCGAAGCCGGCCAGATGCTTCAGATCGGCGAACGGTGCCACCAGGCCGGCATTGCCGGCGATCCCGCCATGCGTCCGCACGGCGGCGAGGGCCTGCCGCATGCCGTGGATGGCGCCCAGGATGGTGGTGAGCGGCAGGCTGACGCGGGCGACGCCGATCGCCTGCATGGCGGCGAAGTCGAAGTCGGCCGGCGAGCGGCCGCCTTCGACCAGATTGATGGCGACCGGGCCGCGGATGGCGCGCACCGCCTGCTCGGTCAGCGCCCGCGAGGTCATGCCGTCGATGAACACCATGGTGGCACCGGCGTCGAGATAGGCGTTGCAGCGGCGGATCACCTCGTCGATGCCGGCGACCGCCAGCGCGTCGGTGCGGGCGTTGATGACGAAGTCGGGATCGGTGCGGGCCTCGGCGCAGGCGCGGATCTTCGCCACCGCCTCGTCGAGCGGCACGATCGTCTTGCCGTCCAGATGGCCGCAGCGCTTAGGCATCACCTGGTCCTCGATATTGATGCCGGCGGCGCCGATCCGCTCGAAGGCACGTACCGTGTACCAGGCATTGACGGCGTTGCCGAAGCCGGTGTCGCCGTCCGCCATCACCGGCAGCTCGACGGCGTCGACGATGCGGCGGGTGACGTCCAGCATGTCGGAGAACGACAGGAAGCTGTAGTCGGGCAGGCCCAGATAGGTCGCCGACATGGCGAAGCCCGAGCACTGGATGGCGGGGAATCCCGCCTCCTGCACCAGCCGCGCCGACAGCGGATCGAAGGCGCCGGGCATCACCAGGAGCTCGGGGGCGAAGATCAGCTCCTTGAGCCGGGTGGTCTTGCGCATGGCGGTTCGTCCTCGTGTCATACTGTTTTTCGGGTGATCAGTTCGCCGTCGTTCCGGGGCGCGGCAAAGCCGCGAACCCGGAATCCAGCGGCGAACTCGGAACTCTCGGCTGGATTCCGGACAGCCGCTTCGCGGCTTCCGGAATGACCACCGAATTGATCAGCCGGATCTCGTGTCACTCGGGCTGGATGCCGAAGACCTTCGCCTTCGCCACCCAGTAGTTCAGGTCCGATTGCAGGAAGGCCGCGAAGGCGGCGGTGCCGCTGCCGTCCGGCGTGCTGCCGTCGTCCTCCAGCCGCTCGCGCAGCTTCGGATCGGCGAGCGCCTTGACGATGCCGGCATGGATGCGGGCGGTCCGCTCGGGCGACATCTTGGCCGGCCCCAGCACCCCGAACCAGCCGTGATTGGTGTTGTAGGCCGGCACCGCCTCGCTGATCGGCGGCACCTGGGCGAGCGCCGGGATGCGCTTCGTCCCGGTCACCGCCAGGGCGCGCAGCTTGCCGGCCTGGATCAGCGGCCGGCTGACGCCGACCGGCGCGAACATCAGGTCGACATGGCCGGCCATCACGTCGGTCATCGCCGGCGCCGTGCCTTTGAACGGGATCTGGGTTCCCTTCAGGCCGGTGGCGGTGAGAAACTCGTAGGTGTCCATGTGCAGGGACGAGCCGGTGCCGCCGATGGCGAACGACAGATCCTTGCCGTCGGCCTTGGCGCGGGCGACCAGCTCGCCGAGATCCTTGGCCGGCAGATCGGGCCGCGCCACCAGCACGCTCGACACCCGGGCGAGCAGCGTGATGGGCGTGAAGTCGGCCAGCGGATCGTATTGCAGCTTGCTGTAGAGCGCGGCGTTGATGGTGTGGCTGGTGAAGCTGACCAGCAGGGTGTTGCCGTCCGGCGTCGCCCGCGCCACCTCCATGGCGGCGAGCTTGCCGCCGGCACCCGGCTTGTTCTCGACGATGACCGGCTGGCCCACGGCTTTCGACAGCTCGTCCGAGATGCTGCGGGCGAGGGTGTCGGTGCTGCCGCCCGGCGAGGCGCCGACGATCAGCCTGATCGGGGCGCCCGACGGGCTCTGGGCGTGGGCGGCCGGCAGCGCGAGGGCGAGAACGGACGCGGCGAGCAGCGTCGCCGTGGCCAGACGGAGGACGGGAAACGACGTCATCGACGACTCCGCTCGTTGCAGGAGAAGGAGGAGGGGACGGGACGGGCTGCGCCGTCAGCCGCGCTCGGAGATCACCTCGACACGGGCCGATCGCGGCTCGCGCGAGAGCTGCAATCGGTACTGATAACGTTCGGGGCGGTAGCGGCCGACGAAGTGCATCACCGGCATGTCGGCATCGTCGTAGAGCGTGCGCCGGGCTTCCAGCAGCGGCGCACCGAGTGGAATATCGAGCTCGGCCGCGACGGCGGGCTCGGCCGCGCAGGCGGTCAGCGTCTCGTCGGCGCGCTCCACCCGCACGCCCTGGGCCTGGAGCCAGCTCAGCAGCGGCCGCGCCGCGAGATCGTCCGGGCTCAGGCTGCGACCGAGCGCCGGCGTCAGAAACGCGATGGTGTAGGAGATCGGTCGGTCGTCGAGGGTGCGCTGGCGCACGATGCGCAGCACCGGCGCCTCCGGATCGACCCGCAGTGCCGCCGCCACCCCGGGCGGTGCCGCCACGGTGCCGAACTCCAGCACCCGCGCCCGGCTGCGCAGGCCGAGCGACAGGATGCTTTCGAACAGCACGTCGAAGGCGTCCACCGGATCGCCCCGGCCCGCCACCGGCGGCACGCCGACCACGATGGTGCCGCGGCCCTGCTCGCGGCGGATCAGGCCGTCGCGTTGCAGGGCTGCGAGCGCCGAGCGCACGGTGACGCGGGCGACGCCGAACTCGGCGGCGAGATCGCGCTCGCCGCTCAGCAGTGCGCCGCGCGGATAGTGGCCGTCGAGAATGCGCTGCCGCAGCACCAGATGGATGTTGTGATAGTGGTGCAGCGGTGGCCCCGACGCACTCCGCGGCCGCGCGACGGGAGGCGGAGAGGAGTCGGCAGGTTGGGATAGCTGCGTCGACATGGACGCAGCCTAGGAACGGGCGCTGGTCCGGTCAATGGAACCAGTTGGTCCGGTCGGTCGTCCGTGTCGGGTGATCCTGTCCCGGGTGTTCGGTTCGGTGTCGTTCCGGGGCGCGGCGACGCCGCGAACCCGGAACCCAGACCCAGCGGCGCACTGGATTAGGCGGCGAACTTCGAACTCTCGGCTGGAGTCCGGGTTCGGCGCAGCACGCGGCTCCGGAATGACACCAGGAGGCCGGAGGGCGCCGTCAGCCGCCGGTGCCGCTGCGCATCGGCTTCAGCGCCGTGGCCCAGCGGTGCAGCTCGGTCAGCACCTCGCGGGCGGCGCCCGCCTGCACGTCGTTCGGGGAGAAGACGCCGTCCTTCACCTGCTTGGCCACGAACGGCACCACCACGGCCTCGACGATCGGCACCAGCTTGAGGGTGGTGACGATCTGCTTGGTCATCTGCACGCCCCGCAGGCCGCCGGAGACGCCGCCATAGCTGACGAAGGCGAGCGGCTTATAGCTCCACTCGTCGTAGACGTAGTTCAGCGCGTTCACGAGAGCCGGCGTCGGCCCGAAATTGTATTCGGGCGTCACCAGCACGTAGGCATCGGCGGCGGCGACGCTCTCGCTCCACCGCCGGGTGTGGTCGTGCTGGTAGTTGCGGGTGCGCGGATGATGCGGCTCGTCATAGACGGGCAGGGCGAAGTCGGCGAGGTCGACCAGATGGGCGTCGAAGTCCGGATGGGCGGCGGCGATGTCGTGGAACCAGCGGGCGACGGCGGGGCCGACGCGGCCGGGGCGAGTGCTGGCGATGATGGTATGCAGGCGTAGCGTCACGGGGGGCTCGCTCGGTTAGGACGAATGATCCAGGGCGGCGCTGCCGCCCCTCCGGTGATAATGGGTGCCGAACGGCGCTCCGCAAGGCGTTACCGCTGCAATGCTCGGATTGCCGTTCCGCCGTCGTCTGCGGGAGATCGGCGGCTGCGACGCGAGCGATGGGCGCAGTCCGCCCGTGTCAGGCCGGTGCGTGCTCGGTCGTGTCGGATCGGTCGGGTTCGTCGCTCCGGCGCCCATCGGCGCGGACCGCCAATTCGGCTCCGGCCGCCAGCCCGATCGGCAGCCAGAAGGTGAGCCACGGCCAGGCCGGACGGGTGATCAGCAGGTTGTAGTCGACCATGCCGGCCACCGTCATGGTCACCATGGCGCACAGTGGCAGCGGCGAGCCGCCGGCCCGCACCAGCCGGATGCTCCAGGCGAGGCCGCCGACGAGGATCACCGCCATGGCGACCGCCGCTCCGGCGCCGCCCCGCACCAGGCCCGACAGCACCAAGTTGTGGGCCTGGTCGAGTGCCAGACCGGACGGGATCGTCACCGTCAGATCGGTGTGCACGCCCCAGCCGAGCAGCGGCCGCTCCGCCGCCTTGGCCAGAAACGTCGTCCACACCTCGGGCCGATAGCTCATGCCCCGCTCGATCCAGTCATGTCCGAGCGGCGTGGCCACCAGCACGGCGACGAGCAGCAGGCCGCCGGCCGCGATGGCCAGGCGGATACGGTGCGACTGGGTGGCGGCGAGCGCCGCCAGGCCGCAGAGCGCGCCGGCGGCGGCGCCACGGGCCTGGGTGAGTACGAGCGCGACGGCGAGAATCACGGTCGCGATTGCGAGAGCCACGCGCTCGGCACGCTTGCGCGCCAGGGTCGCCAGGGTGGCGACGGCGATCGCCAGGACCACCGCGTAGGTGGCGCCGATATTGGTCGAGTTGGCGTATTCCGGCATGCCGAGCACCGCCATGAGCCGCCAGCCGAGCAGCGCGGCGGCATCGGCCGGCAGGGTTGGCAGGAACATCGCGACGTTGACCAGCGCGCTCGCCGCCACCACGGCCGCGAGGCCGAGACTCGCCAGCCGCAGGAATTGCCGGCTGGTTGCCGTCAACAGGGCGGTGGCGGCCACGAAGGCGACGATCTCCAGATCGAACTGGAGCAGCCGGCGGATCAGCCGCGGGGTCGCATCGGGCTGCATCGCGGAGGCGAGCGTCAGCGCCAGCAGATAGGCCGTGACGGCGATCAGCACGATCGAGCGGGGCAGCCGCCGCAGCGTGGCGGCGCCCACCGGATCGGCCGCGATCGCGACACCGTGCAGCACCGCGAGCGGCAGCAGCACGAAGGCGAACAGCACATGCGCCGCATTGAGGTCGTTGGTGAGGACGAGCGGGCCGAGCGTCAGCACGAAGGCGGCGGCCGCCACCTCGGCGCGGCCGAAAAGGCGGACCAGGCCGGCGCCCATGCCGAAGCCCATGGCGGCGATCCGCGGACCGCTTCCCACCGCGTCCACACGGGACCGCTCGTCGATCAACCCCGTCCTCCGTCTTCCTCATGCGATCGTGTCGCTGCGATCGTCACGGCCGCTGCCGTCAGGGCGTCGCCGCGGTCGTTAATTCGTCGCCGCGGTCGTCAGAGCGTCGACGCGGGCGAAGAAACTCGCCGCCGCGTCCTCCCAGCCCACATGGCGGAAGCCCGTGCGGATGCGTTCCTCGTAGGGCGCACGCGCCGCCGGCTCCTCGATCCAGCGCCGCATCGCCGCCGTCCATGCATCGACATCGTCCGGATCGAGGCAGGGCGAGAACTCGCCCACCACCTCGGGCAAGGCGCCGCCGGTCGAGGCCAGCACCGGCTTGCCGAACCGGAATGCCTCGACCACCGGCAGGCCATAACCCTCGTCCCGCGAAGGATAGCAGCAGAATGCGGCCTTGCCGAACAGTTGTGTCATCGCCGCGTCCTCGACCCGCGGGAGATGGATGAGCGTGCCGGCGAGGCGCGGGTCGCCGGCGATCTCCTGCATCAGCCCGTCGACCTTCCAGCCGGTGCGGCCGACGAACACCAGCTTGAAGCCGGTCGCCTGCGGCACGCCGGCGTCGAGCAGGCGCCGCCACACCTCGACCAGCAGGCGATGGTTCTTGCGCGGCTCGATGGTGCTGACGAACAGGGCGTAGCGTCCCGCCTCCAGGCCGTCCGGTAGCCCCTGCGGGGCGTCGGTGCCATCGGCCGCGAGCCGCGGCGGCCCGTCGGCGCCGAGCGGCACCACGGCGGTTCGCGGCGCCGGCAGACCGTGGGCCGCGCACCAATCCCGGATGTCTTGCTCGACCCGCCGGGCATTGACGACGACGAGGTCGGCCATCGGCAGCGCGACCCGCGCATAGGCGGCGAACGCCTCGACGTCACCGCGCTGGAAGCAGTCCGGGATGGTCAGCGGCATGATGTCGTAGCAGTGCCAGACCAGGCGAAACCCGGTGTCCGCCTTCTCGCGCGCGATCGCCTCGATATTAGTGTTGGTCCAGCCGGTGCCGGTGCACACCAGGATGTCGTCCGGGCGGAACGCAATCGGCTGGCCGAGCGCCCGTCGGGGCGTCAGGAGCCAGCGGCGGCTGCCGTCCGGCTTGACCATCAGGGGGCGGTCCTTGGCGGCCATCAGCGGCTCTTGAAGGCGGGCGATCGGGTCCCTGGCGCCGGCCGGCACGGCGTGCCGCAACTGCTCCAGCGCCAGCAGGGCCCGATGGCGTGGCCGCAGCACCCAGGAGACCAGCGGCCGCAGCCGCGGCGGGATGCGGTCGATCTTGCGCCGCCGGCGCCGCGTCGCGTCCGACATGGTGGCGGTGTCGATCAGCGCATCCTCGTCCAGGAAGGCGTCGACGACGTCGTCCCGCAGGGCGACGTAGCGCAGCGCGTCCGGATCGAAGAACACGAAGGTGGCGTCGGGCAGCCGCCGTCGGGCGAAGCGGGCGAGTTCGCCCTCGGCGCGCAGGATGCCGACCGGCGGCCCCGCCCAGCGCATGGTGGTCGTCAGGTCGAACAGGAGTCGTGGACGCTCCGTCATGGCCGGGCGTCCGCATCGGTGGGGCGCGCGGCCGATGAATCGCCGGCCGGGTCCGGCAGGGCGCCGATGGCAGCGAAGAAGCGGGCCGCCGCCTCGCTCCAGGTCGGATGGCGGAAGTCGCGGCGGATGCGGTCCTCGTACGGCGCGCGGGCCGCCGGGTCCGTGATCCACGCCCGCAGGGTTTCGGTCCAGGCGTCGACGTCGTCGGGACCGAGGCAGGGCGAGAACGGTCCCGCCACCTCGGGCAGCGAGCCGCCCGTCGCGGCGATCACCGCCTTGCCGAGATGGAACGATTCGACCAGCGGCAGCCCGTAGCCCTCGTAGCGCGACGGATAGAGGCCGAAGGCGGCGCCGCTCTGCAAGGCCCGCATGGTGGCGTCGTCGACCCGGTCGAGCCGCAGCAGGGTTCCGGCGAGGCGCGGATCGGTGTCGAGCGCCTGCACCAGCTCGTCGACCATCCAGCCGGGGCGGCCGACGAACACCAGCTTGAAGCCGGTCGCCTGCGGCACGCCCTCGGCGAGCAGCCGCAGCCAGACGTCGCGCAGCAGGCGGTGGTTCTTGCGGGGCTCGATGGTGCTGACGAACAGGGCGTAGCGGCCGGCTTCGAGCCCATGCGGCAGCGCCGCCCCGGTCATCGGAGCCGCGGCCGGGATGTCGGCGCCGAGCGGCACCACCGTGGTGGAGCCGAGCGCGAGCCCACGGGCCGCGCACCAGTCGCGGACGTCCTGCTCGACCCGGTGCGAGTTGACCACCAGCCGGTCGGCGATCGGGAAGGCGCCCTCGACGTAGCGGACGAAGCTCGCGACGTCGTGCGGCTTATAGAACTGCGGGAACAGGATCGGGATGATGTCGTAGCACAGGAGGGCGAGGCGGAACGGCGTCGCCCGCTTCTGCGCCGCGACGGCGGCAATGTCGGTGTGCGACCAGCCCGCGCCGGCGCAGACCAGGATGTCGTCGGGGCGGAACGCCACCGGCTCGGCGGCGACCAGGTCGGGCGGCACGAAGGCGCGCCGCTGCCCGTCCGGCTTGACCATCAGGGGACGATACTTGCCGCGGATGAAGGGCGCTTGCAGGCGGGCGATGCGGTCGGCGACCGCAGGGTCCGCGGCGCCGAGGCGGCGCCGCTCCAGGGTCTGCAACGCCATATGGCGCGATTGCAGCAGCCAGCGCGCGGCGGGGCGCAGGGCCGGCGGAATGCGGTCGCTCTTGCGCCGGCCGGCGCGGCCGGGATCGCGCAGCCCGAGGGTGTCGAGGACGGCATCGCCCGCCAGGAACGCGGCCGCGGCGGCGGGCTCGACCAGGCGGTAGGTCGCAGTGACGGGATCGAAGAAGACGGCGCGAGCGCTCGGCAGATGCGCGAAGGCGAAGCGGGCCAGCTCGCGCTCCACCCGCAGGATGCCGACCGGCGGGCCGGCCCAGCGCATCGTCCAGGAAAGATCGAGAAGAATGCGCGGCGCCGCGGCGGCAATCATCGGGGGCGCGTTCGCTTCGCTGGACCGCGGGGAAAGGACGTCCTGGGCGGATCGCCAAGCACGCTGAGTCGGCGCACTCGCTGCATCGGGTAACAGACGATTGACTCGACGGGGTAGTCGAGCCTACGCCCTCGGGCCTCGCGCTCTCGGTGCGGCGGAATGGTCGGAGTGGCAGGATTTGAACCTGCGACCCCCTCGTCCCGAACGAGGTGCGCTACCAGACTGCGCTACACTCCGTCCCGCCGGCGAGGACGGTCTTATAGCCAAGTGATTTCGCCCCGGCAAGCATGGGAGACGATGTGACGGCGACGATTTTGACCCGGGTCCTGGCGGCGGGCCCGGAGGCGGCCGAGGTGGCCGCCCGCACGCTGCGGGCCGGCGGGCTGGTCGCCTTCCCGACCGAGACGGTCTACGGCCTCGGCGCCGATGCGACCGACGCGGCCGCCATCGCCCGGCTCTACGCCGCGAAGGGCCGCCCGCGCTTCAATCCGCTGATCGCCCATGTGGCCGATGCCGATGCGGCGCGCCTGCTGGGTCGATTCGACGCCGCCGCCGAAAAGCTCGCCGCCGCCTTCTGGCCCGGCCCGCTCACCCTGGTGGTCGACAAGGCCGATGGGTGCCCGGTCGCCGATCTCGCCACCGCCGGGCTCGACACCCTGGCGCTGCGGGTGCCGGCCCATCCGGTCGCGACCGCCATGCTGGCCGCCTGCGGCCGGCCCGTGGTGGCGCCGTCCGCCAACCGTTCGGGCCACGTCTCGCCCACCACGGCGGCCCATGTGGTGGCGGACCTTTCGGGGCGAATCGATCTGGTGATCGATGGCGGTGCCACCCCGGTCGGGGTCGAATCGACGATCGTGGCCTGCCTCGGTGGGCCGCCACGGCTGCTGCGCCCCGGCGGGGTGCCGCGCGAGGCGCTGGAGCAGGTCCTCGGGGCGCCGCTCGCGGCCGGCCCTGCGCCGGCGGGTGATTCGGCGCCGGGTGGGGGGTCGGAGCCGGCGCCGCTCGCGCCCGGCATGCTGGCCTCGCACTACGCTCCGCGGGCGCGCATGCGGCTGGGCGCCACCCGGGTGGCGCCCGGCGAGGCGCTGCTCGCCTTCGGGGCGCGGCTGCCGGACGGTGTCGGCGACGCCGTCGCGGTGCTCAACCTGTCCGAGCGGGGCGACCTCGCCGAGGCGGCGACCCGGCTGTTCGCCCATCTGCGTGCGCTCGATGCCTCGGGCGCCGCCGTCATCGCGGTGGCGCCGATTCCCCGCCACGGCCTCGGGGCCGCCATCGCGGACCGCCTCGTTCGCGCCGCCGCGCCGCGCGGCTGAGCGGTCCGGCAGAACCGGACGGCGAAGCGGGGTCGCGCCGGACGCGCCTCGACGGGCCGGTGATTCGCGCTACAGTCCCGGCCGATGGACACCCCTCTCCGCACTCCTCCTCGCACGCCGCTCGCCGCCGAGCAGATCGCCCGCTTCGCCGCCATCGTGGGCGAGCGCCATGCCGTCGTGGCGCCGGCCGAGCAGGCGCCCTACCTGGCCGAGCCGCGCGGCCTCTATCACGGAGTCACCCCGGTGGTGCTGCGCCCGGGCTCGACCGACGAGGTGGCGGCGATCCTGCGGCTCGCCGACGCGCTCGGCGTGGCGGTGGTGCCGCAGGGCGGCAACACCGGGCTGGTCGGCGGCCAGGTTCCGTTCGCGGGCGAGATCCTGATCTCGCTCAAGCGCCTCGACCGCATCCGCGAGATCGATCCGGCGTCCAACACGATGACGTGCGAGGCCGGCGTGGTGCTCCAGGCCGCCCAGGAGGCGGCGGCCGCCGCCGATCGGCTGTTCCCGCTGTCGCTCGGCGCCGAGGGGAGCTGCACCATCGGCGGCAACCTGTCGACCAATGCGGGCGGCACCGCGGCGCTCGCCTACGGGGTGGCGCGCGACCTCGTGCTCGGGCTCGAGGTGGTGCTGGCCGACGGGCGCGTCTGGCACGGTCTCAACAAGCTCAAGAAGGACAACACCGGCTACGAGCTCAAGCACCTGTTCCTGGGCTCGGAGGGCACGCTCGGCATCATCACGGCGGCGGTGCTGAAGCTGTTTCCGGCACCACGCGCGGTGGAGACCGCGATCGTCGGGCTCGCGTCCCCGGCGGCGGCGCTGGCGCTTCTCGGCCTGGCGCAGGAGCGCGCCGGCGGGCGCCTGACCAGCTTCGAGCTGATGGCGCGCATCTGCCTCGACTTCGCGCTCCGTCACGGCATCGGGCTGCGCGATCCCCTGACGGCGACCCATCCCTGGTACGTGCTGATCGAGCTGTCCTCGGGCGCCCGCGAGGGTCTGCGGGATCTCATGGAAGAGACGCTGACGCTCGGCCTCGAGCGCGGCCTCGTCGACGACGCCGTGATGGCCGAGAGCCTCGACCAGCGCGCCGCGTTCTGGCGCCTGCGCGAGTTCATCTCGGATGCCCAGAAGCACGAGGGCGGCTCGATCAAGCACGACGTGTCGGTGCCGGTCGCCGCGGTGCCGGACTTCATCGCGGCGGCGAGCGCAGCGGCGGGCGCCGTCGTGCCGGGCTGCCGCCCGGTGCCGTTCGGCCACCTCGGCGACGGCAACATCCACTTCAACGTCAGCCAGCCGGTGGGCGCCGACACGGCGGCGTTCCTGGCCCGCTGGGACGAGGTCGCGGCGGCCGTGTTCGCCGAGGTGCTGGCGCACGGCGGCTCGATCTCGGCCGAGCACGGCATCGGCGTGATGAAGCGCGACGTGCTGCCGGACGTGAAGGACCCGGTCGCCATGGCGCTGATGCGCAGCCTCAAGGCGGTGCTCGATCCGCGTGGCATCCTCAATCCCGGCAAGGTGGTCTGAGACGCGGTCGACCGGCTCGGCCCGGCATGCTCGCGGATTTCTGATGGCGGTCGGCCACGCTCGGCCGCACTCCCCTGTTGACGGACGGTAGCCGGAGACGGATCGTTGCGCCGCGACGGGGATCGACGACGACCATCACGGCGGAGACCGATCATGCGGACGATCTGTGCGGCGGGTGCAGTGGCGATGGCGCTGGTCACGGGCGGTGCGACGGGTGCCCTGGCGCAGGTGCAGGGCGTCGACCTCAACGGGCGGTGGCTGTGCGTCGCCAACTGCCTGGGCGGCGTCGGCAGCACCGCCTTCATCACCCAGTACGGCACGCAGCTCAACGTGATCAACGACGCCGGCGTGCCGTCGAGCGGCTGGGTCGAGTACCCGGGCCGCATCTGGGTGGCCGGAGCGTGGCAAGGCGCCGTCTACTCGCCGGACGGCATGACCATCCAGTTCGACAAGGGCACCATCTGGCAGCGGCCGCCGGAGCCGCCACCCCCGCGCCGCAGGCGCTGACGGCGACGACCCGCGGCGAGCGGGTGGCCCGGGTGCCGAGGCGCGGATCGACACCGGACGCGGAGGAGCGGCGAGGCGGAGGGGGATGACGTGCACGGGCGCTGGTTGTTGCCGGTTCTGGTGTTCGGTCTCGTGATGGTCCTCGCCGGCACCGTCTTCCTGGTGTGGCGAACCTATCCGTTCATCTTCTCCCGCGCCTATGTGCTGCGCATCGCCACCGGGCCGCTCGCCGGCGAGGGCGGCAAGTTCGTCACCGCCTTCCGGCGCGAGCTCGCCGCGGCGCATCCCCGGGTCCGCGTCGAGGTGGTGTCAACGCCGAGCATCGCGGCGAGTGCGCTCGCGCTGAAGAACGGCGAGGCCGATGTCGCGGTGGCGCGCCGCGACGACCCGAACGCCGCCGAGGGGCGCAGCATCTTCGTGCTGCGCAAGCTCGCCGCCGTCGTGCTGGTGCCGGCGCAATCCTCCGCCGAGAGCGTCGCCGATCTCGCCGGCGAGCGCATCGGCGTGATCACCCGGGACAGTGCCGTCGATCCGCTCGCCCGCGCGCTGCTCGGCTTCTACGGCGTCGACGACAAGCGCGTGGTCCAGCTCGCGCCCGCCGATCTCGCCGCCGCGTTGCAGAGAAAGCAGGTCCACGCCGTCGTGGTGGTCGGGCCGGTCGGCCCGGGTCCGATCGCCGACGCCGTGCAGGTGTTCCGCAAGGTGACCCGCAAGCCGCCGACCTTCCTGGATCTCGGCGAGGCCGACGCCATCGCGGCGCGCTTTCCGGTCTACGAGTCGATCGACATCGCGCAGGGTGCCTTCGGTGGCGCGCCGGCGGCACCCGCCGACGACATCTCGACGGTCGGGGCGGCGCTCCTCCTGGTGGCCCGCCCGTCGCTGTCCAACTACGCGGCCGGCGAGCTGACCCGCCTGCTGCTCGCCACCAAGACCGACATCGCCGCCACAGTGCCGGAGGCCGGCCAGCTCGCGGCGCCGTCGACCGACCGCGACGTGGTGCTGCCGGCGCATCCCGGCACCATCGCGTATCTGAACGGCGACACCCCCGACCTGCTCGACGAGACGATGAACTATGTCTACTACGCCTCGATGTTCACCGGCGCGTTCGGGGCGATGGCGGCGTGGGCCTCGTCGCTGCGCAACCGCCGCCAGATCCGGACACTGCGGGCTCGCATCGAGCGGCTGCCGACCTTGCTGAGCGAGGCGCGGACGCCCGGTGCCGCGAGCCTCGACGACACCGAGCGGGAGCTCGACGACCTGGCGGACTGGTTCGTCGAGCGGTTCGTGGCCGACGAGATCTCGGCCGAGGTGTTCAACAGCGCCACGATGCGGATGACGCATATCCGCGAGCTGATCCGCCGGCGGCGCGCCGCCGAGATGGCGGCCTCCACGCCCGCACCGGCGGCGGATGCACCCGCGGCGGCTGCACCGGCTGCGGCCGCGTCCGCGACCGACATGCTCTCGGCCGCCGTCACCCGATAGGTTTTCAACCGATCGACCGATCGGTACTGTCGGCTGCGGCTGCGGCTGCGGCGTCGCGCCGATCGGCTGGCGATCGCCGCCGCAACCCGGGAGCGCCGAGATGGCCGATCATGCGACCCCCAACCTGCCCTCCCGCGATTTCGACGCGACCGTGCGATTCTATGGACGCCTGGGGTTCGCGGTCCGCTACCGCGATGCCGGCTGGTTGATTCTCGAGCAGGGCGGCATCGTGCTGGAGTTCTTTCCCCATCCCGATCTCGATCCGCTCACCAGCTGGTTCAGCTGTTGCCTCCGGCTCGACGATCTGCCCGGCTTCTACGCGCGCTGCACGGCGGCCGATATTCCGGAGGCACGACAGGGATGCCCGCGTCTTCATGCGCCGCAGGCTCAGCCCTGGGGCGGCACCATGGCGGCCCTGATCGATCCCGACGGCACCCTCGTGCGGCTGATCCAGAACGAGGCGGATCAGCGGCAGCGCCGGTAATCGGCGAGCTGCGTGAAGTCCGGGCCGATGGCGGCCGTGTTGGTCGACTTCGGCCAGACGACGACGTTGAATATGGTCGCGGCCGCCGCCGGGCTGCCGGCTGTGCCCGCCGCCGCGGGATCGCCGGAGGCGGGGGCCGGGCAGCGCAGATGGAGCGAGTAGATCGGGCCGGGCGTTCCGGCGCGCTCCTCCACCCAGTCGAGCGTGCAGCTTCGGCCGCGCCACACGACGCCCCGCGCCATCACGGTGATCGTCATGTCGGCGTGGCCGGGGCAGCTCTCCGGCGCCGGTATGAAGACGCCCTGGGCGGCGATCGGCACCTCGGTGTGCCGCACATCGGCGAGCGCCGCTCCTGTGGCCGGCAGCATGATCGCCAGCGCGGCCGTGAAGCGGCGTCGCGCCGCGCTCCTGCGAAGCACCATCATGGCCTCCCTGCTCGCCGACCCCTTTGGCCCTTGGCTGCCTCGACCCGCGGGCGCAGCCCGGCCGACTCGCTCACCGCGGGCAGGCATCATGCTACGCCCGGACCGAGCGTGCTCCAAGGGCGCGCCCCCGGATTAGGCCGGCCGTCGCCGTCACGCCTCCTCGGTCGCGAACGGCTCCAGCAGGTCGCGCAGCGTCTCCGCCGTGTAGGGCTTGCGCAGCCGCGGCGTGTCGACGAAATCGGGTGGGAAGGCGGCCTGCTCACCATAGCCGGTCGCGAACGCGAACGGCACGCCGAGCGCCCGCAGCCGCGCCGCCACCGCGAAGCTCGACTCGACGCCGAGATTGACGTCGAGCAGCGCGAAGGCCGGCGGCCGCACCGCGATCACCGCGAGCGCGTCGGCCACCGAGGCGGCGAGCCGTACTGTGGCGACGCCGAGCTGGCGCAGCATGTCCTCGGCGTCGAGCGCGATGATCATCGTGTCCTCGACCAGCAGCACGTCCTGGGGCAGGCGGCCGGGCCGCAACGGCATCGCGGCCGCCGCGGCGCCGGGCACGGTGCTGCCGGGCGCCTGCCGCACATAGGCGGCCGGGATGGTGAAGTGTGCGACGAGCCCGCTCGGTGCGTAGTCCACCGTCGCCGCGCCCTTGAGGTCGTGGCGAATGGATCGCTCGATCACGGTCGAGCCGAAGCCGCGGCGGGTCGGCGGCGACACCGGCGGGCCGCTGCGCTCGGTCCAGCGCAGCGACAGGCTGCCGTCGCTCGTGAACGCTGCGGCGATATCGACGCGGCCACGCTGATCGCTCAGTGCGCCGTACTTGGCCGAGTTGGTGATCATCTCGTGCACGACGAGCGCGATGGTGGTGAACGCCTCGGGCTCGATCAGCACCTCGGGGCCGGCGAGATGCACGCGCTCGCCGCGTCCGCCCAGATAGGCGGCGGCCTCCGCGGCGATCAGGCTGCGGAGCGACGCCGGCCCCCAGTTGTCGGCGGTGATCTGGTCGTGGGCGCGGGCGAGCGCCTGGATGCGGCCGCCCACCACCTCGGTGAAGCTCTCGATGCTGGTGGCGGAATCGCGGCTCTGGGTGATGACGCCGCGGATCAGGCCGAGGATGTTGCGGATGCGATGGTTCAGCTCGGCAATCAGGAGGTCCTGGCGCGCCACCGCGCGGCGGCGCTCCTCCTCGGTGAGATCGGAGAGTTGCAGGATCACTTCCAGCAGGCTGACCCGCAGCATCTCGGCGATCCGGCATTCGAGCGGCAGCCAGGGCTGCGACTGGCCCGTCACGGTCTCGCGCCACGCCGCGAAGCTCTGCCGCGGGGTCAGCCGGTCGCCGTTGGGACCGTATGTCTTCGGCACGGTCGGATCGCCCGCCC
Source organism: Rhodoplanes serenus (assembly GCA_009720755.1). Taxonomy (GTDB): domain Bacteria; phylum Pseudomonadota; class Alphaproteobacteria; order Rhizobiales; family Xanthobacteraceae; genus Rhodoplanes; species Rhodoplanes serenus. The sequence continues at coordinate 67,642 of WNKV01000007.1, forward strand.
AGGCGACGCTGCGCGACACCTCGCGACGGAAGAACACGAGGTAGTCGCGCGCCGGCCGCGACAGCGGCACCACCAGCATGCCGGCGGCGCGCTCGGCGAACGCCCGGCCGGGCGGATAGTCTCCGCCGATCTCGTGGCGGGCGTAGACCTTGTCGATGCCCTGGTCGTCGAGATGGGCGATCAGGGCTGCGAACTCCTCCGGGGTCGGTGTCGCGCCCTTGAGGGTGGCGCGTCCGCCGGTCCACACGCCGATGCCGTCGCAGGCGAGCAGTGCTGCGATCTCGTCGAGATGGGCCACGACGCTCTCGAAGCGCGTGGCCTCGCGCGCCATCGCGGTGACGAGCCGCTGGTGCATCGCCTGGGCGCGCGCCTCGTACGCCGCCTCGGCGGCACGCTCGCGATTCTCCAGCAGCAGCGAGAACACCTGGCCGAACAGCTCGGCGGCGGTGCGGCGCCCGAACGGCACCCGGTGAGGTGCGTAATGGTGGCAGGCGAACAGGCCCCATAGGCGCCCGTTCCGCAGGATCGACACCGACATGGAGGCGGCGACCCCCATGTTGCGCAGATACTCGACATGGATCGTCGAGACGCTGCGCAGCACCGACAGCGACAGATCGAGCGGCATGCCGCCGCCCGCGGACACGATCGGCACCGGCGCCGCGTCGATGTCCGGGATGATGCGCAGCCAGTTGCGCTCGTAGAGCAGGCGTGCCTGGTGCGGAATGTCGGAGGCGGGATAATGCAGGCCCAGAAAGGGACCGCGGCCGGGATCGACCGCCTCGCCGATCACCTCGCCGGAGCCGTCGTGATCGAAGCGGTAGACCATCACGCGGTCGAAGCCGGTGAGAGCGCGCAGCTCGCGGGCGGCGGCGCGATGGAAGGCGGGCTGATCGCCCGCCCGCTGGAGCCGGGCGATCATGTCCCGCACCAGCGCGGCCGCGGCGGAATCGGGCTCGCCCGAGGTCGGCTCGGCCTCGATGATCAGCAGCGTCGTCCCCTCGTGCCGGAGCAGATGGGCGGCCACGTCGCACACCAGCCCGGACGTCAACGTCATTGCAAAGGCGCGCCCCACCATGTCGGTGCCGACGCCCTGGAGCAGGCCGCGGATGGAATGCACCGCCTCGGGTGCGATCAGCGTATGCAGCGGCCGGCCGATCACCGCGTCGGCGGCGACGCCCAGTGCCGCCGCCGCGTTGGCGGACGCATGGGTGACCTGACCGTCGTCGAGCCGGGCGGCCAGCAGGAAGCCGAAGGGCTGCACGGCACCGAGCAGATGGATCGGCTCGCGATCGCAGTTGCCGAGATCGATGGTCGCGCTCGAATCGATGGAGGTCGTGCCGGGATCGGCCGTCATCGGATGTCCGGGTGAGGGGATCGCCGCCACGCCGCCCCGCGGCATGGCCGAGCCGCACCCGGATCGGTGGCGAGGCGGGTACGGTCGTCGTCGGCGCTCCGGTGATCCCTCGAACGAGCGTCATCGCCGGGTCCGTAGAAACACGATAACACCACGGTCTTGTCCGGTCGGTGCACTTGTGAACATATCGGGATCAGAAGATCCGCTAGAGCATCATCCGGCGAGCGAGACCCGTTTCGCCGCCTAAACAATGATCAGACGATCAGACAAGGAGGGGGAGGGGGTCCGGCCAGATCGGGTCGGAGTCGCTCTCGGCAATCCATTCCAGCACCGCCAGCACCGCGTTCTCACGCCATCAGCATCACGGCACCTGCACCCATGGGCGCACCCTGCACCGGACGGGACGACCGGCCGGACAACAATCTGTTGCGGACCTTGCGGGAGGCCGATTACGCCCTGGTCGGCCCCTATCTCGAGGGCGCCGCGCAGCCCGGTAACCAGCTCCTCTACAGCCCGGGCGACAATGTCGAGATGGTGCATTTCCCCTGCGGGCCGAGTCTCGTCTCCTATCTGGTCGCCAACGAGGATGGGCGCGACGTCGAGACCATCCTGGTCGGCCGCGAGGGTGCCGTCGGCGGCATCGTCAGCCAGGGGCATCTGCCGGCCTATTGCCGCATCGTCGTGAAATACGGCGGGCCGTTCGTGCGGCTGCGCGTCGTTCAGCTCGAAGCCGCCAAGGCGCAGTCGCTGACGTTGCGCTACCTGTTCGCCCGTTATGCCGACTGCCTGATCGCCCAGGTGTTCCAGTCGACCGCCTGCAACGCCGTGCATTCCATCGAGCAGCGTACCGCCAAGTGGATCGTTTCGGCGCTGGAGCGCACCGGCGACAGCGTGGTGCCGCTCACCCACGAGCAGCTCTCCACCATGCTGGGGGTCGGGCGCAGCTACACGAGCCGCGTCATCCAGGGCTTCAAGGCGGAAGGAATCCTGGCGACCCGGCGCGGCGCCGTGACGGTGCGCGACATCGACGCGCTGAAGGCCCGCGCCTGCCTGTGCAACGAGGCGGTCAAGAGCCACTTCGACGCGGTGCTGCGCGGCGTCTATCCGGTCGAGGTGTAGGCGGTGCGGGCCGGCTCGGTGGTGTCGAGCCGATGCGGCAGCCGGTGATTGATCCAGCCGCTTGACCGCGCGCCCGTCGCGTCGCTACCTCGTCCGGATCGCCGATGACCGGGCGCCCCGGCCGCGAGCAGGCGGTTCGCGGCGCATGGTCGAGACCGCGTTGTCCAGGAGACGAGCCGTGACCCAGCACAGCGAGACGGCCGCCGCGGCCGAGGGTGAGATCATCCGCCGCGAGGGCCACGACGGCACCGTCGTCGCCACCGCGCAGCTCCCCAACCTGCATATCGAGGTCGTCCACCGGGCGGCCCCGGACGGAGATGGCGAGCGGCTGTCGATCCATCTGCACGCAACGCCGTCCTTCGCGGCGTTCGGCCAATTTCTGGACACCGCCAATCCGCTCGCCCTCTGGACGCAGTCCTGGATGCAATCCTGGACCCAGGCCGTGCAGCTCGCCTGGATGCCGTGGCTCGGCGGGGCGTCGCTGCTGCCGCTGTGCGGTGGTACCGCGCGGCTCACCGGGCCGGGCCGTTCCCCGACCGGCGGCGAGGCGAGCGGCCCGGACGGCCGCGGAATCTGACCGCGCCGCCTGCCGCCGCGACGATCGCCTTGTCTTGGTCCCATTGGCGCGACACAAGGCGCGGCCGGCGGCTCCGCGCCGGCGCTTCCGCCCCGCAGAGCCGACCATGACGCCACGATCAGACGCCCTCGCCACGCCGGACGCACCCGCTGCCGCCTCGGTCCGTCGCCTCCCGGCCGCCGCCCTGGCGGCGCTGGTGATCGCCGCCGTCTGCGCCGCGACCCTTCTGGGCGCCGTGTTCTTCGAGACCGTCGTCGGCGTGCCGCCCTGTCCGCTGTGCACCCAGCAGCGCATTCCGCACATGATCGCGCTGCCGGTGGCGCTGCTGGTGGCGGCGGCGGCGTGGCGGCGGGCGCCGCGGGTGCTCGTCGTCGCCGGACTGGTGGTGCTGCTGGTGCTGCCGCTGGTGTCGGGCGGGATCGGCGCCTATCACGCCGGTATCGAGTGGGGCTTCTGGCGTGGCCCGGGCGACTGCACCGGCGAGATCGCACCGTTCGGCAATGCCGGCAGCCTTCTCACCCAGATGCAGCAGACCTCGGTGATCCGCTGCGACGTGGTGAGCTGGCGGTTTCTCGGCCTGTCGCTCGCCGGCTGGAACGTGGTGATCTCGATGGCACTGGCGGGCGTCGCGCTCGCCGGCCTGGTCCAGACGGTGCGACGGGGCGCCTGACCCGGCGCTCCGGGTCGGCGAGCCGCGGTCAGGCCCGACCCGGACGGTCTTCGTCGCGGTCGCGGGCGCGGCCGCGCAGCAAGGTGCGGCGCCAGCGCTGACGCAGCGCGAAACGGCAGCGCTCGATGTCGTCGGCGGTGGCCTGGGCGGCGCGGTCGAGCCCGCGCAAGGCATCGAGGATCTCGTCGACCGCGACCGGCCGCAGCGGGCCGGCGCCCCCGGCCTGCTCGGCGGCGTCCGAAGCCCAGGCGATCAGGATCGCCCGCTTCTCGGCGATGCTGAGGTCGGGATCGTCGACCACCGCGGCCGGCTGCACGAAGGCATGGGCCGGATGCAGCATGGCGTCGAGATCGAGATCGGAGGAGGCGCGCCGCAACGGCGCCGACGGGATCGTTCGCATCGAGCGTTCTCCCGGGGCCGCCGATCGTGCCGGGGCCCACGCACTATTCACAAAATGTCGGTCCGGGCCGGGGTGCCCGGCGGCTCCCGTCTCGGCCGCGGCATGCCGGCCGGCATCTCCGGCGCGCATGCACGGTCGGCTCACGACGTGCCAACGGCTGCTTGTACGGACGGGCTACCACCCGCGACCGATCCTGACTGCCCGATTTAGAAGGGTGGCCGGGAGAGTCAACAGGAAACGGAACAAATCACACCCATCGGGGCTGTCCGGGCGGTCAAACCTGCTTGCGTCGATTTGCGACCCCATGTACTTTGCAATGTAAAGTCGCTGGAGGGGGCGATGACGGATCTCGAAAAGGCGCTGGCCGACATTCACGCCATCAAGGCGCAGCTCGCGCGCGACAGCGAGTTCCGCGGCTGGGGGCCGGCCACCGTGGCGCTGACCGGCCTGATGGCGGCGGCGGCGGCGCTCGCCCAGGCGGCCTGGCTGCCGGCGCCGGCCGAGACGCCGGCCGGCTGGCTCGCCCTGTGGATCGGCACCGCGGTGCTCGGCATCGCGGTCACCGCGGCCGAGACGGTGACGCGGTCGCGCCGGCTGCATTCGCGCCTCGCCGACGAGATGATCCACACCGCCGCCATGCAGTTCCTCCCCGCCGCGGTGGCCGGCGCCCTGTTGCCGGTGGTGCTGGCGCGGGCGGCGCCCGACGTCCTGTGGATGCTGCCGGGACTCTGGCAGGTGGTGTTCGGGCTCGGCCTGTTCGCGGCGAGCCGCGCCCTGCCGCGGGCGGTCGCGGCGGTCGGCGCCTGGTATCTCGTCTGCGGCCTGGTGGTGCTGGCTGTCGCGGCGGAGGAGCGTGCGTTCGCCGCCTGGTCCATGGGGGTGCCGTTCGGCATCGGCCAGCTCTTGTTCGCCGCCGTCATCCACCGCGCCCTGGGAGGCGCCGACCCCCATGGCTGAGACCCGCAAGCCCGGCCCCGAGGCCGCCCCGCCGGGCCGCTTCGCCTACGAGGGGCTCGACCGCGTCATGCACGAGAAGGCGCGCCTCGGCCTCCTGACCTCGCTGATGGCGCACCCGCCCGGTCTCGCCTTCGCGGACCTCAAGCAGCTCTGCGGCCTCACCGACGGCAATCTGAGCCGGCATCTCCAGGTGCTGGCGGAGGCCGGGCTGGTCGAGATCCTGAAGGGCTATGATCACAACCGGCCCCACACGGTGTGCCGCATCACGGCCGACGGGCGCCGCCGCTTCCTCGACTATCTCGCCGTTCTCGAAGGGGTGGTGCGGGACGCGGCCGCCGCGGCCGGGCCCGGCACGCTCCGCCGCGACCTCGCCGACGACCCCGCGCCCGCCTGATCTCCGGCGGCCGTCCACCCCCACGTCTCCGCGTCGATCACCGTCTCAGCACACAGGCTCCCCATGTCCGTCCCCGTCACGACCCCGAGCGGCATCCTCCCGGCCGGGCCGCGGCACGTCGCCATCGTCATGGACGGCAACGGCCGCTGGGCGACCGCACGCGGCCTGCCGCGCACCGCCGGCCATCGCGAAGGGGTGGAGGCGGCGCGACGGGTGGTCGAGGCGGCGCCGCGGCTCGGCATCCGAACGCTGACGCTGTTCGCCTTCTCGTCCGACAACTGGCGCCGGCCGGCCGCCGAGGTGGCGGCCCTGATGGGGCTGCTGCGCCGTTTCGTGCGCAACGAGACGAGCCGGCTGGCCGAGGCCGGCGCCCGCCTCACCACCCTCGGCCGGCGCGACCGCCTGCCTTCCGGCCTCGCCGATGCGATCGCGGCGGCCGAGCAGGCGACCGCCGGCGGCACCCGCCTGCATCTGCGCGTTGCCCTCGACTACTCGGCGCGTGACGCCATCCTGGATGCCGCCGTGCGGGCCGCCACGCTGCCGGCGGTGACCCGCGACGCCTTCGCCCGATTGCTGGCCGGTGGCGACGGGACCGGCGAGCCGGTTCCCGACGTCGACCTGATGATCCGCACCGGCGGCGAGCAGCGCCTGTCCGATTTCCTGCTGTGGGAATCGGCCTATGCGGAGCTCTTGTTCGTGCCGCGGCTGTGGCCGGACTTCTCCGCCGACGACCTGGTCGCGGCGGTCGCCTGGTTCGCCGGCCGCGAGCGGCGCTTCGGCGGGCTCGGAGCCGGGGCCGACGCGGTGCCGCGCCCGCCCGCGGCGGCCGGCTGCGTGCCCCTGGTGCCGACCGCGGCGTGACGACGCGAGCGACCCGGTTGCGGCCGGACGTCGCTCGCGCGATCCTCTCGCTCGACAGGGCGGTCGTGCGACCGCGGGGTAGGGGGCCGTCATGTATTTCCCGGTGCTGGTCGAGATGATCGCGGCGGGCGCGATCGTCGCCGCGACGGTGGTTTGGCATCTGGGGTGGGGGCGCCGGCAGGATGCCGCGCGGCTCGCGGCCCTGCGGGCCCGCAGCGGCGCTTCACCGGACGCGGCGCCGCCGCGTCCGGCGCGGCTGCCGCCACCCCGCGCCGCAGCATCCCGCGTCGCACCCCGCCCCGTCTCCCGCCCGCAGCTGTCCCGTCCTCAGCCGTTCGACTCCAAGCCGTCCGCTTCTTCGCCGCCCGCCTCTTCGCCGCCGGCCGCGTCGCGGCCTCGCCCAGAACCGCCGCGCGCGGCGATGCCCCGCCCCGCCACCCCGTCGCCGGTCCGTCCGCGGCCGTCGTCGCGAATCCGCACCACCGCGCCCCTGCCATCCGGCTCGCCCGAACAGCCGCTCTCACAACCCGGTCCGCTCTCACAACCCGGCTCGCCCGAACAACAACATGGCGGTGAACCATCATCGCCTCCTTGGAGGAACGACATGGCCCTGAAGAACCTTCTCGTCCATCTCGACGGCGGCCCGCGCACCGCCGAGCGGCTGGCGCTCGCGGTGCGCCTCGCCGTGCGTCACGGGGCGCGGCTCTCCGGTGTGTTCGCCCAGCTCGCCGAGGCGCACCGGGTCGGAGTGGTCGCCGATTGGCCGCCCGCCGCCTATGCCGAGGCTGCGGCCGCGAGCCGCGACGCCTTCTCGGCGGCGGCCCGCGATCTGCCGGAGGCCGAGTGGATCGACCTCAACCGCGGCGGCGAGGAGGAGATTCTGCACCGCTTCGCGGCGCTCGCCGGCTATTTCGATCTGACCGTCTTCGGCCAGTTCGACGAGACGGCGCGCCGGACGGTCCCGGCCGAGCTCGCCACCCATGTCGGCACGGTCTCGGGCCGGCCGGTGCTGGTGATTCCCTATGCGGGCCACTTCCCCGATGTCGGCCGCCGGCCGCTGTTCGCCTGGAGCGAGACGGCGAGCGCCGCGCGGGCGCTGGAGGACGGCCTCGCGCTGGTGCAGCCCGAGGCCGAGGCGCTGGTTCTCTACGCCCACGAGCGCGACCAGCGCAGCGAGTTCGCCGAGCGCACCATCGCGCATCTCGCCCGTCACGGCGTGACCGCTCAGTTCGAGCCGTTCCTGATCGAGGACGAGTCGCTGATGGACGTGATCCTCAACTTCGCGTCCGACCACGGCGCCGACCTGATGACGCTGGGGCTCGGCGGCCGCGGCCGCAGCAAGCCGACGCTGCGCGAGCTGACGGTGCCGGTGCTCTGCGCCGGGTGAAGCGCCGCCCAGTCGGCGGGGCCGCGCCGTCGCTCCTCCTGCCGTGCCGGCAGGTGGGCGGCGGCTGCGGCCGGCTTAGAGCCCGTTTGGACACTCCAACGGGGCTGCGCCGGAGCCGATTTCGGCCGATCCGGCAGAAGCCGATCGAAGGGCGTACCAGGGAGTACGGTCGAAATCGGCGACGCACCGGGCGGCCGAAAGCGGCCCGGCCCCTGAACTCGGGCTCGCCCGAGTTCAGCTCGTCATGCGACGCAAGTCGGGCAGGCCCGACTTGCGGGGGGTCGCGATGCGAACGCCGGCCGCGGCGTCGAGAATCTCGCCGATATCCCCGATATCGGCGTCGCTTCTCTCCTGGCCTCCGGCTGTTCGCACTGCGACGCAACCTCCGTCCGAGTTTCCAAACGGGCTCTTACGGGTCGAGCTCGGTGTCCCAGTACAGGTAGTCCATCCAGGACTCGTGCAGGTAGTTGGGCGGGAACAGGCGGCCGTTGCGGTGCAGGTGCGTCACCGACGGCTGGAACGGGAGCTGTCCCGGCCGCATGCCGGCCTCGCTCGGCGTCTTGTTGCCCTTGCGTAGGTTGCAGGCCGCGCAGGCGGTGACGACGTTGTCCCACGTGGTCTGGCCGCCGCGCGAGCGCGGGATCAGATGATCGAAGGTCAGATCGTCGTGGTCGCCGCAGTATTGGCAGGAGAAGCGGTCGCGCAGGAAGACGTTGAACCGGGTGAAGGCCGGATTGGTGGTCGGCTTCACGAAGGTCTTCAGGGAGACGACGCTGGGCAGCCGCATCTCGAACGAGGGGCTGTGCACTGCCTTGTCGTAGTGGGCCACGATGTTCACGCGGTCGAGGAAGACCGCCTTGATGGCATCCTGCCAGGACCACAGGGATAGCGGGTAGTAGCTCAGCGGACGGAAGTCGGCGTTGAGCACCAGGACCGGCCATCCGCTCGGTGAGGTATGAGCGTTCAACGACCCTCCAACCTGTTCGTTGGAACCTTGTTCGTTGGATCGCCGCAGCGCGACCGCTGCAGCGCAGCAACCAGCACCCCCGTATCTTATAGGCAGGCGTGACAGGGTTGTGAAGCGGCGTCGCCCCTCCTCGAATTTTCGTGAAAGCGCCGTCGGATGGGCGGCGCGGCCGCATGCGGCCGGGCGGCGGCCGTGCAAGCCCGGTCAGGGACGGCCGAATCGCCCGGCCAGGAACGCGCCACCGAGCCGCAGGCCGTCCTCGTCGATGCCGTGGCCGATCCCGTAGGAGATGTGCCACTCGGTCGGGATGTCGAGCGAGGCCAGGGCGCTGGCCGCCATCGGCAGGGCCTGCACCGGGATCAGGTCGTCGTCGGCGCCGTGCACCAGCAGGATCGGCGGGCGCGACCGCACCGCCCCGGCGACCGCCGCGGCCGCCTCCGGCCCACCGTCGCCCGGCAGCACGAAGATGCCCGAGTAACCGACGATGGCGGCGGGCGGCACCGCACGGCGCAGCCCCACATGCAGCGCCATCATGGTGCCCTGGCTGAAGCCGACCAGCGCCAGCGCCTCGCCCGGCAGGCGGTGGCGCGCCAGCTCCTGGTCCAGGAAGGCGTCGAGCCCGGGGCCGGCCGCCTCGACGCCGCGCCAGCGCTCGCCGGGCTCGCGGAAGGTGAGCGGGAACCACTCGCGGCCGACCGGCGCCTGCCCGCACGGGCGCGGCGCGTGCGGGGCCACGAAGGCGGTGCCGGGCAGCACGTCCTGCCACATGCGGCCGATGTCGATGAGATCGTTGCCGTCCGCTCCGTAGCCGTGAAGGAACACGACCAGCCGCCGCGCCGGGCCGCCGCCGCGCGGTTCCAGCCGGGGACTGTCGATCGCTGGCGCCACGTCGTCCTCCTCAGTTCGTCGCGAGGGGAGCCGCCGGCGGCACCGCCTCGCGCCCCTTCGCGGTGCGATAATAGGTCCACAGCAGGAAGGCCGCCACTCCGCGCCAGGGCCGCCACGGCTCGGCGAGCACCGCCAACTGCCGGGCGGTGGGCCGGGCGTCGAGCCCGAAGGCGAGGCGCGCCGCCTCCTGGAGCGCGAGATCCCCGGCCGGCCAGGCATCGGCGTGGCCGAGGCAGAACAGGAGATAGCTGTCGGCGGTCCACGGCCCGATGCCATGCACCGCGCACAGGGCCTCGTGCGCCGCGTCGGCCGGCAGGGTGGCGAGCCCGTCGAGGTCGAGGCTGCCGTCGCGAATCGCCCGGGCGATCGCCTTGAGAGCCTTGATCTTGGGGGTCGACAGCCCGACCTGCGCCAGCCGGGCCGGGCGGGCGCGGACGATCGCGGCCGGCTCGAACGGATCGATCGCCGCGAACAGCCGTGCCCCGATGGCGGCGGCGCTGGCGGTCGACACCTGCTGGCCCACCACGATGGCGGCGAGCCCGGCGAAGCCGGCGGCGCGGCGCCGCAGCGGTGGCGCTCCCCCGGTCGCCAGCACGGCGGCGAGGCGCGGATCGGCGGCGACCAGGCAGGCGAGGCCGTGGGCGAGGTCGGCCTCGCTGTCGATGCGATGAACGGGAGCGGGCTCGCAGCCGGCTGGCGGAGGCACGGGGGACGCGACGGACGACGGCATGGCCGAGAGATAGGCGCACCGGGCGGCCGGCTCAAACCCGATTTGCCGAAGCCCGGCCGCCGTGGCGGGGCTCCGGGCGGAACCGGCACCCGCTCGGCGCGATTGGTTCGCCATGGCGGAGCACGGGTCCCAGGCGGTCGCCGGCGGCGCGATCACGACGTTCGCGGCTCTCCGGGCCGCCGAGGCGGCCTGCACCCGTTGCCCGCTCTACCGCGCCGCCACCCAGGTGGTGCCTGGACAAGGACCCGCCCGCGCCCGGCTGATGATGGTGGGCGAGCAGCCCGGCGACCACGAGGACCTTCAGGGGGCTCCCTTCGTCGGACCGGCGGGGCGCGTTCTCGACCGGGCCATCGTGGCGGCCGGGATCGACCGCGGCACTGTTTTCGTCACCAATGCGGTCAAGCACTTCAAATGGGAGCCGCGAGGCAAGCGGCGGCTGCACAAGAAGCCCAACGCCCACGAGATCGAGCGCTGCCGCTGGTGGAACGAGATCGAGCGCGCATTGGTGCGGCCGGAGCTGGTCGTCGCCCTCGGCGCCACCGCGGCCGCGAGCCTCATGGGCCGCGCCGTCACCATCGGGCGGGTGCGGGGAAGGCTTCTGGCCGGCCGCGACGGCGAGCCCGTGGTGGTGACCATCCACCCGTCCTACCTGCTGCGTCTGCGCGATCCCGCCGACAAGACGCGCGAGTACGACCGCTTCGTCGCCGACCTGCGGCTCTGTGCCGAGCATCTGCGCGCCGCCGCCTGATCCGCCTTCGTCCGCCGGGAGATGCGGCGGTATCGGGGTCCCTGTCGGGCGCCGGGTGCCATCCGCCACGACATCGCCTATAAGATCGCTGCAATGGGCGTTGCCCCGGCCGCGGTCCCCGCCGGCCGGCCCCGACGAGAGCCGATGGATTCGCTCGATCGATACGTGTTCAAGACTGGCTTCAGCGCCTTCCTGATGGTGCTGTTCGGCCTGACCGGCGTGATCTGGGTGACCCAGATCCTGCGCCAGATCGACCTCATCACCGGCCAGGGCCAGACCGTGCTGATGTTCCTGTCGATCACGGTGCTGATCATCCCGACCCTGATGCTCATCCTCGCCCCGATCGCCATGCTGATCGCGGTGGTCTATACGCTGACCAAGCTCAACAACGACTCCGAGCTGGTGGTGATCAGCGCGGCCGGGGTGTCGCCCTGGCGGCTGTTCCGCCCCTTCATACTGCTCGCCCTGGTGGTGTCGCTGGCGGTGGCGTTCATCGGCACCTGGCTGTCGCCCCGTCTCCAGCGCGAGATGAACGAGCGCCTGTCGAAGATCCGCGCCGACGTGGTGGCCAACATCGTGCGGCCCGGCACCTTCACGTCGATCGAGCGCGGGCTGACCTTCCACATCCGCGAGAAGCGCAGCGACAGCCAGTTCGGCGGCATCCTCATCGACGACTTCCGCAACCCGGCCGAGCGAGCCACCATTCTGGCCGAGCAGGGCAACATTCTCCAGACCGGCCGCGGCACCTATCTGGTGATGACCGACGGCTGGGTGCAGCGCCGCCGCGCCGCCGACCGCGATCCCACCATGGTAAAGTTCGAGCGCTATGCGTTCGACCTGTCGCCGTTCACGTCGGGCGGCCGGGTCACGTTCGGGTTGCGCGAGCGCTATCTGTGGGAGCTGCTGTTCCCCGATCCCGACGACAAGCTGCTCAAGACCGCGCCCAACCAGTTCCGGGTCGAGCTGCACGACCGCCTGGTGGCGCCGCTCTATCCGCTCGCCTTCGTGATGATCGCCTATGTGTTGATGTGCACGCCGCGCTCGACACGCCAGGGCCGGGTGATGTCCACCGCGGTCGTCATCCTCGGCGTGTTCGGGCTGCGCATTCTCGGCTTCGCCGCCATGGCGGCCGGGCAGGGCACGCCGATCGTGCTCTACCTGCTCTACCCGGTCCTGTTCGGGGCGATCGGCCTCGGCCTGTTCGCCATCTACACCGGGCGCGGGCTCGACTTCGAGCCGCGGCTCGATCTCGGCGCCCTGCGCGACCGGCTGCTGGCGCGGTTCTCGCGCCCGGCGATGCGGTGACGGGGGCCGGGCGGGTTCCGCCGGTGCGACCATGCGGCTCGCCTTTGCGATCGTGAAGCTCTTCCCTGGCGGCGGCCTTCAACGCGACGGCCTGGCGCTCGCCCGCCTCTTGAGGGCGCGCGGTCATGCGGTCGAGATCGTCACGGCCGAGCGGGCGGCCGGCGATTACGCCGACGATCTGCCGGTGCGGATGCGGCCGGTGGCGGCGCGCACCAATCACGGCCGCCAGGCGCGCTTCGCCGCGGCCCTCGCGGCGATCGCCGGCGACTACGACGCCGTGGTCGGCTTCAACAAGCTGCCCGGCCTAGATGTCCTCTACTGCGCCGATCCGTCGATCGCGGCCCGGATGGCGGCGGCGCCCTGGCTGGGGCTGCTGCCCCGCTACCGCGGCTTCCGGGCGCTGGAGGCGGCCTGCTTCGCACCCGGCCGGCCGACCCGGCTGCTGATGCTGGCGGCGCCGCAGGCCGACGCCTATGCGGCCGCCTGGGGCACCGAGCCGGAGCGTATCACCGTGCTGCCGCCGACCGTGGCGGCGGCCCGCCGCCAGCCCGGACTGCGGACCGACGGCACCCGGGCGGCGCTGCGCGAGAGGCTCGGCCTGGCGGACGCGACGGCGTGGCTCGCGGTCGCGGTGCAGCCCGCCACCAAGGGGCTCGACCGCACCGTGCGGGCGCTCGCCGGCCGGCCGGGGGCATGCCTGCTGGTGGCCGGTCTGGCGGCGGGCGACCGCGCCACCCGCGACACGGTGCGGCTGGCGCGCCGGCTCGGCGTCGCCGACCGCATCCGCTGGCTTGGCCATCGCGAGGACATGCCGGCCGTGATGGCGGCGGCCGACCTGCTGGTGCATCCGGCGCGCCTCGACACCACCGGGACGGTGATCCTGGAGGCGGTGGTCAACGGCCTGCCGGTGATCGCGTCGGCGGTGTGCGGCTATGCCCCCCATGTGGCGGCGGCCGATGCCGGGCTGGTGCTGGCCGAGCCGTTCGATCCCGCCGTCTTCGCGGCCGCGCTGGGGCAGGCCGCCGACCCGGACCGGCGGGCCGGGTGGTCGCGCCACGGCGCCGCCTACGGAGCGCGTCCGGATCTCTATGCCGGGCGCGAAAGGGCGGCCGATCTCATCGTCGCGGCGGTGGCGGGGCGGGGCTCCACGGCCGCCGGTACGGCTGCGTCCGGAGCCGCGGTTCAGGCGGCGCCGCCGGCGGCGTAGCGCCAGGCGAGGGTGGCGGCGCGCGCCGGGTGCAGCCGGAGCGCCGCCCACAGGAGCCGCAGGGCCGTGGCGCCGCGCGGCCGGTCGGTCCGCCCGAGCAGGGCCGCGATGGCCCGCTGGGCCAGCTTCCGCTCACGATGCGACAGCGGCTCGGGCGAGGCCAGTAGCGGCGACAGGTCCGCCGGCAGGGTGGCGGGGCGGGGCGCCGCTGGATCGGCGAGCGCCAGCAGGCGATAGAGCCGCGCCGTCGCCGCGAAGAAGGCCCCGTCGCAGGCCGGATCGGCCCAGTCGGGCGGGTCGCTCAGCTCATTTGCCGGATCGGGGCTCCCGGCCCGCCGCGCCGCCGCGGCCTGCTGGGCGAGCCGCACCGAGAAGCACTGCCGCACCTCCTTGCGCAGCGTGACGTTGCTGTCGTGCCAGCGATAGCGGATCAGCGGCTCCGGCAGATTGGCCACCTCGGCCACCTCGGCGATCCGGAGCCACAGGTCGTAGTCCTCGGCCGCCTCGAAGGCGGCCCGGTAGCCGCCGAGCCGGCGCACCAAGGCGGTCGGCATTATCACCGACGAATGGATGAAGGGGTTGGTGCGTCGAAGCAGGGCAGCGAGGCGTTGCGGGTCGGTCTCCGGGGTGAGCTGCCCGATCGGGGCGTCGGCAGCGTCGATGGTCTCGGCCCAGCTTCCCAGCAGGCCGAGCCGGGGCCGCGCCTCCAGGGCGGCGACCTGGCGTCGCAGGCGGTTCGGGGCGGCGAGGTCGTCGGCATCGAGGCGGGCGATATAGCGGCCGCGCGCTTCCGCCACCGCGCAGCCGAGTGCCGCCACGAGCCCGCGCCCCTCCGGCCGCAGCACCCGCACCCGGGCGTCGCGGGCCGCCGCCGCCGCCAGAATCGCCGGCGTCGCGTCGGTCGAATGGTCGTCGACCGCCACCAGCTCGAATGCGGAAAAATCCTGCGCCAGAACGCTGTCGACGGCGGCGCCCAGGAAGGACCCGCCGTCGCGCACCGGCATCACCACCGAAACCCCGATCTCCATGAGGGGTTAGTATAGGCACACCGGGCCGGAGCGACGACCCCCGCGACGGGAGCGGGGGCGGAGCCGCGCAGCGGAACACTGGCGCAAGCGCAGCCGATTCCGTATGAGGGAGCCATGCCCCGCGCGATGTCGGACTATTCGTTGCTCGAGTGGGCCCGGTTGCGCCCGCTGATGCAAGCCCTCAAGACGGCCCGCTACCGGGCCGTCGACAAGGCCTATCGGAGTCGTCCGGCGGTGGCCGGGGACGTCGCCGCGATCGCGCGCGAGATCGCCGGCCGCAACGTGCTGGTGACGGTGGCGTTCGCCGACGTCAACGCGGCGCGCTGGCAGATCGCCCTGGTCCGCCACTACGTGCCGGGGGTGGTGCATGTCCTGGTCGACAATTCGCCGACCGACGAGGTCGCGGTCCGCATCTGCCGGGTCGCCGAGGCCGAGGGCGCGCGCTATCTGCGGCTGCCGCGCAATCCGTGGACCGGCAAGTCGCCGAGCCGCTCGCACGGGCTCGCCCTCAACTGGACCTGGCACAACCTGATCCGCCCGGCGGCGCCGCACGCCTTTGGCTTCATCGACGACGATCTCTTCCCCACCGCGCACGACGATCCGTTCGCGCCGCTGGCCGAGCAGGACGTCTACGGCCAGGTGCGCCGGATCGGCGAGCGTTGGTTCCTGTGGGCGGGCTTCTGCATGTTCCGCTTCGACAAGGTGGCGGCGCTGCCGCTCGACTTCGGGCAGGACTGGTTCATCGGCCTCGACACCGGCGGCGGCAACTGGGAGCCGCTGTACAGTCGCCTCGATCTCGCGACGCTGCGCGAGGCGGAGACCCGTTTCGTGCCGTTCCGCGACGACCTCGCCGTCGCCGACGGGCCGTTGCAGTGGGTCGGGACCTGGCTGCACGAGGTCGGGCTGATGGGTCGGCCGGAGCTTTTCGACGAGAAGCGCGGCGCCGTCGAGGCGCTGATCGCGCCGCATCTCGCGGCGGCGATGCGGCCCTTCATCGAGAAGGAGACGGCGTCGTCACCCTGACGCGCCCGCCGCCCATGCCTGATTCGACCTATCCGAATGCCGCCGGCGGCGGCGAGGCCGCGCCGACCATCGTGGAGATCGGCCACACCGGCTTCATGCAGGCCGCGTTTCCCGACACCACGGAGTTCTGGTCGACCTGGCCGGACGAGACCAGCGAGGACCCCGCACGCGGGCGCCGACTGCCGACCTTCGCCAATCTGCGTGAGCTGGCCCGCCGGCTCGCCGACCCGGCGGTCGACCTCGTCGTGGTGCATGCGCTGAGCTGCGCCCCATGGTCGCCGCGCGGGCTGGGGCGGACGCTGTTCCGCCGCAGCCTCCTGCGTGGCTCGGTGCCGCTCGCCCGCGCCTTCGCGCCCCAGCTTCTGCGCGGCCGCGTGGCGGCGCCGATCGCGGTGCTCGACTTCGACGATCCCGCCGTGGTCGATCGCGCCAACGTGTTCCTGCTCGACCGTGCCAGCGTCTACTTCAAGCGCGAGCTGCCGCCCGACGCCTGGCAGGCGTTCACCGGCACGCTGCACTGGCGGGTGCCGACGCCGCGCTTCCGCCGCGTCGCCCGTCACCGCCGCCGCATGGAGAAGCTCGCGCCGTTGTCGCTCGGGCTGCCGCTCTCGGTGTTCTCACGGCCGCGGCCGGCGGTGGTTCCGCCGGCCGAGAAGACCGCTGACGTGTTCTTCGCCGGCCGCGTGACCGACTCCTCGACGGTGCGTGAGCGCGGGCTCGCCGAGCTCGTCGCACTGCGTGACGAGGGGATCGTGGTGGACATTCCCGACCAGCCCTTGCCGCTCGACGCTTATCTGGAGCGGCTCGCCCGCGCCCGCCTGGTGTGGACGCCGGAGGGCTATGGTTGGCAGTGCTTCCGCCTCTACGAGGCGGCGCTGTGCGGCTCGGTGCCGCTCGCCAACCGGCCGACCATCCTTCAGCACGCGCCGCTCGTCGATGGCACTCACGCCCTGTACTACGACCCGGAGCCCGGCGGTCTCGCCCGCGCGGTGCGGGCGGCGCTCGCCGCGCCCGATCGCCTCGCCGCCATCGCGGCCGCCGGCCGCCCCCATGTGCTCGCCCACCACACGCCGGCGGCGATCGCCCGCCACGTCGTCGAGACGACGTTTGCGCGGGCGGGCCGCCGCCCCGGCGGGGGCGGGTACCGCTGGGGCGGCCCACCCGAAGCAGCGGTCACATGAATGTCGTACTGGTGCGAGACCACCCATAACCGGGCTAGTGCATGTTGCAATTTTATCCTCTTAAATCTCGATGATCTCTAATAAATCCGGCGCATTCATGGGACGCTGGATATCGATCTTTAGGTACTTTATTTTGCCGCTGGGACACGGTAGGCAAAACGTGATGCGGCGGTCTGCGTCGTGCAGGCTGTGAATTTTATGGCGCGTGCGTCGATGCGCATCGCGCAGGATCAACGAATGTTCTTGATTCGCAAATACAGAAAGTTTCGTGCCTCCTATCACAACTTCCGGGTCACGATCAGGGGGAGTCGTTTCGACGACCTGCGGAATTATATCGATAATCGATTGGCGGACTTGAAGCGCCGTGACAATTCATATGCAACGGCTCACTCGGTGGCTCGGCTGGACGGCGCAAACCGTCACCCCGACGGCGCCGTGGCGGTGATCTCCTGCATGCCACCAGCCGAGACCGGCATCGCCACCTGCACGCTGCTGACGTTCCGGACCGCCGCCTATCCGGTCGACATCTTCGCCGCCTATGGCTCCATCGCGGACTATCTGCTCGGCGTCTGCGATCCGCGCCTGTGCGACGGCCCTCTGCGCCTGTTCGAGCTCGGCAGCCTGCCGGTCGCCCACGCACGGGTCGGCTATCGGGCCGAGGTGCTGGTGATCGGCAACTCCGACCACAACGTTCCCTTGATGATGCAGCTTCGTCAGGCTCGCCGCTTCCCGACAGCGATGCCGCTGATCGTCCACATTCACGATGCCTGCCTGCTCAACCTGTGCAAGCGCGTGATGGAGGCGGAAGGGCGAGACTTCCGTCGAGCGCTCTGCACGCATTACGGCCTCGATCCATCTCGAAGCTTCGATTTCGATCGCCTCTCGGCCGACGGCATCTACGGTTTGCGCCCGCTGTTTGCCGACCTCGGAGTCGACGCCATCGTGGTGAACTCGCAGGCGGCCGCCGAGATGATGGCGAGCGAGCTGCCCGACGTGCCGCTCCATGTTCTGTTCCACCCCTTTCTGCCGGTCTCACGCCGGGTGCCGAACGTGCCCGCCGCGGGCTCGTTGCGGATCGGCAGCTTCGGCGTCGCCGGAGGAGCCAAGCGGACCGATCTGGTGGTCGATGCCTTCCGGATACTCCGCCGAGATGAGCCGGACGCCCGGCTGGTGCTCGCCGGCTTCGACATGGCGGCCTATGCGGCGGCGCACGGCCTGCGGCCCCAAGACGGATTCGAGATCCACGATTCGCCCACCGACGCCGCCTTCGATGCGTTGCTCCAGTCGGTCGACGTCGCCGTGCAGCTCCGCCTCAGAAGCCTGGGCGAAAGCTCGGGACCGATCTCGCGCCTGTTGCAGATCGGCAAGCCGGTGATTCTCTCCAACATCGGCAGCTTTGCCGACTATCGTGATGTTGCGCGCGCCGTCGACGAGCCGCTAGAGCCGGCCGATCTCGCCCGCATCATCCTGGAGGAGCGAACGATGTCGCGGGACCGTCAGGTCCGACTCGACGCCTTCCGCAAGGCGCACGCGCCCGACCTGTTCTGTCGGCGCCTGGGCGAGGTGATCGATGGGGTCACCCGGTCGCGCGACCAGGATGTCGGCTCGGTGGCCGATCTGACCGGACGGAAAGCCTCGCGATGAAGAGCACGGATCGGGTGGACGCCGTTCTGAGTCAGCTCGACCAGGGCCGCGAGCCCTACTACCAGCAGCACCGATCGCGTTACGCCGCCACGCTGGAGGCGCTGCTGCGCATGCGCTGCCGCGGCGGTGCCGCGCTGGAAATCGGCTACACGGACCTGTTCCTGTTTCTTCTCGGCGCCGATCTGGAGATGCGAGCCGTCTACGGCACCGAGTTCCGGGCCGACAACGAGGCGGTCGAGAGCCGCCGTCACACCGTCACGGCAGACGGGACGACCATCGATGCCACCATCGTTCGCGTCAACATCGAGGACGAGCCGCTGCCGCTGCCCGACGCGATGTTCGATCTGGTGATGTGCTCGGAGGTGCTGGAGCACATGGACGTCGACCCGATGTATGCGCTCGCCGAGTTCAACCGGGTGCTCAAGCCCGGCGGCCACTTGTTCGTGTCGACGCCGAACAGCACCTCGTACGCGATGGTCGCCAAGGTGATCGAGGGTTACCGGCCGCATTTCTACATGCAGTATCACCGGGATCGAAACCGCTACCGACACAATTTCGAGCACGACTGCCATAGCCTGCTGACCCTCACACAGGCGGCCGGCTTCGAGACCGAGGAGCTGGACACCTACGATGTGTTCGAGCCGCCGCATCCGGTCGGCATCGAGTACTGCCGGCGCTTCGGCTTCAGCCATCGCTTCCGCGGCGACTGCCTCTTCTACATCGGCCGCAAGGTCGGCGGTGTGGTCGACCGCCATCCGGCCGGTGTCTACGTCTGAGGAAGCGTTCGGAAGCCGGACGTCGTGTGTCCGCCCCGGCGGTCGCGCGGGACCGGCCCGAGCGCCCTGCACGAGCCGGGGGACTGGCCGCCGGTGTGCTCGCGCTCGCGCGAGCCCGCCGGTTTCGATCGTGTGAGCGAGGCCGCTCGCCACCCGGTTGGACGCCGCGGGCCCGATCGACTACAGTCCGGCGCGCCTTCCGTCCGGCCTGCGAGCGAGTCGTCTATGAACAGTGTTTTCAAGCAGTTGGCGGCGCCGCTGGCGCGTCTCGGGACGCGCCTTCTGGCGCGCCTGGCGGCGCCCCGGGCGGAGGCCGATCCGACCTCCACCCTGGTGGTGGTCCGGCGCCTTCTGCTCGAGTTCGGCCGTGGCCACGCCAAGAGCTACGGCGTCTCCTTCGCGTTCATGGGGCTCGGCGCCGCCTGTACGGCCGCCACCGCCTACCTGATCGGCTCGGCCGTCAACCAGGTCTATGTCGACCGCAGCTTCTACGGCGTCGCCGCCGTGTCGGTCGCCGCCGTGGTGATCTTCGTCGTCAAGGGAATCGCCACCTACGGCCAGGCGGTGACGCTGGCGCGCATCTCCAACCGCATCATCGCCGCCAACCAGAAGCGGATGTTCGACCGCCTGGTGCGGCAGTCGATGTCGTTCTTCACCGACAAGCACTCCTCGGAGTTCGTGGCGCGCATCAACTACGGCGCCAGCTCGGCCTCGGGCGTGCTCAATGCGCTCATCACGGCGCTCGGCCGCGATCTCCTGACGCTGGTCGGCCTGATCGCCGTGATGGTCTACCAGCAGCCGCTCCTGTCGATCGTCGGCCTGCTGGTCATGCCGCCCGCCGTGCTGGTGCTGCGCAAGCTGATCAAGCGCGTGCGTCAGATCACCATGACGCAGTTCGGCGGCACCATGCAGATTCTCCAGGCGCTCCAGGAGACCGTGCAGGGCTTCAAGATCATCAAGGCGTTCAATCTCGAAAGCGTCATGCGGGACCGCGTCTACCAGCATGTGGACGCCATCGAGCAGGCGTCCAACAAGCTCGCCCGCGTGCAGAACCGCTCGACGCCGCTGATGGAATCGCTCGGCGGCATGGCGATCGCGGCGGTGCTGCTGATCGGCGGCTACAGCGTGCTGGTGCTCGACGCGACGCCCGGCGGCTTCATCTCCTTCATCACCGCCTTCCTGCTCGCCTACGAGCCGGCCAAGCGCATCGCGCGGCTGAATCTCGAGCTGCAAGCGGGCCTGGTCGGCGTGCGCATCCTGTTCGAGCTTCTGGATCTGCCGACGCCGCCCGCCGACAGCCGCACGACCGAGCTGGTCGTCGGCGATGGCCACGTCCAGTTCGAGAACGTCGCGTTCGCCTATCGGCCGGGCGATCCGGTGCTCAAGGGCGTGTCGTTCGACGCCAAGCCGCGGGTCGTCACCGCCTTCGTCGGCGTCTCCGGCGGCGGCAAGTCGACGCTGTTCAACCTGCTGCTCGGCCTCTACCGGCCGCAGGCGGGCCGCATCCTGATCGACGGCCAGGACATCGCTGAGGTGTCGCCGGACTCGCTGCGCCGCGCCATCGCCTATGTGGGCCAGGACGTGTTCCTGTTCCATGGCACCATCCGCGAGAACATCGCGCTCGGCCGCATCGGCGCCACCGAGGACGAGATCGTCGCCGCCGCCAAGGCCGCCTACGCGCACGACTTCATCATGGGATTCCCGACCGGCTACGACACCAAGGTGGGCGAGCAGGGGGCCCAGCTCTCCGGCGGCCAGCGCCAGCGCATCGCCATCGCCCGGGCGCTGGTGCGCGACGCCCCCATCATCCTGCTCGACGAGCCGACCGCGGCGCTCGACAGCGAGGCGGAGTCCTTCGTCCAGGCCGCCATGGCCGAGCTGACCAAGGGGCGCACCACCCTGGTGATCGCGCATCGCCTCTACACCATCGCGCATGCCGACCGCATCCATGTGGTCGAGAACGGCGAGATCGTCGAGGTCGGCCGCCATGACGAGCTGCTGCGCAAGGGCCAGCGCTACGCGACGTTCTATCAGCTCCGCCTCTCCGACCAGCCGGACACCGATGACGGGACGGCGCCCGCCGGCACAGCTGCCGCCGAGGGGGCCGCCGCCGATCTGCGCGCCGTCGCCGGCTGAGCCGCCGATCGAGGTCGCCCCATGACGCGCGATCCGGCCGGCATCCTGGCGGCATGCGACGCGCGCGGCGTCGCCACCCTGACGCTCGACCGGCCCGACAAGGGCAACGCCTACGATCGCCGCATGCTCGACCTGCTGGCGACGGGCATCGCCCGGTTCTCGGCCGACCCTGCCGTGCGGGTGCTGGTGCTGCGCGGCAATGGCCGGCACTTCGGCGTCGGCGGCGACATTCTCGGCGATCCCAGGGCGCATGCCGGGCGTGACGATGGCGGACCGCTGATGCCGGACGTGTGCCTGGCGCTCGATGCCTGCCCGAAGCCCACCGTCGCGCTCGTGCACGGCGCCTGCATGGGCGGCGCCTTCGCGCTCGCCGCCTGCTGCGACGTGCTGCTGGCGGCCGACGATGCCATGTTCGCGGTGCCCGAGCTGCGGCTCGGCTTTCCGGTCGCGCCCTATGTGCCGCTATTCGAGCGGGCGCTCGGGGCGCGGGCGCTGCGCCGCCTGCTGATCACCGGCGAGCGGATCGGGGCCGCCGAGGCGTTTCGCCTCGGGGTCGCGCATCGCGTCTGCGCGATCGCCGAGATGGAGGCGGCGCTGGCGGCCCTCGTCGACGAGGTGATGCTGTCGGCCCCGCAGGCGACCGCGGTCGCCAAGGCGGATCTGCGAAGGCTCGCCGGCCTCGCGCCCACCGCGGCGCTGATCGACACCTTGCAGCCGGAGTTTCGCCGCGGCTTCGAGGCGGCGGAGGGCGTCGAGGGGCGGGCGGCCTTCCGAGACAAGCGGCGGCCCGCCTGGGCGCCGAAGGAGGGGTGAGGTCCGGCCGCCGCTGCGGCGGCCGCGGCGAGGGCGCTCGTCAGTCGAGGCGGCGGGCAGCGCCGGGCAGGCCGGCGAGCGCCAAGCGAGTCAGCCGCTCGGCGATGCGGTCCACCGCGGCGGCGTCGAAGCGCAGCCCGAACGGCGCCCCGCCGAGGGCCTCGCGGCTGCGCACGAACGGCATCGCCTGGTTCATCAGCCACACGGTCGCCACCGCGATCTCCTCCTGGCTCGCCTCCGGCGGCAGCACCCGGCGCGCGATGGTGGCGGCGGTCGCCAGCACCGGCGAGCGGCCCGAGGCGAGGAACTGCTTGTAGGGGCGCGACGGCGCCAGATCCTCCCAGGCGAACACCCGCAGGCAGCGGCCGATGGTGTTCCGCCGCAGCACCGGGCGAAGCTGGTGGCGGATCATGTCGCGCAGCATCGCCTCGGGGCTGCGGTCGTCGTCGGCCAAGGGCGTGTCCCCCTCGCCCGCGAAGGCGGCGGCTGCGAGGCCCAGGACCTCGTGATAGAGCCCCTCCTTGTTGCCGAAATAGTGCTTCACGGCGGCCGGGTTGGTGCGGGCGCGCTGGCAGATGCGGCGGACCGAGGCGCCGGCATAGCCGTGCTCGGCGAAGACCGTCAGGGCCGCCCGCAGCAGCCGCTCGCGGGTCGTGGGCGGGCGGCGCACCGATGCCGGCGCGAGATCGTGGAGGGTCGATTCCATGCGGGCCCCCTGCTGGGCACCGGCCGCGCCCGGGCGGGCGGGGGCCGGAGCGAGATGGCGGACGTCCGCAGCCGATACCCGATCGGGCGTGAGCGCGGACGGCGTCGAGCCGGGGCCGTGGAGGGGCGCGATGCGGCCGTCGTCGCCGGAGCGGGACCCGGCGCGACGGTGGCGGGCGCGGTGGTCGAGCGACGTGCGAGCGAGCGTCTTACGGGCGAGTGTCTCGCGGCCGAGCGCTGCGTGGCCGGTCGGCGCGCCGCCGAGTGACGTGCCGCCGAGCGGCCTGCCGCCAGTGGGCCAGCCGACGCCGGCCGGCGCGACGGACCGCAACCCGGCCCCTCGCATCCGAGACGTCGTGTGCTGTCGACGTATATGAACGCCGCGGTGCTCCGCTGGAGCCGCGACCAGACGATCATCCCCATTCCCCAGTCCCCGCGCGAATTGAGCCATCGTTTCGTGGCGGAGATTCGGCGCCGCGGTGGCGGCCGACCGCGGCTTTGCGGCGGCCCGTCTGCCGCATTCGCAGGCAAGCTGTTGCCCCGGCGAGGATTTCGGAACGAACCGAAATTCACTCGAAGCGATTTCCCCGCGCCTCGGAACACTCCAGAAGGTCTTGCGTGATCGCATTTTCGACGGCGAACCGGGTCCCACTTCGCCGGAAAGTGCTCTAACAAGCCGGCCAGGGAGGACGGCGGTGAGCGAACGAATCGAGGTTACCTATCGGGTGCGGGCCGCGGCCGACACGGTGGCGGGGCGCGCCGCCGCGCTGGCGGTCGAGCAGAGCGTCGAGATGCCGGTCGGCGCCATCACGGACGCGGCGATCCGCGACGCCTATGTGGGGCGCGTCGAGGCGATCGAGCCGGTGGAGCGCGATGCCGGCTGGTTCGCGGTGCGGATCGGTCTCGCCGCCGCCACCGTCGAGCACGACGCCGGCCAGCTGATGTCGATGCTGTTCGGCAACTCGTCGCTCCACGACGACGTGGTGCTTCACGACATCGCGCTGCCGCCCGCCACGGCGGCGGGATTTGGCGGGCCGCGCCACGGCATCGCCGGCCTGCGCGAGCGCATCGGCGCCCGGGGCCGCGCCCTCACCGCGACGGCGCTGAAGCCGCAAGGGCTGTCACCCGCAGCGCTCGCCGATCTCGCCGGCCGCTTCGCCCGCGGCGGCATCGATCTCGTCAAGGACGACCACGGCATCGCGGATCTCGCCTATGCGCCGTTCGCGGCGCGGGTGCCGGCGATCGCCGCGGCGGTGCGGGCAGCCTGCCGCGACACCGGCCACACCACGCTCTACGTCCCCAATCTGTCGGGTGATCTCGACCACATGCGCGACCAGATCGCGGTGGCGCGCGCCGCCGGGCTCGCCGCCGTGATGATCGCCCCCATGGTGGCGGGCTTTGCCACGGTGCGGCGCCTCGTCGCCGAGAATCCCGACATGATCGTCCTGGCGCATCCGAGCCTCGGCGGCGCCGCGCGCATCGCGCCGCCGCTCCTGTTCGGCACGCTGTTCCGGCTGATCGGCGCCGACGCGGTGATCTTCCCGAATGCCGGCGGGCGGTTCGGCTGGCCACGCGAGACCTGCCTGGCGCTCGCCGATGCGGCGCGGCGGCCATGGCACGGCTTGGCGCCGAGCCTGCCGGTGCCGGCCGGCGGCATGACGCGCGCCCGGGTGCCGGAGCTGCTCGATCTCTACGGCCGCGACGTCATGCTGCTGATCGGCGGCGCGCTGCTCGAAGCCGGCCCGCGGCTCATCGAGGCGACTGCCGACTTCGTGGCCGCGGTGCGCCGGCACGACTATATGGAGAAGCAGCCCGTGAACGAGATCGGTCCCGCGTGAGGCAGCCATGACCACCGACACGCCTGCGAATGTCCGCAAGGCCGCCGAGGACTACCAGTGGGAGGGCGTCGAGCGGATGCCCTACAAGGAGGACGAGCGCGCCCTGTTCAAGACGGTGACGCGCCAGATCCTGTTCTCCGATCCGGCCCTCGACGGCGAGCTGCGCTACTTCGAGGTGGCGGCCGGCGGCTTCTCGACGCTGGAGCGTCACGAGCACGTCCACGCCGTGATGATCTTCCGCGGGCACGGGCACTGCCTGGTCGGCGACAGCGTGCGGGCGGTGGCCGAGCGTGACCTCGTCTACATCCCGCCGATGACCTGGCACCAGTTCCGCGCCACTGGCGACCAACCGCTCGGCTTCCTCTGCCTCGTCAACGCGCGCCGCGACAAGCCGCAGCTTCCGACCACCGACGATCTCGCGGCGCTCGCCCGCGACCCGGCCATCGCGGCCTTCCTGAACGGGACGCCGACCACCGCGGCGTGACGACGTGCGTGCTTGCCGTCCGCTACGCCGGCGCCGGCTCCCGCGCGCCGAACGCGGCCTCCATGTCACGGCGCGCCCGTACCGCGACGTCGCCGTCGTCGACCGCCACATCGTCCCAGGTCAGGGCGGCACCGGCCGGCACGTCGCGCCGCATCGGTATGCCGTGAGCGAGGCCGAGCGGCAGCAGGCCGGCGGCGAGCGACGCCGCGGCCGGTGTCTGTCGGCCCCAGACGCAGAAGCCGCCTTCGCCGTCGAGGATCTCGCCCTGGCGCAGCGCCCGCTTGGCGATCGCCACCACGTCGGAGCGGAAGCCGGTGGGCGCGCCGGTCGGCTCGCGGCGCAACGCCGCGCTCGCCACCGAGATGCCGAGCTCCAGCCCGATCATGTGGATCGGCCGGTACAGCGCCGCGTAGCGCCCGCTGGCGTCGGGCAGCATGGCGTACTCCGTGAAGCAGCGCCGCGCGTACTCGGTCTCGCCCTCGATCACCACATAGGTGCCGAGCGCCAGATGGTGCGGCACGTCGTGGCCCTGGCGGTCGACCGAGGACACCACCTCGGTGACACCGGCCTTCTCCAGCGTGCCGCCGTCGCGCTCCGGCTTGCAGACATCGGCGAGCACGAAGCGGCTCGCCGGCGGGAAGCGCAGGCCGTCGCTCTGCGGCACCAGCCCGGTGGCGTTGCACACCGCCGTCATCTCGATCGCCGACTTGGTGCCGTCGATGAAGGAGTTGAACATCTTCGGATTGATCGAGCCGCGGTCGGTGATCGTCAGATACTTGTCGAGGACGTCCCACACGGTGTCGGGCGTCGAGGCGTGGTAGTGGGGCTCGTAGCGGGTGCCCTTGCCGGCGGCGACGACGCGGAACCCGCAGGCGCGCGCCCAGTCGACATGCTCGCAGATCAGCGCCGGCTGGTCGCCCCAGGCGAGGCTGTAGACGACGCCGGCGGCCGTCGCCTCGCGGGCGAGCAGCGGACCGGCGAGGGCGTCGGCCTCGACGTTCACCATCACGACGTGCTTGCCGTGGGCGATGGCGGCGCGGGCGTGGCGGATGCCGGCGCCCGGAACGCCGGTCGCCTCGACGATCACCTCGATCTCGGGCCGGGCGATCAGCGCCGCGGCGTCCTGGCTCACATGGGTGCGGCCGCTCGTCAGCGCCTCGGCCAGCGAGGCGGCGGCGCTGCGCTCCGGCTCCCAGCCCGCGGCGGCGAGCTGGCGCCGGGCCCGGGCGACGTCGAGATCCGCGATGCCGACGACATGCAGGCCGCGGGTGAGGCGCGCCTGCGCCAGGAACATGGCGCCGAACTTGCCGGCGCCGACGAGGCCGACCGTGACGGGATGTCCCGCGGCCTCGCGGGCGAGGAGCTGCGTGGCGAGATTCATGGAGCGACACTCTTCATCGTGTTCTGGCGCGGCGGGGCCTGCCGTCGCGAAGGGATGCGCAGCTCTCGGCCTGCGCATCGTCCTCCATGGGCGTGAGAGCGGCGGGTCTCACATCCCGGCGATCGCCTTCTGATAATAGGACAGGTCGATGTAGTCGGCGGCCGGACGGGTCGGTTTCCCGGTGTGGCGGGTGCGCAGCGCCAGCACGTTCTCGAAGCCCTTCATGTCGAGTGCCGCGTCCTTGTTCATGCCGGCCATCAGCAGATCATAGCCGGCCGCCGCGATGTCCTCTGGCATCTTCAGGTTTTCGGCGACCAGCCGGATCGCCTCCGCCTTGTTGGTCGGGTCGGCGGCCCAGCGCATCCCCTCGATATAGGCCGACAGGTACTTCACGACAGTCTCGGCGTTGTCACGGCCCCAGGAGGCGAGCACGAAGCCGGCCGATGCCTGGTAGGGGCCGATCGAGGCGGTCGCCTCGCCCATGTCCTTGAGGCCGGCCTTGGCGGCGCGCAGCGAGAACGGCGGGTTGAGCATGGTGGCCGACAGGGTCTTGTCGGCGAGCAGCGCATCGACCCGCCGCATGGTGGCGCCGACCACCTGCACCGTGTAGTCCTTCTCGCGCTCCAGGCCGGCGAGGCGCAGCATCTCGTAGAGCTGGAACGCATAGGCGGTGTTCGGCGCGTCGACCGCCACGGTCTTGCCGCGCAGGTCGGTGATCGCTCCGATGTCGGGCTGAACGAACAGGCGGTTCATGCCGTTGTCGCCGCCCACCACGATCTTGGCGTCGACCTTCGCCATCTCGACCATGGCGACGGAGTTGTCGGCAGCCGCATGGACGATCTGGAAACGGCCGTCGGCGAGCCCGTTGCGCAGCTCGTCCGAGTTCGGGGCGATCTTCATGTCGACCGCGAGGCCGCGCTTGGCGAACAGCCCCTTCGACTGCGCCACGAACAGCGGCAGGTTCTGCATGCCGGCGAACACCATGATGGTGAGCTTGGTGTCGGCCGTGGCGGGGCTCGATCCGGCGACGAGCGCGAGGGTCGCGGCGGCGGTGGCGAGCTTGCGGAGATGGGACATGCGGGGGCTCCTGGTCGGCGGCGCGAGGGCATGCGGCCTCGCGCCAGAGGGCGGGACGAACGCGGCGATGTGGGCGCGCCGATGCGGACGCGCCGACCTCCGGCCGCGGCCGGAGATCGGGAGCGGCTGCGGAGCGGAGCGTCTATGGGCCGTGAGATCGAGCAGAGCAGACAGGCAGGATCACGCGAAAACCTCCCGTGCGGCGGCTCTCGGTCCGCTCGCCAGGGGACCAGTCTAGAGGCATTTCGCGTCGCGAGGGAACGGCCCACGGGCTACCGCGCCGTCGCTGCGGCGCGCCGCCGCAGGCAAATGCCGCGGGCCGGCTCGGCGGGTGTCGGTCACGGCGACGCCGTTCGGACGCGCAGACTCAGATGATGTAGAGCGCCGCCACGATGCCGACGAGGAACACGATGAGAAAGACGGTGAACCAGAAGCCCAGCCGCTTCTCGATCGCGGCGCGGGCCTGCGGTCCGTAGCGGTTGAGCAGGAAGGCGCTGAGAAAGAAGCGGGCGCCGCGGGTGACGATGGACAGCAGCACGAAGAGGAGGAAGTTGTAGCCCGCGAAGCCCGACGTGATGGTGACGATCTTGTAGGGAATGGGGGTGGCGCCCTTGATCAGGATGATCCACGAGCCCCATTGCGCGTAGGCTTCGCGGAACGCCTCCACCTTGTCGCCGTAGCCGTACAGGCCGATCAGCCACAGGCCGACCGAGTCGTAGAGGAACGCCCCGATGGCGTAGCCCAGGATGCCGCCCGCCACCGAGGTGATCGTGCACAGGGCCGCGTAATAGTAAGCCTTGTCCGGGCGCGCCAGCGCCATCGGGATCAACATGGTGTCGGGCGGGATCGGGAAGAACGAGCTTTCCGCGAACGACACCGCGCCGAGGGCCCACGAGGCGTGCGGCTTGCCGGCGGCGCCCAGGCACCAGTCGTACATCTTTCTCAGCATGACGCCTGCTCGGACCTTCTCCGGCAACGAGGAAACCGGCTCGCCGGCGAGGGGGCGATCCGAGGGCGCCCGTCCGGTCGGTTCGGCGGGCCGGCCCACGCTGTAGCGGGGGCGCCGGCCGTTGTCCATGCCGGCACCCTGCGGCGGCCGGTCGTGCTCAGCCGGTCATGCCCAGCCGGTCATGCGCGGCCGCTCCGCGAAAGGTCGCACGTCACGACAAGGGGCGCCGTGTGTGACACGGCGCCCCTTTTGGGTCCTGAGCGGCGGTATGGGGGACTGGCTTACCAGCCGGGCCGGTAGCCGTACCCGTAGCCGTAAGGGGCGTAGCCGCCGCCCCCGTAATACCCGTAGGGCGCGTACCCGCCGTAGTAGCCGTAAGGGCTTCCGTAGTAGTAGGAGTTGCGTCGGGCCGAGTTGGCGGCCGCGATGCCGATCACCGTGGCGGCGGCGGCGCCGACCGCGTAGGGAGCGATCGGGGCGCGGCGGTAACCGCGGTAATAGCGGCGCTGCGCGCTCGCCTCGACGGTTCCGGAGCCCAGCAGCGGGGTATCGTCCCCGGCAGGCGCCGCCGCGACGGGCGCGGTTCCGAGCGCCGGCAGAGCCAGCGCGGCGGCGGCCGCGATGGCGATGGCCGTGGTGGAGGTCTTGCCCATCTGGTCCTCTCGCTGAATCGGGGGTTTCGGGGCGTGATCTCGCCCCGGGGGATCGGACATGAGGCACGGCGGGCCGCCGGCCCGCTCCGATGCCGCGAGTACACCAAACGCGCGATCGGCGAAAAGGTTCCACCGCACCGTCGACCGGCCGCTCCGTGCCCTCGACGGGCGGCGTGCCGAATGCGTGTCGCGGGCGAAGCGCCTGGGCGGCTGCGGGCCGCCGGAAGGGCCGACGGGCGATCTTGTTATACAGGGTGGCGGCACGCCGCCGCGGTCGGCCGAGCCGCGCCCCGGCGATTCCTCAGGCCCCGGCGGAGCCGTGAGCCGAACGGCGGGGCGCATCGGCGCGATGCAATTCCGTCCGGCCCCCCATGCGCCCACGGCTTTTGACAGCGCCGCATCGGGCCGCGAAGCTCGCCGCCGTCCAATCGAGGAGACGCGCGATGCCGGCCTACTGGGTAGCCCGATCGAAGATCAACGATCCGGTCGAGTACAAGAAGTACACCGACCTCGTGCCCGGGATCATCAAGAAGTATGGCGGCAAGGTCCTGGCGCGCGGTGGGCGCTACGAGATCATGGAAGGGCCCGACAAGTTTCACCGCTTCGTGGTCATCGAGTTCCCGACCTTCGAGCAGGGCGTCGCCTGCTTCCGCTCGCCCGAGTACGACGCGGCCGCAAAATTCCGCCGCGGCGGGGCCGGCGAGGTCGAGACCATCATGGTGGACGCCGGCGACGCGACCAAATGAAGCCATGGGGCGGGCCGCTCGGGTCCGTGAGGGCGGCGGGCGATCGGCCGCCTGTCAGCGGCCGTCCGAAGCCTTTCCGGCGCGTGCCGTGAAGCGCCGCATGGCGTCCAGCGTCTCGTCGCTGACATGGTGCTCGATGCCTTCGGAGTCGCGCCGGGCCGTCTCGGCACTCACCCCGAGGGCGCACAGGAACGCCTCGACGACGCGGTGGCGCTGTCGCGATCGCTCCGCCAGCACCTCGCCGGCCGCCGTGAGGAACACGCCGCGATACGGCCGCTGGAGCACCAGGCCCTCGTCGGCGAGCCGCTTGAGCATTTTCGCGACCGTCGGCTGCGCCACGCCGAGGCGGGCCGCGATGTCGACCTGGCGGGCCTCGCCGACCGTGCGGATGAGATCGCCGATCAGCTCGACATAGTCTTCCGACAGCTCGATGCGGCGGGCATGTCGCGCCTGCCGGAAGCCTTCCGCGCGCGTCTCCGGGCGCAGCGGCGTCGGGGCCGCCTCGGGGCCGGCGCGTCGTCCCGGCGTGGCCGAGCGGGTGGTCGAGCGGGTCGTCGAGCGTTGCGTCATCGGGCGGTCATCCACGCGCCGTCAGGATGGTCGTGGCCGAGATGCGTCCGGAGGAGCCGGCGCGCACGATCCGAGGCGTTCCGGCAGGTCGCGCGACCGGACCGGATGGCACCCTTGACGAAATAGCAATTCACCCGATTTATAGCAATGGCTATAAACAGTCGAACGACGGAGCGGACATCTCCAGCCATGGCGATCGGCACCGGGCGAGACGTGACGGGAGACCAGCCCTCGGATCGCACCACCGAGGCGATCCGCGACGCGCTGGCCGGCCGCCGGCGGGGCCGCTGGACGTTTCTGCTGTTTGCGGGGCCGGCCGTCATCTCGTCCATCGCCTACATGGACCCCGGCAACTTCGCCACCAACATCCAGGCGGGCGCCAAATACGGCTACACGCTGCTGTGGGTCGTGCTGGTCGCCAATGTGGTGGCCATGGTGTTCCAGGGCCTGTCGGCCAAGCTCGGCATCGTCACCAATCAGAACCTCGCCGAGGTCTCGCGCGACAACCTGCCGAAGCCGGTGGTGTGGCTGATGTGGGTGGTCGGCGAGATCGCCGCGATGGCCACCGACCTCGCCGAGTTTCTCGGCGGCGCCATCGGCTTCTCGCTGCTGCTCGGGGTGCCGCTGATGGTCGGCATGGCGATCACGGCGGTGATCACCTACGGCATCCTGCTGTTCGAGCGCGCCGGCTTCCGCGCCATGGAGCTGATCATCGGCGCCATGGTGATGGTGATCGGCCTCTGTTACCTGATCGAGGTGTTCATCGCGCCGATCGACTGGAGCGCCGCCGCCACCGGGCTGGTGACGCCGCACATCCCGTCCGGCGAGGCGCTCACCATCGCGGTCGGCATCATCGGCGCCACCGTGATGCCGCACGCCATCTATTTGCACTCGGGACTGACCCAGAGCCGGGCGCCGGCCCGCAACGCGGCGGAGCGGCGGGCCCTGCTGCGCTGGTCGAACCGCGAGGTGGTGATCGCGCTCGCCATCGCGGGCCTCGTCAACATGGCGATGGTGATGATGGCGGCCGCCGCCTTCCATCTCGGCCACAGCGACGTCGGCGAGATCGAGGCCGCCTACAAGACGCTGACGCCGCTGCTCGGCGCCGGCGCCGCCGCCGTGTTCCTGGTGTCGCTGATCGCCTCCGGCATCTCCTCCTCGGTGGTCGGCACCATGGCGGGCCAGCTCATCATGCAGGGCTTCGTCGGCTTCCGGATTCCGCTGCTGGTGCGCCGGCTGGTGACCATGGCGCCGGCCTTCGTGGTGGTGGCGCTCGGCGCCAACGTCACCGATGCGCTGGTGCTGAGCCAGGTGGTGCTGAGCCTGGCGCTGCCATTCCCCATGCTGGCGCTGGTGTGGTTCACCGGCCGCCGCGACCTGATGGGCGAGCACGCCAACGGCCCGCTGCTGCAAGCCGGGGCCATCGTGGGCGCCGTGATCGTGTCGCTCCTCAACGTGGTGCTGCTGTTGCAGACCTTCGGGGCGCTGGACGGCTGGCTCCCGGGATGACAGCGCGGGCAACGACAGCGCGCGATGCGGCCGATCAGATCCCCAGCAGCCGCCTCGCGGTGCCGCCGCAGATCTTGCCCACCGTGTCGGCATCGAGACCCGACGAGACGACGTGCTCGATCGGCTCGTACTCGGCCATGTCGTACGGATAGTCGGTGCCGAGCACCACGTGGTCCGGCCCGAACACCTCGACCAGCGCGCGGAGCTGATGGGACGTGAACACCACCGTGTCGACGTAGATCCGCTTCAGATAGCTGGTCGGCGGGTGAGGCAGCGTGCCATGGGCGTCGGCGCGGGCACCCCAGGCGTGATCGATGCGGCCCGAATAGGCGGCGAGATAGCCGCCACCGTGCACCGCCACGATCTTCAGGTTCGGATGCCGCTCCAGCACGCCGTCGAAGATCAGATAGTGCAGCGCCAGTGTGGTCTCGAACGGGTTGCCGACGACGTTGTTGAAGTAGTGGCGCGTCAGCCGCTGCCCTTCGGTGAAGCCGTTGGGGTGCAGCAGCACCACGGCGCCGAGCGCCTCGGCCTTGGCCCAGAACGGCGCGAAGGCCGGATCGGACAGCTCGCGGCCGGCCACGTTGGTGAGGATCTGCACGCCCTTGTGGCCGAGCCGCGTCATCGCGTGCTCCAGCTCCTTGGCGGCTTCGTCGCCGTCCTGGAGCGGCACCGTGCCGAGCACCGCATAGCGGTCGGGGGTCTGGGCCGCGTACTCGGACAGGCCCTCGTTGACCATTCGGCTCGCCGGCGCCGCGATGTCGAGCGGCACCGTGTAGTAGCACTGCGGCGGCGGGCACATGATCACCTGGAGATCGAGCCCCATGGCGCCGAGATCGGCGAGGCGCTCGCCGATGCCGGTCATCTGGGCCTGCCGCTCGGCATCCTGCCTCTGGTTGAGCGCCTTGGTCTCCGGCGTCGCGAAATGAGCCAGCGGGATGGTCGACCAGTCGAGATGCGGCTTGGCGAACTCGGCGGCACGCGGCACCGCGACATGGGAATGGATGTCGACGGTGAGGCTCTTGGGCCGCAGCTCGCGGCCGGGCCGGCCCTGCGGGCGAGCCGCCGTGAAGCCGTAGCGGTTCCAATCGTTCGCCATGCGGCGATCCCCTCGGTGTGACAGACGTGACGGACGGCAGGATGGAGGCCGGACAGGGCGAAGCGGAAGCGGCCCACGGCCGAACCGGCGGGGCTCGCCGCGCCCCCGTCGCGATCGTCCCCCGCGATCGTCCCCGCTTTCGAAGATCACTCGCCGGCCGATTGCGGGGCGCGATCCGCGCCTTGTATAGAAGGCTTCGGGTCGTCCCACAACCGGCCGGTGGCGGTCCGGCCGTCTACTCGATTCCCAACAGGTCGATCTCGAACACCAGCGTGCTGTTCGGCGGGATCTGCGGCGGTGCGCCGCGGGCGCCGTAGCCGAGCTCCGGCGGGATCACCAGCCGGCGCTTGCCGCCGACTCGCATGCCGGCGACGCCCTGGTCCCAGCCCTTGATCACCTGGCCGCCACCGAGCGTGAAGGTGAAGGGCGCGCGGCCGACCGACGAGTCGAAGGTGGTGCCGTTGGTGAGCTTGCCGGTGTAGTGCACGCGCAGGCGCTGGCCGGTGCGGGCCTCCGGCCCGGTGCCGACCTTGATGTCCTGGCTCGCGAGTCCGTCGGGCGCGGCGGCACCCGGCGGCGCGGCGGCAGGGGGCGGTGCCGCGTCCGGCGCCGGGCCGTCGGAGGTGCCGGCGCAGGCGGCGAGCACCAGCAGGGCGGCGAGCGCGACGGCAGGTCTGGCAGGCTTCGGTTCGGCGGGCGTCGGTCCGGCGCGCTTCATTCCAGATCCAGCGTTGTTCCAGGTTCGGCCCGCCGCCGACGGCGGCGCCCCCAGACGACGCTACACCGGATACGCCGCAGGGGAAACCGCCTGCGGCTCAGGCGCTCTTGCGCTTGCGCGGGCGTCCCGTGCGCTTCACCCCGGCGAGCCCTTCCAGCACGGTGCAGACCGCGCCGGTATCGAGCATGCCGAGGCCGAGCGAGCGCGCCGCCGCGTAGATCGGCATGGTGGCGTTGAACAGTGGCGTCGGCACGCCGAGGCTGTCGGCGAACGCGCCGATCACATCCATGTCCTTCTGCCACACCTTGATCTTCATGGTGGGCGGATCGTACTTGTCGGCCACCATCATGGGGGCGCGCGCCTCGAACATGCGCGACGTGCCGGCGCCCGACTTGATCACCTCGAACACCATCTGCGGGTCGAGGCCGGCCTTCATGCCGAGCACCATGGCCTCGGCGCTCGCCACGTTGTGGATCGCCACCAGCAGGTTGGCGATGTACTTCATGCGGCTGCCGTTGCCGAACACGCCGAGATCGTGCACCAGGCGGGCGAAGCCGAGAAACATCGGCTTCAGCTTGGCGATCGCCTTGCTGTCGCCGGAGGCGAGCACGACGAGGTCCTTGACGGCCGCCTGCGCGCCGGTGCCGCTCATCGGCGTGTCGAGCACGGTGTGGCCGGCCTTCCTGAGCGCCTTCTCGGCCGCGAGCTTGTCCTCCAGCGTGAACGTCGAGGTCTCGGCGATGATGCGGGGCGGCAGCTTGGCATCGACGATGGCGGCGACCACGTCGCGCAGAGCCTGCGGGCTCGGCAGGCTGGTCAGCAGCACGGGGGCGGCGGCCGCCGCGGCGGCGATGTCCGGCGCGATGGTGACGCCGGCGCGCGCCAGCGCCCGCCGGCGGGCCGGGTCGATGTCGTAGCCGGTGACGCGCCAGCCCGACGCGACCAGGTTCTTGGCGAATGCGCCGCCCATGATGCCGAGGCCGACGATGCCGACCGCGCCCTTCGCCCGAGCCGCCATGATCCATCTCCGAATATCTGCGGTCGCCGTGCCGAAGGCGCCCGCCCGACGCTATACGCCGGACGGGCGGTGTTTCAAGGCACCTTCCTATGCGCCGGGCGATCGCCTATCGTGCCGTGCGCACATCGCAGCCGCGGCGCGTCTCTCGATACTCGGTATGCAACCGTGGTGTTCGACGTCTCCGACGGTCACCTCTCGGAACGCCGCAATCCGCCGTGACAGCCTGCACAGGGAGCAGAGAAACCCATGGGATCGGTCGGATTGTCGCAGGCCAGCCGGATCGTCGATGCCGCCCTGGCGAAGGGACGTGAGACCGGCTGCGATCCGCTCACCGTCGTGGTGCTCGATGCCGGCGGCCATCTGGTCGCCGCCAAGCGCGAGGACGGCTCCGGCATCCTCCGTTTCGAAATCGCTTTCGGCAAGGCGTGGGGCGCGCTCGGCATGGGCTTCGGCTCACGCACCTATGTGGAGCGCGCCAAGGTCAACCCGGCCTTCGTCACCGCCCTGATGGCGGCGAGCGGCGGCCGCGTGGTGCCGGTGCCCTCGGGTGTGCTGATCCGCGATACGGGCGGGCAGGTCATCGGCGCCGTCGGCATTTCGGGCGACACCTCCGATCGCGACGAGGTCTGCGCTCTCGCCGGCATCGCGGCCGTGGGGCTGACGGCCGATCCCGGTGGCCCGCCCGGGTGAGTGGACGGGGCGGCTACGCCGCCGGTCACTGCCCGCGTTGCGTTTGGCAGGGGAGGCGTATGCCCGAACGGCTATTCAACTCTCGCAGTCGGCTGGATAGAGTTCCCGTTGTCGTTCGAGCGGCGCGGTGCGCGGCGCGGCGGCGTGCCGTCGCCTCTGCCGGGCCTCTCGTCGCGGCGTCTCCGTGGTTGCCTCTCCGTGGCTGCGTCGCGTGCCGCCCGGCCGTGTGCTCCACGGCGGCGCCCCCGATCGTTCTTCGCGCGTCGAACAGCATCTCGCGTCGATTCACCCCCACCGGAACTGCGCATGCGCCCGCGGATCTTCGTCACCCAGCCGATTGCCCAGAGCGCCGTCGATGCGATGCGTGCCGTCGCCGATGTCGAAGTCCATCCCGACGCCACGGCGCCGATCGCCAAGGCGACCCTGATCGAAGGGGTCAAGCGCGCCGACCTGCTGTTCTGCCTGATGCACGACAAGGTCGACGCCGACGTGATCGCCGCCAATCCGAACCTCAAGGGCATCGCCGCCATGGCGATCCACCCGCAGGACATCGACCTGGGCGCGATGGCGGCGCGCGGCATCCCGCTCACCGTCATTCCGCCGATGGTGAGCGAGGCCACCGCCGACATGGCGATGGCGCTCATCCTGTGCTGCGCCCGCCGGGTGCTGGAGGGTGACCGGCTGCTGCGCTCGGGCATCTATCCGGGCGGCCAGTCCAACCACCTGGCCGGCCTCGGTGTCACCGGCAAGACCGTCGGCCTGATCGGCGGCGGCGGCCGCATCGGCAAGCTGGTCGCCAAGCGCTGCCGCGGCTTCGACATGCGCGTCCTCTATTCGACGCCACGGCGCAAGCCCGAGGCGGAGGAGCGCGAGTGGGGTCTCGTTCACGCCTCGATCGACGATCTGCTGCGGGAGTCCGACATCGTCTCGGTGCATTCGCCGCTGCGCGACGACACCCGCCACTCGCTCGGGGCGCGCGAGTTCGCGCTGATGAAGAAGACCGCCTATTTCATCAACACGTCGCGAGGGCCGATCGTCGACGAAGCGGCGTTGGTCCGGGCCTTGCAAACGGGCACCATCGCGGGCGCCGGCCTCGACGTGTTCGAGCACGAGCCGCGGGTGCCGACCGAGCTGCTGGCCATGAGCAACGTGGTGCTCACCCCGCATCTCGGCAGCGCGGTCGTCGATCTGCGCACCGAGATGGCGCATATCGTCGCCGAGAATGCCATCGCGCTGGTGCGGGGAACCACCCCGCCCAACCTGTTCGACTTCGCCGGGCCGGTGACCTGAGCCGGCCCGCCCGATCCGCCTATCCTGCCCGGTCCCGGCCGGGCTCTTTCGACGCCTGCCACGCCCGGAGCGATCCATGAGCAAGTTCAAGATCGTCGTCACCGACAGCCCGTTCCCGTCGCTCGATCCCGCCAAGGAGGCGCTGGCCCGGCTCGATCCCGAGGTGGTGCAGGCCAAGAGCCCGTCCGCCGAGGACATCCTGGCGGTGGCCCGCGACGCCGACGGGATTCTGGTCACCTACGCCAAGTTGCCCGGCGAGCTGTTGCGCGAGTGCAAGAAGCTCAAGGTGATCGGCCGCTTCGGCCTCGGCGTCGACAACATCGACATCCCGGCCGCCAAGGAGCTGGGCATCGTCGTCACCTACGTGCCGGACTACTGCCTGCACGAGGTCTCCGACCACGCCATGGCGCTCCTGCTCTCCATCGCCCGCAAGATCCCGCTCGCCAACAAGTCGGTGCACGGCGGCGAGTGGCGAATGCCGGTGGTGGTGCCGCTGCGCCGCTTCAACACGCTCACGCTGGGCCTGATCGGCTTCGGCGGCATTCCGCGCAACCTCGCTCCCAAGGCGCAGGCGTTCGGCTTCAAGGTGATCGCCTCCGATCCGTATCTCCCCAACGAGATGTTCGACGCGGCCGGTGTCGAGAGCGTCACGCTCGACGAGCTGTATGCGCGGTCCGACCTGATCTCGGTGCATGCGCCGCTGACGCCACAGACCCGCGGGCTGGTGAACGACGATGCCTTCGCCAAGATGAAGCCGGGCGTGATGATCGTGAACACGGCGCGCGGCCCGCTGATCGACGAGGCGGCGCTGGTCCGTGCGCTCGATGCCGGCAAGGTCGCGGCCGCCGGCCTCGACGTCGTCACCACCGAGCCGTTGCCGAAGGACTCGCCGCTGATCGGCCGCGACAACGTGGTGCTGACGCCGCACACCGGCTTCTACTCGGTCGAGGCGCTGCTGGAGCTGGAGACCAAGTGCGCGACCGACGTCGCCCGCGTGCTGTCGGGCGAGAAGCCGGTCTATCCGGTGAAGATGTAGCGTCGCCGCGGCGCGGTTCCCCGACGGGGCGCGCCGCCACCCGGGGCTCGTTCCGGCTCCTGGCCGTGAGCCGCCGCTTACTTGACGGCCTGCGGGTTGATCGGCGAGCCGGTGCCGCCCGTGATGATCAGCGGCGGGCCGCAGAAGAAGAACTCGTAGACGCCGTCGTCGGCGCAGTCGGCGGCGAGCTCCTTGACGTAGAACATCTCGCCCATGCAAAGGCCCATGGCCGGGATCACCACCCAGTGCCACGGCTGGTTCGCCTCGTCGGTCTCGTTCGGCCGCACCTCGACGCCCCAGGTGTCGGAGCAGATCGCGGCGATCTGATGCTCCTGGCACCAGTAGCAGTTCTCGAACTTCACGCCCGGCGCGTCGCCGCCGGCGTAGCCGCCCCACCGGCCCTCGGCGAGGCAGCGTTCCATCTGCCCGGTGCGGAGAATCACGAAGTCGCCCTTGCGGATCTCGACGTTCTGGGCGCGGGCGCACGTGTTCAGCTCGTCGTTGGAGATCGCCTCGCCGTCCTTCAGCCAGTCGACGCCGCGGAAGCGGGCGATGTCGAGCAGCACGCCACGGCCGACCATCTTGTTCCTGGAGTGCTCGATGCCGAGCACGCCGAGGCCGCGCGAGTCGATCAGGCGCGCGTCATGGCCGTTGTACGCCTTGTCCTCGTAGAAGACGTGGCCGAGCGCGTCCCAGTGGGTGGCGCCCTGAACGCACAGATTGATCGTGTCGTCGGCGTAGCGGATCTTGTTCCAGTCCTGCTGGCCCGCCACCGCGTCGGTGCCGGTGGCGAGCATCTGGTGGATGGGATTGAAGCGTCCGCCGAACAGGCCGGTCTGGGGACCGTCTCGATCGAGTGGGATGCCGAGCGCGAACACCTTGCCGCTGCGGATCAGCGAGGCGGCGTGGATCACGTCCTCGGGCGCGACGTGGTTGAGGGTGCCGATCTGATCGTCCTTGCCCCACCGGCCCCAGTTGCTGAGCCTCTCGGAGGCGTCGGCGATCGCCTGCTTGCCAACCGTGATGTCCATCGGTTCCGTCCTCGTGGCCTCCCGGCGAACGGCCGTGTGCGCCCGGCGCGTGCCTGTGGGCATTCGGGAGGAGCACGATAGTGGCGCGTCCGGAACCACACGTCCATGTATCCGGTCGAGCCTGGCGCGAAATCCGATCCAACGGGATCGGATTTCTCTCGGGAGCCTTATCTGATCGTAGTCTCGACCGCGAACCGGCTCTCACGTCGCCGACGCCGCTCTAGCCCGAGACAGCCCGGACATCACCCGGAAGGGTGGTGAACGCAGGAGAGGGGAGACGCCGGCGGACGCGGCTCGTGATCAGTCCGGGTCGCGGTTGGTGAAGCGGGCATTACCGAGCCCGGTGCCGATGGTGAGCACGCCCCAGTGGTCGACGTCCTGCATGTCGGGGGTTTGGCTCAGGCCCTGCACGACGGCGTCGTTGTGCATCACGATGGCGGCCTCGTGATCGCCGATGCGGGGGATCGCCTCGTGCAGCACGGCCGGCAGGTTGAAGCGGGGGCTTTCCCAGTTGCCCGGCAGGTTCTGGGCGCCGCGCTCGATCGAGCCGTCTTCCGCGATCAGGCCGGGACAACCGATGCCGATGAACGGCGCCAGCGCGAGGCCGTCCTTATCGGCGCGGCCGATCAGCCGCTTGAGCATGTCGACCAGGCGCTCGACGGCGTCGCCGCGGCTCAGCTTCTCGTCGCCGTGCCGCCACAGCTCGAAGCGCACCACCTCGGCCTTGGAGAGGTCGTCGGCCTTCTTGAGATTGAGCCGCACCACGCCCACCCGGATGTTGGTGCCGCCGATGTCGACCGCCAGGATCGCGTCGTGCGCCTGGAACATCCAGGCGGGCGCGAGATGCACGGCGCCGATCAGCCCGGCTTCGTCGGGATCGTGCCGGATCAGCGCGAGGTCGACCTTGATCTTGTCGGCCTTCAGGATGACGGCGGTGCGGCCGACCGCCAGCTCGCCGACCCGGCTGGCCCGGAAGCCACCGCCGATGACGATCCGCTCGGTGCCGCGCCACGCCTTCAGCTTGAGAAAGCGGCGGATCACCCCGGCCAGCTCCTGGGCGAAGTCCTCGATGGCGCCGTGCACCACCCCCGCGGCCTCCGGGTGGCCGCCGGCGAGAAGCTCGTCGAGCGACTTCTTGCTGATCCGGTCGCTCGGCTCGTCGCCGAACGGGTCTTCGCCGAGGTCGCGCAGCGGCTTGCGCCAGCGTTCGACGATCTCGCGGAAGGCGCGCCGGCTGGCGCGATCGCCGATGAAGCCCTCGTCGTCGGTGATCTCGGCGTTGTAGCTGTCGACCACCACCTCGGGCAGTTGCTCGGCGCCATGCGCCGCGATGGTCGGGCGGGCCGTCTTGGTCTCGGCCATGGTCTCCCCTGCGGGTCCGCCGGCCACGGCGGCCGTGCGCCGCGGTGGAGCTTCCCGACAACCAGCCATGTGGCGAAAGGTTTCACCGCGGCGCCGCAGAGCCGACCGGCCGGCCGATCGGCTCAGGCCGGCGTTGCCAGGAGGCCGCGGACGATGTCGATCGCCCGGCGGATCAGCGTCTCGGACGCCTCCCGGGTGCGGAAGGCGGCGTGCGCCGTGAGGGTGACGTTGTCGAGCCGCGCCAGCGGATGGTCCGCTTTCAGTGGCTCGGCATGGAAGACGTCGAGCCCCGCATGGGCGAGCCGCCGGCTGGTCAGCGCGTCGATCAGCGCCGCCTCGTCGACGAGCGCGCCGCGCGCCGTGTTGACCAGGATGGCGCCGGGCTTCATCAGCCCGAGCCGGCGGGCATCGATCAGGCCGCGGGTCTCGTCCGACAGGGTCAGGTTCAGCGACACCACGTCGGCGCGGGCGAGAAGCTCGTCGAGCGCGACCTGGGGCACGGCGATCTCGGGCCGCGGCGTGCGGTTCCAGGCGATCACCGTCATGCCGAGGCCGGCGGCGATGCGGGCGACCTCGCGGCCGATGCCGCCGAGACCGACCACGCCGAGCGTCTTGCCGAGAAGCTGGAGCCCTTCCAGGGGCTTCCAGGTGCCGGCCCGCACGTCGCGATCCATGCGGGCGAGGTCGCGGGCGCAGGCGAACATCAGCGCCACCGTGTGCTCCGCCACCGCGGTGTCACCGTAGCCCTTGATGGTGTGCACCGTGACGCCCAGCCCCTTCAGGGCCGCGATGTCCATGTAGCTGGCTGCGCCCGTGCCGAGGAAGACGACGTGGCGCAGATCCGGGCAGGCGGCCACCTGCTCGGTCGGCAGATAGGAGTGGTCGTCCAGGCAGATGGCGCGGCCGGCCAGCAGGCGGGGCAGGTCGGCGGAGGAGAACGGCGCCGTGTTGACGGCGATCGGCGGGTCGTCCGGCCGATGGACGCGATGGAAGACGGGCTCGAGCTGGTGGT
This sequence comes from Rhodoplanes serenus, assembly GCA_009720755.1. Taxonomy (GTDB): domain Bacteria; phylum Pseudomonadota; class Alphaproteobacteria; order Rhizobiales; family Xanthobacteraceae; genus Rhodoplanes; species Rhodoplanes serenus. The sequence continues at coordinate 108,975 of WNKV01000007.1, forward strand.
TGCAGTCGATGAACAGGGCTGTCATGGGCTCCGGTCGTCGGCTCGGGGAGGGCGGGGCCGTCGGTCATAGCGCGAACGGGTCGGTTTTCGAAGGGGTTGTGCGGAAACCGCAGGAGCCGCGAGGAGCGCCGGGGCGGCGGGCGGTCGCGAATCCCCGGGACCGCGGGGGTGCCCCGCCTTGCGCCCGGGCGAGGTCCGGTGTTGTGTGCCTTCGATCGAATCGGGGGAGGGGCATGCGACTCGCGAGCTATATCACCCACGGCCGGTCGGGCTTCGGCGCGGTCGTCGGGAACGGGGTGGTGGACATGCGGCTGCGCATGGGACCGCGCTTCCCGACCCTGCTCGACGTTCTGCGCGAGGGCGCGCTGGACGAACTGCGGGCCGGCGCCGCCGGCGTGCGTCCCGACTATCCGCTGGCCGACGTGCGGTTCCTGCCGCCGGTGGTGGGGCCGGAGAAGATCATCTGCGTCGGCGTCAACTACACCGGGCGCTCCGGCGAGTTCCAGGACCCGGCCGAGGACTCGAAGTTCCCCAACCTGTTCTTCCGGGCTCCGGGCTCCCTGGTCGGGCACCTGCAACCGCTGGTGCGGCCACGCGAATCCGAGCAGCTCGACTACGAGGGCGAGATCGCGCTGGTGATCGGCCGCCGCGGCCGGCGCATTCCGGTCGAGGAGGCGCTGGCGCACGTCGCCGGCTACACCCTGTGCAACGAGGGCACGGTGCGCGACTGGCTGCGCCACGGCTCGCGCAACATCACGCCCGGCAAGAACTTCGATGCCTCCGGCAGCCTCGGCCCGTGGATCGTCACCGCCGACGAGATCGACCCCGGCCAGCCGCTGCGCCTGACGACCCGGGTCAATGGCGAGCTGCGTCAGGATGCCACCACGGCGGCCATGATCTTCGGCTTTGCCGAGCTGATCGCCTATGTGAGCACCTTCACCACCCTGGTGCCGGGCGATGTGATCGTCACCGGCACGCCGGTGGGGGCGGGGGCGCGCTTCGAGCCGCCGCGCTGGCTCGAGCCTGGTGACGTGGTCGAGATCGCGGTGCCGGAGATCGGCGTTCTACGCAACGAGGTCGTGGACGAACCATGACGGAGGTTGCTTCCTCGCTGCCGGCCGCCTGCGTGATCGGGTGGCCGGCCGGGCATTCCCGCTCGCCGCTGATCCATCGGCATTGGCTGTCGACCTACGGGATCGAGGGCGATTACCGCGTCGAAGCGGTGCCGCCCGACGACTTTCCCGCTTTCGTGCGTGATCTCGCCGCTCGCGGCTATGTGGGCGCCAACGTCACCGTGCCCCACAAGGAGGCGGCCCTCGCCGCCGCCGCGCCGGACGAGAGCGCCCGCGCCATCGGGGCCGCCAACACCCTGTGGCTCGACGGAGGCCGGCTGCGGGCCACCAACACCGACGCCGAGGGCTTCATCGCCAATCTCGACGCCGCGGTGCCGAAGTGGGACCGTGGCATCGAGACCGCCATGGTGCTCGGCGCCGGCGGCTCGTCGCGCGCCGTCGTCTATGGCCTGGTCGGCCGCGGCGTGCCGCGCATCTATGTCGCCAACCGCAACCCGGCGCGGGCCGAGGAGCTGGGGCGCCGCTTCGGCAGCTCGGTGCATCCGATCCGCTGGGAGGAGGCGCGCGGCCTGTTCGGCGCCGTGCAGCTTCTGGTCAACGCCACCACGCTCGGCATGGCGGGTCAGCCACCGCTGGAGATGGGGATCAGCCGGTTGCCCGCCAACGCGGTGGTCGCCGATCTCGTCTACACGCCGCTGGAGACTGGCCTGCTCGCCGCGGCGCGCGAGCAGGGGCTGCGCCGGGCCGACGGCCTCGGCATGCTGCTGCACCAGGCGGTGCGCGGCTTCGCGCTGTGGTTCGGTGTCACCCCCGAGGTGACGCCGGAGCTGCGCCGGCTGGTCGAGGCCGATCTCCTCCGCGCTGCGGCGACACCGCCGGCGGTGGCGCGCGGTGGTTCCGCCGGGTAGGAGCCGGCGTCACCGGGCCGCGCCGGCTGCTGTTCACCCGCCGGTTGCGGAGGGCGAGCCTTTCGGCCATCCTGGCTCTCCGCCCACGAGGAGCCGCCCATGGTCTTGCCGAAGCGTGTCGGCCTCCTGGTCACATGCCTGGTCGATCTGATCCGGCCGTCGGTCGGCTTCGCGGCCGTGCGCCTCCTGGAGGAGGCCGGCTGTACGGTCGACGTGCCGTCGCAGACCTGCTGCGGCCAGCCGGCCTTCAACGCCGGCGACCGGAGCACGGCGCGACGCATCGCCGAGCAGGTGATCGTCGCGTTCGAGCCGTTCGACTATGTGGTGGTGCCGTCCGGCTCGTGCGCCGGGCAGGTGCGGCTGCACTACCCCGAGCTGTTCCAGGGCGATCCCGCCTGGCAGCCGCGCGCCGACGCGGTGGCGGCCAAGACCTTCGAGCTGACCCAGTTCCTGGTGGATGTCTGCGGCGTCGATGCGGTCGCGGCGCGCTGCGACGCCACCGTCACGTATCACGACTCGTGCTCCAGCCTGCGCGAGCTCGGCGTTCGTGATCAGCCACGGGCGCTGCTGGCGCGCGTCGACGGCCTGACGCTCGCCGAGTCGGTGGACACCGATGTCTGCTGCGGCTTCGGCGGCACCTTCTGCGTCAAGTATCCCGAGATCTCCGACCGCATGGTCGGCAAGAAGGCCGCGGCCGTGACGGCGAGCGGCGCCGGGATGCTGCTCGCCGCCGATCTCGGCTGCCTGATCAACATCGCCGGCAAGCTGCTCCGCGACGGCGCTCCGGTCGAGGTGCGGCACGTCGCCGAGGTCCTGGCCGGCGATCTCGACACGCCGCCGCTCGGCGCGCCGTCGCCGTCCACGCGCGAGAAGGCGACGCCGTGAGCCGCGCCGCTTTCATGCTTCGGTCATTCCGGGACGCCGCGCAGCGGCGAGCCCGGAATCCAGCCACGCGCACCGTGTCTGCTGCTGGATTCCGGATCGCCTCGCATTGCGAGGCGTCCGGAATGACGGCACTCGATCACGGGGGCGCCGCATGAGCCGCGCCGCGACCTCGGAGAAATTCGCCGAGAATGCCCGCCGGGCGCTCGCCGACACCGCGTTGCAAGGCGCCCTCGGGTTTGTCGAGACGAACTTTCCGGCGCGGCGGCGCGCCGTCGTCGAGGCGTTGCCCGAGTTCGATGCGCTGCGCGACTCCGCACGCGACATCAAGGCCCACACGCTCGCCCATCTCGATCTCTATCTCGAAGCCTACGAGGCGCGGGTGCGAGCGAGCGGCGGGCAGGTGCATTTCGCCCCGACCGCCGCCGACGCCAACCGCATCGTGCTCGACATCTGCCGCGCCGCCGGCGCCCGCACGGTCACCAAGGGCAAGTCCATGGTGAGCGAGGAGATCGGCGTCAACGAGCATCTGGCGGCGCACGGCATCGTGCCGGTGGAGACCGATCTCGGCGAGTACATCATCCAGATCCGCGACGAGCTGCCGTCGCACATCATCATGCCGGCCGTGCATCTCGATCGCCGGCAGATCGCCGACGACTTTCGCCGCGTCCATGTCGGCTTGCCGGCGGACCGCGACCTCGGCACCGCGGCGGCGCTGCTGACGGAAGCCCGAACGACGTTGCGCGAAAAATTCCTCGCCGCCGATGTCGGCATCACCGGCGCCAACTTCCTGATCGCCGAGACCGGCTCCTCGGTGATCGTCACCAACGAGGGCAACGGCGATCTCACCGCGACGCTGCCGCGTGTCCACATCGTGCTCGCCTCGATCGAGAAGCTGGTGCCGACGCTCGACGACATGGCCCAGCTCCTGCGCGTGCTGGCGCGCTCGGCGACCGCGCAGGAGATGTCGGTCTACACCACGATCTTCACCGGGCCGCGGCGGCCGGACGATCCCGACGGGCCGGAGCAGTATCACGTCGTCATCGTCGACAACGGCCGCTCGGCCATGCTGGCCGGCGAGTTCCGCGACATGCTCCGCTGCATCCGCTGCGGCGCCTGCATGAACCACTGCCCTGTCTATCACGCGGTCGGCGGCCACGCTTACGGCTTCGTCTATCCGGGGCCGATGGGCGCCGTGCTGACGCCGAGCCTGCTCGGCGTCGAGCGTGCCGGCAGCCTGCCCGACGCCTCGACCTTCTGCGGCCGCTGCGAGGCGGTGTGCCCGGTGCGGATTCCACTGCCGCGGCTGATGCGGTTCTGGCGCGACCGCGCCTTTTCACGCGGGCTCGGATCGACGGTCTCGCGCGCCGGCCTCGCCGCCTGGGGCGTGCTGGCGAAGCGGCCGTGGCTCTATCGCGCCGTCACCGGCGCCGTGATGCGGCTGCTCGCCCGCCTCGGGCGGAGCCGCGGGCGCTTCTCCACCCTGCCGCTCGCCGGCGGCTTCACGGCGACCCGCGACCTGGCGGCGCCGCAGGGCGCGACCTTCCAGGCGCAGTGGCGCCGCCGCGCGGCCGGCGACCCCGCCGCGGCACACCGACCTGCGCCGGCCGCCAAGGCCACGGCACTCCGCACGGTGCCGTCCGGCAATCCACACGGGCGCGCCAGCGAGCCGACGGTCGCCGAGCCGGTGCGAGCCGAGCCGGAGACGAGGCCGTGACGGCGCGCGACCAGATGTTCGGTAGCATCCGCCGCGCTCTCGGCGTGAGCGGCGAGGAGGCGTCGCGACGCAAGATCGTCACCGATCGGCTGGCCGATCATCCGCAGGGCGTCATCCCGGAGCGCGGGCGTCTGCCGCCGGCGGCCCGCGTCGAGCTGCTGATGCGCAAGATCGAGGCGGCCGCCGGCTCCGTCGTCCGGCTGCCGACGGCCGCCGACGTTCCTGCCGCCATCGCCGACTATCTGCGCGGCCAGAACCTGCCGCTCGCCCTTCGCCGCGGCGCCGATGCGCGCCTCGCCGCGCTGCCGTGGGAGCGCGAGCCGGCGCTCGCCGTCGCGGTCGGCGCCTCGCGCGGCGACGATCTGGCCGGCGTGTCGCATGCGGACGCGGCGGTGGCGGAGACCGGCACCCTGGTGCTGCGCTCCGGCCCCGAGAACCCGACGACCCTGAACTTCCTGCCCGACCACCACCTCGTCGTGGTGGGCGCCGACACGGTGGCGGGCGATCTCGAAACCGCGCTTGGGATGCTGCGGGCGCCGCGTGGGGCGGGGGAGCCGGCCGGGCTGCCGCGGGCGGTCCATCTGATCACCGGCCCGTCGCGCACCGCGGATATCGAGCAGACCCTGATCCTCGGGGCTCACGGGCCGCGCCGGCTGCACGTCCTGGTGGTGGGCGAGCCGTCCGTTTGACCAGGAACGGCCTGGCCGCACTCCGAAACCATCCCGTCGGTCCCGCGTTGGGCTCGGGACACCCGCAAGCGTGGCCGCTGCCCTCGCGGGCGGGCGGCCCGCGCGACAACCGGAGATTTTTCATGGCCCAGGCCCCCACCCAGAGCGACGCGCAGGCACGCGCCGAGGAGACGCGCGAGCGCGACGAGACGCTCTCCCGGCGCGAGAAGGAGAACCGGCCGGACGACAAGGCCAAGCAGCATCTCGACCGCAAGCTCGATGAGGCCCTGGAGGAGAGCTTTCCGGGCTCCGATCCGGTGTCGATCAGCCAGCCGGCCCCGAGCGCGCCCGACAAGGACCAGACCTGATCCCGGCCATCGACTTCGCCGGCACGCGCGCCAGGTCGTCGCTGCATGACCGCCTCTTGGCTCTGCACGGCGGCCCGACCGGACTCCGGGACCGAGGGTTGCTGCTGTCGGCGCTTGCGCGTCCTCGACATCTGGCCGCCTACGGCGAGCAGGCCGATCTGATCGACCTGGTGATCGCCTACACGGCCGGCATCCTGGACGAGCCCGGCTACATCGCCTTTCTGCGAGAGAATGTGGTCGAGGCTCGCGCGGACGGCTGAGCGACGCGCGCCCCCCACTGACGCCCTAATCATAAGATCATTTTCTTACAGCGTCCGGCTGCCGCAGGCTCTAGAATGAGCCCCCGTCCGGGCGCGCGGCGCGCGCCACCGGACCCATTCTGATTCGCAAAAGCAAGCGTCTCTTCAGGGGGCTCATGTCTCGCAAATATTTCGGCACCGACGGCATCCGCGGCCGCGCTAACGGCGTCATCACGGCCGATCTCGCGCTGCGGGTCGGCCAGGCGACCGGCCTCGTGTTCCGCCGCGGCGAGCACCGCCACCGGGTGGTGATCGGCAAGGACACCCGACTGTCCGGCTACATGATCGAGACCGCCATGGTGGCGGGCTTCACCTCGGTCGGCTTCGACGTGCTGCTGCTCGGCCCGATGCCGACGCCCGCCGTCGCCATGCTGACCCGCTCCATGCGGGCCGATCTCGGCGTGATGATCTCGGCCTCGCACAACCCGTTCGACGACAACGGTATCAAGCTGTTCGGCCCGGACGGCTACAAGCTCTCCGACGACGACGAGCGGGGGATCGAGGCGCTGATCGACTCCGATCTGTCCAAGAAGCTCGCCAAGTCGGCGGCGCTCGGCCGCGCCAAGCGCATCGAAGGTGTGCATGATCGCTACATCGAGTTCGCCAAGCGCACGCTGCCGCGCAGCCTGTCGCTCGACGGCCTGCGGGTCGTCGTCGACTGCGCCAACGGAGCCGCCTATCGGGTGGTGCCGGAGGCGCTGTGGGAGCTCGGCGCCGAGGTGATCTCGGTCGGTGTCGAGCCGGACGGCTTCAACATCAATCACGAGTGCGGCTCCACCGCCCCCAAGGCGTTGCGCGAGAAGGTGCGCGAGCTGCGCGCCGATGTCGGCATCGCGCTCGACGGCGACGCCGATCGTGTCGTCATGGTGGACGAGCAGGGCCATCTCATCGACGGCGACCAGCTCCTCGCGGTGATCGCCGAGAGCTGGCAGGAGGACGGCCGGCTGTCGAAGCCCGGCATCGTCGCCACGGTGATGAGCAATCTCGGGCTCGAGCGCCATCTCGCCGGCAAGGGCCTGTCGCTGCTGCGCACCGCGGTGGGCGATCGCTACGTGCTCGAGCAGATGCGCGAGCAGGGCTACAATGTCGGCGGCGAGCCCTCCGGTCACATCATCCTGTCCGATTACGCCACCACCGGCGATGGCTTCGTCGCGGCCCTCCAGGTGCTCGCGGTGATGAAGAAGCTCGATCAGCCGCTGTCGAAGGTGTGCCACCGCTTCGACCCGCTGCCGCAGGTGACCAAGAACGTCCGCTACAAGAACGGCACCGGCGGCAAGCCGACCGAGCACGCCAAGGTGCTCGGCGCCATCGCGGATGCCCAGCAGCGGCTCGACGGCCACGGCCGCCTGATCGTTCGCCCCTCCGGCACCGAGCCGGTGATCCGCGTCACCGGCGAGGGCGACGATCCCGAGCTGGTGGAGGCGGTGGTCGACGACATCGTCGACGCCATCACGGCGGTGTCGGCAGCCTGATCGTCTCGCCGCGTCGGCGGCGCCCTCGGGGTCGACGGCGCCGTCCCGTCTGTCGGGCTTCACGCCCGGTGCCGGCTCGGCGCCGGGCGTTTTCGCGCCGGCCCGGCGCCGTCCAGATCGTTAATCCAAGGTTAAGGTCGAAGGGGCGCGGCCTGCCAAAATGCTTAATCGACATTAATCATTAGGGTTAAGTTTTAAGGTTAAGTCCCTTTTAACCCTCAGTTGTCAGGATCGTTCTCGCCAGTCGGTTATCGGGTCGCGTCCGCCGCGCCCTGCCACACGGAAGGACGATGTCATGGCAAGCGTGAAGATGTTAGTAGTCGCGGGGTCGGCCGTGATCCTCTCCCTCGGCGCCGCCGGCGCCGCCGACCTGTCCCTGCCGCCGCCGGTGCCGGTGGTCCCCGAGTTCTCGGGCTGGTATCTGCGGGGCGACATCGGGTTCAGCAACCAGAAGGTCAAGAGCATCGACAACGTGCTCGACACCACGCCCGGAACCTCGGTGGCCACCGTCCACTCGTCGTTCGATGGCGCGCCGTTCTTCGGTCTCGGCGTCGGCTATCAGTTCAACAGCTGGCTGCGCGCCGACGTGACCGGCGAGTATCGCTCCGGCGCCAACTACCACGGCCTTCAGATCATCTCGTTCAACGGCGCCGTGGTCGGCACCGACGAGTACACGGCGATCAAGTCCGAGTGGCTGGCGATGGCCAATGTGTACGTCGATCTCGGCACCTGGTGGTCCGTCACGCCGTTCGTCGGCGTCGGTCTCGGCGCCTCGTACAATCACATCGGCAGCTTCGTCGACGTGAACACGCCCAATCTGGGCGTCGCCTACGCGGCCGATACCGGCAAGTGGAACTTCGCCTGGGCGCTGCACGCCGGCCTCGCCTACAAGGTCACGCCCGGCTTCACGGTCGAGCTCGCCTATCGCTATCTCGATCTGGGCGACGCCGTGTCGGGCGACATCGTCACCTACACGGGCGTGAGCAACGTCGTGAACCCGCAGAACTTCCGCGACATCACCTCGCACGACATCAAGCTCGGCGTGCGCTGGATGCTGAACGCGCCGGAGCCGGTCTATGCGCCGCCGCTGATGCGGAAGGGCTGAGACGCGCTCGACAACGCGAATCCGCCGGGCCGTATCAGGTCTCGCGTATCGGCACCGGCGGTCATCAACGGCGCGGAGCATGCTCCGCGCCGTTTGCGTTTCATGGATCGCCGACGCGCGTCTCGTGTTCCGATCAAACAAGGCGCGATGCACGTCGCGAGTAACGTGGCATTAAGGTTAATGCTCGATGATGAGATCGAGGCCGTGGAGAACTGCGGCTGCCGATCGAGGATCAGTCCCATGCGTTCTGTCGGCCTTTGCGCTATCGCCCTGGTCGCACTCTCGGTTCCGTCGGTCGCCGCCGACATGCCGATCCTGCGCGGCTCCCAGGGTGTCTTCCCGAGCGAGCCGGTCTATTTCCGCTGGCAGGGCGTCTATGTCGGGGGGCAGGCCGGATACGCCTCGGGAAGCGCCGATCTCTCCCGCGCCGCCCAGCCTCAGCTCCAGTATCTGCTGCGTGAAAGTGTGCTCGCCGGGCCGGTGTCGGGCTGGGAGCTGCTCGACAAGGGCAGCGCCACAGCGATCACGTATGGCGGCTTCGTCGGCTACAATTTCCAGTGGGACGACGCGGTGCTCGGCGTCGAGGCCAACTACAATCGCACCTCGTTCAAGGTGTCGTCCGCCGGCTCTCTCGCCCGCTCGCTGACCAATCCGTCCGGCAGCACGCCGCCGTCCGGCCATACCTACACCTACAACGTGACAACTCAGGCTGCGGCCTCCATCAACGTCACCGATGTCGCGACCTTCCGGGCGCGCGGCGGCTGGGCGGCCGGCCCCTACATGCCCTACGCCTTCGTCGGCGCTGCGGTGGGCCGTGCCGATGTTTCGCGCTCGGCCTCGTTCTGGGGCACGCTCGACGACGATTACTTCGTCACCATCATCGGCCCCGGCGGCCTTCCGATTCTCGACCCCCGCCGCGACACCTACTCGCTCGTCCCGGGTCAGCAGGGCGAGAACAAGAGCGGCGTCTTCATCTACGGCTGGACCGCCGGTCTCGGCCTCGACGTGGCGCTGACCGAGAACATCTTCCTTCGTGGTGAGTGGGAGTGGGTGCAGTTCGGCTCGGTCGAGGGCATCAGCGTCAGCATCAGCTCCATCCGCGGCGCCGTCGGCGCCAAGTTCTGATCACGACCGCGGTCGAGATCGGCGGTCAGCTCTGTGGCCAGATCTGCGGTCACTACGACGGCTCGGTGGAGCTGCGGTCCGGGTGGGGTGCGCGTCGCTGCGTCGGCGGCGTGCCGACCGGAGAGCGGGGTTCGGCCTCGCCGAGGCGCGGGTCCGACATCGATGTCGGACGGGTCTCGCCGGCGCTGGCGCCGGCCGTGTTCTACAACCAGCTTCACTCTTTCTCACACATAAGCGCGACCGAGGGTTGACTTGCGCGTCGGTGTTTTCTAAGTCCGGTGGCGGGACACCCCTCCCCACCGAGGGGCGCCTATCTGAAAGGGTAGACACCATGACCGACGCTCCCGCCGCGCGTCCGCGCGTGCCCCATTTCTCGTCCGGCCCCTGCGCCAAGCGCCCTGGCTGGTCCCTCGACAATCTGAAGAACGCGCCGCTTGGCCGCTCGCACCGTGCCAAGATCGGCAAGGCGCGGCTGGAGCGTGCCATCGCGCTCACCCGGACCGTGCTCCAGGTGCCCGCGGATTATCGCATCGGCATTGTGCCGGCCTCCGACACCGGGGCCGTCGAGATGGCGATGTGGTCGCTGCTCGGCGCCCGGCCGGTCACCATGCTGGCGTGGGAATCGTTCGGCGAGGGCTGGGTCACCGATGTGACCAAGCAGCTCAAGCTGAAGGACGTGACGGTGATGACGGCGCCCTACGGCGCGCTGCCGGACCTCGCCGCCGTCGACTGGTCGAACGACGTCGTGTTCACCTGGAACGGCACAACGTCTGGCGTGCGCGTGCCGAACGGCGACTGGATCGCCGCTGACCGCGCCGGGCTGTCGATCTGCGACGCCACCTCGGCCGCCTTCGCGCAGCCGCTCGACTGGGCCAAGCTCGATGTCGTCACCTTCTCCTGGCAGAAGGTGCTGGGCGGCGAAGCCGCGCACGGCATGCTGATCCTGTCGCCGCGCGCGGTCGAGCGGCTGGAGACCTACAAGCCGGCCTGGCCGCTGCCGAAGATCTTCCGCATGACCAAGGGCGGCAAGCTGATCGAGGGCATTTTCCAGGGCGAGACCATCAACACGCCGTCCATGCTGTGCGTCGAGGACTACATCGATGCGCTCGAATGGGCCGAGTCGATCGGCGGGCTCGCCGCCCTGATGGGGCGTGCCGATGCCAACGCAGGCGCCATCGCCGACTGGGTGGCGAGGACTCCGTGGGTCGACTTCCTCGCGGCCGAGCCGGCGATCCGCTCCAACACCTCGGTGTGCTTGAAGGTGGTCGATCCGGAGATCACGTCGCGGCCGGCCGATGCCCAGGCGGCGTTCGCCAAGGCGCTCGCCTCGGCGGTCGAGAAGGAAGCCGTCGCCTACGACATCGGCGCCTATCGCGACGCTCCGCCCGGCCTGCGCATCTGGTGCGGCGCCACCGTCGAGCGCGACGACGTGGTCGCGTTGACGGCCTGGCTCGACTGGGCCTTCGCCAAGTCCAAGGCGGCGCTGTCCAAGGCGGCGTGAGCTTCCTCCTAACCTCTCCCTGCGGGGAGAGGTCGGCTTCCGCGCAACGCGAGGAAGCCGGGTGAGGGGGCTCGTGCTCTGGCGCTCTTTCCCCCTCACCCGCTCGCTTCGCTCGCGGCCTCTCCCCACAGGGGAGAGGTGACGAACCGAAACGCCTCATTTCCAGGATACTCACCATGGCTCCTCGCGTTCTCATCTCGGATGCGCTGTCGCCCGCCGCCGTGCAGATCTTCAAGGATCGCGGCATCGAGGTCGACTTCCAGCCCAATCTCGGCAAGGACAAGGACAAGCTCGCCGCCATCATCGGCAACTACGACGGCCTCGCGATCCGCTCGGCCACCAAGGTGACGCCGAAGATCATCGAGCAGGCCACCAACCTGAAGGTGATCGGCCGCGCCGGCATCGGCGTCGACAATGTCGACATCCCGGCCGCGACCGCCAAGGGCATCATCGTGATGAACACGCCCTTCGGCAACTCGATCACCACGGCCGAGCACGCCATCACCATGATGCTCGCGCTCGCCCGCGAGATCCCGCAGGCGGATGCCTCCACCCAGGCCGGCAAGTGGGAGAAGAACCGCTTCATGGGCGTCGAGATCACCGGCAAGACACTCGGCGTGATCGGCTGCGGCAATATCGGCTCGATCGTCGCCGACCGCGCCCACGGCCTCAAGATGAAGGTGATCGCCTACGATCCGTTCCTGTCGCCGGAGCGGGCGGTGGATCTCGGCGTCGAGAAGGTGGAGCTGCCCGAGCTGTTCCGCCGGGCCGACTTCATCACCCTGCACACGCCGCTGACCGAGAAGACCCGCAACATCATCAGCGCCGATGCCATCGCCACCATGAAGAAGGGCGTGCGCATCATCAACTGCGCCCGCGGCGGCCTGGTGGACGAGGCGGCGCTGCGCGCCGCGCTCGACGCCGGACAGGTGGCGGGTGCCGCCTTCGACGTGTTCACCGAGGAGCCGGCGACCCAGAACGTGCTGTTCGGCCACCCCAACGTGATCTGCACGCCGCATCTCGGCGCCTCGACCACCGAGGCGCAGGAGAACGTCGCGCTCCAGGTCGCCGAGCAGATGTCGGATTACCTGCTTCAGGGCGCGATCTCCAATGCGGTGAACTTCCCGTCGATCACCGCCGAGGAGGCGCCGCGCCTGAAGCCGATGGTGGAGCTGGCCGAGAAGCTCGGCTCGTTCGCCGGCCAGCTCACCGAGACCGGCCTGGTCAAGGTGCAGATCACCTACGAGGGCCACGTCGCCCAGATGAAGACCAAGGCGCTGACCTCGGCGGCGCTCGCCGGCCTGCTGCGGCCGATGCTCCAGGACGTCAATTTCGTCTCGGCGCCCGTGGTGGCGCGCGAGCGCGGCATCGTGGTCGAGGAGGTCACCCGCGAGCACGAAGGCGACTACGAGAGCCTGATCACCGTGACGGTGGAAACCGAGCGGCGCACCCGCTCGGTGTGCGGCACGGTGTTCGCCGACGGGCGCCCGCGCATCGTCAACATCAAGGGCATCCGGGTCGACGCCGAGTTCGGCAAGTCGATGCTCTACGTCACCAACGACGACGCGCCGGGCTTCATCGGCCGCTTCGCCTCGCTGCTCGGCGAGGCCGGCCTCAACATCGCCACCTTCAATCTCGGCCGTGATGCGCCGGGCGGCAACGCCATCGCGCTGGTCGAGGTCGACGGCGAGGTGCCGGCCGAGGTGCTGGAGCGGGTCGGCAAGATTCCGAACGTGCAGCAGGCCCGCGCCCTGCGGTTCTGAATCCCCTCGACACCGATGGTTCGAAGGCCCCGGCGCAGCGCGCCGGGGCCTTTTCTCATGCCGACCGGGTCGCCAGCCGGGCGGCCAGACGCTCCTCCTGGGCGCGCAGCTCGGGCGTCAGCGCCTCGCCGAAGTCGTCGGCCTCGAACACCGGCCGGATCTCCACCGTGCCGTCGCGGAAGGGGGCGCGCCGCAGCCAGTCGACCGCCTCCTTCATCGAGGTCACCTGCCACAGCCAGAACCCGGCGATCAGCTCCTTGGTCTCGGCGAACGGGCCGTCCATCACGGTCCCGTCCGGAAAGGCGACCCGCACGCCGCGGGCGCTCGGATGCAAGCCTTCTCCGGCCAGCATGATGCCGGCCCGGACCAGCTCCTCGTTGAAGCGGCCCATGGCGGCGAGCTCCTCGGTGCTCGGCATCACGCCCGCTTCCGTGTCCTGGCTCGCCTTGACGATCACCATCACCTTCATGTCGGTCTCCCCTTGCCGTCGAGAACGGCGGCCGCGGGTCCCCGGGCGCCGGACCGCATCTTACGGTCGCTCCGAGGACGTTCGGGGGTAGCCGAACCCGACATCGGCGGGCGCCACACGCATGATGGTATGGAGTGACGGCGATCGTCCGAGCGAGGCACGGTCGCGTTGCGAAGTTCGCAACAAGCGACGCGACTTGTCATGGTCATGACAAAACGCAAAGCCGGCGGTAGCGCGATCTGGTCCCATGCAACCGTTCGCTGATCGCCGGAGGCTCGTCCCTGCGACCCGACCCCCGACGGAGTCGACCGGCGGCACCAGGGGGAAATGTCGATGAGTGAGGCAGTGTACGCGCGCATCCGCGCCAATCCGAAGTTCGTGCAGCTCGTCGAGCGCCGGGGCCGGCTGGCCTGGACGCTCGCCGCCGTGGTGTTCGTGCTGTTCTACGCCTTGGTGCTGACCATCGCGTTCGCGCCCGGCGTGATCGGCAGCCGTGTCATGGAGGGCTCGACCCTGTCGGTCGGCATCGCGGCCGGGCTGTTCCAGTTCGTGTTCTTCTGGGTGCTGACCGCCGTCTATGTCGGCAAGGCCAACAGCGATTTCGATGCGATGACAGCCGAGGTGGTGGCCGACGCGGTCGCCGCCGAGGTCGCCTCGAACCGTGACGCATCGCCCGCCGCGCCCGCCGTCGAGCGTGTCAAGGAAGCCTCGGGAGCCGCGCGATGACGACCGTCCGGACCATCATCACCCTGCCGACCCGTTCGTCCATGCTGTCTCTCGCGCGGACCGGGCTCGTGTCGACGATCGCGTCGATGCTCGCCGGTCCCGTGCTGGCGGCCGGCCCGGCCGTCGGGGACGCCGCCAAGCAGGCGACCAACTGGCACGCCATCGCGATGTTCGTCGCCTTCGTGCTGCTGACGCTCGGCATCACCTACTGGGCCGCCAAGCGCACCCGCTCGGCCTCGCACTTCTACACGGCGGGCGGCGGCATCACCGGCCTTCAGAACGGCCTCGCCATCGCGGGCGACTACATGTCGGCGGCGACGCTGCTCGGCCTCACCGCCATGGTCTACACCACCGGCTACGACGGCTACATCTACATGATGGCTTTCTTCGTCGGCTGGCCGATCATTCTGTTCCTGATGGCGGAGCGGCTGCGCAATCTCGGCCGCTACACCTTCGCGGACATCACCTCGTACCGGCTCGATCAGGGCCGGGTGCGCACCATGGCGGCGGTGTCGTCGCTCACCGTCGTGTGCTTCTATCTGGTCGCCCAGATGGTCGGCGCCGGCCAGCTCATCAAGCTGCTGTTCGGGCTCGACTACGTCATCGCGCTGTTCATCGTCGGCGGCCTGATGATGATCTACGTCACCTTCGGCGGCATGATCGCCACCACCTGGGTGCAGATCATCAAGGCGTGCATGCTGCTCGCCGGCGGCACCTTCGTGATGCTCCTGGCCTTGCAGCAGTTCGGCTTCAGCTACGCGACGCTGGTCACCGAGGCCACCGCCACCCACAAGCTCGGCTTCAAGCTGTTCCAGCCGGGCGCGCTGCTGGCCGATCCGGTCAATGCCGTGTCGCTGTGCATCGGGCTGATGTTCGGCACCGCCGGCCTGCCACACATTCTGATGCGCTTCTTCACCGTGTCGGACGCCAAGGCGGCCCGCAAGTCGGTGCTCTATGCGTCCGGCTTCGTCGGCTACTTCTTCAACGTCATCTTCCTGATGGGACTCGCCGCCATCGTCATCGTCGGCACCAACCCGGCCTATTTCGAGGGCGGGCAGATCGGCGGCCGCATCGTCGGCGGCGGCAACATGGTGGTGATGCATCTCGCCAGCGCGGTCGGCGGCGATCTGCTGCTCGGCTTCCTGGCGGCCGTCGCCTTCGCCACCATTCTGGCGGTGGTGTCGGGCCTGGCGCTCGCCGGTGCCTCGGCGATCAGCCACGATCTCTACGCCCGGGTGATCATGAAGGGGCGGGCGACCGAGCAGACCGAGCTGCGCGTCTCCAAGTTCGCGTCGATCGGCCTCGGCATCGTCGCCATCACGCTCGGCATCCTGTTCGAGCGGATGAACGTCGCCTTCATGGTCGGCCTCGCCTTCGGGATCGCGGCATCCGCCAACTTCCCGGTGCTGATCCTGTCGATGTACTGGCGTGGTCTTACCACCAAGGGGGCCGTCGCCGGTGGCTATGCCGGGCTCGTCTGCGCGGTCGTGCTGGTGGTGCTGTCGAAGCTCGTCTGGGTGCAGGTGCTCGGCTACAAGGCGGCGATCTTCCCCTACGACCAGCCGGCGCTGTTCTCGATGCCGCTCGCCTTCCTGGTCACCATCGTGGTGTCGATGCTGGACCGCAGCCGCGCCGCGGAGGCCGAGAAGCGGGCCTTCGAGGACCAGTATGTGCGCGCCCAGACCGGCTACGGTGCCGCCGGCGCCGTGTCGCACTGAGCCTGACGCTCGGGGCGGGACGCCCCGAGCCCCGTGAAACGAGCCCGGCGCCCGTCTTCGCGCGGCCGCCGGGCTTTTCGCGCGCTTTTCGGCTGCTGGGCTCAGCGCGTGCGGCCTCGCGGCCGCTGGACTCAGCGCGTGCGGCCTCGCGGCCGCACGGGGGTCGGCACCTCGGGGCGCGCCCGCGGGGACGTCGTGGCCGGGGCCTCGGCCGGAGCGGGTGCGGCCGATGTCCCGACCGCCGGCGCGCCGGCGATCGCCGGCCGGTCGCGATAGAGGTCGGCGCGCGTCGGCGGCAGGCCGGCGGGGCCGCGCCGGCGCTTCGAGGCCACCGTCTGGTAGAGCCCGACGGTGTTGCGCTCGAACGCGATGGCGCAGGCCGCGAGATACGCGATCCACATCCGCGTCTTGACCGCGCCGACCTCGGCCACTGCGGCCGCCTCGTTGGCGAGCAGGCGGTCGTGCCACAGCCGGCAGGTGTGCCAATAGTGCTCGCGCAGCTGCTCGACGTCGTGGACCTCGAAGCCGTGCCGCTCCAGCATCGTCACCGTGTTGCCGATGTGGTCGAGCTCGCCGCCCGGAAAGATGTACTTGGTGAGCAGCGCGAACTCCGGCCGCTTGCGGCGGAAGCTGCGGTCGTCGCGCTTGGCCGGCCGGGTGATGGCGTGGTGCAGGAACAGGCCGCCCGGCTTCAGCACCCGCTGCACCGTGTCGTAATAGGTCGGGTAGTTGTCGATCCCGATATGCTCCTGGATGCCGATCGCCGCGACCTTGTCGTACTGGCCGTCGACGGTGGAGTAGTCGCGCAGCTCGATCCTCACCCGGTCCTCGAGCCCGAGCCGCCGGATCTTCTCCTGCGCGAAGGCGACCTGCTGCTCCGACAGGGTGACGCCGTGCGCCGTGACGCCGTAATGCTCGGCCGCGTAGCACGACAGCGCGCCCCAGCCGCAGCCGACATCGAGCAGCGTGTCGCCCGGCTTCAGCCGCAGCTTGCGGCAGATATGCTCCAGCTTGTCGCGCTGGAGCGTGTCGATGTCGTTGTCCCAGTCGGTGCAGTAGCCGCAGGTGTAGACCATCTCGCGGTCGAGCCAGAGCGCGTAGAAGGCGTTCGATACGTCGTAGTGATAGGCGATGTTCTGCTTGTTCTCGCTGGGCGCGCCGCTGCTCGGCCGCTCGCTCGGCTGCGCCTCCAGCGGCCACGGGCCGCCACGCGACACGAACAGGAACCGCCGCACGGTCTCCAGCGTCAGCCGCTTGTCGAGGGTCTTGAGGAAGTCCTTGGTGCGCACCTTCGGGCGCTGCCGCACCAGGTCGAAGAGGGTGCCGCCGGTGAGCGCGATGCGTCCCGCCGCCCACAGGTTGGCCAGCGTCTCCAGGTTCGGCCGGCGCACCATCGCGGCCACCACGCCCTCGTCCGCGAGCCTGACGGCGAGCGCGCCGTCGGCCAGGTCGGCCGGCACCCGCGAGCCGTCCCACAGCACGAAGCCGACGTCGAGGGCGAGGCGCTCGCGGGCATGGGCGAGCAGCCGGCGGAAGCTGTCGAGGCGTCGTGCGGCGGCGGTCATCGGTGTCCTCGCTCCCGTCGGGTGCATGTCGGTCCGGTCGGGCGGGATATTGCAGAAGTGCGGCCGGCATGGAATAGGCTGCCGCCCCGAAGGGCGGTTCCCGCCCGGCAGGCCATCCGCTCTCGCGCGACGGCCCGAGGCAGACGACGCGCATGATCATCGCCATCGACGGGCCGGCCGCCTCCGGCAAGGGCACCCTCGGCAAGCGCCTGGCGGCCCACTACGGGCTCCGCCATCTCGACACCGGGCTGCTCTATCGCGGAGTCGCCCATGTGCTGCTGTCGGCCGGCCATCCGGCCGACGACCGCGCCCGTGCCGCGGCGGCGGCGGCGGCGCTCGATCCCGGCCGGCTCGACGAGGATGCGCTGAAGACCCAGGCGGCGGGCGAGGGGGCCTCGATCGTCTCGGCCTTCCCGGAGGTGCGGGCGGCCCTGCTCGACGTGCAGCGGAGGTTCGCCGCGGCGCCGCCCGGCGCGGTGCTCGACGGCCGCGACATCGGCACGGTGATCTGCCCGGATGCCGACGTGAAGATTTTCGTCACCGCCTCGGCCGAGGAGCGTGCCCGCCGCCGCTTCCTCGAGTTCCGCGCCCGCGGGCTCGCGGTCACCGAGGCCGAGGTGCTCGACGACATCCGCCGCCGCGACGCCCGCGACACCGGCCGCGCAGTGGCACCGCTGGTGCCGGCCGCCGACGCCCGGCTGCTCGACACCACGGCGCTCGACGTCGAGGCGTCGGTCGCCGCCGCCATCGCGCTGGTCGAGGCGGCCCGCCGCTGAGGGCCCGCGCCGGCCGTCGCCACACCCTGCCTCAGTCGTCACCGGGGCCGGCCCCGGAGGTGACCCGCACGTCGACCGTCATGCCGAGATCGTCGGCGCGGCTGCCGTGGAAAGTGCCGGAGAGCGGCACCGCCTGGGCCGGCGTACGCGCCACCGCGACGCGGATCAGGTCGCGGTTGCCGATGATGCCGTTGGTCGGGTCGAACTCCACCCAGCCGGCGCCGGGCACGTAAACCTGGCACCACGCATGGGTGGAGCCGCCGCCGAGATGGCGCGGACCGTCGCGGGTCGGCACGTAGAGATAGCCGGACACGAAGCGGGCCGCGAAGCCGAGACTGCGCACCGCCTCCATCATGAACAGCGCGAAGTCCCGGCAGGTGCCGCGGCCGAGATGGAGCGTCGCCAGCGGGTCCTGGGTGCCGGCCTCGCTGCGGCGCCTATAGGCGAAGCTTTCGCCGATCGCCGTGGTCAGGGTCATCAGCAGCCGGCCGGTCGGCGTCGCCTGGCCCTGGCGGAGAAAGCGGCGGGCCCAGCGCTCCAGCTCGCCGGCGGGATCGCGGCACTGGCGCGCCATGAAGGGGGCGAGATCGGGCTGCTCGTCGGCCGCATAGGCGAACGGGTAGGTGAGGGCGTAGTCCTCGATGCGGAACTCGACCGGATCGGGGAAATGCTCGACCGCGATGCGGTTCTCGAACTCCAGGGTGTCGGCTTCGGCCTCGAAGCCCGCGAAGGCGACCGCGTTGCCGAAGGCATCGTGCACCCAGCGCAGGCTGCGCGGGGCCGGCGCGATGCGCAGCGAGGCGTCGATCAGGCGCTGATCGAAGGAATCGCGGGGCCGGAACATCATGCGGTGCTCGCCGAAGGCGACCGGCCGGCGGTACCGATAGGTCGTCAGGTGGCGCACGAACAAGGTCGTCATGGTCGGTCCTGGCGGCAGACGCGCGGCACGGCGACGCTCGTCCCGCCATCCCATACCATTTCCGGTGCCGGCGGCGGGGATCGCCTGGGCCGCAAGTCGCAGGGCTCCGGCTGCCGTGGCGGCGGCCTTGCTCCGGCCCTGCCCGATACGATATAGACGCCGCAGTCCGGGCTGCCGACAACCTCGAAGCCGCCCGAGCCGAACCGTCGCTGCCGACCTGTCCGGAGACGCCTCCGGACAAGGCCGGCTATGGCCGTTCGATGGATCGCATCCCGGTCTGCGGGATCGGTCCTGCTCCCGCGACGCCTGGCGCCGCGGCGCCCCGGGCACTCTGCATTCGTCCCGACCGCTCGGTTGATCGGGCCGGCCCATCTCGCGCTCTGCTGTCCCCTCAGGGGGAGGCGGGCGGTGGTGGCAGCCGAAGGCTACGGGGCCTTCGGCCCGAGCGGTCACAGGACGGTTGTCAACACCAGCCCGCCGGCTGTCCCGTCAGGAGACTTCATGGTTCAGACCGCTCAAACTCAGCCCATGCGCGAAGACTTCGCGGCCATGCTCGAGGAATCCTTCACCCAGGGCAACCTGCACGAAGGCACCGTCATCAAGGGAACCGTCGTCGCGATCGAGAAGGATCTCGCGGTCATCGACGTGGGGCTGAAGACCGAGGGGCGCGTGGCGCTCCGCGAGTTCATGGGGCCCGGACGGCAGAACGAGGTCAAGGTCGGCGACACCGTCGAGGTCTACCTGGAGCGCGTCGAGAACGCGCTCGGCGAGGCCGTGCTGTCGCGCGACAAGGCGCGCCGCGAGGAGAGCTGGGGCAAGCTCGAGCGGGCCTTCCAGAACAACGAGAAGGTCTCGGGCGTCATCTTCAACCAGGTCAAGGGCGGCTTCACGGTCGATCTCGACGGCGCCGTCGCCTTCCTGCCGCGCTCGCAGGTCGACATCCGTCCGATCCGCGACGTCACGCCGCTGATGAACGTCCCGCAGCAGTTCCAGATCCTCAAGATGGATCGGCGCCGCGGCAACATCGTGGTGTCGCGCCGCACCGTGCTGGAAGAGACCCGCGCCGAGCAGCGCCAGGAGCTGGTGCAGAACCTCGAAGAGGGGCAGGTGATCGACGGCGTGGTCAAGAACATCACCGATTACGGTGCGTTCGTCGACCTCGGCGGCATCGACGGCCTCTTGCACGTGACCGACATCGCCTGGCGCCGTGTCAACCACCCGTCCGAGGTGCTGAACATCGGCCAGCAGGTCAAGGTCAAGATCATCAAGATCAACCACGAGACCCACCGCATCTCGCTCGGCATGAAGCAGCTTCAGGCCGATCCGTGGCAGGGCATCGAGGCGAAGTACCCGGTCCACACGCGGCTCAACGGCCGCGTCACCAACATCACCGACTACGGCGCCTTCGTGGAGCTGGAGCCGGGCATCGAGGGCCTGATCCACGTCTCCGAGATGTCGTGGACCAAGAAGAACGTCCACCCGGGCAAGATCGTCTCCACCTCCCAGGAGGTCGAGGTGCAGGTGCTCGAGGTCGATCCGGTCAAGCGGCGCATCTCGCTCGGCCTCAAGCAGACCATGCGCAATCCGTGGGAGGTCTTCGTCGAGAAGTACCCGCCCGGCTCGGTGGTCGAAGGCGAGGTCAAGAACAAGACCGAGTTCGGCCTGTTCCTCGGCCTCGACGGCGACGTCGACGGCATGGTCCACCTCTCCGACCTCGACTGGAAGCGTCCGGGCGAGCAAGTGATCGAGGAGTTCAAGAAGGGCGACCACGTCCGCGCCCAGGTGCTCGACGTCGACGTCGACAAGGAGCGCATCTCGCTCGGCATCAAGCAGCTCGAGGGCGACCCCTTCGCCGAGGCCGGCGACGTCCGCAAGGGCGCCGTGGTCACCGGCGAGGTGATCGAGGTGAAGGAAGGCGGCATCGACGTGAAGATCGTCGGCACCGACCTCACCGCCTTCATCAAGCGGTCCGAGCTCGCCCGCGACCGCTCCGAGCAGCGTCCCGATCGCTTCGCGGTCGGCCAGAAGGTGGATGCCCGCGTCACCCAGTTCGACCGCAAGTCGCACAAGGTGCAGGTCTCCATCAAGGCGCTCGAGGTGGCCGAGGAGAAGGAGGCGATCGCCCAGTATGGCTCGTCGGACTCCGGCGCGACGCTCGGCGACATTCTCGGCACCGCGCTCAAGCGCGCCAACGAGAAGAAGGACTGATCGGACCGCGGTGCCGTCATTCCGGGGCGCGGCGAAGCCGCGAACCCGGAATCCAGCGGCGGCGCATCCTTCTCGGCTGGAGTCCCGGGCCATGCGCTCACGCGCGTGCCCCGGAACGAAACCCCGGGAGCCGATCAACGAATCGTTTGGGAACCGGCCGCGCGAGCGGCCGGTTTCGCCTTTTCGGCGCCCGATTCGTGCATAATGGCCGACCGTGGCCCCGACGCCGCGCAGCTCCCGTGCCGCCAAGCGGCTCTGGCGCTGGCGCCGCCGGAACCCGGCAGATCAGGAAGAACCGATGTCGCTCGACGCCGATGCTCTCGTCGACCGCCGCCGTCTGCGGCGCAAGCTCACCTTCTGGCGCGTCGCCGCCGTGCTGGTCGCGGTGGCTGGCGTGGCGGTCGCCGGCTCGGCGCTGCGCGACCGCCCCGAGCTCGGCTTCGGCGACGGCAGCCAGATCGCCCGGATCGCCATCCGGGGCGTGATCCGCAACGATCAGGAGCGGGTGGAGGCGCTGGAGAAGCTGGCCAAGTCGCGCGCCGCCAAGGCCGTGGTCGTGCACATCGACAGCCCCGGCGGCACCACGGCGGGCTCCGAGCAGCTCCATACCGCGCTGCGCAGGCTGGCCGAGAAGAAGCCGACCGTGATCGTGGTCGACGGCATGGCGGCTTCGGGCGGCTACATCGCCGCCATGGCGGGCGAGCACATCATCGCCCAAGGCAACTCGATCGTCGGCTCCATCGGGGTGATGTTCCAGTATCCGAACGTCGCCGACCTCCTGAAGACCCTCGGGGTGCGCATGGAGGAGGTGAAGTCGTCGCCCCTCAAGGCCGCCCCCAACGGCTTCGAGCCGACCAGCCCGGAGGCGCGGGCCGCCATCGCGGCGCTGGTCGCCGATTCCTACGACTGGTTCCGTGGCATGGTGCGCGAGCGGCGTGGCATCGACGGCGAGCTGCTCGCCCGGGTCACCGACGGGCGTGTGTTCACCGGCCGCCAGGGGATCGAGCTGAAGCTCGTCGATGCCCTCGGCACCGAGGAGACGGCGATCGCCTGGCTGGCCAAGGCCAAGGGTATCGACCCCAAGCTGCCGGTCAAGGACTGGGAGCTCAAGGCGCGCATCGGCGACCTGTCGTTCCTCCACCTCGCGGCCGCCTCCGTGCTCGACGCGGTCGGCCTCGGGGGGCTCGCCCGGACCCTCGCCGAAACGGGGACAATCCAGTCTTTTGAACGCCTTAATCTTGACGGCCTGCTGGCGCTTTGGCACCCTGCGGCGGCAGATTGAGCGGCGGGCCGGCGGCCGCACCCCCCGTCGTCGTCCGCATGCGCCGCCGGCGTCCGCGGGCGGCTCGATCGGGACACGGCAGCCTCCTGGCGGAGGTGTGCCGGGGAAGCGTGGTCCCGGCGCTGATCGGTGGAAGGCGAAGATGATCAAATCGGAACTGGTCCAGCGCATCGCGGCACAGAACCCGCACCTCTATCAGCGGGACGTCGAGAACATCGTCAACGCCATCCTCAACGAGATCACCGCGGCGCTGGCGCGGGGTGACCGCGTCGAGCTGCGCGGCTTCGGCGCCTTCTCGGTCAAGCAGCGGCCGGCCCGTACGGGCCGCAATCCGCGCACCGGGCAGCACGTCGACGTGGACCAGAAGTGTGTGCCGTTCTTCAAGACCGGCAAGGAGATGCGCGAGCGGCTGAACCGCCCGGAACCCCAAGCCTGATTGACCGAAAGCGTTTTCAAATGATCCGTCGAATCCTGGCTGCCGTCGTCCTCGTCCCGTTGATGATCGCCATCGTGGCGCTCGCCCTGGTGAACCGTCACGGCGTGCCGATCGCCATCGATCCGTTCAACCCCGGCGATCTCACCCATGCGGTGCAGGTGCCGCTGTTCCTGCTGGTGTTCGGTGTCCTCGCCGTCGGCGTGGTGCTCGGCGGCGTCGGCGCCTGGCTCAAGCAGAGCAAGTGGCGCCGCGCCGCGCGCCGCGCCGAGTGGGAGCTGTCCGCCGCCAAGGCCGAGGTGGCCCAGCTCAAGGCCCGCCTCGCCGACGCCGAGGAGGAAGGCCGCCGCTGGCCGCCACGCGCCCTCCAGCGTCCGGCCGCCTGAGGCGAGGGAAGCCGCAGGTCGGACGCCGTAGGTCCGTCGACGGTCACGAGCGTCGTTGCCGCCCCCTTGCGGCAGCGGTGCCACGACCGCATCCCGGGG
This sequence comes from Rhodoplanes serenus, assembly GCA_009720755.1. Classification (GTDB taxonomy): domain Bacteria; phylum Pseudomonadota; class Alphaproteobacteria; order Rhizobiales; family Xanthobacteraceae; genus Rhodoplanes; species Rhodoplanes serenus. Next base: position 132,437 of record WNKV01000007.1, read on the forward strand.
GAGGCGCTCAGGGTCGGCGCAGTGTTGACCCGTCCTCGGTTTGGAGGTGGTGCCGTGAACGCCCCGGACATCAACCGCTCGATCCTGCGCATGCACGTCGCCGCGATCGAGGCGAAGCACCCGCTGAAAATCCTCGGGCTGCTGCCGCGGGGCAGCATCGGTCACGTCTCCGCCGACGACGCCTTGGAGTTTCTCGCCGAGAAGCGGCCCGGGCTCGATCTGCTCGGCCTGGCCCAGGCCGAGGTCGATCTCGGTGACTTGCTCGGGCGCCACGTCGGGATCGTCCTGGTGAGCGGCTTGACGGGATCGGAAGCGGTCGACTTCCCACGCTTGGCGCGGCCGCTGTGAGCCGCTCGGATATCGATCGTTTACGGGACGCGCGAGATTTCGCCCGGCATGCGCAAGACAATGCCGAGGGGCTCGGTCCGATCGGGTTGCTGGGAGCGGATCGGCATCGGCACGCGGCACTCTACGATCTCGTGGTCCTTGGAGAGGCTTTCAGCAAGGTCTCGCCGGAGATCAAGGCCGCGGCACCCGCGATACCGTGGCGATCCGTTATCGCTCTGCGGAACATCATCGTACATTCGTATTGGCAGATCGACTTGGACATGATCGGAGACGTGATCGACAACCGGATCGGGCCGCTGATCGACCAGCTCGACGAGCTGATCGCCCTGATTCACCTGCAAGATCCATGACCCTCGAGATCAAGATCTGCGGCCTCAGCACCGCCGCCGGGCTCGACGCCGCGATCACGGCCGGCGCCGACCTGGCGGGCCTGGTGGTGTTTCCGCCGTCGCCCCGACATGTCGATCTCGCCGCCGGGCGGGCGCTGGCGGAGCGCGCGCGCGGCCGCATCGCCATCGTGGCGCTGACGGTCGATGCCGACGACGCGCTGCTCGGTGACATCGTCGCGGAGATCGTCCCCGATATCCTTCAGCTCCACGGCCGCGAGAGCCCCGCGCGCGTCGCCGCCGTGCGGGCGCGGTTCGGACGCCCGGTCATGAAGGCGCTGCCGGTCGCCACGGCGGCGGATCTCGCGGTGGTGCCGGCCTATGCGGCGGTGGCCGACCGGCTGCTGTTCGACGCCAAGGCGCCGAAGGACGCCACCCGGCCGGGCGGGCTCGGCCAGCCTTTCGACTGGCACCTTCTCGAACGCCTCGACCCCGGCCTCGCCTTCATGCTGTCGGGCGGCCTCGATGCCGCCAACGTGGCCGAGGCCCTGCGGATCACCGCCGCGCCGGCCGTCGACGTGTCGTCCGGGGTCGAGCGGGCGCCGGGCGACAAGGACCCGGAGAAGATCGCCGCCTTCGTGCATGCGGCGCGCGAGGCCGCGGCCGCCTTGCCTCTCCCCTAACGGCCGGCTTGGTGCTAGCAAGGGGCCGATCGTGACGGCGGCGCGACCGCGCGCCGGCGACGGGTGGGCTCGCGCATGGAGCGTGCCGCCTCGCCTCGCAGTCGGCCGCCGATCACACAGCATCGTCGCGCCCGAGCCCCCGGGGGCCGTCCCGTCGGGAGCCGGACGCGCCGAGAGACCGTTCGCCGTGACCGTAGAGCCCGTGACCGCAGAGGCTGGGATCGCGCCCGCCAGAACCTTACTCCAGACCTTTCGCCGGGATTTCACTTCAGGACCGCACGCCAGGACCCGCATGAGCACGCCGCAGCCTCTCAATTCGTTCCGGACCGGGCCCGACGAGCGCGGCCGTTTCGGCCTCTATGGCGGCCGCTTCGTGGCCGAGACCCTGATGCCGCTGGTGCTCGACCTGGAGCGCGCCTATGCGGCCGCCAAGGCCGATCCGGCGTTCAAGCAGGCGATGGACCACCACCTCGCCACCTATGTGGGACGGCCGTCGCCGCTCTACTTCGCCGAGCGGCTGACCGCGCATCTCGGCGGCGCCAAGATCTACTTCAAGCGCGAGGATCTGAACCACACCGGCGCCCACAAGGTGAACAACGTGCTCGGCCAGATCATGCTGGCGGTGCGCATGGGCAAGCGGCGGATCATCGCCGAGACCGGCGCCGGTATGCACGGGGTGGCCACCGCGACCCTGTGCGCCAAGTTCGGGCTCGACTGCATCGTCTACATGGGCGCCGTCGACATCGACCGGCAGCAGCCCAACGTGCTGCGCATGAAGGCGCTCGGCGCCGAGGTGCGGCCCGTCACCTCGGGCTCGTCGACCCTCAAGGACGCCATGAACGAGGCGCTGCGCGACTGGGTCACCAATGTCGAGACGACGTTCTACTGCATCGGCACGGTGGCGGGGCCGCATCCCTATCCGATGCTGGTGCGTGACTTCCAGTCGGTGATCGGCATCGAGACCCGCGCCCAGATGCAGGAGGCGGAAGGCCGCCTGCCGGACTCGCTGTTCGCCTGCATCGGCGGTGGCTCCAACGCCATGGGGCTGTTCCACCCGTTCCTCGACGACACCGGGATTGAGATCTACGGCGTCGAGGCGGCCGGCCACGGCGTCGACACCGACCAGCACGCCGCCTCGATCACCGGCGGCCGGCCCGGCGTGCTGCACGGCAACCGCACCTATCTGCTGATGGACCGCGACGGCCAGATCGCCGAGGCGCACTCGATCTCGGCCGGTCTCGACTATCCGGGCGTCGGGCCCGAGCATGCGTGGCTCGCCGATGTCGGCCGGGTGACCTACCTGTCCGCCACCGACGACGAGGCGCTCGACGCCTTCAAGCTGTGCTCGCGGATGGAAGGCATCATCCCGGCGCTGGAGCCCGCGCACGCCCTCGCCAAGGCGTTCGCGCTGGCGCCGCAGAAGCCCAAGGACCACCTGATGGTGGTCAACATGTCGGGCCGCGGCGACAAGGACCTCGACGCCGTCGCCCGCCATCTCGGAGGAGCGCTGTGAGGGCAGCACGCGAGATGTCCGCTCTTCACCTCTCCCCGACGGGGAGAGGTCGGTTCCGGCGCAGCCGGAACCGGGTGAGGGGGGGCCGCCCTCAGTGCGGGCGCAGCGTGCGGGCGATCATCTCCAGCACGCCGTCGATGTTCTCGTACACCTCGGTGTTCGTCACTCGAACCACGTGGAAGCCGAGCGAGACGAGCACACGGGTCCGGCCTTCGTCGCGCTCGACTGCCGACGGCTCGCCGTGGGTCGCGCCATCGACTTCGACGATCAGCTTGCCGTCGAGCGTCACGAAGTCGACGATGAAGCGGTCGATCGGATGCTGCCGACGGAGTTTCCACCCGGCCAGCCGCCGGCCGCGTAGCGCCGCCCACAGCCGAGCCTCCGCGCTGGTCTGGTTTGCGCGTAGCGTTTTTGCCGATGTCCTGAAGCGCTCCATCCCCCTCACCCGGCCGTCCTCGCTCCGCTCAGCCGGCCGACCTCTCCCCGTCGGGGAGAGGTGTAGCACGGGTCGTGGCCCGCGATGAGAACCGACAGATGACCACCACCCGCATCGATGCCCGTTTCGCCGCGCTCGCGCGCGAAGGCCGCGCCGGCCTCGTCACCTTCGTGAGCGCCGGCGATCCCGATCCCGACACCTCGCTGGCGCTGGTGCGTGCGCTGCCGGCCGCCGGCGCCGACGTGATCGAGCTCGGCATGCCGTTCTCCGATCCGATGTCGGATGGCCCGACCATCCAGGCGTCGTCGCAGCGCGCCCTGAAGCACGGCCAGACGCTGGCCGGCACACTCGCCCTGGTGCGGGCCTTCCGCGAAGGCGACGATGCCACCCCGATCGTGCTGATGGGGTACTACAATCCGATCTACATCTACGGCGTCGACCGCTTCCTCGTCGATGCGCACGCCGCCGGCGTCGACGGCCTGATCGTCGTCGACCTGCCGCCCGAGGAGGACGCCGAGCTGTGCGTGCCGGCCATGAAGGCCGGCCTCAGCTTCGTCCGCCTGCTCACCCCGACCACCGACGCGGCGCGTCTGCCGACGGTGCTCGCCAACACGTCGGGCTTTCTCTACTACGTGTCGATCACCGGGGTGACCGGCACCGCCAAGCCCGATTTCGCCGCGGTCGGCCGTGCGGTCGCTGCCATCAAGGCGAAGACGCCGCTGCCCGTCGCGGTCGGCTTCGGGGTGCGCACCGCCGCCGACGCCGCCGCCATCGCGGCCTATGCCGACGCCGTGGTGGTGGGCTCCGCCATCGTGTCCGCCATCAAGGCCAGCCTCGACGCGAACGACGCCGCGACGCCGGCGACCGTCGAGGCCGCCACCGCTCTGGTGCGCGAGCTCGCCGGCGGCGTGCGCGCCGCCCGGCGGACCGCCGCCGAATAACAGCAAGGCCATGCCATGAACTGGATCTCCAACGTCGTCCGGCCGAAGATCCGCGGCTTCCTCAATCGCCGCGAGGTGCCGGAGAATCTGTGGATCAAGTGCCCGGAGACGGGGCAGCTCGTCTTCTACAAGGACGTGGAGGCGAACCAGTTCGTCATCCCGGGCTCCAACTATCACATGCGCATGGGCGCCACCGCGCGTCTCAAGTCGATGTTCGACGGCGAGACCTGGTTCGACATCGGCGTGCCGGCGGTGGCGACCGATCCGCTCAAGTTCCGCGATGCCCGCCGCTACACCGACCGCCTCAAGGATGCCCGCGCCAAGACCGGCCTCGGCGATGCGGTGAAGCTCGGATACGGCAAGCTCGAGGGCCTGCCGGTGGTGATCGGCGTGCAGGAGTTCGATTTCATGGGCGGCTCGCTCGGCATGGCGGCCGGCGAGGCGATCATCGCCGGCATCGAGACCGCCATCGACAAGCAGACGCCCTTCGTGCTGTTCGTCTCCTCGGGCGGCGCCCGCATGCAGGAGGGCATCCTGTCGCTGATGCAGATGCCGCGCACCACGGTCGCGGTGCAGCGGCTGCGCGAGGCGAAGAAGCCCTACATCGTGGTGCTCACCAACCCGACCACCGGCGGCGTCACCGCCTCCTACGCGATGCTGGGCGATGTCCACATCGCCGAGCCGGGCGCGCTGATCGGCTTCGCCGGCCCGCGGGTGATCGAGCAGACCATTCGCGAGCGCCTGCCCGACGGCTTCCAGAAGGCCGAGTATCTCAAGGCGCACGGCATGGTCGACATGGTGGTGCATCGCCACGAGATGCGCGCCACCGTGGCGCGCATCTGCCGGCTGCTCACCAAGGCGCCGGCGCCGGAGCCGCCCACCAACCTGCCGGCGGTCGCCGAGCAGCCGCCGCAGCAGCCGGCCGAGCCGGTGCCGTGATGGCCGCGGGGTGTCGGGCCATGATGGTTGGGCAGCCTCGGCCGGCCGCATGACCGTTCCCGTCGACGCCATCCTGGCGCGGCTGCTCGCTCTGCATCCGCGCCGCATCGATCTCACCCTCGACCGCATGTGGCGGATGCTGGCGGCGCTCCGCCATCCGGAGCGGCGGCTGCCGCCGGTGATCCATGTGGCCGGCACGAACGGCAAAGGCTCCACCGTCGCCTTCATGCGCGCCATGCTGGAGGCCGACGGCCGCCGCGTCCACGTCTACACCTCGCCCAACCTGGTGCGGCTGGCCGAGCGGTTCCGGCTCGGCCGCGCCGGCGGCGGCGAGCTGGTGTCGGATGCGGAGCTCGCCGAGGTGCTGGAGCATTGCGAGCAGGTGAACGCCGGCGCGCCGATCACCGTGTTCGAGATCGAGACGGCGGCCGCCTTCGTGCTGTTCTCGCGCCATCCCGCCGACGTGCTGCTGCTCGAGGTCGGGCTCGGCGGCCGGCTCGACGCCACCAACGTGCTGGCGCACCCGCTCGCCACCGTGGTGACGCCGGTGTCGATGGACCATGTCGAGTTTCTCGGCGACACCGTCGCCAAGATCGCGGCCGAGAAGGCCGGCATCTTCAAGCGCGGCGTCCCGGCGGTGATCGCCCGTCAGCTCGACGTCGCCCGCGACACCCTGATCGAGCGGGCCGAGGCGGTGGGGGCGCGGCCCCATGTCGCCGGCCAGGACTGGGTCGCCGGCGAGGAGCGCGGCCGCCTGGTGTTCCAGGACGACGACGGGCTGATCGACCTGCCGGCGCCGCGGCTGTTCGGCCGTCATCAGTTCGACAATGCCGGCACCGCCATCGCGGCGCTGCGGGCCGCCGGGCTCGGCCTGCCGACGGCCGCCTACGAGCAGGGGTTGGTGAAGGCCGAGTGGCCGGCCCGCATGCAGCGTCTCGTCGCCGGGGCGCTCGTCGCCGCGGCACCGCCCGGCAGCGAGCTGTGGCTCGACGGCGGCCACAACGCCGAAGGCGGCCGCGCCGTGGCGGCGGCGCTCGGCGATCTGGAGGAGCGGGTGTCGCGCCCGCTGGTGCTGATCGTCGGCATGCTGTCCACCAAGGACGTCGCCGCCTTCGTGCAAAACTTCGTCGGCCTCGCGCTGCGGCTGATCGCGGTGCCGCTCCGCCAGGAGAAGGGCCTGCCGGCGGAGGCGATCGCCGCCACGGCGCGCGGCCTGGGGCTCGCCGCCGACACGGCGACCGACGTGCCGGACGCGCTGGCGCGCATCGGCGGGCTCGGTCTCGATCCGTCGCCCCGCATCCTGATCACCGGCTCGCTCTATCTCGCCGGCGACGTGCTCGCCACCAACGGCACCCCGCCGCGCTGAGGCGGCGCGGCGCGAAGCTGCGCCTCACCGATGGTCGGCGCCGACCGCTTCGGCCACCGACGCGAAGCCGTCGCGCCGCAGCAGGCGGGCGAGATCGCGCTTGATGGTCGCCGCGAAGCCCGGGCCGCGGAACACCAGCGCCGAGTAGAGCTGCACCAGCGAGGCGCCGGCGCGGATCTTGGTGTAGGCGTCGGCGCCGCTCGCCACGCCGCCGCAGCCGACGATCGGCACCCGGCCGCCGGTGTGGCGATACATGGCGCGCAGGCATTCGGTGGCGAGGCCCATCAGCGGCCGACCGGAGAGGCCGCCCTCGGCGTCGCGCCAGCGGCTCTTGAGGGTCGGCGGCCGCGTCACCGTGGTGTTGCCGACGATCAGGCCGTCGACCTTGGTGTCGACCACCACCTCGGCGATGTCGCGGATCTGCTCGTCGTCGAGATCGGGGCCGACCTTGAGGAGCAGCGGCGGCGGCCGGCGCGGCGGCGGCACGGCGCGCTCGCGGGCCGCCAGCACGCGGAACAGCAGCGCCTCCACCGGCTCGCGCGCTTGCAGACCGCGCAGGCCCGGCGTGTTGGGCGACGAGACGTTGACGGTGACGTAGTCGGCGAGGGGGGCCACCGCCGCCATGCAGGTCTCGTAATCGGCCGCGGCGTCCTCGGTGGTGCGGTTCTTGCCGATATTGGCCCCGACGATGCCGGGGGCCGGCCGTGCGTCGGGTGCCCGGCGGGCTGCGAGCCGGGACGTGAAAGCCGGCAGGCCCTCGCTGTTGAAGCCGAAGCGGTTGATCACCCCCTCGTCCTCGTCGAGCCGGAACAGCCGTTGGCCGGTGTTGCCGGGTTGCGGCCGCGGCGTCACCGTGCCGGCCTCGACGAAGCCGAAGCCGAAGCCGAGCATGGCGTCGATCACCTCCGCATGCTTGTCGAAGCCGGCCGCGAGCCCGATCGGGTTGGTGAAATCGAGCCCGAACACCCGGGTAGCGAGGATCGGGTCGTCGGGGGGCGGGCTCGCCCGCACGACGCCGCGCTTGAGCGCCGCGACGGCGAGACCGTGCGCCTGCTCGGGAGCGAGGAAGCGCATGAGCGCCGGGCGGGCGAGGCGATAGAGGAGATCGTGCATGGCGGTGCGTTCGGGTCCGGCGGAATGGTGGGCGCGCCCCGCCAGGACGCGCACTCCGGCACTCGCGGGCCCCGCGGCCCGGCGGACGGGGGGTGTTATCGCGGCGATGGGCCGGCGAGGCAAGGCGCCGGGGCCGCCGGCGGGCCGGAAAACCCGCCTTCTCCACTGCGGCGTCGCCTGCCGTCCGAGGGGCGGTGGTGATCCGGCGGCGTGCCGGCGCTCTCAGCCGGACTGGCCGGCGCGCAGCGGGACCACGTCGCGCGGGCCGAGGTGGTCGGACAGCTTGATGCGGTCGTACTCCGCCCAGACGTGGCTCAGCCAGTGCCGCACATAGCCGCGCAGCACGAACGAGTAGGCGGCGGGCTCGCCCTTGCTGGTCTTGTTGGCCACGAAGGAGAGGAACGGCACCCCGGACAGCTCGACCTGCTCGGCCGCCATCTCGTTGAGCTTCGGGATGGTGATCTCCGCCACCCCCTCCAGGCGCCGGAAATAGTTGTCGTAGGTGGCCTGGTCCCACTCGAAGAACGAGGTGTTGTTGATGAAGTTCTTGACCAGGTGATAGCGGGTGCCGCCGACGTGCTCGGCCGTCTCGGTGATCTCCTCCAGCGACGAGATGGTCGGCCCGAGGATGTGGAACAGCGTCAGGCTGATCTGGCCCTTGCGGGCGGCGTCGGTGAAGCCGATGTCGCGCAGCGCCCGCAGCGTCGGGGTGAGCAGCCCGGCGCGCACGTCGATGACGGTGACCTGCGCCTCCGACAACGAGTCGAAGACGCGCATCTGGTCGGCGACCGTGGTGATGTCGACGATCTCGGTGATCTCGGGATGGAACCGCTTGAGCGTGCCCTTGGGCGACTCGGTGTCGAAGGCGCGGGTCGGCAGCTTGCGGGCTTGCAGATAGTCGAGCAGCGTGCGGGCGACCGTCGTCTTGCCCACGCCGCCCTTGTCCGCTCCCACCAGCACGACGGCTGGGCTCGCCATGGCGTTGTCCCGGATCGTGAACGAATCAGTGGCGCAAGGTTACGCTGTCCGGCCGGCGCGTGCATGTCGGAAGCGGCACCATTCGTCGCCGATCCGCAGGCTCCGGTCGATGCCAGGTGGGCTTCAGCGCCGCGGACCCCAGGGACCCGGGAACGGGAAGGGGGGCCGTCCGCCGTCCGCCGGACCAGGCGGCTGGCCGGGCCAGGGCAGGGGCGATCCGGCCGGCGGCGAGGGGGGCGGCCCGGCCTCGGGGCCGGGGGCGTCGCCCCACGGGCCGTGGCGGCTCTCGGCGCCGGGACCCGGCAGCGACCCGGAACCGTCCGGCCGGCTCGCATCGGGCGCCGGGAGCTCCCCCGCCGGCCCGTCCTCGGGGTCGGGCAGGGCGAGCGGGCCGGGATCGCGGCCGCCGGCGAATTTCACCAGCGCTGCCGCCCGGTCGTCGATCGACGGGTGGGTGGCGAACAGGTCGGCGAAGCCCGAGCGCGGGTTGTCGACGCACAGCTCCATCACGGCCGAGGTGGCGCCGGGAAGCTCGCCGCGGCCCTCGATCTTGCGCAGGGCCGTGATCATCGCGTCGGGATTCTTGGTCAGCTCGACAGCGCCGGCGTCGGCCAGGAACTCGCGCGAGCGCGACAGCGCGAAGCGGATCAGCGACGACAGCAGCCAGGCGACCGCCACCAGCACCACGGCGATCAGGATGGCGGCGCCGCCACCGCCCTTGCCGCGGTCGCCCCCGCCATCGCCGCTGCCGGAGCGCGAGCTGCTCCAGCGGGTGTTCAGCCCGACCCGGAACACCAGCTCGGCCACGAACGAGATCACCCCGGCGATGATCACCGCGATCACCATCAGGCGGACGTCGCCGTTGCGGATGTGGGTCAGCTCGTGGCCCAGCACCGCCTCGATCTCGGCATCGTCGAGCCGCGCCAGGAGGCCGGTCGTCACCGACACGGCGTACTGCTTCTCGTTCAGGCCGGTGGCGAAGGCGTTGAGGGCGTCGCTGTCGACGATCTTCAGCTTCGGCATCGGGATGCCGCGCGAGATGCACAGGTTCTCGAGCAGATTGTAGAGCCGCGGCTCGTCCTTGCGGGTGACGTCGCGGCCGCCCGTGACGGCGTCGATCATCGCCTGATGGAAGCGCCAGGCGATGGCGATCCACAGCGCCGTCGCGACGGTGGCGAACGGCGCCGCCACCAGGAAGTCGCTGCGTGCCTTGGCGAGGAGCCAGGGCAGCGAGGCGTCCACCGTCAGCGCCTCGCCGGCGAGCGCACCGGCGAACACCAGCACATAGACGAGGCCGAACAGCCCGATCAGCAGGACGACCGAGCGGCGCCGGTTCGACTGGATGTGACTGTAGAGCCCGTAGGCCATGGCGGTCCTCGGATCGGAACCGGCGGAGACGCCGGACCGTGCGGCCCGGCGGAAGCGTTCAGAACTTCACTTGCGGAGCCTGCTCCAGCGTGCGGCGCTCCTCGCCGACGTCGAAGAAGGTCTGCGGATGGAAGCCCATCGAGGCGGCGAACAGCGCCGCCGGAAACTGCTGAATGCCGGTGTTGTACTCGCTCACCGCGTTGTTGAAGAAGCGCCGCGCCGCCGCGAGCTTGTTCTCGATGTCGGACAGCTCGGTCTGGAGCTGCTGGAAGTTCTGGTTGGCCTTGAGGTCCGGATAGGCTTCCGACAGCGCGAAGAGCTGGCGCAGCGCGCCGGTGAGCTGGTTCTCGGCAGCCACCTGCTGCTCGGGTCCCTGCGCCGCCATCGCGCGGTTGCGGGCGTTCACCACCGCCTCCAGGGTGCCGCGCTCGTGGGTGGCGTAACCTTTGACGGTCTCGACCAGGTTGGGGATCAGGTCGTGGCGCTGCTTGAGCTGCACGTCGACATCGGCGAACGACTGGCCGACGCGCTGTCGCATGGCGACGAGCCCGTTGTAGACGGTGATGACCCACAGGACGAGGACGACGAGCACTCCGAGGACGATCCAGGCGGTGGTGGACATCAACGGCCTCCAGACGAGGGGCAACGATGGGAACGGCGAAGGACGGATCGGCGGACGAGAGGTCGACGAACGAGAGACCGGCCGACGAGATATCGGCCGACGAGATTGGTCGCCGGACAGGACGGACCGACTCCGCCGAGCGGGCGGCGTTCCGGCCGGCGCCGGGTCAGCATACCGCAATGACGTGACGAGTGGGACCGGCATGCCGGCGACAACCGCACGGCGGTGTGGACGGTCCTTTGTGGTGCGCGCCGGCGGGAAGGTTCATGGACCGGGTGGCACCCGGGCGCGGCGGGTGGGACAGGGCAGGCTGGGGAACACGCGGTGCAGAAACGCAGAGAGCCCCGCGAGGGGCCCTTGCGATACCGCTCCGTCGTTCAGATCCCCCACCGATCCGGCCTCGTCCGAGCCGGACGAGGTCCGCCGGCCGGATCGGCGGGGTTCCGATACGATCGCCTTCGTTACGATCGTCTTCGCTGCGATCCTCTCGAGCCGATCACCAGCCCCAAGGATAGGCTGCACGCCAGTACGGATAGGCGGGGGCGCCGCAGACATAGACGCGCCGCCAGCCCCACGGGGTCGCCCGCCAACGCCAGCACGAGCCGTAGTAGCTGGCGCCGTAGAAGCCGGCACCCACGAAGGCCGGGCCGATCCACGGACGCCGATAGCGCCAGTAGGGGCGACCCCAATAGGCGCGCCGCCAGCCCGGACCGTAGATCGGACGGTAGATGCCGGGCCGATAAAAGCGCTGGCCGCCGTAGAAGCGCGGGCCGCCATAGAAGCGGGGACCGCCGACGAAGCGCGCGCCACCGCCATAGAAGCGCGGGCCGCCGTAGAAGCGGGGACCACCGACGAAGCGGGCGCCACCGCCGTAGAAACGCGGGCCACCGACGAAGCCTCCGGGCCGACCCACGAATCCGCCGCCCCGGAAACCGCCACCGCCGTGGAAGCCGCCGCCTCGGAAGCCGCCACCACCGTGGAAGCCGCCACCACCCATCCGCTGAGCCTCGGCCGTGGTGCCGAACACCAGCACCATGGCCGCGATCGCCGCCGCGACCGCCAACCCACCGCGTAGCTGCCTGTACCAGAAGGTCATCGCTCGTCGTCTCCGAGGGTTCACGCCTCGCCCACGGGCACACTGCCACACCCGACTGAACCCGGACTGAACGACTCGGTTCCTCGCCAGTCACGTTCGCGGGAGCGGCAGAGCCCCGGCCGAACGTGCACCCGCACCTCGACCGTGCGGCCGACGATGATCGGCCATCGTGCCGACTTTGCGGCGATGTCGGCTGGTGGCGAGTTCGCTTGTGGCGAGGTCGGCCGGCACAGCGTCGGCGTCGCGCCGCTGCTGGCGGTCAGGCCACCTGCTGGTCGACGATCTTGCCGGCGGCCTCGAGATCGACCGAGACGAGCTGCGACACGCCGCGCTCCGCCATGGTGACGCCGAACAGCCGGTTCATCCGCGCCATGGTGATCGGATTGTGGGTGATGATCACGAAGCGGGTGTCGGTCGACTGCGTCATCTCGTCGAGAAGATCGCAGAAGCGATCGACGTTGTGGTCGTCGAGCGGAGCGTCGACCTCGTCGAGCACGCAGATCGGCGCCGGGTTGGTGAGGAACACCGCGAAGATCAGCGCCATCGCGGTCAGCGCCTGCTCGCCGCCGGAGAGCAGCGACAGCGTCGCCGGCTTCTTGCCGGGCGGCTTCGCCAGGATGTCGAGGCCGGCCTCCAGCGGGTCGTCGCTCTCGGTGAGCTGCAATTCCGCGGTGCCGCCGCCGAACAGCGTCGTGAACAGCCGCTTGAAGTGCTCGTTGACGACCTCGAAAGACGCGACCAGGCGCTCGCGCGCCTCCTTGTTGAGGCTCTGGATGCCCTGGCGCAGCCGCTTGATGGCGGCCGTCAGATCCTCGCGCTCGGCGGTGAGCGTCGTGTGCTGCTGCTCGATCTCGCGCAGCTCCTCGTCGGCCCGCAGGTTCACGGCGCCGAGGCGCTCGCGCTCGCGGCGCAGCCGCTCCAGCTTCTCCTCGACGGTGGCCAGCTCGGGCAACGGCGCGTCGGGCGTAAGCTCCGCGATGGCCGGCAGGGCGGCGGGCTCGACCTCCAGCACCTCGTGGATCTCGCGGGCGACGTCGGCGAGGCGGCGCTTGGCCGCCTCGTGGCGCTCCTCGGCGCGCACCGCCTGCTCGCGTGCCGACGCCATGGCGTCGCGGGCCGCGTTGGCGGCCTTGTCGGCCTCGCGCTGGGCGGTCTCGGCGGCGGCGAGCGCGTCGGCGGCGGCGCGGCGCTCCGCCTCGGCGGCCTCGACCTCGCCGATCAGCGAGCGTCGCTTGAGGGCGAACTGGGCCGGTGCCTCCGACAGCTCCTCGCGCTCGGCGGCGGTCTCCTCCAGGCGGGCCGCCAGGGTCTCGATCTGGGAGGCGGCGCTGCCCTTGCGGTCGCGCCAGGCCGCGATGTCGCCGGTCACCGTGGTGAGCCGGCGGGTGGTCATGTCGATCTCGCGGGCGAGCGCCTGGGCGGCCGCGCGGGCCTCGGCCTGGGCGGCGCGCTCGCTGCCGGCGCGGCTGCGCACCTCGGCGAGCTCGGCGTCCAGCACGTCGGTCGGATCGAGCCCCTCCAGCGCGGCGGCGGCCTCCTCGGCGGCGGCCCGGGCCTCGTCGCGGGTGGCGGCGAGGCGCGACTGTGCCTCCACCAGCCCGGCGCGGCGGGCGGTGAGCCGCGACAGCTCGCGCTCGGCGGCGGCCTGGCGGTCCCGGGCGGCGTCGACGGCGCGCTGCTGGTCGCGTCTTGCCGCGCGGGTCGCGGTCTCCTGCTCGGCCGCCGCGCGCACCTCGGCCTGGGCGGTTTCGACGGCGGCCCGGCGGGTCTCCAGCTCGGCGCGCGCCATCTCCAGCTCGGCCTCGATGTCGGCGAGGCGGTTGCGCTCGGCGAGGCGGCGGGCCGCGCTGGTCGGCGCGTGCGCCGCGACCGCGAAGCCGTCCCAGCGCCACAGGTCGCCCTCGGGCGAGACGAGCCGCTGGCCGGTCTTCAGCAGGGCGGCGAGCCGCGGGCCATCGGCCCGGGCGACGACGCCGATCTGGGCGAGGCGGCGGCGCAGCGCGTCGGGCGCCGCGGTGACCCGGGCGACGAGCGGCTCGGCGCCGTCCGGCAAGGCCGGGTCGCTGCCGTCGCCGGGCGACAGCGTCCAGCGGATCGGCGCGGTCGGCTCCACCGGGGCGTCGAGATCGTCGCCGAGGGCGGCGCCCAGCGCGGTCTCGTAGCCCTTCTCGACGGTGAGCTGGTCCATCACCGGCGGCCACAGCTGCTTGGCGTCGACCTGGAGCACCTTGGCGAGGGTCTTGGCCTCGGTCTCCAGGCGGTTGACGCGGCGCTCGGCCTCGGCGAGCGGCTGGCGGGCGACATCGAGGGCCTGGCGGGCGGCCGAATGGGCGGCCTCGGCGCGCAACGAGGCGGCGTCCGCCTCGGCAAGTGCCACCTGGGCGATCTCGGCGGCTTCCGCGAGGGCCTCGATGTCGACCGCGCCGGCCGCCTCGGCCATCATCCGATCGAGGTCGGCGGTCACGCTCGTGAGCTCGGTCTCGGTGCGGCTCGCCCGCTCGCTGTGGGTGCGCACCGCGCCTTCGAGCTGGCGCCGCTTGGCCGACACGTCGGCGAGCGCCGCGGTCAGCTCGGCCAGGCGCTTCTCCACCACCGCGACGGCGGCATCGGCCTCGGCGACCCGCTCGTCGATGGCGGCGCGGCGCTCGGCCGCCGCTTCGAGATCGGCTTCGAGCGTCTCGCGCTCGGTGTCGAGCCGCGCCATGGTGCCGTCGGCATCGGCAAGCAGGCGCGCCTCGCGCTCGCGGTCGACGCCGATCTGTTGCAGCCGGCGGTCGAGCTCGGCCATGCGCTCGTTGGCGCGCGCCTCCTCGCGCTCCAGCGCGTCGCGCGCCGAGACGAGCCGTTGCAGCGCCGCGGCGGCCTTCGCCTCGGCGTCGCGCAGCGACGGCAGCGCGGCGGCGGCGAGCGCCTGCCGGGTGGCGCTCTCGGCCTGCACGCGGGTGCGCTCCGCGACGTCGCCGACGCTCGCGGTCTGCGCCTGCTCGGCCGCGACCACCTCGTCGCTCGCCTGCTGCCAGCGCACATGGAACAGCGTCGCCTCGGCCTTGCGCACATGGCCCGACAGGGCCCGGTAGCGCACCGCCTGGCGGGCCTGGCGCTTGAGCGATTCGACCTGGTTGACGAGCTGGCCGATGACGTCCTCGAGCCGCGTCAGGTTCTGCTCGGCGGCGCGCAGGCGCAGCTCGGCCTCGTGGCGGCGGGCGTGCAGGCCGGAGATGCCGGCCGCCTCTTCCAGCACGCGGCGGCGCTGCTCGGGCTTCGCCTGGATGATCTCGCCGATGCGGCCCTGATGCACGAGGGCCGGCGAGCGCGAGCCCGAGGAGGCGTCGGCGAACAGGATCTGCACGTCGCGGGCGCGCACCTCGCGGCCGTTGACGCGATAGAGCGAGCCCTGCTCGCGCTCGATGCGGCGCGACACCTCCAGCGTGTCGTCGCCGTTGAACTGCGCCGGTGCGGTGCGGCTGCCGTTGTCGATCAGGATCGACACCTCGGCGGTGTTGCGGGCCGGGCGCTTCTGGTTGCCCGAGAAGATCACGTCGTTCATGTCGGCGGCGCGCATCGCCTTGTGCGACGCCTCGCCCATCACCCAGCGCAGGGCCTCGACCAGATTGGACTTGCCGCAGCCGTTCGGGCCGACGACCCCGGTGAGGCCCGGCTCGATGACGAAGTCGGTCGGCTCCACGAAGGACTTGAAGCCGATCAGGCGCAGCCGCTTGAACTTCATGCTCGGAATGGTCCCTGCGCGAGACGCGACGAATCGAACGCGACCGACATCCTGGACGTGGATATCGTCGGCGTGCACATGGCGTGATGGCTCGGGCCCGGTCGGGTCGAGGTCTGCCGCATCGGGCCGGAGAATGAATCGATCGCGGCCGCGAAAGCAACCGGCCCGGCCGGCTTGTCCAGACCTTTGTGGCCGCCGGCGGGCTGCGCGGCGGCCCGGCGGGGCGCCGTGGCGCCCCAGTCAAGCCCTTGTCAGGCTCGAGATATCAAGCCTTGAGATGGCGGTCGATGATCTTGGCGAACTCCTCGAACGGGACGGCCCCGACGACGCGCTCGCCGTTGACGAAGAAGGTCGGGGTCGATTCGACCTTGAACTGCTGCGAGCCGCGCTTGCGAATCTCGTCGAGGCCGTCGAGCAGCTTCTGATCCTGGAGGCACGCCTCGAAGGTCTGCTGGGTGAAGCCGGCCTGCTTGGCGATGGCGAGCAGCGGCGGGATGGGGTTCTGTACCACCCACTTGCCGAACTGATGGAAGAGCGTGTCGACCATCGCGTAATACTTGTCCTTGCCGGCGCAGCGCGCCAGCATGAAGGCGCCGGCGGCGAGCGGATCGAGCGGGAATTCGCGCAGCACGTAGCGCACCTTTCCGGTGTCGATGTAGCGCTCCTTGATCTTCGGCAGCACCTGGGTGGTGAACGCCGCGCAGTGATTGCAGGTCATCGAGGCGTACTCGACGATGGTCACCGGCGCGGTGTCGGGACCGATATAGATGTCGCCGAGGGTGCTCGGCTTCATCAGCTCCGCCACGTCGACCGTGTCGGCGCGGGCCGCGACGGGAAGGCCGATGGCGGCGGCGGCGACCACACAGGAGGCGCTGGTGACGAGTTGGCGGCGAGTGACGGGCACGGTCATCCTCTTCGGCTCGGGTCTCGGGGTCGCGGGAACTCGGGGTCTCGATTGGTCGTGCATCGATCGGGTCGACCGGCCGAGCCGCGCGCCGGGCGGGCCTCGGACGGCGTGACCACGGGCCGGGCCGCCGGCTCGCGCGTCGCGCGGTTGGCTAGCGGGTTTGCAGCGCCGAGGCAATCTGACCGCGATTTGTGGCGAGATTGCCATGGTCACGTTCCTGCGAGAACCGGCCCGCAAGAGCCGTCGGTCCGCCGGGGGCCGTCAGGCCGCGGCCCGTCAGCCGCGCCTGACCGCGGCGCCGAGCCGGGCGAGCGCCGCCCGCAGGCGGTCGTCGGTCACCGCCAGGCTGTCGGCGACCGCCGCCACGGCGACCGGATCGAGGGTCGGGCGCGGCCGCCGCCGGGTGCGCCGTTGCAGCGGCGCCTGGCGCAGCGCCAGCCGGCCGATCGCCGGCCAGCCGAAGAACTGGTTGAGGCGCGCGACGATCACCCCCGCCATGTGCTGCACCTCGATGGCGGCCGGCCCCTCCACCCGCAGCACCAGGGTGGCGGGCTCCGGTGCCTCGCCGTCGCGGCTGCGCGGCCACTCGATCTTCATCGGCTCGGCGATCGCCGCCACCTCGGCGCCGACGATGTCGTCCCAGTGGGTGACGATCTCGGCCGTGGCGAAGCCGCGCCGGCGGAAGGCGGGCGACAGGCACGGGCCGACCAGGTCGGCGAGGGGGCGCGGACGGGACCGGGCCGGCTTGTTCATCGCGGGCGGCTCTGTCAGAGGAGGCGGATGACCGTAGCAGCGCCGACCCCCGCGCGGAAGCCGTCCCGTCCCGAGTCGCAGCCTGCCGCCGCGGCGCCACCCGCCGTCGGGGCGCTGCTCGCCTGGTACGACCGCCACCGCCGCGTGCTGCCCTGGCGGGCGCCGGCGGGCCTGCGATCCGACCCTTATGCGGTGTGGCTGTCGGAAATCATGCTCCAGCAGACCACCGTCAAGGCGGTGGTGCCGTATTTCCTGCGGTTCACGGCGGCGTTCCCGACGGTGCGGGACCTCGCCGCCGCCGATCTCGACGCGGTGCTGCGGCTGTGGGCGGGGCTCGGCTACTACGCGCGCGCCCGCAACCTGCACGCCTGCGCCCGTGCCGTGGTGGAGCGGCACGGCGGCGTCTTCCCGGAGACCGAGGCGGCGCTGCGGGCGCTGCCCGGCATCGGCGACTACACCGCCAAGGCGGTGGCGGCGATCGCCTTCGATGCGCCCGTCGTGCCGGTCGACGGCAATGTCGAGCGGGTGATGACGCGGCTCCACGCCGTGGCGGAGGCGCTGCCGGCCGCCAAGCCGCGGGTGAAGGCGCTGGCGGCGGCACTGATGCCGGCGCCGCGGCCCGGCGACGTCGCCCAGGCCCTGATGGATCTCGGCGCCACGATCTGCACCCCGAAGGCGCCGGCCTGTGTGCTGTGCCCGTGGGCGGAGCCGTGTGCGGCGCGCCGGCGCGGCGACGCCGAGACGTTTCCGCGCAAGGCGCCGAAGCGCGAGGGGACCTTGCGGCGCGGCGCCGCCTTCGTGGCGGTGCGGGCGGACGGCGCCGTGCTGGCGCGCAGCCGCCCGCCTTCGGGGCTCCTCGGCGGCATGACCGAGGTGCCGACCACCGACTGGTCGGCCGACTTCCAGACCCGCACCGCGCGCGACCATGCGCCGACACTTGGGCTCGGGCCGAGCGACTGGCGTCGCGTGCCGGGCGTCGTCACCCATGTGTTCACGCATTTTCCGCTGGAGCTCGTCGTGCTGGTCGCGCGGGCGCCGCACGGTGCCGCGCCACCGGCGGGCTGCCGCTGGATCGCGCCCGGCGACATCGCCGGCGCGGCCTTTCCCAACGTCATGCGCAAGGTGCTGGCTCACGCCGGCGTCGCGGTCGGCCCGGCGGCGCCGCCGGCCCGACCGCGACGCGGCTGATCACCCGCGTGCGGCCGCCGTGCCGGTGACTTGCGCGGACGGCTCGCTGCTCAGCCAGCGATAGAGCACACCGCCGACGGCGCCGCCGACGAGCGGTGCCAGCCAGAACAGCCAGAGCTGCGCCAGCGCCCAGCCGCCGACGAACACCGCCGGGCCGGTGCTGCGGGCCGGGTTCACCGACAGGTTGGTGACCGGGATGCCGATTAGATGAATGAGCGTGAGCCCGAGCCCGATGGCGATCGGGGCGAAGCCGGCCGGCGCCTTGCCATGGGTCGACCCCATGATGATGAACAGGAACATCATGGTCAGCACCACCTCGGCGACCAGGCACGAGACCAGGCCGTACTTGCCGGGCGAGTGGTCGCCGTAGCCGTTGGCCGCGAAGCCGCCGGCGAGGCTGAAGTCCGCCTTGCCGCTGGCGATCACGTAGAGCACCGCGGCGCCGATCACGGCACCGATCACCTGGGCGACGATGTAGGGCACGACGTGCCCGACCGGAAAGCGGCCACCCGCTGCCAGGCCCACCGTGACGGCGGGATTGAGATGGCAGCCGGAGATGTGGCCGATGGCGTAGGCCATCGTCAGTACCGTCAAGCCGAACGCGAAGGAGACGCCGAGCAGGCCGATGCCGACCTCCGGAAACGCCGCCGCCAGGACGGCGCTGCCGCAGCCGCCGAAGGTGAGCCAGAACGTGCCGATCGCCTCGGCGACGAGCTTGCGCGCATCCATGATGTGTTTCCTTCGCGTACGGTCGTCGGCGGAGGGCGTGAGGACAGGACGGCTGACGCTCCGACGACCGTACGAGGTGATGAGGAAGGCGTCTCGCCGGTGCTGTCGTGCCGACCGGTCCGCGACGGCGCGGGCGAAAACATGGCTGAGACTCACGGCCGCAGCGTGCGCTGCCGGTTCTTCTGCACGCCCCGCGGGTGTGGTTAATGCCGGCATGGGATGCCGATTCTCGTCGCTCCTCGTTCGCCTGCATGAAGAATCGAGGACGATCGAATGTGACGGTGACAGACCGAACTAGCCGTGTGCGGGCGCCGGATCTCACGCATTCGTTATCATCGCGTGACGGACCGGCGCCGAATTGTCGGCCCATTCTCGCCGCGGTCGAACGTGCGTCAGGTCGCTGCGTTCGATCGCTGTAGTGGCCCGCGGGGTACACCCAGGCCCCGCGGGCGCGATGTCGACTCACCACGGAGCCTCCCATGAGCATCTTCGGAAAGATCATGTCGTCCATCTTCGGCCGCGCCCAGGCGGCCGAGCCGGCACCGGCCGGGGCATCGCCGGGAGCGACGACACCGGGAGCGACAACACCGGGAGCGACGACATCTGCGGCCGGCGGGGGCGCGGCAACCGCGGCCACGGGCGGCAAGGCGCCGGTCGACGTCGCCGCGATTCTCACGGACCTCGCCGCCAAGAACAAGGAGAAGCTCGACTGGCGGCGCTCCATCGTCGACCTGATGAAGCTGCTCGATCTCGACAGCAGCCTTTCGGCCCGCAAGGAGCTGGCCAAGGAGCTCGGCTACACCGGCGACACCGGCGATTCGGCCGCCATGAACGTGTGGCTGCACAAGCAGGTGATGCGCAAGCTCGCCGAAAACGGCGGCAAGGTGCCGGACGATCTGAAAAGCTGACGCATGGCGCGCACGACGCGCGGCGCACGGTGCGCGCGGCGCACGGTGCGCCGGCGAGCATGACGCGGCCGGCCCTGTGCCGGCCGTGGTGCGAGGCGAAGCGCTACTCGGCGGCGACCGACTGCTCGGCGCGGAACGCCGCGCGCAGCGTGTCGATCGGGGCGAGCCCGGTGTCGGTCTCGACGTGCCAGAAGGTCCAGCCGTTGCAGGCGTCGAGCCCTTGCGCCAGCGCGCCGATGCGATGGATCGAGCCGACCGTGTCGCCGAGGCTGACGGCGCCGTCGGCGCGCACCAGCGCGCTGACGCGCCGCTTGGCATCGACGAGCGTCGTGCCGGGCGCCACGAAGCCGCGCTCGATGAGGGCCGCGAACGGCACGCGCGGCGCCTCGCGGGCGGTGCGGAACGGGGCGAGGCTCGCCTCCGGCAGCGGCTCGACCGCGGCGATCCGCTCGGCGGCGGCGGCCGCGTAGTCGTGATCGCGCTCGATGCCGAGGAAGCGGCGGCCGAGCCGCTTCGCCACCGCGCCGGTGGTGCCGGTGCCGCAGAACGGGTCGAGCACGAGATCGTCGGGACGCGACGACGACAGCAGCACGCGGGCGAGCAGCGCCTCCGGCTTCTGGGTCGGATGCAGCTTCTTGCCGGCCGCGTCCTTCAGCCGCTCCTCGCCGGTGCACAAGGGCAGCGTCCAATCGGAGCGGACCTGGACATCCTCGTTGCCGGCCTTGAGGGCCTCGTAGTTGAAGGTGTAGCCCTTGGCGCCGGGCTCGCGCGCCGCCCAGATCAGCGTCTCGTGCGCGTTGGTGAAGCGGCGCCCGCGAAAATTCGGCATCGGGTTCGACTTGCGCCACACCACGTCGTTCAGAATCCAGAACCCGAGATCCTGAAGGATGGTGCCGACCCGGAAGATGTTGTGATAGGAGCCGATCACCCACAGCGTCGCCGACGGCTTCATGGCGCGGCGTGCCGCCAGCAGCCAGGCGCGCGTGAAGGCGTCGTACGCCTCGAAGCTCTCGAACTTGTCCCAGGCATCGTCGACGGCGTCGACGCGCGAGTCGTCCGGGCGCTTGAGATCGCCCTGGAGCTGGAGATTGTAGGGCGGATCGGCGAACACGAGGTCGACCGACGCGGCGGGCAGCTTGGCCATCTCGGCCACGCAGTCGCCGGTGACGACACGGAACGACGACGCGGGGCGGGGAGTTAAGCGGGGCGTCCTGACGGACGCCCCGCGACGCGCAACACCCATGACTCGGAACTCGTACTTGAGCGACGCGATCGGCGACGCGAGACCTTCAACCGACAAGGGGATCATCACCCGGCAAGGTAAAAATCGGCTTAATCCCCGGGACGGTCTGGCGCCGAAAATTGTCCTGGACCATATTCATGGACGGCATGCGGCGGCCCGCCGCAGGTTGCGCGAGGCGGCGGCGCGGGGCCGCGTCTCAGTGACGGAGCGAAGTCGATGCGCTGGGAAAACCTGCCGGAAAGCGAGAACGTCGAGGACCGTCGCGGTGACGACGGCGGGCGCGGCGGCGGCGGCTTCGGCCTGCCGATGGGCATGGGAGGCGGCGGTCTCGGCATCGGCACCATCGTGATTCTCGGCCTGATCGGCTGGGCGCTCGACATCGATCCGCGGCTGCTCATCGGCGGTGCCGAGATGGTGACGGGCGGCCAGCAGGCCGCGCCGCCGGCGCAGAGCCAGGGCCGCACCGGCAGCCCCGAGGACCAGATGGGCAAGTTCGTGGCCCGTGTGCTCGGCAGCACCGAGGTGCAGTGGAAGGACATCTTCACGAAGGACGGCAAGAGCTATCGGGCGCCGGTGCTGGTGCTCTACAACGAGGTCACCAACCAGGCCTGCGGCGGCGTCGCCCAGGCCGCGATGGGACCGTTCTATTGTCCGGCCGATCGCAAGATCTATCTCGACACGTCGTTCTTCCGCGAGATCGAGCGTCGCTTCAAGGGCTGCGATGTCGGCTCCAAGTCGTGCCAGTTCGCCCAGGCCTATGTGATCGCCCACGAGGTCGGCCACCACGTCCAGAACCTGCTCGGCATCCTGCCCAAGGTGCAGGAGGCGCAGCGCGGCCTCTCCAAGGTCGAGGCGAATCAGCTCCAGGTGCGGGTCGAGCTGCAAGCCGACTGCTTCGCCGGCGTGTGGGCGCACTTCTCGGACCAGAAGTGGAACCTGATCGAGCCCGGCGACGTCGAGGCGGCGATGCGCACCGCCGCGGCGATCGGCGACGACAAGCTCCAGATGCAGGCGCGTGGCCGCGTGGTGCCGGACTCGTTCACCCACGGCTCCTCGGCGCAGCGCCAGCGCTGGTTCGACATCGGCCTCAAGCAGGGCTCGGTCGCCGCCTGCAACACCTTCCGGGCCGCCACGCTGTAGCGGGCTGCTTGCGCAGCCCCAGTGAGGACTCCCGGACGGGATGGGGCACGGCGCGATTCACGGGTCGCGATTGATGGCTCGCGATTGACGGGTGCCGCGGCGGACGCCATCGTGGCGCCGCCACGGAGGAACGCATGCCCGGCCTCGACGACTCGCGACAGTTCGTGCCGCTCCGCATCGCGGTGCTGACCATCTCGGACACCCGCACGCCCGAGGACGACAAGTCCGGCTCGACCCTCGTCGAGCGCATCGCGGCGGCCGGCCACACGGTGGCGGCGCGCGCCATCGTGATCGACGATATCGCGGCCATCCGCAGCCGGGTCGAGACCTGGATCACCGATCCGGAGATCGACGTGGTGATCACCACGGGCGGCACCGGCTTCACCGGCCGCGACGTGACGCCGGAGGCGATCGAGCCGCTGTTCGAGAAGCGGATGGAGGCGTTCGCCAGCCTGTTCCTGCTGATCAGCTTCCAGAAGATCGGCACCTCGGCGGTGCAGACCCGCGCCACCGCCGGCGTCGCCCGCGGCACCTATGTGTTCTGCCTGCCGGGATCGCCGGGCGCCTGCAAGGATGCGTGGGACGGCATCCTGGTGCACCAGCTCGATTTCCGTTACCGGCCGTGCAACTTCGTCGAGATCATGCCGCGGCTCGACGAGCATCTGCGCCGCCCGAAGGCCAAGGGCGCCACCGTGTGAGCGGTGGATCGCCGCGCCGACGCGACGTCGGCAGCGCGCGAGGACGCCATCCTGTCGATCACCGCTGCATGGACGGGGGCGGCGCCGCTTCGGCCGGTGCGCCGAGATCGAGCTCCCACGTCTCGCCCAGCAGATCGTGGCCGAAGGTGCAGTGCGGCTCCTGCCGCACGAGCGTGAAGCCCGCCGCCGCGTAGAGACCGCGTGCCTCGTCGAGAATGCTCTGTGTCCACAGCGAGACCTTGCGGTACCCGCAGGCGCGGGCGAAGCGGACGCATTCGTCCACCAGCTGGCGGCCGAGGCCGAGCCCGCGTGCCTGCGGCAGCACCAACAGCAGCCGCAGCTTGGCGACGCCGTCGCCGCCGTCGACCAGGAACACGCTGCCGACCGGGACACCGTCGCGCTCGGCGATCCAGCAGCGCTCGCGCTCCGCCTCGAAGTTGCGCAGGAACGTCGCGACGATGTCGGCCACCAGCGCCTCGAAGGCCGGACCCCAGCCGCGTTCCGCCGCGTAGCTGGCACCGTGGCTCGCCAGCACGAAACCCATGTCGCCCGCCCGATGCGGGCGCAGGACGAGGGCCGGGGACGCGGGCGGCTCCGACGACAGCAGACTCTCGACCGTGTCCATCGCCTCCACCAGCCGTTGCTGGTCGGCTTCGGTGAGGGGGGCCAGCAGGCTCGCCACCTGCGCGGCGGAGCGGTGATCCAGGGTGGCGAACGCCGTCTCGCCCGCCCGGCCGAGCGTCAGCAGGCTGCGCCGGGCGTCGTCCGGCGAGGGGTTGCGGGCGACCAGGCCGGCCTTCTCGAACCGCTTGAGGATGCGGCTCAGATAGCCGTGGTCGAGGCCGAGCGCGCCGGCGATCGCGGTCGCCGTGGTGCCGGGGGCGCGGCCGATCTCGTACAGCACGCGCGCCTCGGTGAGCGAGAACGCGGTGCCGACCATGCCGCTCTGGAGCAGGCCGATCCGGCGCGTGTAGGCCCGATTGAAGCGACGCACGGCGTCGATCCGGGCGGCGGCCGGCGGCGCAGTGGACGGGGTGGGGGTCGGGGCGATGGTGGTCGGCGGCGTGGTGGACGGGGCGATGGTGGTCGGGAGCACGGTCATGGCGGCCCTCCGGGCGAAGGAAGGCCGTGAGCGTCTCATCAATAGTTGACCAGGTCAAATAACTTCGATCGGCTCGTCCGGTGGACGGATGACGGCGCTGCGCAGCCGCACCAGCCGCCGGCTCAGCCGGCCCAGCAGCGCGGCCTCGGGATCGTCCGCCGCCGGGTGGCCGCCGACCGCGTCGTAGAGCCGGCGGTGAATCAGCAATCCTTGATCCGGCGAAGGGCGGCGCCGCAGGGCGTCGCGCAGCAGCGCCCAGGCCTGGCCGGTGACAGAGCCGGCGGGTGCGGCCGGCTCGGCCCGGAACACCGCGGCGGTCTCCACTTGGCCGCGCCGCTCGGCAGCCTCGACGAAGCGGGTCGTCTCCTCGATCCAGCCGCTGTCTGGCATTGTGCCTGGGCGCAGGAACATGAGCCAGGCCGAGCGGGCCGCCGTCGCCGCCTCGCGCAGCCGATGATCGAGCGGCGCCGTGGAAACCAGCACGGTGCAGCCGGCGATCTCGGCCACTTTGGCGGTCTCGTCGCGCGAGCCGCCCTCCGCCACCACCACGTCGCGGACCGTGCCGGCGACGGCGCCGCTCACCAGCACCGAGAGGGTGCGGACCAGCGCCCGTTCGCAGTCACGGGCCGGGATGACGACGCTCAGCATGGTGGGGTGCGACCTCTCTGCGCCGTCCGTAGCACGGTCGCGCCGGGAGATCACGCCGGCTCTGCAACCGTTGGGCCGGCTGAACGAGTGGGCGCGCACGAGGCAGCGCTCACACGGATTTGTTCTTGCTTTGTTCAGGTCGTCGCCTACATTGAGCCCATGAGCGCAGCCCCCGCCCTTCGCCGTCGTTCCGATCCGGCCGGTCTTCATCCGGCTCGCCCCGATCCGGCTCGCCCTGATCCGGCTGGTCTCGATCCGGCTTGGCCGGTCCCGGCCATCGCGCCCGAGCGGCGCCGCGGTCGCGGCGCGGTGTCGAACCCGACCGGCCGCTACGAGCCGCTCGCCCGCGTCGCCTTCGACGACGGCTGGCAGAGCCTGGAGGAGCTGCCGCCCTTCACCACCACGGTGGCCACCGATACCGCCCGCAAGGTGATCACCCGCAACGAGTCGCCCGACATCTCGTTCGACCGCTCGATCAACCCGTATCGCGGCTGCGAGCACGGCTGCGTCTACTGCTTCGCGCGGCCGACCCATGCGTATCTGGGCCTGTCGCCGGGCCTCGACTTCGAATCGAAGCTGTTCATGAAGCCGGACGCGCCGGAGCTGCTGGCACGTGAGCTCGCCGCCAAGGGCTACGCGCCGAAGACCATCGCGATCGGCACCAACACCGACCCCTATCAGCCGATCGAGCGCAAGACCGGGCTGATGCGGCGCATCCTGGAGGTGCTGGAGGCAGCGGGCCATCCGGTCGGCATCGTCACCAAGTCGGATCTGATCCTGCGCGATGTCGATATTCTCGCCAGGATGGCCGAGCGCCGACTGGTGCGGGTCGCGCTGTCGGTCACCACTCTCGATCGCGGCCTCGCCCGCACCATGGAGCCGCGGGCACCGACGCCGCCGCGGCGGCTCGCGGCCCTGCGCGGGCTCGCCGAGGCGGGCGTGCCCACCACCGTGATGGTGGCGCCGGTGATCCCGGCCATCAACGACGCCGAGATCGAGCGCATCCTGGACGCGGCGGCCGCCGCCGGCGTCGAGAGCGCCGGCTATGTGCTGCTGCGGCTGCCGCTGGAGGTGCGCGATCTGTTCCAGGACTGGCTGCGCACCCACTATCCCGATCGCGAGCGGCGGGTGTTCACGCTGATGCGCCAGATGCGCGGCGGCAAGGACTACGACGCGACCTTCGGGCGCCGGATGACCGGCTCCGGCCCCTATGCCTGGATGCTCGGCCGCCGCTTCGAGACCGCCTGCGCGCGGCTCGGCCTCAACCTGTCGCGCACGCCGCTGACCACCGAGCACTTCGTGCCGCCCCGCGATCCGACGGCGCGCCAGCTCGAGCTGTTCTGATCCTCGGGCCGCACCGCAGTCCGCCGGTCGGCCGTGTCGAGACTCGCTGTAACGTTACGGCGCCCGGCCGCGAACTCCTTGATGATCGCCATCGGGCGATCGAGGAGGATCAGACGATGATCGGTAAGATATCGACCGTGGTGACGACCGTGCTGGTGTCGGGCCTGCTGACGCTGCCGGCGATGGCGCAGAGCGCGCATCAGTATCAGGGCGGCCCGAAGACCCCGGTGCCACACACGATGACTCAGACCATGACGAGCCAGCCGCAGAAGCCGGCGGCCGAGCAGCCGAAGGGGACGGCACGCAACGCTCACCGATACCGAGGCGGTCCGAGCTCGCCCGTGCTGCACGAGACGCGCTGACGGCGGCCGGGATGCGGGAATGACGGCGTCCGATGACGGCCGCTTGCGTTGAGGCCGCGCGCCCGGCTCACGCCCGCCTGCCGCGGGCCGGCGCGCGCCCGCGCCCGGCGGTGCGCTCCGCCCCACGGCTCTCCGCCTTGCTGGTCTCGGCGTCTTCCTCGGCGGCGTCGCGCGCCTCGACCGCGTCCTCCACCGACGCGCTGAGCCGCTGATAGACGCCGAGGCCGACCACCACCACGATGCCGGCAATCAGCAGCAGGGTCGGGTACACGAGCTGCGGCACCTGCTCCTTGCCGACCCGGAACACCACCACCAGCGCCTCCAGAAAGATCGCGATGGCGATGGTGGCGATGAAGCGGGTGAGGCTGCGCCGCGCCTCGGCGGCGACCCGCTTCTCGCTGCCGCGGATCACCTCCTCCTCGACCAGATACTTGGCGATCTCGAAGGTGGCGACCGCCACCACCGCGTAGCCGATGCCGGCGAGGGTGGCATCACCGACGTCCTCGCCGCGTGCGAACGCCAGGAGACACTGCACGATCGCGTCTCCGGCCAGCACCAGCGCGAGAATCATCAGCACGGCCGCGATCGCCGCGAACACCAGCCGCGACGTCGTCTCGAACAGGCGGAGCGGGCGGTCGGTGGTCACGCGGGGGTCTCCGGGGCCGGGCGGGGGAGGTCGCCGGGCGGGGGAGGTCGCCGGCCGCGGAGGAACAAACCCGGCGCCGGGGTCGGTGGTTCCGGTCATCCTCCACGGGGAGGGCAGGGAGTGGTTGCGGCAGCGGCGCCGAGCCGCCACCATGCCGGCCATGAGTCGCCGACCCGATCGCCGCGCCGTCGATGCCGCGCCCCGCCTGCCGCTCACCGAGCCGCCGCCGGGGCCGACCTTTGCGCGCGAGCGGGCGGCGCTCAGGCGCGGGGTGTGGCCGGTCGCCGGCTGCGACGAGGCCGGGCGCGGCCCGCTCGCCGGGCCGGTGGTGGCGGCCGCCGTGATTCTCGATCCGAAGCGTATTCCGCGCGGTCTCGACGATTCGAAGAAGCTGACGGCGGAGAAGCGCGCCGCGCTCTATACGCGCATCTGCGCGGTCGCCGAGGTCGGCGTCGCCCTGGCGGCCCCGGCCCGCATCGATCGCGACAACATCCGCCGCGCCTCGCTGTGGGCCTTGGCGCGGGCGGTGCGGGCCCTGCCGGTGGCGCCGCGCCTCGTCTTCGTCGACGGCTGCGACCGCATCGAGGCCGGCTGCGACTGCGAGGCGGTGGTGTCGGGCGACGCCCTGGTGCTGTCGATCGCGGCCGCCTCCATCGTCGCCAAGGTCACCCGCGATCGCCTGATGGCGCAGGTCGGCGCGGCGCATCCGGGCTACGGCTTCGAGCGCCACATGGGCTACGGGGTGCCGGAGCACGGCCGCGCACTCGTCCGGCTCGGGGCGACGGTGCATCACCGGCGCTCCTTCGCCCCGGTGGCCGCCGTCTGCGGCCGCCTGCCCGCCGCGGTGGCGGCGGCCGCACAGGCGGACATCTCCGCGGCGGCGGCCGAGGCGACCGTGCCCGAGCCGGCCCTCGTGGCGGCTGCCGACTGAGAGCTGCCGACCGAAACGTGGGTGACGGCGCGCGCGGCCCCCCGGGAGGATCTTTCGGGCGCCGACCCACCGGATCGCTTCCGCGGCGCGGCGCGGTTTGCTACCACCCTGAGCACGGCCGGCTTCTCCCGACGGCCCCACGCAGCCGGATTGCGGGACGTCGACGTCGCCCGGCTCCGGTGATCGCCGCCCGGTCCGACGTCCAACCCGCCGATCCGCCACCGATGCTCCACGTCTCCCTGTTCGTCGAACTCGTGCGGGCGAATCCCCGCCTCGTCGTGCTGGCGGCGGCGCTGGTGCAGGCGCTGCTGTGGTGGCTCGTGCCGACGCTGTTCTATGCGGCGCCGCCCGGCAACCTGCCGCTGATCATCGCGGTCGGCCACGAGTTTCAGCTCGGCTCGTTCTGGGGGCCGCCGCTGGCGAGCTGGCTCGCCGAGATCGCCTTCGTGATCGCCGGCGCGCCGGGCGTCTACCTGCTGTCGCAGGTCTGCGTGGTGCTGACCTGGTGGGGTGTGTTCACGCTCGGGCGGGTGATCGTCGGGCCGCAGCATGCCGCCTTCGCGGTGCTGCTGATGGTCGGGGTGGTGGTGCTCACCGTGCCGACGCCCGATTTCGGCCCGCCGATCCTGGCGATGCCGCTCACCGTGTTCGTGCTGCGCCACTACTGGCGGGTGATCGGCGAGGGGCGGCGCAGCGCCTGGTACGTCCTGGCGGTGGGCCTGTCGCTCTTGCTGCTCACCACCTATGCGGGCCTGATCCTGCTCGCCGCCGTCGCGGTGTTCACCGTGGCGAGCCGGCGCGGCCGCGAGATGCTGCTCGGCATCGAGCCGTGGGTGGCGCTGTTCCTGATCGCCGTCATCGTGTTCCCGCACCTCCTGTGGGTGGACCTCTCGGGCATCTGGGAGGTGTGGGCGGCCCGCCGGGGCGATGCCGCCGCCACCGCGGTCGACATCGTCACCGAGCTCGGCCGGCTGCTCGGCGGCCTCGTTCTCGCCCATGCGGGCGCCCTGGTGCTGATCGCCATCGCGGTCGGGTTCCGGCCGCCGCGCGAGAAGGCGCCGACCTTCGTGCGCAAGCCGGTGACGGCGCTGGAGCGGCGTTTCGTGCTGTTCTTCGCCACGGCGCTGCCGCTCGCCGCCGTGCTGGCCGGGGCGGTCGTCGGCGACCACGGCCCGATCGGCGGGCTCGGCCCCTATGTGGTGCTGTCGGGCCTGGCGCTCGTCGTGCTCGCCGGCAACACCGTGGTGCTCCAGCGCCAGGGGCTCACGAGTGCCGCCTGGAGCGTGCTCCTCGTCGCCCCGCCGGTGATCGCCGCGGCCGCCGTGGCAGTGCTGCCCTTCGTGGTGACCACCGACGTGCCGATCGCCCAGCCGGCGAACGCCATCGGTCGCTTCTTCGGCGAGACCTTCGAGCGGCGTACCGGCAAGCCGCTCGCCATCGTGGCCGGCGAGCCGCGGCTCGCCAGCCTGGTGGCCATCGCGGCGCCGTCGCGGCCGAGCTTCTATGTCGACGCGGCGCCCGAGCGCACCCCCTGGGTGACGCCGGAGGAGCTGCGGCGCCGGGGCGTTCTCGTGGTGTGGCCGGCGGCCGATACATCGACCACGGTGCCGCCCGACATCAAGGCGCGCTTCCCCGATCTGGTCGCCGAGGTGCCGCGCACCTTCGTCCGCCCGATCCAGGGCCGGCTGCCGCTGGTGCGGATCGGCTGGGGCATGCTGCGCCCGCAGTGAGAGCGGCGCCGGGGCGGCCAGCTCCGAGCTTGCCAGACCATGTATACATCGCGACGGATCGGCTCCCCTGCCGGCGCCATCGCGTGATCGTCGGCACGGCGTGGCGGCGCCGTCGCGCTGATTTGTCGCGCGCCGATCTGTCGATCCGGCCCGGGCGGGCGCCGCACGGCGCTGGCTCCGGCGCGCCGTCGCGCTAACATGATCATGTCGGACGCAATCTCCTCTCGCCCGGTGCTGTTCGGGTCCCCGCCGTCCACCTTTCCGCCTTGCCGTCTCGTTGCATCCCCGGCAGACGTCCGCATTCGTCGCGCCGGGCCACTCCTGGGAGACGTTCGCATGAGCCTTCCTGACATGATCGGCCGCGCCGCTCTGGTCACCGCGGCGGCGCTGTCGTTTGTGGTGCCGGCCGGCGTCGTGCCGGCTGCGGCCGAGTACCCCGAGCGCAACATCGTCCTCATCGTGCCGTACGGCGCCGGAGGCGGCACCGATATCGGCGCCCGCATGCTCGCCACCGATCTCGAGAAGGTGCTCGGCAAGCCGGTGACGGTGGAGAACCGCTCCGGCGGCGGTGGCTGGGTCGGCTGGGGGGCGCTCGCCCAGGCGCGGCCGGACGGCTACATGCTCGGCCTGCTCAATGCGCCGAGCTTCTACACCGGCTATCTCGATCCGCAGTACAAGCGCACCGAGACGCTCGACAGCTTCACGCCGCTGGTCAATCACGTCCTCGACTACAATGCGTGGTCGGTGCGGGTGGACTCGCCCTACAGGAGCGTCAAGGACGTGATCGAGGCGGCGCGCGCCACGCCCGACAAGCTCACGATCGCGACCTACGGGGTCGGTTCCGACGATCACCTGGCGGTGCTGTCCAATCAGGCCGAGAGCAAGGTCCGCTTCGTGACGGTGCATTATCGCAGCACGGCCGAGGCCAAGACCCAGCTCATGGGGGGCCACATCGAGGTGCTCAGCTCGAATGTCAGCGAGATCATCGAGGAGGCGCGCGCCGGAACCCTGCGCGTGCTCGGCGTGATGGCTCCGCAACGCTCGCAGTTCCACCCCGACGTGCCGACCTTCCGGGAGCAGGGCTTCGATCAGGACTGGTCGGTGTCGCGCGGCATCGCCGGGCCGGCCGGCCTGCCACCCGATGTGGCGGCGAAGCTGACCCGCGCGCTCGAGCAGGTGATCACGTCCAAGGAGCATCAGCAGAAGGCGGAGTCGCTCGGTCTCCTGGTCCACCTGGTCAAGGGCGACGAGTACCGGGCCTTCCTCAAGGCGAACGAGACCGCCACTCGCAAGCTGATGGGCTGGTAGGCCGGACCGCGTGCAGGCATCCGCGGCGCGTGGCGCGTCGCGGATGCTGTCGCGCCGCGAACGCGGCGCCACACCGCCCGTCAGTGATAGCTCTCGTCCTCGCCCACCTTGCCGCGGAACAGCCAGTACACATAGGCCACGTAGGCGAGGATGATGGGCAGCAGCACCACGGTGCCGGCCAGCATGAAGATCTGGGTCGAGGGTGAGGAAGCGGTGTCCCAGATGGTCAGGCTCGGCGGCACCACATACGGGTAGGTGGAGATGCCGAGCCCCAGATAGCCGAGCAGGAAGAGCCCGATGGCGCCGACGAACGGCACCCAGTCGTGACGCTCGGTAGCGCGCCAGACGGCGAGCGCCACCGCGCCGGTGATCACCGGCACGATCCACAGAACGTAGATGTTGGGGGCCGAGAACCACCGCTCCTGGATGCGCGGGAAGGCCAGCGGCGTCCACAGCGACACCGCCACCATGAAGCCCATGACGACGACGAGCAGCACCCGCGCCTGCCGGCGCGCCCGCTCGGCGACCGCGCCTTCGGTCTTCATGATCAGCCAGGTGGCGCCGAGCAGCGCGTAGCCGGCGACGACGCCGAGCCCGCACAACAGCGCGAACGGCGTCGCCCAGTCGAACGCGCCGCCCGCGAAGGCGCCGTTCTCGACCCGGATGCCCTGGATCAGCCCGCCCAGGATGACGCCCTGGAAGAAGGCCGCGACAGTCGACGCGCCGAAGAACACGAGACTCCAGGCCGCGGTGTTGCCGGCGTGCGGGGCGCGATACTCGAAGGCGACGCCGCGCAGCACCAGCGCCAGCAGCATGGCGATCACCGGCAGGTAGAGGGCCGGCATGATCACCCCGTAGGCGGCCGGGAAGGCCACCAGCAGGCCGCCGCCGCCGAGCACCAGCCAGGTCTCGTTGCCGTCCCAGAACGGCGCCACCGAGGCCATCATCTGGTCGCGCTGCTGCTCGTTCTCGGCGGACGGAAACAGCACGCCGATGCCGAGATCGAAGCCGTCCATCACCACATAGAGCACGACCGCGACGGCGAGGATGCCGGCCCAGGCGGTGGGAAGATCGAACGCCATGATGACCTCCTCACGCGCCGGGGGAGCCGGCCGCACCCGTGCGGGTGGCGGGTGCCGGTGCCGCACCGGCCGCGCCCGCCGGCCGTGCCCCGGTGATCGGCCGCAGCGGCGTGCCGGCATCGGGCGGCTGATCGGCGCCGCCGACCAGCCCGTTGGCGAGCAGCCGGTTGATGAAGTAGATGCCGGTCGAGAACACGATGCCGTAGACCACGACGAACAGCGCCAGCGAGGTCGCGACGCTGCCGCCCGGCACCGGCGACACCGCATCGGCGGTGCGCAGGATGCCGCTGACGACCCACGGCTGGCGGCCGCTCTCCGACACCACCCAGCCGGCCACGATGGCGACGAAGCCGGCCCACCAGCCATGCGAGACGATGCGCAGGAACCAGCCGGTGGTGAACAGCGCGCCACGCCACCACAGGATGGCGCCGGCGATCGCCACCGCGATCATGGCGAAGCCGATCGCCAGCATGATGCGGAACGCGAAGAACACGTTCTTCACCGGCGGGCGGTCCTGCGGCGGCACGCTGGTGAGGCCGGGGAACAGCCCATTCGGATCGTGGGTCAGCACCAGCGAGGCGCCGCGCGGGATCGAGATGGCGAAGCGGTTGGTCTCCGCCTTCTCGTCCGGCCAGGCGAAGATGTGGAAGTCGCCCGGCTTGCTGCCGTCCCAGTGGGCCTCCATGGCGGCGACCTTGATGGGTTGATGCTCCAGCGTGTTCAGCCCGTGCTGATCGCCGATGAAGAGCTGGAGCGGGGCGAGGACGACGATCATGCCGACCGCCATCTTCACCATGATGCGAGCCTCGTCGTAGTGGCGCTCGGCCAGCACCCAGCGCGCCCCCACCGCCAGCACCACGAAGGCGGTGGTGAGATAGGCGGCCGTCATCATGTGGGCGAAGCGGTACGGGAAGCTCGGGTTGAAGATGATGGCGAGCCAATCGACCGGATGGGCGATGCCATTGATCACCGTGTGGCCGGCGGGCGTCTGCATCCAGCTGTTGGCGGAGAGAATCCAGAAGCCCGAGATGGCAGTGCCGACCGCCACCATGATGGCCGCGAAGGTGTGCAGCCGCGGCGACACCCGTCCGGCGCCGAACAGCAGGATACCGAGGAACGACGCCTCCAGAAAGAAGGCGGTGAGCACCTCGTATCCCATCAGCGGGCCGATGATGTTGCCAGTCACCACCGAGAAGCGGCTCCAGTTGGTGCCGAACTGGTAGGACAGTACGACACCCGACACCACGCCGAGCGCGAACGACACCGCGAAGATTTTGGTCCAGAAGCGCGCCAGCCGGGCGTAGCGCTCGTTGCCGGTGCGCGCCCGCATCACCAGCAGCGTGGCGATATAGGCCGACAGGCCGATCGTGAAGCTCGGGAAGATGATGTGGAACGTGATCGTGAAAGCGAACTGCACGCGCGCGAGCAGCAGCGGATCGAAGTCCATGTCGTCGTCACCTCGGGCGTCCGGTCGGAGGGGCAGGGCACCCGCAGGTGCTGCCTGGCAGCCGAAGATGCCAGAAGCCACCACCGGCGCCGCGAAGCGCCGGACGCCATCATCAGCGCCCGCGAGGCGCCCTGGCGGCTCGCCTGCCCGCCGCGCCGTCGCGGCGACCGCAGCGGTCGTACAACGCGAGACGGTGCCGGATGGTTCCGCCTGCGGTGCCGTGTCGCGTATCCGGTCTCGTCCACAGCTCCGTTAAACTGCGTGCGCCGGCGTCGATTGCCGCCGTTTATGGCGCAGATTACAACTTCCAGCCGGGGGTCGGCACGCCGCACCCGGCAGCGTGTCGGCCGTCGAGGGGGACTGGACATGACGGACCACGCGGCGCCGCAGGGCGCATCATTCATCGACCGCTACTTCGGCCTGACGGCGAGCGGGACGACCGTGCGCACCGAGGTGATCGCCGGCGTCACCACCTTCCTCACGATGGTCTACATCGTGTTCGTCAACCCGACGATCCTCTCGGCTGCCGGCATGGACAAGGGCGCCGTGTTCGTCGCCACCTGCGTGGCGGCGGCGGTCAGCTCGCTGGTGATGGGGCTGTACGCCAATTATCCGGTGGCGCTTGCGCCCGGCATGGGGCTCAACGCCTTCTTCGCCTTCACGGTGGTCCTCACCTACAAGTACTCGTGGCAGCAGGCGCTCGCCGCGGTGTTCTGCTCGGGCGTGCTGTTCTTCCTGATCTCGGTGTTCAGGCTGCGCGAGTATGTCATCAACGCCATTCCGCTCAACCTCAAGCTGGCCATCTCGGCGGGCGTCGGACTGTTCCTCGGCATCATCGCGCTGGAGCAGGCCAAGATCGTCGTCGACCATCCGGTGACGCTGGTCACCCTCGGCAGCCTGCGCGAGCCGGCCGCCGTGCTGTGCCTGGTCGGCTTTGTGGCGATCGCCGCCCTCAATTCGCGCAACATCCTGGGCGGCACCCTGATCGGCATTCTCGTGGTGACGCTGATCGGGCTGCCGCTCGGCCTCACCACCTACACGGGCGTGGTGTCGGCGCCACCCTCGCTGGCGCCGACCTTCCTCCAGCTCGACTTCTCGGCGCTGGCCGAGCAGACCTTCCTGATCGTCGTGTTCAGCTTCCTGTTCATCGACGTGTTCGACAATGCCGGCACGCTGATCGGCGTCACTCACCGGGCCGGCCTCCTCAACGAGAAGGGCGAGCTGCCGCGCATGCGGCAGGCGCTGATCTCCGACAGCTTCGCGGCAATGTTCGGCTCGCTGATCGGCACCTCGACGACGACCAGCTACATCGAGAGCGCCTCGGGCGTCGCGGCCGGCGGGCGCACCGGCCTGATGGCCGTGGTGGTGGCGCTGCTGTTCCTGCTGGCGCTGTTCTTCGCCCCGCTCGCCGGCATGGTGCCGGCCTATGCGTCGGCGGCGGCGCTGCTCTACGTCGCCTGCCTGATGACCCGCGGCCTCGCCGAGATCGCGTGGGACGACGTCACCGAGTATGCGCCGGCCGTGGTGGCGGCGGTGACCATGCCGCTGACCTACTCGATCGCCACCGGCATCGGGCTCGGCTTCCTCACCTATGCGGGTGCCAAGATCGTCTCGGGCCGCTTCCGCGAGGCGAAGCCCGCCGTCGTGATTTTGGCGCTGCTGTTCGCCTTCAAGTTCGCGACGCAGTGACGGCTGGGCCTGCCCGGCGGCGCGGACGCGGCGGCGATGCTCCGAACCGCCCGCCGGCGAGCCCACGGACATCGTCGCTGGGCTCGACCCCGATGCGGGGGACGCGGGCCGGAGCGTGGAGGGCGAGGGTCTGCGTTCTTGAAATGTTCTTGGTCTCTGCTAAGCTTCGTGAGGTCGCGCGGCGATCGGCGACAAGCGATCGGCGGGCCGTGGATGGGATCGGGAGTGGGGCGCATGACCTCGTCGGCATGGCGTGGCGGGGCCGCAGGGAAGGCGGCCGAATGGGCGGCAGGTGGGGTGCTGTCGGCGGCACGGTTCGGGAGCTCCGCGCGGGCGATCCACTCGGACGCCGCGACCTGGGCGGCGGCCCGGCCCGGCCGGCGGGTGATGAGCGCATGGTGGCGCGGCGTGCTGGCCGGAGTCGTGCTGATGGGCCTCGGTGTCGCGGGCAGCGGGCCGGCGGCGGCGCAGCCCGACCGGCGCCAGAACGAGCCCGGCCAGTTCGACTTCTATGTCCTGTCGCTGTCGTGGTCGCCGTCCTGGTGCGCGGCGGCGGCCGAGCGGCGCGACGGTCGTGAGCGCGATGGTCGCGACCGCGACGGCCGTAACCGCTCCGATCCCGATCGCGAGCGCGGCGGGACCGAGCGCAGCGATCCGCAATGCGGTGCGCGGCCGTTCTCGTTCGTGGTGCACGGCCTGTGGCCGCAATACGAGCGTGGCTTTCCGGAGTACTGCCAGGTGCCGGCGCCGCGGCTGAACCGCGAGCAGGTCTCGGCCATGCTGGATCTGATGCCGAGCCCACGCCTCGTCTTCCACCAGTGGGACAAGCACGGCGTCTGCTCGGGCCTGTCGGCGCGCGCCTATTTCGAGACGGTCCGCAAGGCGCGTGCGGTGATCAAGATCCCGGAGATCTATCACGAGCCGGCCGACCCTCTCACGGTGACGCCCGACGAAATCGAGGAGGCTTTCGTCAAGGCCAATCCCGGGCTCCCGCGGACCGGGATCGCCGTCGGCTGTAGCCGCAACCGGCTGAGCGAGGTGCGCATCTGCCTGAACCGCGAGCTCGGCTTCCGCGATTGTCCGGAGGTCGACCGCCGCGCCTGCCGGCGCGAGCGCCTGACCATGCCGCCGGTCCGCGGCGGCTGAGCGGAGCAGGACGTCCGCGGGGCATCGTGTCGCGCGGTGATGGGGGAGCCGCGATCTGGGGCGGCCGCGTTCTTGCGCGGCGGTGATCTCGCGTGGCGGTAAAGCTCGGCGCGGAAGCATGTTCCACGGGTCGTGCTCACCCTCTTGTCTTGCGCCCCAGGCCGCGTACCGCGCTTCGCGCTCGGCGGCATCCGACAAGCCTTACCGAGACCTTGCCACAATCGGTGCAAGTCGCCGCATTTCGAGGCGCGACTTCGCGCCGACGCGACAACGCCCAGGTCAGCGTCGCCGGCCAGGATGGCGCCGAAAGGGGAAACCATGGCGCGACACGATTCCCGGCGGGCGCTTCCGGACGCCCTGCACGCCACCGCTCCCGTCCTCGTCGAGGGGGCCGCGACACCGCTCGGCACGTCGCTTCGCACGACGCTCCGCGAGCGGCTCGACCGCGACGGCCGGCTGGCCGTCCGCATGATCGGCGTGGCCTACCTGATCCTGTGGGGCATCACCTGGTGGTCGCTGGACCATGGCGCCACCGTGCTGACGCGCTTCGGCGCCTGCCGGCTGGAGCCGCTGTCCGAGCTTTTCGTCTGGCGCTGCCTGCCCGAGGCACCGCTGCCGGCGGTGGTGGATCTTCTCAACGGCGTGCTCGCGGCCACCCTGTGGGCCCCCGCCGTGGTGCTGGCGGCGGTGAGCCAGCCGGACGTACGGCTGATGGCGGCGGTGCTCGTCGGCCTGCACCTGGTCGGGCTCCCGGCCGCCCTGCTGGTGGCGATCCGTGCCGGCGTTCGCCTGTGTGACGGCGTGGCGCGCGGCCGGATGAGGCGGGGCCGGATCAAGCCGGTCGAGGCGTCGGATGCGGCGCCGCGCCGGCGCGCGGCCCCGATGACGGAAGCCCCGATCATGGCGGCCGCCGGCGCGGTCCCGGTCTCGGGTGCAGCGGCGCCCGAGTCCGCCAGCCCTGCGGCGCCGGCCGATCCAGGACGGGAAGCCGCTGCCGCGCTCGGCCCCGTGGCGACGCTGCGGCGGCTCGCCGGCATCGCCCCCGTGGCGACGCCCGCCTCATCCCGGCCCTCATCCCGGCCCCCATCCCGGGCTTCGTCCCAGGCTTCGTCCCGGGCTTCGTCCCGGGAGGCGAGCGGGTCCGGTGCCTCGGGCGGCCGTCGACGGCCGTCGCAGGCGCCTGCCGCCGGACCGCCGATCCTGCCCCGCAGCACGTTCGGGCTGCGCCGCGCCGTTCCGATCTGACCCGCCGGCGTGATGCCGCCCCGGCGGTGTCGATC
This sequence comes from Rhodoplanes serenus, assembly GCA_009720755.1. Taxonomy (GTDB): domain Bacteria; phylum Pseudomonadota; class Alphaproteobacteria; order Rhizobiales; family Xanthobacteraceae; genus Rhodoplanes; species Rhodoplanes serenus. Next base: position 170,174 of record WNKV01000007.1, read on the forward strand.
GAGGCCGTGGACCGCAGACCAGAACAGGTGGGTCGCCGCCGCCCGCGGCGTGGTGTCGTGGATGCGGGTTGAAGAGGCGGCCACCTCTTCCGGCGGCGCATCTCGCGCCGGCTCACCTGGTGCGCGTCTCGCGCCGGATCGCCGGTGTCTGTCACGGCGGGTGGGCAGCGGCGCCGCGGCGTGCGAAGACGGTCGCGAGCGCCGTCGGCCCGCGCGGTGCTCGTGCCGCCCGGCGGGCCGTCCTTCCGTGCATCGCTCATGAACTACCGACACGCCTTCCATGCCGGCAACTTCGCCGACGTCCTCAAGCACGCGATCCTGGCCCGTGTGCTCACCCATCTGAGCGACAAGCCGGCCGCCTTCCGGGTGATCGACACCCATGCGGGCGCCGGCCTCTACGATCTCGCCGGCCCGGAGGCGAGCCGCACCGGCGAATGGCGCGACGGCATTGGCCGGCTGCGCGATGTGAGCATCCCGTCCGCCGTCGCTGCGCTGCTCGCGCCCTATCTCGACGTCGTGCGCGATCTCTCGACAGACGGCGCGAGCGCCTATCCCGGATCGCCGCTGCTCGCGCTGCGTCTGCTGCGTCCGCAGGATCGTCTGATCGCGTGTGAGCTGGAGCCCACCGCCGCCGCCGCACTCGCCGCTGCGCTCGGCCGCGATCCGCGCGCCAAACACGTCACTCTGGATGGGTGGCTAGCCTTGAACGCCTATTTGCCGCCGAAGGAACGTCGCGGTGTCGTGCTGGTCGATCCGCCGTTCGAGCGCGCCGACGAGTTCTCACGACTGACACACGGGATCGTGAACGCGACGCGCAAATGGGCCACCGGCACGTACCTGATCTGGTACCCGATCAAGGAGCGGCGCGAGCCGGCGGCTTTCGTGGACGCCTTGGTCCGGGCCGGCATCGGCAAAATTCTCGGGATCGAGCTCGACATCGGAGAATGCGGTCCCGGGCTGCGCGCCACCGGCGTCGTCGTGATTAATCCGCCCTGGCGGCTCGCCGACGAGATGCGGCTGCTGATCGACTGGCTGGTGCCGGTTCTCGCCCGTGGTCCCGGTGCGGCCGCGCGGGTCGACTGGATCGCCGGTGGCTGATGTCGTTGTCAGAACGGCCCTGCTTCCTCTTTTTGGCTCGCAACCTCTATGTTAAAGTTTGATGGGGCTCTGACGTTCCGTCTCCCGCGAGCCGCCGCGGCGCATGCGCCGAGGTTTCTGCGGCATGTGACGTCCGGCCGCGCTGCCGTGCTGTGAGGGCCGGTGGCGTAACAGCATGGGGATTAGGAGTGTCCCGATGGCAATGGCGGGTACGGTCAAGTTCTTCAACAGCGAGCGCGGATACGGCTTCATCAAGCCCGACGACGGCGGTCGCGATGTCTTCGTGCACATCACCGCCGTCGAGCGGGCGGGTCTGAAGTCGCTCAACGAAGGTCAGCGGATCAGCTTCGACGTCGAGCCCGACAAGAAGGGAAAGGGGCCGAAGGCGGTCAATCTCGTGGTGTCGTGATGCGCTGCGGCGTCCTGCGGCGCGGCCGGCCGGGCGGCGCAACGCGGGACGCGGACGTCACCGTGCGGATCAGCGGAGCGAGAATCGCCCCCCGCAAGACGTGATCGGACCTTGATCTGATCAGGTCAGGTGACGCGGCTTCGACCGGACCCCCTGGGGAGGAGCCGACGGCGGTCGTGATCAGGTGCGTGCATGACCCGCACCGGACCGAGACGCCACGCTTCGAGCATCGCAGAGCTGAGGCCGGATCGACCGCCCGGAACGGCGGCGGTACGACGGGATCGTCGCGATCCCGTCGCCGGACTCGGCTGCGCCTCGCTGGGGTTTCGTCATCCGAAACACGTCAGCGCGGCGCTGCTGCGGAACACCGAGCCCGCGAGACGCCGCAACTCGCCGGGCGCCGAGGCCTCGGGCTGTCGAAGGTGCCGGACACGGAGGCGGGGCACGCCGCCGTCGAGCGTTCCCGCGCGGCCGCACCCTGTGGCGCGGCCATGCCGTCGTGCGGGGGCGTCTTGGTGGTGAGTGTCCAGTGTTGATTGTCCAATGGTGAGCGCACCGAGGGGTGTTCCCGCCGCGCGTCGCTTGGCAGCATCCGTCCTGGCCGCCCGTCCTGGCCGCCCGTCCTGGCCCTTCGTCCTGGCCCGCGTGTGTTGGCCCGCGTGTTCTGGCCGAGAGCTTGTCGTGGTCGCGCAGCGGTCGCCGCTTGCGGTCCGCGCGGCCGCACCGTCTTTGCGAGGCCGTCTTGGTGCGGCCGTTCTTATGGAGCTGTCGTCGTGTGGTCGCCGATGCCACGGGCCGCATGCGGCATCGTCGGCGTGCCGCCGATGCGGCATGCGGGAGGCCGCTCGTCGATCCCGCCGCGCTCGTTCCCCGTCTCGCCCTCGTGGTGAGGAGCGCTCCGGTGCGTTGCGCCGCGCACCTCGAACCATGAGGCCACGGAAGTGGCCGCACTCAAGCCACCAGGACGGAGAGTGGTTCGCGACTGCGCGTCGGGAGGATGCGTCCGGCGGTCCCTGACGCCGCGAAACGTCGCGTCGGCGCAAAAGGGAAACGCTCCGGCGCGCATGCGCCGGAGCGTCATCCGAGCGGCGCTGAGGGGCCGCGCGCCGTCAGAATCGATAGTTCAGGCCGAAACGGAGGATGCTGGACTCGATTCCGGCATTGAAGCCGAGGCCGCTGTAGAACTCGTTGTCGAGATCGACATAGAGATACTCGGCGCGGGCGCTCCAGTTGGGCGTGAATGCCACCTCGATGCCGCCGCCCGCGGTCCATCCCGTGTGGGTCTTGGTCTGCGACCAGCCGAACCACTCCACCTCGCCGCGGCCGTAGGCGAAGCCGCCGGTGCCGTAGAGCAGGATGTTGTTGATGGCGAAGCCGACGCGCCCGCGCAGGGTGCCGAACCACGGGTTGGAGAACTTGTAGGGCGCGAACGTGTCCTCGGCGCCCGAGAACTGGAAATCCGTCTCGCCGCCGATGACGAACTGGCCGATCTGATAGTTGTAGCCGCCCTGGATGCCGCCGACGAAGCCGTCGGGCTTCAGGCCGAACTGCGACGAGCCGAACTGATAGCCGAGATTGATGCCCAGATACGGCCCGGTCCAGGTCGGCACCGCCGCATAGGGCGGCGCCGGCTGCGGGTAGGGGGCGCTGTAGCGCATGTCGGCCGCGATCGACGGCGCCGACAGCAGGGTCGCGGCGATCAGGCCGGCCGTCGTGATCCTCGTGAACGTCATCGTCACCTCCACGCCACCCGTGTCCGGCCGGTTCCGCCGGCCGTGGCGACGCCCCGGTGTGCCGGCTTGTCGCCCGCCATCGTGGACCCCGAAGGACCAGCCGACGGCGAAAGATGGATAATTTCGTGTTTCGACTTATCGCGGCCTTCGAGTAAATCTTTCCTTACCTGGTGGCCTGCACCGACCGTTAATCTTAACGTCCCGTTTACTTGCCCTGACGGGAGGTTAATGGCCGGAGACCGGCCGCTGAAGGGCCGGCGGGAGGCCGCGCCGCGCCCCGGTTGCCAAGTCGGAGCCGACCCACCACAGTGCCGCGAGCCGCCGCCTCGCCGGGCGGCGCTGTTCCGCCAAGACCCCGTCGCGACCCCGCGAATCGGGCGAGACCCTGCGAGTCGAGAGCCTGCAATGCGCATCGTGCCTGTGCCGTCCCGTTCCGCCCTGGTCACCGGCGGGGCGCAGCGCATCGGACGGGCGATCGTGCGGGCGCTGGCCGGCGCCGGCTATGCGGTCGCCGTGCATGCCCGTGGCTCGGCCGCCGAGGCGGAGAGCCTGTGCGCCGAGATCGCCAATGCGGGCGGCGTCGCGCGTCCGGTGCTGGCCGATCTCGCCGACCACGCTGCGGTGCTCGGCCTGGTCGATGCCGCGGCGCGGCTGGTCGGCCCGCTGGCGCTGCTCGTCAACAACGCCTCGACCTTCGAGCGCGACGAGATCGGCGGGCTCGACCGTGCCCTGTTCGACCTCCACATGGCGGTCAACCTGCGCGCCCCGGTGTTCCTGGCCGATGCCTTCGCGGCTCAGGCCCCGGCCGACGCCGATGCGTCGGTCGTCAACCTGATCGATCAGCGCGTCTACAAGCCGACGCCGCGCTTCCTCTCCTACGGGCTGAGCAAGAGCGCGCTCCACACCGCCACCACGACCCTCGCCCAGGCGCTGGCGCCGCGGGTGCGGGTCAATGCGGTCGCCCCTGGGCCGACGCTGCCGAGCCCGCGCCAGGATGCCGCCGCCTTCGCCCGCCAGGCGAGCGCGGTGCCGCTCGGCCGCGGCCCGTCACCCGAGGAGATCGCCGACGCGGTGCTCTACCTCGCCACCGCCCGCAGCGTCACCGGCGAGACCATCGCGGTCGACGGCGGCCAGCGGCTCGCCTGGCAGACCCCGGACGCGGTCGGCATCGACGAGTGATCGCGCCGCCGCAGGCGGACGTGCCGCGCTTCGCGCCTTATATGACACGCATGCAGAAGTCCCAGCAGAACATCGACCCGGCTCTCGATCCCGATCTCGATCGCGACGCCGCCGACGAGGAGGCGGATGCGGCGCTGCCGGATCTGCCGGAGGTCGAGCCCGAGGCGCCGCCGGCGGAGCCCGGCACGCTCGCGGCCGGCCGCGCCGTCATCGCCCGCCATGCCCGCCTGGCGCCGACCTCGCCCGGCGTCTACCGCATGATCGGCGCCGGCGACGAGGTTCTCTATGTCGGCAAGGCCAAGGACATCCGCCGGCGCGTCACCTCCTATGCGCGGCCGACCGGCCACGTCACCCGCATCGCCCGGATGATCGCCGCCACCGTGGCGATGGAGTTCATCTCCACCGCCACCGAGACCGAGGCGCTGCTGCTCGAGGCGAACCTCATCAAGCGCCTGCGGCCGCGCTTCAACGTGCTGCTGCGCGACGACAAGTCGTTCCCCTACATCCTCATCACGGCCGACGGCCTGCCGGCGCAGATCTGCAAGCATCGCGGGGCCCGCACCCGGGCCGGCGCCTATTTCGGGCCGTTCGCGGCGGTCGGCGCCGTCAACCGCACCATCACGGCGCTGCAACGGGCGTTCCTGCTGCGCTCCTGCTCGGATTCGGTCTACGAGAGCCGCACCCGGCCCTGCCTCTTGCACCAGATCAAGCGCTGCGCCGCCCCCTGCACGGGCGAGATCGCGCCCGACGACTACGCCGTGCTGGTCGGCGAGGCGACCGCGTTCCTGTCGGGCGAGAGCCGGGCGGTGCGGGCCGAGCTGGCGCGCGACATGGAGGCGGCCGCCGAGGCGCTCGACTTCGAGCGCGCCACGGTGCTGCGCGACCGCCTCGCCGCCATGGCGGCCGTGCAGGCCCACCAGGGCATCAATCCGCGCGGCGTCGAGGAGGCCGACGTCTTCGCGGTCCACCAAGAGGGCGGCTTCTTCTGTATCGAGGTGTTCTTCTTCCGGGCCGGGCAGAACTGGGGCAACCGCGCCTACTTCCCGAAGGCGGACCGCACCCTCGCGGCCGAGGACGTGCTCGCCTCGTTCCTGGCCCAGTTCTACGACGACAAGCCGTGTCCGCGCCTCCTGCTCCTGTCGCACGACATCGCCGAGTGCCGGCTGCTCGCCGACGCGCTGTCGCTCAGGGCGGGGCGGCGGGTCGAGATCGCGGTGCCGCGGCGGGGCGAGAAGAAGGAGCTGGTCGACCACGCGGCCGCCAATGCCCGCGAGGCGCTCGGCCGCAAGCTCGCCGACACCGCCTCGCAGCAGAAGCTCCTGGAGGCGCTGGCCGGCGCCTTCGGGCTGCCGCGGCCGCCGCGGCGGGTGGAGGTCTACGACAACAGCCACATCCAGGGCTCGAACCCGGTCGGCGTCATGGTGGTGGCGGGGCCGGAGGGCTTCCGCAAGAGCCAGTACCGCAAGTTCAACATCCGCTCCGCCGATCTCGCCCCCGGCGACGACTACGGCATGATGCGCGAGGTGCTGGAGCGCCGCTTCAAGCGGCTGCTGGGGGAGGGGAGGGCGGAGCCCGAGGCGCCCGATGCGCCCGTGGATGCGCCGAAGAGTCCCGCACCGCCGCAGAGCCCCCCACCCCCGACCCCTCCCCGCCATTCGCTGGTGCGAATGGGAGGAGGGGAGCCGCAGCACCTCGAATTCACGTCCCAGAGCATGAGCCTCCCGGGCTCCCCTCCCCCCGCGAGCGAAGCTCGTGGCGGGGAGGGGGCGGGGGTGGGGGGCAGCGGCGCTGCGGCTCCAGCCGCGACGCACCCGACCCCACCAGCCGATCTCGCCCCCGATTCCGACACCGAGCCGGCCGAATCACCGTGGCCGGATCTCGTGCTGATCGACGGCGGCCCGGGCCAGCTCGCCGCGGCGCGCGAGACGCTGGCGGCGCTCGGCATCGCCGATGTGCCGCTGGTGTCGATCGCCAAGGGGCCCGACCGCGATGCCGGCCGCGAGCATTTCCACATGGCGGGCCGCGCGCCGTTCCGGCTGGCGCCGCGCGACCCGGTCCTCTACTTCGTCCAGCGGCTGCGCGACGAGGCGCATCGCTTCGCGGTGGGATCGCACCGGGCGCGTCGCCGCCGCGACGTGCGCGAGGCCGGCTTGCAGGAGATCCCCGGCGTCGGCCCGGCGCGCAAGCGCGCGCTCCTGCATCACTTCGGCACGCTGAAGGCGATCGAGCGCGCCTCGCCGGCGGATCTCGCCCGGGTTCCCGGCGTCAGTGCCGAGACGGCGCGGCGCATCTATGCGTATTTCCACGAGGCCGCGTCGTGACGGGTGATCTGTCGCGCAAAGGCTGTTAGAGGACGGCAACCGAGGTTATCTTGCGCGTATGGAGATCGTGACCTCCCGTAACATGCCGGCGCGGCCGCTGGCCCTGCCCAACATTCTCACCTACGGCCGGATCGCCGCGGTGCCCCTGGTGGTCGCCTGCATGTACGGCCAGATCGTCCTGGAGGGCGGTATCTGGCTGCGCTGGGTGGCGCTGGTGCTCTACGTCGCCGCCGCCGTGACCGACTTCCTGGACGGCTATCTGGCGCGCTCGTGGGGCCAGCAGTCGAGCTTCGGTCGCATGCTCGATCCGATCGCCGACAAGCTGCTGGTGTCCGCCTGCCTGCTGATGCTGGCCGCCGATCGTACCATCTACGGCTGGTCGATCTGGGCCGCCATCATCATCCTGTGCCGCGAGATCCTGGTCTCGGGCCTGCGCGAGTATCTGGCCGAGTTGCAGGTCAGCGTGCCGGTGACGCGGCTCGCCAAGTGGAAGACGTCGGTGCAGCTCGTCGCCATCGGGGTGCTGCTCGCCGGCGATGCCGGCGACAACCTGGTGTCGACCTCGGTCTATCTCGGCTTCCCGCTCGTCACCTTCACGGGACTGACGCTCCTGTGGGTGTCGGCGCTCCTGACCCTCTACACCGGCTACGATTACTTCCGGGCCGGCCTCCACCACCTGATCGAGGAATGACGTGAAGGTCCTGTACTTCGCCTGGGTGCGCGAGCGGGTCGGCAAGGCCGAGGAGATGGTCGAGCCGCCGGCCGGCGTCGTCACCGTCGCGGATCTGATGGACTGGCTCGCCGGCCGCGACGAAGCCTATGCGCACGCCTTCGAGAACCGCCGGTCGATCCGCGCCGCCGTCGACCAGGCGCATGTGCGGCCGGACACCGCCATCGCCGGGGCGCGCGAGATCGCCTTCTTCCCGCCGATGACCGGCGGGTGAGGCCGTTGGCCGTATGATGGTCCGACCCAAGGTCCGTATTCAGCGCGAGCCGTTCGACGCCGCCGCCGAGGCGCGGGCGCTGACGGCGGGGCGCACCGACATCGGCGCGGTGGTGACCTTCACGGGCATCTGCCGTGGGAGCGACGACGGCCGCGCCGTCGCGGCGCTGACGCTCGAGCACTACCCCGGCATGGCCGAGGCCGAGATCGAGCGCCACGTCGCCGAGGCGGAAGCGCGCTGGGCGCTCCTCGGCGTCACCGTCGTTCACCGCCACGGCCGGCTGGTGCCCGGCGACGACATCGTGCTGGTGGTCACCGCCTCGTCGCATCGGGGCGACGCCTTCGCGGCGGCCGAGTTCCTGATGGATTGGCTGAAGACCAAGGCGCCGTTCTGGAAGAAGGAGGAGGCCGGCGAAGGCGCCGGCTGGGTCGAGGCCAAGGCCGACGACGATGCGGCGGCGGCCCGCTGGGCGCCGCCCGGAGACCCGGCCGCTGGCGGCGCGTGAGGGCACCTGAAGCGTCGACGCCGTGTTCGGAACGGGCCGCATCGGCCGCAAGGACACTCGGCGTCGAACAAGAAAATGCCCACCGCCCGCGCGGGCGATGGGCATCGAACGCGCGGCGACCGCGCGCCCCGGCGAGGGCGACGCGCGGCCGGATCGCGGATCAGGCCGCCGCCGCCTTGGGCTGCGTCTCGGCCGTGTAGTCGTCCATCAGCTGCTTGGTGATCTGGCTGGGCGTGAAGCGCCAGTCGGCGATCTCCGACACCGCCGTCACCTCGGCGGCGCTGCCGGTGATGAAGCACTCCGAGAAGCCGGTCAGCTCCTCCGGCATGATCCGCCGCTCCGCCACCTCGATGCCCCGCCGCTTGGCCAGCTCGATCACGGTCTGACGGGTGATGCCGTTGAGGAAGCAGTCGGCGGTCGGCGTGTGGATCACGCCGTCCTTGACGAAGAAGATGTTGGCGCCGGTGCATTCGGCGACGCGGCCCTGCCAGTCCAGCATCATGGCGTCGGCATAGCCGCGCCGCTCGGCCCGATGCTTGGAGATGGTGCAGATCATGTAGAGGCCGGCCGCCTTGGCGGTGGACGGCGCCGTCTTCGGATCGGGCCGGCGGTACTCGGCGAGATCGAGCCGGATGCCCTTCAGCCGCTCCTCCGGATTGAAATAGCTCGGCCATTGCCAGCTCGCGATGGCGAGGTGGATGGTGTTGGTCTGCGCCGAGACGCCCATCATCTCCGAGCCGCGCCAGGCGATCGGCCGCACATAGGCGTCGCGGAAATTGTTCTTCTCCAGCACCAGCCGCTTGGCCGCGTCGATCTCGGCGGCCGAATAGGGGATCTCGAAGTCGAGGATCTGGGCCGACCGCTTCAGGCGCTCCGAGTGCTCGGTGCACTTGAAGATCTGGCCCCCATAGGCGCGCTCGCCCTCGAACACCGCGCTCGCATAGTGCAGGCCATGGGAGAGTACATGGAGGGTCGCCTCGGTCCACGGCACCAGCTTGCCGTCGTACCAGATGACGCCGTCGAACTTGTCGAATGAAATACCCATGGCAATCTCCGTGACCTGCGGGCGTGCCGAATGCGCGCCCCCTCTCGTGCCGCAGCTTTGCGCCGTCCCGGGACTCCGATAAGGTCGCGCCGTCATGAGAGCGCGGTTCGCCCGGCGAGGCAACGGGGGCGCGACGAGCACGATCGTTTCGCGAACCCGGGTCATGAGGTAACAATCAAACCGAAATATGTCAACATGGCTGACATAAATGTCCGAGCAACGCCGCCCCGCCCTCCGGGCATGGATCAGGGGCCGGCGGCCGCCGTCGACGAGCCGATCTGGGACATCATCGAGCTCCTGTACTTCGCCTATCGGGACTTCGTCGGCGATCCCGACAGTGCGCTGGCGGCCTTCGGGTTCGGCCGTGCCCACCACCGCGTGCTCCACTTCGTGGCCCGCAACCCGGGCCTCAAGGTCGCGGAATTGCTGGATATTCTCCGCATCACCAAGCAGTCGCTGGCGCGCGTGCTCAAGCAGCTCGTCGACGACGGCTTCATCGAGCAGCGCGAGGGCGAGACCGACCGCCGGCAGCGGCGGCTGTTCGCCACCCCCAAGGGGGAGGCGCTGGCGCTGCGGCTCGCCACCCAGCAGACCCGGCGCATCCGCCGGGCCCTCGCCGATGTCGGGCCGGACGGCCATGCCGCCGCCCGCCGCTTCCTGGTCGGCATGATCAATGCCGGCGGACGCGACGACGCCTTGCATTTCGTCGACGGCGCCACCGCCAAGCCGCGCCGCCGCTGATCGGACCTCAAGGCCGGAGACCGGCATGACGGAGACCCGCACCTCGCTTCCCGACGACGCCCCCCACCTCCTGGTGGTCGACGACGACCGCCGCATCCGCATGCTGCTGTCGCGCTATCTCGCGGCGGAAGGCTACCGTGTGACCACGGCGGACTGCGCCGCCGATGCGCGCGCCAAGCTCGGCGGCCTCTCGTTCGATCTCCTCATCCTCGACGTGATGATGCCGGGCGAGACCGGCTTCGATCTCGCCCGCTCGATCCGGGCGGAGTCGAGCGTGCCGATCCTGATGCTCACCGCCCGTGCCGAGAAGCAGGACCGCATCGCCGGCCTGGAGATCGGTGCCGACGACTACGTGGTGAAGCCGTTCGAGCCGCGCGAGCTGTCGCTGCGGGTCGCCAGCATCCTGCGCCGGGCGACGCCGCCGGCGGCGCCGCCGCCCGAGCAGGTGCGCTTCGGCCCGTTCGTCTTCGACCTCGCCCAGGGCGAGCTGCGCAAGGGCGACGAGATCGTCCACCTCACCGATCGCGAGCGCGAGATGATGCGGCTGCTCGCCGCGGCGCCGGGCGAGACCGTCACCCGCCTCGCGCTGGCCGGCACCGGCCAGGCGGCGGGTGAGCGCGCCGTCGACGTGCAGGTCAACCGCCTGCGCCGCAAGATCGAGACGAACCCGGCCAATCCGCTGCTGATCCAGACGGTGCGCGGCATCGGCTACCGCCTGATGGTGGGGACGTGACGGCCGCCGGAACGCCGCCATGACGAGTCCGGCGCTGCGCGACCGCGACGAGGGGCTGGGCCGGCACGCCGCGGCCCCCCGGCCGTGGCCGATGACCAGCCTGGACCTCGGCCTCTCCCGGCTCCGCCGGGCGGCCGGCCGCGTCGGCGCCGTGTGGGATCGGCTCGGCCGCGCCCTCAAGGGCGTGATGCCGGCGAGGCTCTACGCCCGCACGCTGCTGATCATCATCGCCCCGATGGTGATCCTGCAATCGGTGGTCGCCTTCGTGTTCATGGAGCGGCACTGGAACACGGTGACGCGCCGCCTCTCGGCCGCCGTCACCCAGGATATCGCGGCGCTGATCGACATCTACCGCTCCTATCCGCAGGACGCCGACCAGGCGACGCTGCGGCGCATCGCCCGCGAGCGTCTCGGCCTGGTGGTCGACGTGCTGCCCGGCACCGAGCTGCCGCCGGTCGGCCCCAAGCCGTTCTTCTCGCTGCTCGACCAGGCGCTGTCGCGGGAGATCAGCCGGCAGATCGGGCGGCCGTTCTGGATCGACACGGTGGGGCGCTCGTCGCTGGTCGAGATCCGCATCCAGCTCGACGATTCGGTGCTGCGGGTGTTCGCCCGCCGCAACGCCGCCTATGCGTCGAACTCGGAGATCTTCCTGCTGTGGATGGTGGGCACCTCGCTGGTGCTGATCACCATCGCGATCCTGTTCCTGCGCAACCAGATCCGGCCGATCCTCAAGCTCACCGAGGCGGTCGAGAGCTTCGGCAAGGGGCGCGAGGTGCCGAGCTTCGGGCCGCGTGGCGCCCAGGAGGTGCGGCGGGCCGCGCTCGCCTTCATCGAGATGAAGCGCCGGGTGGAGCGCTCCATCGAGCAGCGCACCACCATGCTGGCCGGCGTCTCGCACGACCTGCGCACGGTGCTCACCCGCTTCAAGCTGGAGCTGGCGCTGCTCGGCGACGCGCCGGAGCTCGACGCGCTGAAGAAGGACGTCGACGAGATGGCCCGCATGGTGGAGGCGTATCTCGCCTTCGCGCGCGGCGATTCGGGCGAGCAGGCGGAGCCGACCGACATGGCGGCGTTCCTCGACGAGCTGAAGGCCGACGCCGAGCGCACCGGCCACCGGGCCAGCGTCGCGTTCCACGGCCACCCGATCGTCACGGTGCGGCCGCACGCCTTCCGGCGCTGTCTCGCCAACCTGGTGTCCAACGCGGCGCGCTTCGCCGACGAGATCGTCGTCACCGGCCACCGCGATCATCGCTGGCTGACGCTGACGGTCGACGACGACGGGCCGGGCATCGCCCCGGCGCAGCGTGACGAGGTGTTCAAGCCGTTCGTCCGGCTCGACGACGCCCGCAACCAGGACGAAGGCGGCACCGGCCTCGGTCTGGCGATCGCGCGCGACATCGCGCGCTCGCACGGCGGCGACATCTCGCTCGGCGATTCGCCGCTCGGCGGCCTGCGGGCGACGGTGCGGATTCCGGTGTAGGGCGGACACGCAGGTCCCCGCCGGATGAGACCCCGGTTGACGGAATGCCGGCCCGCGCGCTAAACGGCGGGCCGCCCAAACCGCACACTAGGGATTGTTTATGTTGGAGCTTGTGACCATCCGCTGATCGTCTCGATCGATCGAGACATCGGCCTGCATCGTTCGCGGCGGCCTGCCTGGCCGAAGCCGGACGGTGCGCGGATGCATCCAGTCACAGGCTTATCCATGAACATCTCACGCGGCGAGCAGCGCGTCCTGCACGTGCTCGCGCAGGGCGGTCAGATCCGCCATCGACGAACCGACGACGGCCGCATTCTCGACGTGCTCTGCGTCACCCGCGACGGCCACGTTCTGGCCGACTGCACCGTCGAGGTCTTCGCCAAGCTCCGACGCAAGCGCCTGATCGAGTCCAGGGCGTCGAGCCCGTATCGGATATCCGACAAGGGGCGTCGCTCGGTTCGCGCCCAGCTCGACAATCGCTGAAGAAGGCCACGACACGACATCGACACCCGTCCGGGCGTCTCCACGACGCTCGGACGGGTGCGGTGCACGGAGGGCCGCGCCCGGCGTTGCGCGCTGCCGTCACACCGCGACGGCGGTGTCGCCCTCGACGTCCGGCGACTCGCTGCGCAGCGGCCGCCGGCTGCGCCGGCGCGGGCTGCATCCCGGCACGAAGCGGCACAGCGTGTCGAAGACGCCGGAAAGCTGCTGACCGCGGCCGAGGGCACGGTCGAGCGCCGCCATGGTACGGGCATGGCCGGGCTCGTCGTCGTCCAGGAAGGTCGACATCACGTTGGCATAGAGCAGCGCCAGGCCCTGCGCCCGGATCAGGCCGGTCGGCCCGGCCGAGCCGATGTCGGCGCCCGCCAGCATCCACTGCATGGAGGTCACTGCGAAGTTGTTGAGGGCGAGCGCCAGCGGCGGGTCGGTGCGAGCCGATTGCAGCAGCGAGCGGATCGCTTCCTTGTAGGGCGAGAGCGCCTCGAAGCGGCGCATCAGCATGTCGAACAGCCGCTCGCGGGCGGGCTCCTCGGTCATGTCGTCGTGCTCGCCGCCGAGGACCTCGCGGTCGATCTCCTTGATGTGCGCCGCCAGGATGGCGAGCTTGCCGGAAAATTGGCCGCGCAGCTCGGCGAGGGTGACGCCGGCCCGCGCCGCGATGTCGCCGAGCCCAATCGACTCGTAGGGCTGCTCGGCCAGCAGCTCCATGAACGCTTCGATCATCTTGCCGCGCGGCGTGCCGATGCGGCCGGATTTCTTGCGGGCGCGCTCCTGGCCGGTGTCGGCGCCGCCGATGTTCTCCGGGGTCTCCTCGAAGCGGTCGCCGTCGTCGCGTCCGGGGGTACGGGGCCTGCGCGCCATGGGCTCGACTCCTGTGGCTGGCTGCGATTGCCCCCTATGTAATTCTGCGGAGGCGCCACTGCCAGGGTGGGGGGACACGCGCCGCGCGCTTCAGCCGGCCAGCTCGCGAGAGCGCCGGGTCGCCGCCGCCACCGCCTTCTCCAGCAGTGGGTCGAGGCCGTCCGGTCCCATCAGCACGTCGAGGGCTGCGGCCGTGGTGCCGCCCGGCGAGGTAACGTTCTTGCGCAGCGTCGCGGCGTCGAGGGGCGAGCGGTGGAGCAGCTCGCCGGCCCCCGCCACCGTCTCGCGGGCGATCCGGTGGGCGAGGTCGGCCGGCAGCCCGGCCGCGATGCCGGCGCGCGCCAGGCTCTCGGCCATCAGGAACACATAGGCGGGACCGGACCCCGAGACCGCCGTGACGGCGTCGATCAAGCCTTCCTCGGCGACCCAGTCGACCTTGCCGGTCGCCGCCAGCAGCGCCTGGGCGAGCGCCCGGCCGTCCGCCGTCACGGCCGAATTGGCGACCGCCACCGTCATGCCGCGGCCGATCGCCGCCGGGGTGTTGGGCATCGCCCGCACCGCCGCGATGCCGGCCCCCAGCGTCGCCTCCAGGAACGCCAGGGTGCGCCCCGCCATGATGGAGATCACCACCGCGCCGGCGGCGAGGGGGGCGAGGGTGGGCAGCGCCTCGGGGGCGGTCTGCGGCTTCACCGCGAGCACGATGGCCTGCGGCCGCAGGTCGGCGATGTCGGGGTTGAGCCGTAGCCCGGCGATCGCCTGGGCGGCGGTCTCGGCCGAGGGGTGGGGCTCGATCACCACGATCTTGCGCGGATCGATGCCGAGCCGCAGCCAGCCTTCCAGCAGGGCGCCGCCCATCTTGCCGGCGCCGACCAGCAGGATCGGCCCGGCGACGCCGGCGAGCGGCGAGGCGGTTTCGGAACGGGTCTCGGGCTTGGGCTCTGGCACGACACGCATCCTTGTCTCGGTCTCGGTCTCGGTCTCGGGCCGCGAGGGCGCTGGCTCGGGCGGCCGCTGGGCGGCGAACGAGCCGGCCCCCTGGCACGACTCGTGAAATGACGTTGACCCGCGGCCGAGGCTTCGTCCACAACCCCGTCGCACGTCCCCGGGCGGCTCGATCGGACAGAGCGGGCCGGTTGGCAAGGGGCACGATCGCGATTGCGCACAACCGGATTGCGCGACCACCACGTCGAACCATCACTTGAACCCATCACTTGGGATCATCACGAAGGGACATCGAGGCGAGCATGGCCAAGGCGGTGCTGGGGATCATCGGCGGGTCGGGCATCTACGACCTGCCCGGTCTGGAGAACGTGACCGAGAAGCGGATCGAGAGCCCGTGGGGCGAGCCCTCCGGACCGCTGCGGATCGGCGAGATCGCCGGTCTTCCGGTGGTGTTCCTGTCGCGCCACGACGCCGGGCACCGGCTGTCCCCCTCCGATATCAACTACCGGGCGAACATCGACGTGATGAAGCGCGCCGGCGTCACCGACCTGATCTCGTTGTCGGCCTGCGGCTCGTTCAAGGAGGAGCTGGCGCCCGGCACCTTCGTGCTGGTCGATCAGTTCGTCGACCGCACCCACAAGCGCGAAAGCTCGTTCTTCGGCACCGGCTGCGTGGCGCATGTCTCGATGGCGCACCCGGTCTCGCCACGCCTGCGCGACCACATCGCCGAGGCGGCCCGGGCCGAGGACATCGCGGTGGTGCGCGACGGCACCTATGTGTGCATGGAGGGGCCGCAGTTTTCCAGCTACGCCGAGAGCATGACTTACAAGCAGCTCGGCTATTCGGTGATCGGCATGACCAATCTGCCGGAGGCCAAGCTCGCCCGCGAGGCGGAGATTTGCTACGCGACGGTGGCGATGGTGACCGACTACGACTGCTGGCATCCGGACCACGACGCCGTCACGGTGCAGGACATCGTCAAGGTGCTCACCGAGAATGCCGAGAAGGCGAAGCGCCTGGTGGGGCGGCTCGCCCGTGACTTCCCGCGCGAGCACGAGCCGTGCCCGATCGGCTCCGACCGCGCTCTCGACAGCGCCCTGATCACGGCACCGGCGGCGCGTGATCCGGCGCTCCTGGCCAAGCTCGACGCGGTGGCGGGGCGGGTGCTGCGCGGCTGAAGACCACCGAGCCGGAGGAGGCGTCCATGGCGATCGTGCTCGAACCCATCGGGGTGGTCCGCGGCGGCAGGGCCGAGGCGGTGGACGACGGCTGGGGCGCCGTCGAGGCCGACATCGTGCTCGATCCGGCGCGGCTGAGCCCGGAGGCGACCCTGGGCCTCCAGTCCTACAGCCACGTCGTCGTGGTGTTCCACATGCACAAGGTGGAGGAGGCCGCGGTCGAGCGCGGCGCCCGCCACCCGCGCGAGCGGGCCGACTGGCCGCGGCTCGGGATTCTGGGCCAGCCGGCGCGGCTGCGGCCGAACCGCATCGGCGTCACCCCGGTGGCGCTGGTGGCGGTCGACGGGCTCACCCTGCGGGTGCGGGGGCTCGATGCCGTCGACGGAACCCCGGTGCTCGACGTCAAGCCGTGGATCACCGGGTTCGCGCCGCGCGGGGTGGTGCGCGAGCCGGCGTGGACCCGCGAGCTGATGCGGGACTATTGGTGAGGGCCCCCCGTCGCGCGCCGGCACGCCCGGTTCGCCCCTCACATGCTCCAGCGGCGCATGAACATGTCCATGTGGCCCCCGAACAGAACGTTCAGCAGCGCCGAGAGCACGAACGCGAGGGCGGCCAGTATGAAGGCGGCCGGGATCGCCGCGAGGCTGAGCTTGACGAGAAAGAACACCAGCCGGAAAAAGGGGATGCGAAGGTCGACGACGACCAGCTTCTGCGTGTTTTCGTCCATGGGGGGTCTCCGTTGCGATTCGCCATGCTTCGCCGCCGCGAGCCGCCCTGCAACCTGTTCCTCACCCCCTCCTTTCAGGCCGACCGATGAACATCAATCCGATTCTCGAAAACGATCTCAAGGCGGCGATCCGCACCATTCCGGATTACCCGAAGCCCGGCGTCCTGTTCCGCGACATCACCACGCTGCTGGGTGACGCCCGCGCCTTCCGCCGCACCGTCGACGAGATGGTGCAGCCGTGGGCCGGCATGAAGATCGACAAGGTGGCCGGCATCGAGGCGCGCGGCTTCATCCTGGGCGGCGCGGTGGCGCACCAGGTGTCGGCCGGCTTCGTGCCGATCCGCAAGAAGGGCAAGCTGCCGCACAAGCGGGTCAGCATCGCCTACTCGCTGGAGTACGGCCTGGACGAGATGGAGATGCACGAGGACGCGGTGGTGGCCAACGAGCGGGTGATCTTGGTCGACGACCTGATCGCCACCGGCGGCACCGCCGAGGGTGCCGTGAAGCTGCTCCAGAAGCTCGGTGCCGAGGTGGTGGCGGCCTGCTTCGTCATCGACCTGCCGGATCTCGGTGGCGCCGACAAGTTGCGGGCGCTGGGCGTCCAGGTGCGCACGCTGCTGACCTTCGAGGGGCACTGACCCGAGATCCGGCTGCCGGGTCCCCCGGGCCAAGTCAGGCACCCGGCGGCGAGAAGCCGGGCGGCGCCAGCTCGAAGCCCTCGAACCGGAAGCCCGGCGCCACCGTGCAGCCGACCAGCGTCCAGTCGCCGAGCGTCTCGGCAGCCTGCCAGGCACCGGCCGGCACCACTGCCTGTGGCCGCTCGCCGGCCGCGAGATCGGCCCCGAGACGGACGGTGCGGACCGCCTCCCGGTCCGCCGCGATCTCCAGCCGCAGCGGCGCCCCGGCATGCCAGTGCCACACCTCGACCGCATCCACCCGGTGCCAGTGCGACCGCTCGCCTCGCGCCAGGAGGAAGTAGATCGCCGTCGAGGCGGCGCGCCCGGCCACGTCAGCCGGATCGCGAAACGTCTCGCGGAAATGGCCGCCCTCGGGATGCGGGGCGAGGCCGAGCAGCGCGATCACCTCGGCGGCCGTCATGGCTGTCATTCCGGGACGCGCGCCGTTGGCGCGCGGACCCGGAATCCAGCCACCGGCTCGGAGCCCTTCGCTGGATTCCGGGTTCGCTGCTCCGCAGCGCCCCGGAATGACCCGTGCATGAGACATATCATCGTCAGAACCGATTCTTGCGCTCGCGCACCTCGGCGAACACCTGGACGGCCGGCTTGCCGGTCATCTTGACGGCGGCCGCGACGGCCGGGACGTCGGCGCGCAGGAACGGGTTCGCCCGCTTCTCCTCGCCGAGCGTGGTCGGGATGGTCGGCTGGCCGGCGGCGACCTGGCGGTCCGCCTCGGCGGCGCGCGCCTTGAGGGTCGGATTGTCGGGCTCGATGGTCAGCGCGAAGCGGATGTTGGCTTGGGTGTACTCGTGGCCGCAGAAGATCAGGGTGTCGTCCGGCAGCTCGCGCAGCCTGAGCAGCGAGTCCCACATGATCTCCGGCGCGCACTCGATCACCCGGCCGCAGCCGATCGAGAACAGCGTGTCGCCCACGAAGGCGAGCTTGTCGTCGGGGAACACATAGGTGATGTGGCCGGCGGTATGGCCGGGCGTGTCGATCACCTGGGCGACCAACCGGCCGACCGTGACGGTATCGCCGCCCGTGACGGTGGCATCGACGGCCGGGATCGGCTGGCGCTCATGCGCCGGGGCGGTGACGCGGCAGCCGTGGCGCTCCTTCAGCTCGACGATGCCGCCGACGTGGTCGCCATGGTGGTGGGTGACGAGAATGTCGGTGAGCTGCCAGCCGGTCGCCTGGAGGGCGGCGTCGACGGCCCACGCCTCCGGGGCATCGATGGCGGCGGTGGCGCCGGTCACCGGATCGTGGACGAGCACGCCGTAGTTGTCGGTCAGGCACTTGAACAGATGGGTCTGCGCCGCCATGGGGGTCCGTCGTCTCCATTGCTGCCGTGGGCCAGGACAATGTGGACCTAGGACGAAGCGGATCGCCGTGCAACCTCGGTCGGCTGGGCGGTGGCCCGCTCGGTCCGTCAGCCTCCGATCGCGCGACCCTCCTCGCGCATGATGCGGGCGATCTCGGCGAGGCGCGGCTCGGCGGCGACGTCCTCCAACAGCAGCGGCAGCTTCTGGCGCCAGTTGGGGTGCTCGTTGATGGTGCCCGGCACGTTCGGCTGGTCGATCACCCCGAAGGCGTCCTCGGCGGCCACCACCAGCAGCCGGCTCGGCGTGCGGGCGAGGAAGCGGGCGACGCCCGGGAACGACAGATGATCGGCGCCGACGTCGCGCCGCAGTGCCTCGCCGGCGACGTGGCGGGCCCAGTTGCGGGCGTCGATGGATTCGCCCGGATCGATGCCGAGCCCGTGCTTGACGTCGAGGTCGTGGCCGGAGAGCCAGCCCGAGAAGGTCGGCAGGTCGTGGGTCGAGAACGACACCAGCGCCTGGGTTGGATAGGCGGAGGGCGCCGCGAACGAGTAGTCGGACAGCCGCTCGAACAGCATCACGCGGTAGGACCACACGTTCCAGGCGGCGAGCGTCTCGCGGAAGCCGTCCGGCACGGTGCCGAGATCCTCGCCGATGACCAGGCAGTGCTGCGCCTGGCTCTCCTGCGCCACCACGGCAAGCATCGCCTCCAGCGGGAAGCGCACATAGGTCCCCTGATCGGGCCGGAAGCCGTGCGGCACCAGATAGAGCCGGTTGAAGCCGAGGACATGATCGATGCGGATGGCGCCGGCGTGCCGCATGACGGCGCGCAGCGTCTCGCGTAGGAGCGCGAAATCGGTGTCGAGCAGCACTCGCGGATTGAACGAGGCGAGGCCCCAATCCTGCCCGGCGGTGTTGAGGAGGTCGGGCGGCGCTCCGGCCGACAGCTCGCGCACATAGGCGCCCTGGTTGGCCCACACGTCGGCCGAGTCGGCGGCGACCCCGACCGCGACGTCGAGATAGAGGCCGACCGGCATGCCGGCGTCGGCCGCCGCGGCCGCGCAGGCGGCGAGCTGGCGGTCGGCGGTCCACTGCACGAAGGCGTGAAAGTCCGTCTCGGCCGGGTCGGTCCGCGCCAGCTCGGCGAGCTTGTCGCGCGACGGCGTGCGCCACTCCTCCGGCCACGCCCACCAGGGGCCGCCGTGGCGCGCCCGCAGCACCGAGAAGGCACAGAAGCCGGCGAGCCAGTCGCCGCGCTCGGCCTTGAAGGCGGCGAAGTCGGCGCGCCGCTCGGCGCTGCCGCCGCCGGACCGGAAGGTGTCGTAGGCCAGGCGCAGCGCGGCGAGCTTGGCCGGGATGACGCCGGCGTAATCCACCTGCTCGGAGGCCCGCAGCCGCTCCACCGTCTCGGCGAGGCCGGCCGCGGCGACGCCAGGAAACTCCGGCACCGCCTCGACATCGATGTAGAGCGGATTGAGGAACAGCCGGCTGGTTGGCGAATAGGGGCTGATGGCGCCGGGATCGTCGAGCGTGATGGCGTGCAGCGGGTTGAGCGCCACGCCGGCGGCGCCGAGCGATCCGGCGATGCGCACCAGATCGCGCAGGTCGGTGAAGTCGCCGATGCCCCAGTTGCGCCGCGAGCGCACGCCGTAGAGCTGCACCGCGAAGGCCCACACCCGGCCGCCGCGGTCGAACACCTTGGGCTGCCACGCCTGGGCGGGGGCGACCAGCACGGCCTGCGGGCGCGCCGGCGTGCCGGCGCCGTCGACCTCCAGCCGATACGAGCCGAGCCGCGTGCGCTCAGGCAGGGTGACGCCGCCGTTCTCGCAGACGCCGGTGGCGACTGGACGGGAGCCGCGCATCAGCCGCCAGGCGGCGCCGTCTGCGCACAGGCCGGGCAGAGGCGTGATGTGCCCTTTGCGCATGACGTGGACGGCCGGCTCGGCACCGGGCGGCGGGCCGCTGCGGGCCAGCACGTCGAAGATGGCGCGCACGGCCTCGTCGCTCGCGTGGCGCAAGGTGCCGCGCGCGTCGTAGTAGCTCGTCTCGATCCCGAAGGTCTCGGCCCGTCGGCTCAGCTCGCCGTCAATCATCCGTTCAATCAGCCCTGTGTCCGGCGTGCCGCATCAAGCCGCGGTGACGAGTTGCAAGGATGGCCCACCGTCGCCCCGCGATCGATCCACATACGATAACATCCGCGTGCGACTCGGCTTCTGTTCGAGTGTATCCACACGCGCGTTTGTTCGAGTCCGCCCGCACCCGGCTCGTTTTCGAGCGTATCCCGTTCGCGCGATTCAAACGATGCGCAATTCAAACGATGCGTGCTTCAAAGGATGCACGCGATTTAAACGATCAATGGCGCTCGAACCGCATCACCGGCGCCTCCGAGCCGCGCATCGTCGGCACCGTCGACAACGTCGACACCCCCTGCGCCCCCGGCAAAGCCGGCACCTCGGCGACGACAGGAAGCGCCATGCTGGCCTGATCGTCGAGGGTGCGGACGAAGTCGGAGAACCATAGCTGGACCGGCGAGGCGCGCAAGACCTTCATGTTGGTCTCCCAGCGCTCGCAGCGCTCCTGCTGCGACATGCCGAGCGCCCGCGCCAGGGCCCGCGCGATCGCTGCGGTGTCGTGCGGATTGACCAGCAGGGCGGCCTCCAGCTCGCGCGCCGCACCGGCGAATTCCGACAGGATGAGCACGCCGGGATCGAACGGGTTCTGGGCCGCCACATACTCCTTGGCGACCAGGTTCATGCCGTCGTTGAGGGGCGTCACCAGGCCGACACCGGCGGTCCGGTAGAACCCGGCCAGGGTGGTCTGCGAGAAGCCCTTGTTGAGATAGCGAACCGGCGTCCAATCGGGCTCGCCGAAGCGGCCGTTGATATTGCCGACCAGCGTCGCGACCTCGTGCTCGAGCGCCCGGTAGGTCGGAATGTCGCTGCGCGACGGCACCGCCACCTGAAGCAGCGTGACGGCGCGGCGAAACGACGGCTGCGCCTCCAGCAGCGCCGCGAAGCCGCGCAGCCGGTTGGCGAGGCCCTTGGAATAGTCGATGCGATCGACGCCGACCACGAGCTTGGCGCCCTGAAGGCTGGAGCGCAGTCGCGACACCTCCGGCCGCGCCGCCGCCTTGGTGGCGCGCTCGGCGAACAGGGCGGTGTCGATGCCGATCGGGAAGGTGCCGAGCCGCGTCTCGCCGTGGCGGGAGCGCACAATGGCGCTGCGCACCGTCAGGCCCAGCTCGCGGCGCACATAGTCGGCGAAATTGCGCTGCCCATCGACCGTCTGAAAGCCGATCAGGTCGTAGGCCAGCATCGCCTCGATCAGCTCGCGATGGTGCGGCACCGCGGCCAGCATGTCGCGTCCGGGCAAGGGCGTGTGCAGGAAGAAGCCGATCGGCTGAGTGACGCCGAGCCGGCGCAGCTCGGCGCCGAGCGGCAGGAAGTGATAGTCCTGCACCCAGATCATGGTCGCCTCGTTGCGGCAGAACCGCATCAGGGCGCGCGCCATGTAGGCGTTGACCTCGCGATAGGCGGCGTAGTCTTCCGGCTCGACGCGCACGAGATCGGCGCGCGAATGCAGCGCCGGCCACAGGGCCGAGTTGGAGAAGCCTTCGTAATAGCCGCGATAGTGAGCGGCGGGCAGGTCGACAGTGGCGAGCGCACCCTTGCCGAGCGCGGCAACTTCCAGCAGCGGCTCCTTGACGCTGGTGTCCCGGGTGCGGCCGCTCGATCCGACCCAGATCGCCCCGGAGTCTCGTACCACCGGCAGGAGCGCCGCCGCGAGCCCGCCGGTCATCGGCTCCTCCGCGTCGAGCCGTGCCACCCGGTTCGAGACCACCACGATGTCCAAGGCTTGTCCTCCCGGCCGCTGTCGGCCATTGATCTTCATGCCTCGCAACAACGACTTGGCCGCAGTCGGGTTCCCGACCGCCGCGTCGCCGCCACGATCGTGGCAGACGTATCGAGGCTCGTCGGCGCGCCGTCATGGGGACGCGGCCCGCCTGGATACCGGCTCGTGTGGCGCTTGCGCGACAGCCCGCTGTTGCCGCACCATGGAACCGGAGCAGCCGTCGCGGGTTTTCCGACTTCGGTGGGGTGTACCCGGCACGCGGCCAGCTCTGCGCATGATCAAACAACCGTGCTCGTGCTCGGCCTCGGACTCTTATCCGGTCCGGCGTCGCCGGCGGTCGGTGGTGCGCCCGCGGTTGGCCGGTACGTTCGGTGGGCGAGGGCGCAGGATGCGAGCGGGTACGGTTCGGCGGGGCCAGGCGGGTGTCGCCCGGATCACGCGGTGGATGGAGCGACAGATGCTGCGACGGACGGTGCGCCTCGACGGCGTCGCCGGCCATGTCGCTGCTGTCCAAGTTGCCGCTGTTCAGGCCGCCACCGTCCAAGTCGCCGCCGTCCAGGTCACCACGACCATCGTCCCGACATCATCCCGACCGACATCATCCCGACCGAGGTCATTCTGACCGACTCGTCTCGCCGACATCGTCCTTCCGAACGCACATGAGCCGCGACAGCAGCCGATGAACATCCTCCCCGACATCGCCACCGCGACATCCGCCGACCTCGCCGGCGACCCGATGTGGTACAAGGACGCGGTGATCTATCAGATCCACGTCAAGTCGTTCTTCGACAGCAACAACGACGGGATCGGTGACTTCGGCGGCCTGACCGCGAAGCTCGACTATCTCCAGGACCTCGGTGTCACCGCGCTGTGGCTCTTGCCGTTCTATCCGAGCCCCGGCCGCGACGACGGCTACGACATCGCCGATTATCGGCGGATCAATCCCGACTTCGGCTCGATGAAGGACTTCCGCCGCTTCATGCAGGAGGCGAAGCGGCGCGGCCTCAAGGTCATCACCGAGCTGGTCATCAACCACACCTCCGACCAGCATCCATGGTTCAAGCGGGCGCGGCGCAGCGGGCGCGGCACCAATGCGCGCGACTGGTACGTGTGGAGCGATACCGACCAGAAGTACCTCGACACCCGGATCATCTTCACCGACACCGAGAAGTCGAACTGGACCTTCGATCCGGAGGCGGGCGCCTACTATTGGCACCGCTTCTTCTCCCACCAGCCCGATCTCAACTTCGACAATCCGCGCGTCTTGTGGGCGATGGTGCAGGTGATGCGCCGCTGGCTCGATTTCGGCGTCGACGGCTTCCGGCTCGATGCCATCCCGTATCTGTGCGAGCGCGAAGGCACCATCAACGAGAACCTGCCGGAGACCCACGCGGTCATCAAGAAGCTGCGGGCCGAGCTCGACGCCTACGCGCCCGGCACCTTCCTGCTCGCCGAGGCGAACCAGTGGCCGGAGGACGTGCGCGCCTATTTCGGCGAGGGCGACGAATGCCACATGGCGTTCCACTTCCCGCTGATGCCGCGCATCTACATGGCGATCGCCCAGGAGGACCGCTTTCCCATCAACGACATCCTGCGCCAGACGCCGGACATTCCGGCGAACTGCCAGTGGGCGCTGTTCCTGCGCAATCACGACGAGCTGACGCTGGAGATGGTGACCGACGCCGAGCGCGACTATCTGTGGTCGACCTATGCGGCCGATCCGCGCGCCCGCATCAATCTCGGCATCCGGCGCCGCCTGGCGCCGCTGATGGACAACGATCGCCGCAAGATCGAGCTGATGAACAGCCTGCTCTTGTCCTTGCCCGGCACCCCGGTCGTCTACTACGGCGACGAGATCGGCATGGGCGACAACATCTATCTGGGCGACCGCAACGGCGTGCGCACGCCGATGCAGTGGACCTCGGATCGCAACGGCGGCTTCTCGCGCTGTGATCCGGCCCGGCTCTATCTGCCGCCCATCATGGATTCGGTCTACGGCTACCAGGCCGTCAACGTGGAGGCGCAGGCGCGCAGCGTCTCCTCGCTCTACAACTGGATGAAGCGCATGATCGCGGTGCGCAAGACCACCAAGGTCTTCGGCCGCGGCACGATGACGATCCTGCGCCCGTCCAACCGCTCGGTGCTCGCCTATCTGCGCCAGTACGGCTCCGAGGTGATCCTGTGCGTCGCCAACCTGTCGCGCTCGGCCCAGTGGGCCGAGATCGACCTGTCGGCCTGGCGCGGCCGGGTGCCGATCGAGATGCTCGGCCGGGCGCGGTTCAAGCGCATCGACGACGGCCCGTTCGGGGTCACGCTGGCGCCCTACGGGTTCTTCTGGTTCCAGCTCGCCGAGGAGGGGGGCGGTCAGCCGGCGGAGCCGACCATGCCGCGCGAATGGGTCACGCTGGTGCTGCATGCGGGCTGGCGCTCGCTGCGCGACGGACGCTCGATGCAGCATTTCGAGCGCGAGGTGCTGCCGGCGTTCCTGGCCGGCCGGCGCTGGTTCGCCGGCAAGGGCGGCGAGCCGGGCGAGACCCGGGTGTCACGGCTGGTGCCGCTCGACGACGGCGAGCTGCCGCCGGCGCTCGCGGTCGTCGATCATCTGGGCCCGCGCGGCACCACCCGCTATGCGCTGCCGCTGGCGGTGCGGTGGGGCCATATCGAGCGCACCGATCCGCAGGCGGGCGCCGTCCTGGCGCCGGTGCGCCGCACCCGCCGCGAAGGCGCCCTGATCGACGCCGTCGCCGAGCGCGACGTGGTGTCGAGCCTGATCGGACAGATCCATGCCGGCGGCCGCCGCGAGGCCGGACCCGACCTCGCGGTCGCCTTCGTGCCGACGGCTCGCTTCGCGTCGCAGCCACTGCCGCCGATCGCCGTGGTGCGGCCGGCCGGCGTCGAGCAGACCAACTCGACCGCGCTGGTCGACGCCTCCTTCGTGCTCAAGGTCTACCGCAGGCTGACGCCGGGGCTCGCCCCCGAGGTCGAGATGGGCCGCTTCCTCACCGACGCGACCGATTTCCGCAACACCCCCCACCTGATGGGGACGATCGAGCTGATCGAGGCCGGCCGGGAGACCACCACGGTCGCCGTGCTGCACCAGTTCGTCGAGAACCAGGGCGACGCCTGGAGCCACACCGCCGCGATGCTCGACCGCCTCGCCGAGGACGCCCGGATGGGGCCGGTCGGGGAGGGGGCCGCCGTCCCGGACCCTGCCGCCATCGCCCGCATCCGCCAGATCGGCCGCCGCACGGCGGAACTCCACCTGGCGCTGGCAAGTCGTCCCGATGTGGCGGCCTTCGCGCCGGAGCCGGTGACGGCCGCCGACGTCGAGGGCTGGACCACCGCGCTCGTCCACAACGCCGAATCGATGTTCGCCGAGCTGGCCCGCCGGCAGCCGCAGCTGTCCGCGGTGGCGCAGCCGGCCGCCCGCGTGCTGCTGGCGCGTCAGGAGGAGGCGCTGGCGATCATGCGCGGGCTGCTGGCCGGGCCGGTCGAGGTCGACAAGATTCGCCACCATGGAGATTTTCATCTAGGGCAAATTCTGATCGCCAAGGACGACGTCCAAATCGTCGATTTCGAGGGCGAGCCGGAACGCCCCGTCGCCGAGCGGACCCGCAAGGCGCCGTCGGCCCGCGACGCCGCCGGCCTGATCCGTTCGCTCGACTACGCCGCCATGTCGGCGCTCCAGCGGTGCCAGGAGAAGTCGGTGGAGGAGCCGGCCTGCCTCACCGAAGCACTTGACTCCTGGCGCGATGCAGCAACGGATGCGTTCCTGGCGTGCATGCGCGAAACGACCGCCGGCACCCGGCTGTGGCCGGCCGATCCGGCCGCAGCCGACCGGCTGCTGCGATTTTTCATTGTCGAAAAGGCCGTTTACGAGGTGGGATATGAGTTCGCCAATCGACCCGACTGGGTCCATGTGCCGCTCGCCGGGTTGGGGCGCACCCTCTTCCCCGTCGTGGGCGCCGCGCCATGACTGAGGTCGTCACCCCGGAGGGGCAGGCCATCATCGGCGGCTACCACGCCGATCCGTTCCGCTATCTCGGCCCCCACACCGACCACGGCGTGCCGATCGTGCGCGTCTACCTGCCGGGCGCCCGCCAGGTGCGGGTGCGCTTCTCCGAGGGCCAGGAGGCCGATCTGCGTCGTCTGCACGATGCCGGCCTGTTCGCCGGGCCGGTGCCGTCGAGCGGGCGCGACTATCGCCTGCTGGCGCGCTGGGGACAGGGCGAGTTCGTCGAGCTGGAGGACCCCTATCGGTTCCCGCCGGTGTTCTCCGATCTCGACCTGCATCTCATGGGCGAGGGGACGCACCTCAACATCTACGACAAGCTCGGCGCCCATCCGATGGTCATGGAAGGCGTCGCCGGCGTCGCCTTCGGGGTGTTCGCCCCCAATGCCCGCCGGGTCAGCGTGGTCGGCGACTTCAATTTCTGGGACGGCCGGCGCCACCCGATGCGGGTGCGCGGCAACGGCTTCTGGGAGATCTTCCTCCCCGGCGCCAAGGCCGGTGAAAAGTACAAGTTCGAGATCGTCGGGCCGCACAGCTCGGCCCCGATGCTCAAGTCCGATCCCTACGCCTTCTCGGCCGAGGTGCGTCCGCTCACCGCCTCGGTGATCGTCGACCCGGCCACCCTGCCGCCGATCACCCCCGGGCCCGGCGGGATCAACCGCCTCGATGCGCCGATCTCCATCTACGAGGTCCATCTCGGCTCGTGGCGGCGCAATCCGTACATGAACAACAGCTGGCTCACCTATCGCGAGCTGGCCGAGCAGCTGCCGGCCTATGTGGCCGACATGGGCTTCACCCATGTCGAGCTGCTGCCCATCGCCGAGCACCCGTTCGATGCCTCGTGGGGTTATCAGCCGACCGGCCTCTATGCGCCGACCAGCCGGTTCGGCTCGGCGCACGACTTCGCCCTGCTGGTCGATGCCTTCCACCAGCGCGGCATCGGCGTCATTCTCGACTGGGTGCCGGGCCACTTCCCCGACGACGCCCACGGCCTCGCCCAGTTCGACGGCACCGCGCTCTACGAGCACGCCAACGCGATGCAGGGCCGCCACCTCGACTGGAACACCCTGATCTACAATTTCGGACGTCGCGAGGTGGCGAACTTCATCGTCGCCAACGCGCTGTTCTGGCTGGAGCGCTACAAGATCGACGGCCTGCGCGTCGACGCCGTCGCCTCGATGCTCTACCTCGACTACTCGCGGCCGGAGGGCGGCTGGATCCCCAACAAGTATGGCGGCCGCGAGAATCTGGAAGCCATCGATCTCTTGCGCCGCTTCAACACCGAGGTGTTCGGCCGCTTTCCCAACGCCACCACGATGGCGGAGGAATCGACCGCCTGGCCGCTGGTGTCGCGACCCGCCGATGTCGGCGGCCTCGGCTTCGGCTACAAGTGGAACATGGGGTGGATGCACGACACCCTGCGTTACATGTCGAAGGACCCGATCTATCGCCAGCACCACCACGGCGACGTCACCTTCGGGATGCTGTACGCCTTCTTCGAGAACTTCGTGCTGCCGCTGTCGCACGACGAGGTGGTGCACGGGAAGGGCTCGATCTTCGGCCGCATGCCGGGCGACCGCTGGCAGCGCTTCGCCAACCTGCGCGCCTACTACACCTTCATGTTCGGCCATCCGGGCAAGAAGCTCCTGTTCATGGGCGGCGAGTTCGCCATGGAGCGGGAGTGGAGCCACGACCACAGCCTCGATTGGCACCTGCTCGAGCAGAAGGAGCATGCCGGCATCCAGTCGCTGATGCGCGACCTCAACCGGCTCTATCGCTCCGTTCCGGCGCTGCATCAGATCGATTCCGAGCCGGGCGGCTTCGAGTGGGTCGTCGTCGACGATGCGGCGGCGAGCGTGTTCGCCTGGCTGCGCCGCGGCCGCGATCCCGAGCAGGTCTGCCTGGTCGCCGTCAACTTCACGCCGACGCCGCGCGAGAGCTATCGCATGCGCGTGCCGTTCGGCGGCGGCTGGCGCGAGATCTTCAACAGCGATGCCGATCTCTATGGCGGCAGCAACATGGGCAATGGCGGGCGCATCGAGGCGGTGAACACCGAGCACGGGCCGATGCTGGACCTCGTGCTGCCGCCGCTCGCCGGAATCATCCTGGTTCCGGAGCGCTGAGGCGATGCGGGTCGAGCCCGGCGCGCCGTATCCGCTCGGCGCGACCTGGGACGGGCGCGGGACCAATTTCGCGATCTTCTCGGCCAACGCCGAGAAGATCGAGCTGTGCCTGTTCGATCCGCCCGGTCGCCGCGAGATCGATCGCGTCGTCCTGCCCGCCTGCACCGAGGACGTCTGGCACGCCTATCTGCCCGAGGTGGTGCCGGGCCAGGTCTACGGCTATCGGGTCTACGGTCCCTACGAGCCGGAGCGCGGCCACCGCTTCAATCACCACAAGCTGCTGCTCGACCCCTACGCCAAGCGGCTGACGGGCCATTTCGTCTGGAGCGACGCGCATTTCGCCTACCGGATGCGGAGCGCCCGCGCCGACCTCTCCTTCGACAAGCGCGACAATGCGCGCGGGGTGCCCAAGGCCGTGGTGGTCGACGACGCCTTCACCTGGGGGCGCGATCGGCTGCCGCGCACGCCGTGGACCGACACCATCATCTACGAGGCGCATGTCCGCGGCCTCACCATGCGGCGCCGCGATGTGCCGGAGCCGCTGCGCGGCACCTTCCGGGGGCTGTCGTCGCCCGGCATGATCGAGCATCTGCGCCGCCTCGGCGTCACCGCGGTCGAGCTGCTGCCGGTGCACGCCTATGTGGACGAGCGCATGCTGGTCGACCGCGGCCTGCGCCAGTACTGGGGCTACGGCACCATCGCGTTCTTCGCGCCGGAGCCGCGCTACGGCGCGCCCGACACCGTCGTCGAGGAGTTCAAGGCGATGGTCGGCCAGCTCCACGATGCCGGCATCGAGGTGCTGCTCGACGTCGTCTACAACCACACCGGCGAGGGCAACCATCTCGGCCCGACCTTCTCGTTCCGGGGCATCGACAACGCCTCGTACTACTGGCTGCGGCCGAACACGCCGCGCTACTACGAGGACTTCACCGGCACCGGCAACTCGCTGAACCTCACCCATCCGCGCGTGCTCCAGATGGTGATGGACTCGCTGCGCTACTGGGTCGAGCAGTGCCATGTCGACGGGTTCCGCTTCGATCTCGCGACGGTGCTGGGGCGCGAGCCGCACGGCTTCGACCCCACGGCGGGCTTCTTCGCCGCCGTCAGCCAGGACCCGGTACTGTCGCGTGTGAAGCTGATCGCCGAGCCGTGGGACATCGGCCTCGGGGGCTATCAGCTCGGCGGCTTCCCGGCCGGCTGGTCGGAATGGAATGACCAGTTCCGCCGCACCGTGCGCTCGTTCTGGCGCGGCGACGCCAACCAGATCCGCGATCTGGCGGCCCGCATGACCGGCTCGGCCGACCGCTTCCGCCATCGCCGCCGGATGCCGCGAGCGAGCATCAATCACGTCACCGTCCACGACGGCTTCACGCTCGCCGATCTCGTCAGCTACGCGCGCAAGCACAACGACGCCAACGGCGAGGGCAACCGCGACGGCTCCGACGACAATCTCAGCGCCAACTGGGGGATCGAGGGGCCGACCACCGACAAGGAGGTGCTGGAGATCCGCCGCCGCGTGCGCCGCGCTCTCCTGGCGACACTGTTCCTGGCGCAAGGCGTGCCCCTGATGCTGGCCGGCGACGAGGTCGGCAACTCGCAGGGCGGCAACAACAACCCGTATTGCCAGGACAACGAGGTCGGCTGGGTCGACTGGTCCGGGACCGGCGAAGAGGAGTCCGATGTCTCCGCTCTGATCGCTCTCCTGACGTCGCTGCGGCGCAGCTTTCCGCAGCTCCAGGGGCGGCGCTGGCTGGTCGGCCGGCAGGGCGATCGCCACGACATCAAATGGCTGACGCCCGGTGGAACCGAGATGGACGGCGCGGATTGGGCCTTTGCCGAGGCGCGCTTCCTCTCCTATGTGCTGGCGCCGCTCGAGCCGTCGGGTGCCCCCTTGCTGATCCTGCTGAACGCCGCCGCCCATCCGGTCGATGTCGTCCTCCCCAAATGGCCGGACTGCACCGGCTGGGCGCGCGTGCTCGCGACCGCCGCGACCGATGCGGATCATGCGCTGCCGCCCGTCAAGCCCGGCACCAAGCTCGCCGCGCCGTCCCGCTCCGTCACCGTGTTCGTCGGGTCGTGAGCCCGGCGCGGCGCCGCCGCTCCGGTGGCCGACTGCCGCGGCCCACTCGCCGTTCGTCCGGTCGCCTGCCTGCCCACCCGGGGTGAGCTGCGAGGGCGCGCCCGACGACGGCTCTGGTTTCGCTTCGGACCGCCTGGCGCCGCCGGCGGCCGCTCGTGGAGACACCTTCGATGCCCCCCGCCGTTCCGTCCGCCACCTATCGCTTGCAGCTCTCGGCCAAGGTCGGCTTCGACGATGCCGCCGCGCTGGTGCCCTACCTGAAGTCACTGGGCATCAGCCATCTCTACGCCTCGCCGTTCCTCAAGGCGCGCGCCGGCTCGACCCACGGCTACGACATCGTCGACCACGACGCGCTCAATCCGGAGTTCGGCGGCGACGCGGCGTTCGAGCGTCTGTCGCAGGCGCTCGCGAAGGCGGATATCGGGCTGATCCTCGATTTCGTGCCGAACCACATGGGCGTCGGCTACGCCGACAACGCCTGGTGGCTCGACGTGCTCGAATGGGGGCCGAAGTCGCCGCACGCCGCCTCCTTCGACATCGCCTGGGAGACGCTGCCCTACCGTCCGAACGGCGGCCTCTTGATCCCGATCCTCGGCAAGTCGTACGGCGAGGCGCTCGACGACGGTGACCTCGTGCTGAAATACGACGCCACCGAGGGCAGCTTCTCGGTGTGGTATTTCGAGCACCGTCTGCCGATCCGGCCCAACCGCTACGGCGACATCCTGAAGACCGTGGTGGCCGAGGCGGACGCCGCCGACAGCGCGGCCGGGCGCGCCCTGCTGGCGCTCGCCGTGCGCTTTCCCGATCCCAACGAGCCGACCCGCGAGCACGCGCCGGCCTTCAAGGCCGACATCGCCGCGGTGCCGGGTGGCGCCGAGGTGATCGAGCGCGGCCTCGTCGCCTACCAGCCGGGCGCCGCCGATCCGACCCGGCTGCATCGCCTGCTCGAGCGTCAGCACTATCGCGTGGCGCACTGGCGGGTCGCCTTCGACGACATCAACTACCGCCGCTTCTTCGACATCAACGATCTCGCCGGCCTGCGCATCGAGCATCTGCCGACCTTCGACGCCGCCCATCGCCGGGTGCTGGCGCTGATCGGCGAGGGGCGGCTGCACGGCCTGCGGCTCGACCACATCGACGGGCTGCTCGATCCGGCCCAGTATGCGCGACGGCTCTCGCGGGTGGTGCGCGCGGCCCGGCCGCCCAAGGCGCGGGCGCAGCCCTTCTACATCGTCGCCGAGAAGATCCTGGCCGAAGGCGAGCCGATGCCGGCGCTGCCCGGCGTCGCCGGCACCACCGGCTACGACGTGCTCAACGTCATCGCCCGCGTGCTGCTCGACGATGCCGGGATGCCGCGGCTCGATGCGCTCTATCGCGACATCCTGGGCGAGCGACAGGACTTCGAGCGGATCGTCGCCGACGCCAAGATGCGGGTGCTGGAGACCATGCTGGCCAGCGAGTTCACCGTTCTGTGCCGGCTGCTCGCCCGCATCGCGGCCGGTCACTGGAAGAGCCGCGACTTCACCTTCGAGCGCCTGCGCGCCGCGCTGCGCGCCTACATCGTGCACTTCCCGGTGTATCGAACCTATATCGGTGGCGGCCATGTGTCGGCCGAGGATCGTGCCCACATCGTCGCGACGATCGCGCGGGCGCGGGCGCGCTGGTTCGGTCCTGACACCGGGGTGCTCGACTTCTTGCAGGACGTTCTGACCCTCGACCTCATCGCGCCCGGCCGCGTCGGCCACAGCTCCGCGCGGGTCAAGCATTTCTCCGGCAAGGTTCAGCAGCTCACCGGGCCGGTGATGGCGAAGGCGCTGGAGGATACCGCCTTCTATCGCTACCACCGGCTGCTGGCGCTCAACGAGGTGGGCGGCGAGCCGGTGCTGCCGGCGCTGTCGCCGGGCGAGTTCGACTACCGCATGAAGGCGCGGCTCGACACTCCGCATGCCATGACGGCGACCGCCACCCACGACACCAAGCGCGGCGAGGACGCCCGCATGCGCATCCTGGCGATCGCCGAGCTGGCGCCCGACTGGGAGGCGGCGGTGCGTGGCTGGCGGAGCCGCAACGAGGCGCTGATCGCCAGGAAGCCGCAGCGGGCGCCCTCGGATGCGCACGAGTACATGCTCTATCAGGCGCTGATCGGCGTCTGGCCCGAGGGGGGCGCCGACGCCTCTCTGATCGAGCGGATGCAGACCTACGCCGTGAAGGCGCTGCGCGAGGGCAAGCAGGAGACAAGCTGGCACAATCCGAACGATGCTTACGAGCAGGCCGTCACCGGCTTCCTGGCGCGGCTGCTCGATCCCGAGACGTCACGGGACTTCCTCGACGACTTCGCCGCCTTTGCACGCCGCACCGCGCTGCTCGGCGCCCTGAACAGCCTGGCACAGCTCACCCTCAAGGCGACCGTGCCGGGCGTGCCCGACATCTATCAGGGCACCGAGTTCTGGGACCTGTCGCTGGTCGATCCCGACAACCGCCGCGCCGTCGATTTCGCGGCGCGCCGCGAGGCGCTCGACACCATCGGCGAGACGCCCGACTGGGACGCGCTCGCCGCCGCCTGGACGGACGGCCGCGTCAAGCTCGCGCTCACCCGCCGCCTCTTGGCGCTGCGCCGCTCGCTCGCGGAGGTGTTCGCGACCGGCGGCTACGAGCCGCTGGCGGTGGACGGACCACATGCCGGGCATCTGCTCGCCTTCGCCCGCACCGGGCGCCGCCGCTCGGTCGTCGTTGTGGTCGGCCGCCACTTCGCGCCGCTCACCGATGGGGGCCGCCGCTGGCTCGATCCGGCGGCGCTTGAGGCGACCGTCGACCTCGGCGAGTTCCGCGTCACCGCCGACGTGTTGCGGCCTGCCGCACCGCTGCCCTCCGGTCGGGTGCCGGCGGCGACGCTGCTCGGCCCGCTGCCGGTCGCGGTGCTGACCGCCGCGCCGGCTTCACGCCCGGCGGCCCGGCGGGGAAGCTGACTGCTCGCACCCGCGGCGCCGGCTGGAACCACGGTGGTGCCGGCCCGGTTCACCGGACGACCACCGAAGGAGACCCCGATGGACCATCACGAGCAGCGGGTGCGCGAGCGCGCCTATCGAATCTGGCAGCAGCAGGGCTGTCCGGACGGCCAGGCCGAGACCCACTGGGAGCTCGCCGAGGAGCTGGTGGCGATCGAGGAGAGCCACGACCAGACGCTGAAGCCGGTCGATCGCGATCCCGAGGACCCGACGATCGCGGCCGATCGGCCCGAGCCCGCCGGCCCCGCCGCCAACGCGGCGGCGGGCGAGCTGCCGACGCTGACCGATATCGGCGAGCAGACCTATCCGCCGAGCCGCGAGGCCGCGCAGGCGGCGCGCTCCTCCGGCCCACCCGACGACCCCGACTCCGCGCGCTGAGCATTGTCCGCGAAGTGGCAGCCGGGTCGCGGCATCCGGAACGACGCGAGGGATGTTTCAGCAGCCTGTCAGGCCGGCCCGCCCGTCGCCGGCTGCCGCGCCAAGAGCCCGGCCAGCCAGTCGCGCACGTCGGCCGGACGATCGAACCGTCCGGCGGCCGTGTCGATATCGCGGCCGACCGAGAAGCCCACACCGCCGAACGACGGCAGCACTGGAAAGACGCGCTCGTCGGTGACGTCGTCGCCGACGAACACCGGCCGGCGTCCGGCGAAGGGCGGCAGCCGCATCAGCTCGACCACCGCGGTCGCCTTGTCGAAGGCGCGCGGCTTCACCTCGACCACCGCCTTGCCGGGCATCACCTCGACCGGCAGCTCGGGAAAGCCGGCGCACACGGCGGCGACGGCGTCCTGCACGGCGTCGCCCTTGTCGGGGGCCAGGCGAAAGTGGATGGCGAGCGAGTAGCCCTTGTCCTCCAGCAGCACGCCGGGACCGATCTCGGCCACCGCGGCGAGCTTGCGCTTGAGCCGGGGGTCGAGCCCGAGGGTGCGGTTGGGGTCGGAGAGCTGGCCGGGGGCCGGGCGCAGCTCGGCGCCGTGGCCGCCGATCGCCGGTAGCTCCAGCGGCGCGAACAGGAGATCGAGATCGGCGAGCGCGCGGCCCGAGACGAGCGCCAGCGCCCCGCTGGTGCGGTGCAGAAGGCCCTGGAGCGTCCGCCGCAGCTCCGGCGGCACCCACACCTCGCGCGGCGTCGCCGCGAAGTCGAGCAGCGTGCCGTCGATGTCGAGCAGAAGCGCGGCCTGGTCGAGATCGATCCAGGCGGCGGGCGGAACGGGCGTCGTGGTTTCGGTTGTCGTGGTTTCGGTTGTCATGGGCACGGGTTTCACGGCGAGGTCCGGTCAGTCGACGGCGGCGAGCGGGCGCGCCACATCTTCGAGGCTCCGCCGCTCGGCGGCGACGCC
This sequence comes from Rhodoplanes serenus, assembly GCA_009720755.1. GTDB lineage: Bacteria > Pseudomonadota > Alphaproteobacteria > Rhizobiales > Xanthobacteraceae > Rhodoplanes > Rhodoplanes serenus. The sequence continues at coordinate 204,976 of WNKV01000007.1, forward strand.
CCAGCGCCAGTGCACGAGGGCGGCCACGACCATCAGGGCGGCGCCCACCAGATAGCCCGCGAACACGCTGGTGCGCGAGCCCGAATCGATCAGCGCCCCGAACAGCCACGGCCCGGCGACGCCGCCGATGCCGGTGCCGAGCGCATAGAACACCGCGATGGTGAGGGCGCGGATCTCCAGCGGGAAGGTCTCCGAGACGGTGAGATAGGCGGCGCTCGCCGCCGCCGAGGCGAAGAAGAACACCACCGCCCAGGCGGCGGTCTGCTCGACCACCGACACGAGCTCGCGCTGAAACAGCAGGCCGGCGACGGCGAGCAGCACGCCCGAGATCGCATAGGTGAAGACGATCATCGGCCGCCGGCCGAGCGTGTCGAACAGCCGCCCGAGCAGCAGCGGCCCCAGGAAGTTGCCGGCCGCGAAGGGCAGGATGTACCAGCCGACCCGCTCCACCGGCACGCCGTAGAAGTCGGTCAGCACCAGCGCGTAGGTGAAGAACACCGCGTTGAAGAAGAACGCCTGCGCGGCCATCAGCACGAGGCCGATCAGGGCGCGGTCGCGGTGGCGCACCAGCAGCGCCTCGGCGACCGCCGACAGCGGCGTCGAGCGGCGCACCCGCAGCCGCACCGTCGGCAGGTCGGACGGCGGCGTCGGCGTCGTGTCGAGCACCCGCCGCTCGATGCCGGCCACCACCGCCTCGGCCTCGGCGACCCGGCCGTGAATGACGAGCCAGCGCGGGCTCTCGGGAATCCACATGCGCATCAGCAGCACCACGAGGCCGAGCACGGCGCCGATCAGGAAGGCGAGCCGCCAGCCATATTCGGGATCGATCACCGCCGGATCGAGCACCACGATGGCGCCGAGCGCGCCGGCGGCGGCGCCGAGCCAGAAGCTGCCGTTGACGGCGATGTCGGTGAAGCCGCGATAGCGCGCCGGCACCAGCTCCTGGATGGTGGAGTTGATGGCCGTGTACTCGCCGCCGATGCCGGCCCCGGTGAGGAAGCGCATCGCCGCGAAGCTCCACAGGTCCCAGGTGAAGGCGGTGGCCGCGGTGGCCGTCAGATAGACCGCGAGGGTGATGAAGAACAGCCGCTTGCGGCCGAGCCGGTCGGTCAGCCAGCCGAAGAACACGGCGCCGAGCACCGCCCCGGCCAGATAGGCGCTGGTGGCGAAGCCGACATCGGCGTTGCTGAAGCGCAGCACCGGGCTTTCCTTGAGGGCGCCCGCCAGCGTGCCGGCCAGCGTCACCTCGAGGCCGTCGAGAATCCAGGTGACGCCGAGGGCGGCGATCACCAGCGTGTGGAAGCGCCCCCAGGGCAGCCGGTCGAGGCGGGCCGGCAGGTCGGTCTCCACCACGGCGCCGAGCGGGGCTGCGGCCGGCGGCCCGGTGCGCAGGGGCGGCTCCGGCCGGCCCGGCGGGCCGTCGATGTCGTCCGGCGAATCCGGGCCGTCGGGCGGCTCGTCCACCGGGGCGGGATCGTCGTCGTCGGGCGGCGGCTCCTCGATCGGGTCGTTCGGCCGGGTCGGCGGCGGGTCGTCGAGAGGGGACGGATCGGCGGGTCCGGGGGGCGGCTCGTCCACCGGAGGGGTCGGGCCGCGGCGGGGCGGGGCCGCCGCCGTGGTTGGATCGATCGGCGAATCGGGTGGCCCGGCCGGGTGAGCCGCGGGCCGTAGAGGCGAGATCGGCAGAGGCGAGATCGGCACCACGTCTCCGTTCGGTGGCAACGTCTGGAGGTGGACGGCGTGCGAGACCGGGACGATGTGCCGGTCGCCGGACGGCAACCGTCCAGCTAAGATGACAACCACGCCGGAGAGCGGACGTTCCTGCCGGGTGCGCGCTACGGCCGCGCGCCACCGGCCGCGTGCCGCCCGTTGCGCTGCGGGTCGATCACTGACGGGCGGGGGAGCCCGCGAATCGCCGCGCCGGGGGCGTCGGTGTCGGCCACGCCGGTGCCGCGTCCGGTGCCGCGTCGGGTGCCACACATCGGGTGCCGCGAGGGATGTCCCGCGGGCGAGTCGTCGCGATGGCCGCGCCGCACGGGGCGCTTTCGGCGAGGTTCACTCCTCGGTCCAGACGGGGACGATTTGAGATAAATATCGATGTTTGCGAATGTCTCTTGAATCGTCTGCGAGTTGTGGCAGTACTTTCACTTTGGCTCGCGTGTATTGATTGTGGGAGTGACGACAGTGTCTTTTCCGACCCCGGCGCAGGGACAGGGACGAGCGTCTGCACGAACCAGGGAAGAGGGTGGATTGCCGAGCAGCGGCGATCGTCTTCTCGCCGTCCTCGGCTTGTTCACGGTGGAGCGGCCGGAATGGACCGTGGAGGAGGCGGCCGTGCAGCTCTCCGTCTCGGCCACCACGGCGTATCGCTACTTCAAGCGGCTCACCCGCGCCGGCTTGATCAGCCCGGTGTCGGGGGCGAGCTACACGCTCGGCCCGGCCATCATCCAGATGGACCGCCAGATCCAGCTCTGCGACCCGATGCTGAAGGCGGCCCGCGACGTGATGGCCGAGCTGATCGAGCACGCCGCCGAGGGTGGCGCCGTGCTGCTGTGCCGGCTGTTCCACGATCGCGTCATGTGCGTCCACCAGGAGATGGGCCGCGGACCGCAGGAGCCCATCGTGTTCCAGCGCGGCCGGCCGATGCCGCTGTTCCGGGGTGCCACCTCGAAGATCATCCTGGCCCACCTGCCGAACCGCACGCTGCGCTCGCTCTACGAGGCCAACAGCGAGGAGATCGCGGCGGCGGGGCTCGGCCAGAGCTGGGACGGCTTCCGCCGCAGCCTGGCGGCGATTCGGCGGTCCGGCTATGCGGCCGCCTCGGGCGATGTCGACACGGTTCGGGCCGCCATCGCGGCGCCGGTGTTCGGGCCGCGCCGGGCGGTGCTGGGGAGCCTCAGCTTCCTGGTGCCGCGCGGCCGCTACGACGACGCGCTGCGCAACCGGCTGGCCCCGCTGGTGATGACGGCGGCGAGCGCCATCGAAGCCGCCATGCAGAACACCGCCACCGACGTGCCGGCGAGCCGGCCGCGGGTGCGGGTCGGTCGCTGACCCGGCCGGGCAGGCTCCGCCTGCCCCTGCCGAGCCGGTGCGCCCGGATGTGAGGCGCCCACCAGCCGGCGTGGCGCGCTCCGCCTCAGCGGCCGGCGCGCAGGCGGGCGATCAGCTCGGGGGTCGGATACGAATCGGCCGGCAGCCCGAGCCGCATCTGCGCCTGCTTGACGGCCGAGCGGGTGCCGGCGCCGATCTTGCCATCCGGCACGCCGACATCGAAGCCGGCGCGATTGAGGAGCTGCTGAAGCTCCTTCGCCTCCTCCTGGCCGAGCGCCGGGATGGTCGGGGCGCCGCGATTCAGCGGCGGCGCGCCGGCGAGCCGGGTGGCGTAGTAGGCCGCCGTGGTGGCGTAGACCAGCGAGGCGTTCCACTTCAAGTAGACCTGGAAGTTCGGATAGGCCAGGAACGCCGGCCCGAGCCGCCCCATGGGCAGCAGCAGCGAGGCCGCCGGCCCGCCCGCCGGGAGCGGCTTGCCATCGCGCTGGGTGACGCCCCAGGCGGTCCACTGGGCGTGCGGATGCTGGATCGCCAGGTCGGCCTGATCCCACGGCAGCGCGGCCGGCACCCGCACCTCGCGCAGCCACGGCTCGCCGCGCCGCCAGCCGAGATCCGCCAGGTACTTGGCGGTGGAGCCGATGACGTCGGGCACGCTCTTGAGCAGGTTGCGGTGGCCGTCGCCGTCCCAGTCGACCGCGTGGGCGAGATACTCGGACGGCATCATCTGGGTCTGGCCCAGCTCGCCGGCCCACGAGCCGATCATCTCGGCCGCGGTCAGGTCGCCGCGCTCGATCATCCGCAGGGCATCGAACAGGTGGCCGCGGAACATGTCGGAGCGCCGACAGTCGTAGGCCAGGGTGGCGAGCGAGCGGATCGCGTGGTCCTTGCCCATGCCGGCGCCGAAATCGCTCTCCAGCCCCCAGAACGCCACGATCACCGCGGCCGGCACGCCGAACTCCTTGTCGGCGCGGGCGAACAGCGCGGCGTGGCGGCCGATCATCTCGGCGCCCTTCTGGAGCCGGTAGGCCGGCAGCATCTTGTCGGAGAACTGGAGAAAGCTCTGGGCGAAGAAGCGCTGGCCGCGATCGATGCCGACGATGCGCGAGTCGTAGACCAGATAGGGCGCGGCAGCCGCGATGGCGGCGCGCGAGATGCCCTGCTGGGTCGCCTCCTGCTCGAAGCGGGCGCGCCAGCTCTCGAAGCTGCCGGTGTTGCGGCAGGGCGCTGCCGCAGGGGCGGCCGGCTGCGTCTGAGTCTGGGCCGTCTGAGTTTGCGGGGCGGGTGGGCGCGCCGCCTGGGCGGAGGCGGTGGCCGGGAGCATGACGGCGCCGGTGAGCGCCGCCATCGCGGCGGCGACACGCACGGCGCGGCGGCCGGTGGTGCTCGGCGTCATCTGCTCGCCCTCCCTCCTTTGCCTCCGGACGTGATCGCCTCCGGACGTGATCGCGCGTGACGTGATCGCGTGTGATGCCGACGCGACAGCGTCGCCGTCAAGGTAGCTTGTCGAATCCGTCGCCGAATCCCTTCAGGCTCATCGGGAACCCGATGCCCTCCTCGGGAGTCTGAAAGATGAAGAACGTGGCCGTCTGGCCGCTGCGGAACTGCTTGATCAGGGTGTCGTCCATGACCACCTCGGCGTAGCAGCCGCGCGGCAGGCAGCGCACGAAGCCGGCGCGGCCGACATCCTGCTGGTCGACCTTGAGGCCGAGGCCGGCCGGCAGCAGCACGCCGAGGGGCGCCTGCACCCGCATCAGCCGGGTCTTCTGGTCGGCGGTGCGCAGCACCAGCACGGTGAGGCCCACATTGGCGCGGTCCTCCGCGACGACGCTCTGGAACAGCGCGCACTGCTCGGCTTGCGCCCCGGGCGGCGTCTCGCAGCGGATCTGCCAGTCCTCGTGCACCGAGCGCACGGCGCCCTGTGCGGCGGCCGTCGACACCATCGCGACGCCCGTGGCGAGCGCGACCGCGAGGCGGAGAAGCAGAGCGGGCCAGGTGCGCCTCGCCGCCAGCCAGTCGCCATCGGTGATGCTGATCGTGGACAAATCCATCGCGGACTCCCTGCTCGGGCGGCGCGCTGGCGATCCGCGGCACCGGCCCCTGAATTCGGAGACGACCGTTGCTGTCGTCTTGGCTGGACGTCGTGTCGACGCGACGCCCGTCGTCGTGACAGCCCGAGTCTACACGCTCGCCGGCGCTTCGTCTGCGGCCGCCGGGGCGTTGCCGACAGCCGCGTCGACCCCGCCACGCAGCGCCGGCGGGCTTCCGGCGAATGGTTTGCACGAGGCACATTGCGAGTGGGGCGGAAGTGTGGTTTGAAGGGCCTAATCGCGGTGCATCACCCCCGGTGCCGTCGAGGCCGTCCGTCGCCAGCGCCCGTAGTGTGCGCAGCGGAACTTCCCGACATAATCCGGTTTTGACCCGTGCTTTTCGCCGCCTCGCGTCGACAGCTGCCGCTGCCGCACGCCGCAACCGACGAAGGAGCAGAGCCACGATGTTCGGAGTTGTCCGGGTGCTTTTGCTTGGCGGGGCTCTCGCCGCCGCGACCCTGCTGGGGTCATCGGACTCCGCCCTGGCGGGTCTCGGCCAGCCGTCGCCCTGGCAGCTCGGCATGCAGCAGGCGGCCGCCCCGGTGATGAGCGACGTCATCTGGTTCCACGATCTGCTGCTGTGGATCATCACCGCCATCGTCGCCCTGGTGCTGGTGCTCCTGGTGGTGGTGATGGTGCGCTTCAACGCGCGCGCCAACCCGACGCCGTCGCGCACCACCCACAACACCGCCATCGAAGTGATCTGGACCGTGGTGCCGGTGATCATCCTGGTGGTGATCGCGGTGCCGTCGTTCCGCATCATGTTCGCCCAGCTCAACACGCCGACCGCCGACGTGACCGTGAAGGCCACCGGCAAGCAGTGGTTCTGGAGCTACGCCTATCCGGACCAGGGCAAGTTCGAGTTCGATTCGCTGATGGTGCCCGACACCGACCTCAAGCCCGGCCAGCCGCGCCTTCTGTCGGTCGACAACGAGATGGTGGTGCCGGTCGACAAGGTGGTGCGCGTGCAGGTCACCGGCGCCGACGTGATCCATGCCTTCGCGGTGCCTTCCTTCGGCATCAAGATCGACGCCATCCCGGGTCGTCTCAACGAGACCTGGTTCAAGGCCACCAAGGAAGGCGTCTACTACGGCCAGTGCTCCGAGCTGTGCGGCAAGGACCACGCCTTCATGCCGATCGCGGTGCGGGTCGTCAGCGAGCAGGCCTTCGCGGCCTGGGTCGAGGACGCCAAGAAGAAGTACGCGGCAGGGCCGGACGCGGCGCCGCGCCGGGCGGCCGATGCGGCGCCCGCGGTATCGCCGATGGCGCTGGCGGCGAGCACCGCCGCCGCGCCGGCGCCGCGCACCGTCGACTGAGCTGGCGCGCCGCGCCCATCGCGCGGCGACCGACCCCCGTCTTCGAGGACCCGATCATGGATGCCACGGTAACGGCTCACGATACCCACGCCGATCACCCCACCGGGTGGCGACGCTTCCTCTACTCGACGAACCACAAGGACATCGGCACGATGTATTTCGTGTTCGCGATGTTCGCCGGCGTCATCGGTGCCGTCCTGTCGATCGGCATCCGGCTGGAGCTGCAAAACCCCGGCATGCAGTTCTTCGCGTCGGCCCACACCTTCAACGTGTTCACCACGGCACACGGCCTCATCATGGTGTTCTTCATGGTGATGCCGGCGCTGATCGGCGGCTTCGGCAACTGGATCGTGCCGCTGATGATCGGGGCGCCCGACATGGCGTTCCCGCGCATGAACAACATCTCGTTCTGGCTGCTGCCGGCGGCCTTCTCGCTGCTCCTGATGTCGCTGTTCGTCGAGGGCGAGCCGGGCGGCAACGGCGTCGGTGCCGGCTGGACCGTCTACGCGCCGCTGTCCACCATCGGGCATCCCGGCCCGGCGATGGACTTCGCCATCCTGTCGCTGCATCTCGCCGGCGCCTCGTCGATCCTCGGCGCCATCAACTTCATCACCACCATCCTGAACATGCGCGCCCCCGGCATGACGCTGCACAAGATGCCGCTGTTCGTGTGGTCGGTGCTGGTGACCGCGTTCCTGCTGCTGCTGGCGCTGCCGGTGCTCGCCGGCGCCATCACGATGCTGCTGACCGACCGCAACTTCGGCACCGCCTTCTTCGCGGCCGAGGGCGGCGGCGACCCGGTGCTCTATCAGCACCTGTTCTGGTTCTTCGGCCACCCCGAAGTCTACATTATGATCCTGCCGGGCTTCGGCATCATCAGCCAGATCGTCGCCACCTTCTCGCGCAAGCCGGTGTTCGGCTATCTCGGCATGGCCTACGCCATGGTGGCGATCGGCTTCATCGGCTTCATCGTGTGGGCGCACCACATGTACGTGGTCGGCCTGTCGACCGGCACGCAAGCCTACTTCGTCGCCGCCACAATGGTGATCGCGGTGCCGACCGGCATCAAGATCTTCTCGTGGATCGCCACCATGTGGGGCGGCTCCATCGAGTTCCGCACCCCGATGCTGTGGACGTTCGGCTTCATCTTCCTGTTCGTGGTGGGCGGCGTCACCGGCGTGGTGCTGGCCAACGCCTCGGTCGACCGGGTGCTGACCGACACCTACTACGTGGTGGCGCACTTCCACTACGTGCTGTCGCTCGGCGCCGTCTTCACCATCTTCGCCGGCTGGTACTACTGGTTCCCGAAGTTCACCGGCTACATGTACGAGGAGTGGCTCGGCAAGCTGCACTTCTGGGTCACCTTCGTGGGCGTCAACATGGTGTTCTTCCCGCAGCACTTCCTGGGTCTCGCCGGGATGCCGCGGCGGATCGCCGACTATCCGGACGCCTTCCACGGCTGGAACATGGTGTCGTCCATCGGCTCCTACATCTCGTTCTTCGCGATGCTGATCTTCTTCTTCGGCGTGGCGCGCGCCTTCATGCGCAAGGAGCATGCGGCCGGCAATCCGTGGGGCGCCGGGGCGACCACCCTGGAGTGGACGCTGTCGTCGCCGCCGCCGTTCCACCAGTTCGAGGTGCTGCCGCGCATCCGCTGATGCGCCACCGATCCGCGACCGGCGGTCCACCGCCGGTCGCCTGCCGTGCGCGCGGTCCGGCGCGCACGGCGTTTTACATGACGGCTGTTTCGTGACGGATGTCGCGTGACGGTCTCGTGTGATTGTCAGCCTGGCCGGAGGGTCCCCCGTATGTCTCTCGCCACCGACGGCGCCGATCTCACCCGTTCCGTCCCCGCCCCGGTGGGTGTGCCGGCCGTCGAGCCCAGCCTCGCCGAGGTTCGCGACTACATCGCGTTGATGAAGCCGCGGGTGATGTCGCTCGTCGTGTTCACGGCGCTGGTCGGCATGCTGGTGGCGCCCGATCGGTTGCATCCGGTGCTCGGCTTCGCGGCGCTTCTGTGCATCGCGGTCGGCGCCGGGGCGGCGGGTGCGCTCAACATGTGGTGGGACGCCGATATCGACGCCGTGATGGCGCGGACGGCGCGCCGGCCGATCCCGTCCGGCCGGGTCGGCGAGGGCGAGGCGCTCGCCTTCGGGCTGACGCTGGCGGTCGGCTCGGTCGCGGTGCTCGGTCTGGTCGCCGGCTGGCTCGCGGCCTTCCTGCTCGCCTTCACGATCGTCTTCTACGCCGTCGTCTACTCGATGTGGCTGAAGCGGGCGACGTCGCAGAACATCGTCATCGGTGGCGCGGCCGGCGCGGTGCCGCCGATGATCGGCTGGGCGGCCGCCACCGGCAGCCTCGCGGTCGAGCCGGTGCTGCTGTTCCTCATCATCTTCTTCTGGACGCCGCCGCATTTCTGGGCGCTGTCGCTGTGGCGCAGCGGCGACTATGCGCGGGCCGGCATCCCGATGCTGCCGGTGGTGTCCGGAGTCGCCGAGACCAAGCGGCAGATCCTGCTGCACGCCTGCGTGCTGGCACCGATCGGCGTGTCGCCCTGGCTGGTGGGGCTCGCCGGGCCGCTCTACGGCGTCGTCGCCACCGTGGCGGGCGTGCAGATTCTGGCGCTCGCCGTCAGGCTGAAGCGCGCCACCGACGCGGCCGCGACCGATCGCCTGGCGAAGCGGCTGTTCGGCTTCTCGCTCACCTATCTGTTCGCGCTGTTCGCGGTGCTGCTGATCGACCACTGGGTCGACCCGTGGGTCACAGCCGGCCTCGATGCCCTCGCGCGCTGGAGCGTGTCATGAGCGGTCGCCCTCTTCGCCACGACGACGGCATCGTCCTCACCGACGAGCAGAAGCGCCGCCGCCGCGCCCGCTCGGTCGCCATCGCGGTGGTGCTCGCCGTGCTGGTGGTGCTGTTCTACGCGATCACCATCGTCAAGCTCGGACCCGGCGTTCTCAGCCGGCCGTTGTGAGGCGCCGATGACCACCCCCGTTCGTCCGAGCCGCCCGCCCGCCACCCCGCCGCCCGCCGCCAATCCGGCGCGCCGGCGTGACATCGGCATCGCGCTCGCCTGCGGCGCTTTCGTCGGCCTGATGGTCGGCGCCGCCTATGCGGCGGTACCGCTCTACGACTGGTTCTGCCGCGTCACCGGCTTCGGTGGCACCCCGCAGGTGGCGACCGCGGCGCCGGGTGAGGTGCTCGATCGCCGCATCACGGTGCGCTTCGACGCCAATATCGGGCGGGGCCTGCCGTGGCGCTTCGAGCCCGAGGTGAACAGCGTGAACGTCCGGCTCGGCGAGGTGGTGACGATCTACTACACCATCACCAACCAGGCGGCGCGCGAGACCTCCGGCACCGCCGCCTACAACGTCGCGCCCGCGCAGACCGGGGCCTATTTCGGCAAGATCGACTGCTTCTGCTTCACCGAGCAGCGCCTCGCCGCCGGCGAGCGCCGCGAGATGGCCGTGGTGTTCTTCGTCGATCCCAAGCTGGCCGAGGATCGCGACCAGGACAGCCTCAACACCATCACGCTGTCCTACACGTTCTACCCGACGCGCAGCCCCGCCACGGCGGCGGCGTCCGGCGGGTCCTGACCTCGATATCGAACCAGGCGGCGCGCGCGCCGCCGCACCCTCGACGACTGTTCGGCAAGACGGAGACCCCCATGGCCGAGGCGCACGCCAAGCAGCACGACTATCACCTCGTCGATCCGAGCCCGTGGCCGGTGATCGGCTCGCTGTCGGCCTTCATCATGGCGGTGGGGGCGATCTTCTGGATGCACAAGTCGTTCGCGGCGGCGCCCTGGATCTTCGCGCTCGGCGTCGCCGGCGTGCTCGGCACCATGGCGGGCTGGTGGCGCGACGTGATACGCGAGGCGGAGCACGGCGGCTTTCATTCCAAGGTGGTGCAGATCTCCCACCGCTACGGCATGATCCTGTTCATCGCCTCGGAGGTGATGTTCTTCGTCGCGTGGTTCTGGGCCTACTTCAATGCCGCCTTGTTCCCGGACGCCGCCAACCTGGTGACCCGCACCGAGATGTTCGGCGGCACTTGGCCGCCCAAGGGCATCGAGACCTTCGATCCCTGGCACCTGCCGCTGTTGAACACGCTGATCCTGCTCACCTCCGGCACCACCGTCACCTGGGCGCACCATGCGCTGCTGCACGGCGACCGCCAGGGCCTCAAGTGGGGCCTGATCTGCACCATCGCGCTCGGCCTCACCTTCACGGCCGTGCAGGCCTACGAGTACGCTCACGCCACCTTCGCGTTCTCGGGCAACGTCTACGGCGCGACCTTCTTCATGGCGACCGGCTTCCACGGCGCCCATGTGATCATCGGCACCATCTTCCTGATCGTCTGCCTCGGCCGCGCCTATGCGGGCCACTTCACCCCGACCCAGCATCTCGGCTTCGAGTTCGCCGCCTGGTATTGGCATTTCGTCGACGTGGTGTGGCTGTTCCTGTTCGCCGCCATCTATGTGTGGGGAGCGGGTGCGAGCGGCGCGCATTGACCGGGACCGGGATGGACCAGCACACGCAACCACATCACGAGGCGCATCCGTCGACCGCGAACCCGCTCGCGGCCGGCCTGCGCGGGCGCTGCCCGCGCTGCGGGCAGGGCCGGCTGTTCGCCGGCTTCCTCACGGTGCGGCCGCGCTGCGAGGTGTGCGGGCTCGACTTCGCCTTCATCGATTCGGGCGACGGGCCCGCCTTCTTCGTGATGTCGTTCTCGGGCTTCGTCGTGGTCGCCGCCGCGCTGATCACCGAGATCGTCTGGCAGCCGCCGTTCTGGCTGCACGCGGCGCTGTGGCTGCCGCTCATCCTGCTCACCACGCTGGCGCCGCTGCGGCCCCTGAAAGGCCTGATGATCGCGCTCCAGTTTCGCCATAAGGCAGCGGAAGGCCAGTTCGGCCCCGGCGAGATGCCCTGAGTTCGATGACCACGACTGCGTCGGCTTCGGCGGCTCCGCGCCGCCTGCTCGTTCCCGCCCTGGTGTCGCTGGTCGGCGTCGCGGTGCTGATCGGTCTCGGCCTGTGGCAGCTCGATCGCCGTGCCTGGAAGCGCGAGCTGATCGCCACGCTGAGCGAACGTCTCGCCGCCGCCCCGGTGGCGCTGCCGCCGGCGGCGGCGTGGCCGACCTTGCGGCGGGAGGAGGCCGAGTTCCGCCGCGTCCGCTTCGCCGGCGAGTTCCTGCACGACCGCGAGGCGCTGGTCTATGCCATCGGCTCCGGCCTGCGCACCGCGCCGGGCGGGCTCGGCTACCGGGTGTTCACGCCGCTGCGGCTCGCCGGGGCGGGGGGCGCCGGCGGCCCCGCGGCGGCCGGGGCGCCGCTCGTCATGGTCGATCGCGGCTTCGTGCCGGATGCCCAGAAGGCGCCGGAGGCACGCGCCGCCGGGCAGGTGACGGGGCCGGTCGAGATCGTCGCGGTGATGCGCTGGCCGGAGGAGCGGCCGACCTTCGCGCCGGCCGACGATCCGGCCCGGAACCTGTGGTTCGCCCGCGATCCCGCCGCCATCGCGGCCGAGAAGGGCCTCGCGGTGGCGCCGTTCTATGTCGAGCAGGAGGCCCCGGAGGCGCCGGGCGGGCTGCCGCGGGTCACCCGGCTGAAGCCGAATCTGCCGGACAACCACCTCCAATACGCGCTCACCTGGTTCAGCCTGGCGGCGGCGCTCGCCGTCATCTTTCTGCTGTGGGCCTTCGGCCCACGCCGACGGCGGTCCGGCGTGACCGGCTGAGCCGACGCCGAGCCGCCGGACGCACGGCTCAAAAGTCCTTCAGCAGGCGCTCGATGTAGTCGAGCTCGAGCTGCGGCCGCAGCGGGTCGGCGAAGCGGCGGCGCAGCTCCTCCAGGATGCGGCGGGCGCGCTGCACGTCGATCTCGCCCGGCACCTTGACGGTGGAATCGTCGCCGTAGTCGCGGCCGCGCAGCGGCCGGCCGAGCGGGTCGGTGTCCTGCTGGGCGCGCGGCTGGCCCATGCGGCCCGGCTGGCCGGGACCCTGGCCCATCTGCTGCTGGAGCTGCTGGGCGAGGCCCTGGGCGCCCTTGCGCAGGGCATCCAGGGCGCGGCCCTGGCTGTCGACGGCGCCGTCGGGGTTGCCCTGGCCGAGCTCGCCGGCGGCGTCGCCCATGGACTCGTCGGCCCGGCCCAGCGTCTCGCCCTCGCCGGGCTGGCCGTCCTGCGGCTGGCCGAGGCCGCGCTGGCGGAGCTGGTCCATCAGCCGCTTGAGCTGGTCGCGCAGGCCCTGCTGGTTCTGCTGGAGCTGGCTGTAGTCGCTCGGATCGCCCTGGCCCGGCTCGCCCCGCTGCTGTCCGCGCTGGCCCCGCTGCCCGCGTTGGCCGCGCTGGTCCTGGCCCTGCTGGAAGGTGCGGTCGCGGAGCTGCTGCTGGCGGCGGATCATGTCGCCCAGCTCGTCGAGCGCCGACATGAGGTCGTCGTCGCCGTCGCCCTGCTGGCCGGGTCGCGCCATCTGGAGATTGTCCATCATGGACTGGAGCTGATCGAGCAGCGCGCGGGCGGCATCGCGGGCGCCCTGGCGGGCGAGCTGCTCCAGCCGGTCGAGCATCGACTGGAGGTCCTGCGAGCGGAGCTGGCGGGCGTTGGGATCGAGCGGCCGCGCCATCTGCGGGTTCTTGCGCAGCTCCTCGGCGAGCGCCTGCATGAACTGCTGCATGGCGGCCCGCAGCTCCTCCATCAGCTTCTTGATCTCCTCCTCGCTGGCGCCGCGCTCCAGGGCCTGGCGCAGCGCCTCCTGGGCGTTGCGCAGCCGCGCCTCGGCGTCGGCCACGTTGCCGTCCTCGAGCTGGGTGGCGAGCGCCCACAGCTCGTGGACCACCTCGCGCAGATCCGCGTCCGACTTGGCCCGCACCAGGCTCCAGTACACCGAGCGCAGGCCCAGATAGGCGCCGGTCTCCGGCGTGAAGCGCTCCGGCGCGATGGCGAGCGCATCGAGCGCCACCGCGACGGTGTCGCGGGAGTCGGCGTCGAGCGCCAGGTTGCGTCGCTGCTCGATCAGGGCGCGGGGGAGCGGCTTGACGAACAGCCGCTCCGGCAGCCGCAGCTCCACCGGGGCGCTGCGGCCTTCGTTCTCGGCCTCGTCGCGGGCGGTGAGCGTCAGCACCACCTCGGCGCCCGCCCACGGGCTCTCGGTGAGATCCTTGCTGGTCTGGCCGGCGCCGTTGCGGGTGCGGGCCTGCGGCAGCGACAGCGCGAAGTCGGGCGGATCGAACAGCGGCCGGGCGGCGGCGCCGGGCTTGGCCGCGAAGGTGGCGCGGGCGGCGACGACGCCATAGTCGTCCTCGACCTTGTAGGCGAGCTGGAGGGCGCCGCGAGCCTGCGGCTCGGGCTCCTTGGCGAAGGCGATGACCGGCACGCGGTCCGGCGTCGCGACGAAGCTCCAGGCGAGGTCCTGGCCGAGCCCGCGCACCGTGGCGCTGCCGCGCTCGCGGATGACGAAGCGCCGCTCCTCGGCACCGGCGGGCGGACGTGCCGCGGCGTCGGGGGCCGCCTCGGCGAGGCCGCCGGCGGTGGAGACCTCCAGGCCGGTCTTGCCGCTCGACCGGATCACCAGGACGCTGCCGGCCGGCACCGTGACGGCCGCGAGCGCGCCGGGCTGGGCGGCCGGCTCGCCCGGGCGCAGCCCCGGCAGGATGACCGGCGGCCGCCCCGTGTAGACGGGCGGCGATACCCAGGCGTCGAGCCGGAAGTTGCTGGGCAGCGCCGTGCCCTGCCAGTCGAACGCCGCGGCGATCCGCCGCAGGCGGTCACCGCCGGCCGAGACGAAGGAGACGGCGACCAGCAGCAGCACCAGCATGCGCAGCGCCCAGGGGTCGCGCCGCATCAGACGAGGGGCGGGGAACCCGACTCGCAGGGCGCGGGCGGCGGCCAGCGAGCGCTCCAGATGGGCGTGCCAGAGGGCGCGGGCCCAGGGGTCTTCGGCCGGAGTCGCCAGGGTGTCGGAGGCGGCCGTGGCGGGACGGTGCAGGAGGCCGGACTCGCGGTCGAGCCGGGCGAGGCCGATGGTCGCGGAGGGGAAGCGGAGGCGGGCCAGCGGCACCAGGGCGGCGATCAGCAGCGCCGCGAAGCCCGTCAGGCCGACGGCGCGGCCGAGCGGCGGCAGCCACAGCCACAGCCCGAGCCAGGAGGCGGCGAGGAAGGCCCCGGTGACCGTCGCGATCGCCGCGAGGGCGGGCCACAGCCCCTCCCAGAACACCGTCCAGCGGGCCCGCTCGAGTGCCGGGCCGAGCACGGCGGCTTGCTCGTGCGGCGCAGCTGCACGGTCGGGGGCGGGGGGGTGCTCGCTCAAGCGGCTCTCCGGAGTGCGGCCTTATCGCTCATCACTAGAGCGGAATCCGATCTAACCGGATCGTGCTCCGCTCTAGACGTCCTGGCGTGATCGCATTGTCGACGGCGAACCGGCATCCACTTCGCCGGACAATGCTTTAACACGCGAACCCCCATGCTGGCAGGCACGCGCGGCCGAAATGCGTCGCTTCACGGCATTGTCAGCGGCGGCGTGAAGAGGGGTCAAGCCGGGTCGCAGGGGGGAAAGGGAAGGAGGCGAATTCGCGCACGACCTGGCTCGATCGACAGGAGCGCGCCGCGTGACAGATCGCCGGCCGCCAGAGCGATGGCTCGAAGAACCGCGTTTCCGATCGCGCCGTGTGCCAAGGTGTCGCTGCGAAGCTGGACGACGCTCGGCCCATGTCCGCGCGTCGACGCCAGGATCGCGCCGAAGTCGAGATCGCTCGTGAGGATCACATACCCGTTGGTCGCGGCCCATGCGAGGACGACCTCGTCGGGCGCATCGCCTGGGCCGACCTCCGACCAGTGGACCGCCTCGTGGCCGGCCGCGACCAGATAGCCCACCCATCCGGGCGACAGGTTCATGTCGACCACGAGCCTCATGGGCTGCCGTTGTCACGATCCGGTTGGGAGTTCAACCTCGCGCTCCTCGGCGCGCCAAGCGGCGTAACGGAGGGCCTCCACGACATCCTCACGTTGCAGATAGGGGTAGTCCGTGATGAGTTGGTCTACCGAGAGGCCCGCTGCGATCTGGCCGACGATCATACCGACGGTCACCCGGAGACCGCGGATGCATGGCTTGCCGCCCATGACGGCGGGGTCGCGAGTGATGCGGGTGAGCTGGTTCATGCGACCTCCGTGGCCGTGCTCTGGTGGCCTGCTGCTGTCACGCGAGATGCTAACGCATCCTTTGCCCCGTCGCATCCGGTGGCGCGGTTCTCACAACCACGCCGGCAGCTGGTCGCGCGCGATGATGTCGGCGACCTCCAGGCGGGGCCGCACCAGCGCCCAGTCGGCCCCGTTCACCAGCACCTCGGGGACGAGCGGGCGAGTGTTGTAGGTGCCGGCCTGCACGGCTCCGTAGGCGCCGGCCGACATCACGGCGATCAGATCGCCGGCCTTGGGCTCCGGCATGGCGCGGTCGAGGGCAAGGTAGTCGCCCGATTCGCACACCGGGCCGACCACGTCGGCGGTGAGCGTCGGGGTGCCGGGAGGCGGCTCGACCACCGGGCGGAGCGCGTGGAACGCCTCGTAGAGGGTCGGGCGCACCAGATCGTTCATGGCCGCATCGACGATCACGAAGGTCTTGGCCTCGCCGCGCTTCACGTAGAGCACGCGGGTGATCAGGACGCCGGCATTGCCGACCAGGAGCCGCCCGGGCTCGAACAAGAGCCGGCAGCCGAGGTCGCGCACCGCCTGCTTCACCACGGCCGCATAGGCTTCGGGGTGGGGCGGCTCGTCGTCGTCGTCGCGATACGGAATGCCGAGCCCGCCGCCGAAATCGATGTGCGCGATGGCGTGGCCGTCGGCGCGCAGCAGCCGCACGAAGTCGGCGAGCAGCGCGAAGGCGTCGCGGAACGGCCCGAGATCGGTGATCTGGCTGCCGATATGCATGTCGACGCCGGCCACCCGGATGCCGGGCAGCGTGGCGGCGCGGGCGTAGACGTCGCGGGCGCGCGAGATCGGGATCCCGAACTTGTTCTCGGCCTTGCCGGTGGAGATCTTCTGATGGGTGCCGGCGTCGACGTCCGGATTGACCCGCAGCGACACGGCGGCGTGGCGGCCCTTGGCGGCGGCGATCTGCGACAGCAGCGCCAGCTCGGGCTCCGACTCGACGTTGACGCACAGGATGCCGGTGTCGACCGCCAGCGACAGCTCCGCGGCCGTCTTGCCGACCCCGGAGAACATGATCCGCTCGGGCGGGATGCCGGCCGCCAGCGCCCGCTGGAGCTCGCCGCCCGACACCACGTCGGCGCCGGCGCCGAGCTTGGCCAGGGTGCGGATCACCGCCTGGTTGGAGTTCGCCTTCATGGCGTAGCAGATCGTCGCCGGCACGTCGGCGAACGCCTCGGCGAACACCCGGTAGTGCCGCACCAGGGTGGCGGTGGAGTAGCAGTAGAACGGCGTGCCGATCGTCTCGGCGAGGCGGACGAGATCGACCCCCTCGGCGTGCATGACGCCGTCGCGGTGATGGAAGTGGTGCATGGACAGCCTCGGACAGCGCGCCGGCAGAAACCCGCGGCGAAGCCGCGACGCGCCACACGGGTTAGAGCATTTTTCGGTGCGGTGAAACTGGGCGACCGGGGGCACCGCGGCGCAGGCCGGCCGGGCGCGGCTGCCGGATCGGCTCAGCCCGTCAGTTCAGCAGGGCGTCGAGCGGGAAGGTGCGGTTGCGGGGAGGCGTCGCCGGCGGGGGTGGCGGCGGCTGCGTCGGGTTGAGGTCGGGGATGCCGCCGGAGGGAGTCCGCCAGCCCGAAGGGGCCGGCTGCTCGGCCGGGGTCGGCACCGCCTGGGCCGAGGGCGGCGGCTCCAGCGCGTTCTTGCGGCCGCAGCCCGCCAGGGCGAGCGTGCCGATCAGAGCCACGAGCGCCAGCATCCGAAATCCGCCCGTCCGACTCACGCGCGCGCCTCCGTGATCCACCACAACCACTCCGCCGGAGTTCTTCTTCCCCGGATCTGCGATCCGCGCCGTCGCGGCGCTCGTTCCGGCCGGATGGCACGGCGCGCCTCGCGGATCGCCGGGACCGTAGCGCATCGGCGAGCGAAAATCGGGCCTTTTCGGGCCGGCAGCGCGTTTTTTCGGCCGACCGTGTGATCCTTGCATCATTGGCGTCGCGGCCTCCCGCGTGGCGCGACACGCCGCCGTCGCGCCGGAACCCCCGTGGCGACGAGCCGTTGTCCGAACGCGACCCCAACCATGCGGCAAAGTCTCGAGGAGGCAATACGATGCCATCGACGTCCAAGCTGTTGCGAGCCGGGCTTGTGGCCCTCGGCGTGACCGCCCTGGCCATGCCGGCGCTGGCCCAGACCGGCAACCCCAACAATCCGACCGGGACCGAGGTCCCGAACAACGTTCCGCCGAAGGGCAATATCGGCACCAGCGGCGACACCGGCGCGGCAGCGCGCGGCTCCGGCGGCGCCGTGGTGGCGCCGGTTCCCGGCACCACCGGGGCGGGCGGCGCCGGTGGTCCGGCGGCCCGCGATTCGGGTCCGGCGCTGGGCGACCCCCCGAGCCAGGTTCCACGCGCTGGCCCCAAGGGCAATATCGGCGGGAACTGACCGGCTAGCGTGAGAGCGCGGGCTCGTAAGTCCGCCGAACGGGAACCGGCGGCCGTGGGCCGCCGGACTTGTAGCCGAGCCCCGGCTCAGCCGGCGGCGAGCCGCTCCAGCCAGGCGGTCGCTTGAAATCGCACATTGGCGGGTGCGGTGCCGCCGTAGCTGGCCCGGCTCTCCACCGCGGCATCGACCGTCAGCACACCGAAGACCGCCTCCGTGATCCGAGGCTCCACCGCCTGCATGGCGGTGAGCGGCAGATCGGCGAGGTCGACGCCCGCCTTCTCGGCCGCCTGGACGATGCGGCCGGTGACGTGATGGGCCTCGCGGAACGGCATCTTCAGCACCCGCACCAGCCAGTCGGCGAGATCGGTCGCGGTGGCGTAGCCGGCCCCGGCGGCGGCCCGCATGCGCACCGTGTCGGGGGTCATGTCGCGGACCATGCCGGTCATCGCCACCAGCGACAGGTCGAGGGCGGCGAGCGCGTCCATGGCGCCCTCCTTGTCCTCCTGCATGTCCTTCTGGTAGGCGAGCGGCAGCCCCTTCATCACCATCAGCAGCGCGGTCAGCGCGCCGCAGATGCGGCCGGTCTTGGCCCGCACCAGCTCGGCCGCGTCCGGATTGCGCTTCTGCGGCATGATCGACGAGCCGGTGGTGAACTTGTCGGAGAGCTTGAGGAAGCCGACCAAGGGCGACGTCCAGATGACGATCTCCTCGGCAAAGCGCGACAGGTGCATCGCGGTGATCGCGGCGGCCGACAGCGTCTCCAGCACGAAGTCGCGGTCCGACACGGCGTCGAGCGAGTTGGCGGTCGGCCGTGCGAAGCCGAGCGCCGCCGCGGTCTTGTGGCGGTCGAGCGGGAACGAGGTGCCGGCGAGCGCCGCCGAGCCGAGCGGGCATTCGTTGAGGCGCGTGCGGGCGTCGGCGAAGCGGCCGCGGTCGCGCGCCGCCATCTCCACATAGGCGAGCAGGTGATGCCCGAAGGTGACGGGCTGCGCGGTTTGCAGATGCGTGAAGCCCGGCATCACGGTGCCGGCATGGGTGAGCGCGGTCTCGGCGAGCGCCCGCTGATAGTCGGCGAGACGGCCATCGAGCCCGTCGATGACGTCGCGCACCCACAGCTTGAAGTCGGTCGCCACCTGGTCGTTGCGCGAGCGCGCCGTGTGCAAGCGCCCGGCGGCCGGGCCGATCAGGACCGCGAGGCGGGACTCCACGTTCATGTGGATGTCTTCCAGGGCGCGGCTGAATTCGAAGGTCCCGGCCTCGATCTCGGCCAGCACGGCGTCGAGGCCGCGGCCGATCGCATCGGCGTCGGCGGCCGAAATGATGCCTTGATCGGCGAGCATGGCGGCGTGCGCCTTGCTGGCCGTGATGTCCTGCCGGTAGAGGCGCCGATCGAAGTCGATCGAGGCGTTGATCTCGGCCATGATGGCGTCGGGTCCGCTCTCGAACCGTCCGCCCCACATCGTGTTGCTCATCGCGAGTTCCTGTCGCCCATGGCCGAAAATCCGCACACCCAAACCACCACCGAGCCCGCCGGCGCCCCGTCCCCGGCTCCGGCCAGCGGCGGGCGGCGCCGGATCGTCCTCGCCGGGCTGGTGCTCGGCGCGGCGGCCGTGGCCGCCGCGGTCGTCGTCGGGGCGGTATACGGCGTCGGGGGTTTCGGGCGCAATGCGTCGCGCGCCGCCTGTGCGCCGGCGGTCGCGGCCGGGCAGCGGCTGGAGCCGCTGATGCGCGGCGAGCTGGCCGCCCTCAAGCCGGCACCGGAGCCGCGCGCGTTGCGCGATCTCGCCTTCACGGACGGCAGCGGCGTGCCGCGTACCCTCGCCGACTGGCAGGGGCGGACCGTGCTGCTCAACCTGTGGGCCACCTGGTGCGTGCCCTGCCGCAAGGAGATGCCGGCGCTCGACGCGCTCCAGCGCCAGCTCGGCGGGCCCGGCTTCGAGGTGGTGGCCGTCAATGTCGACACCCGCAACCCGGAGAAGCCGCGCGCCTGGCTGAAGGAGGTGGGGATCGACGGCCTCGCCTACTACGCCGATGCGAGCGGAAAGATTCTTCGCGAGCTGGGTGCCTTCGGGCTGCCGGCGACCGTGCTGGTCGATTCGTCCGGCTGCACCGTGGCGACGCTCGCCGGCCCCGCCGAATGGGCGAGCCCCGAGGCGGTGGCGCTGATCCGGGCGGCGCTGGCGAAGTGAGGAAAGGCGTCCCCGCCGTCGCGCTAGGGCACGCACACATCGCGTGCCACGCATAACAGCGTCATGCGCGGGCTCGACCCGCGCATCCGTCGCCTTCACCAAAAATCCATTGATTGCAAAGAGATGGATCGCCGGGTCGAGCCCGGCGATGACATCGGAGGGGGCGGCCGGCGTGTTTGCCCCTCACCCGAAAGTCCGCAGCTTTCCGAGATGTGTGCATGCCCTAGCGCCGTCGCGAGGACGCACGCATGATGCTCCGCTCATTCCCGCGCAAGCGGGAATCCAGCGGCTTCGAACGATCGCCGTGCCGCGCGACTTCTGGGTCCCCACTCCCGCGGGGAAGAGCGGAGGCGAGAGGCGGGTCCCGCTCCGCCGGAACCCGCTCTAAGCGGTGATGTCGAGCGCCGTGCCGACGCCGGCCGCCACGTTGGCGAGTCGGTTGGCATTGTCGGCGGCGGCCTCCACCATCTTGGCGATGTTGGCCTCCTGCTCGGCGCCCATCTTCACCATCTTGGCGGCGGCCGCCATCTGGAGCTGGCTGGCCTGGAGGCCGACTGCCGCGCTCGCGATTGCCGAAGTGTCCATCGTTTCGCCTTCCCGATTCTCGGTTCGTCGTGGTGGCTCGGCCCCCATCCCCCTGGAGCCGTCGGTTTCCCCCGTCAGACCCTCATGTCGAGCTGCGCCTTGGCGACCTTCGCCTTGAGCTCGCCCTGAACCCGCACCGCGGCGCGCCGCGCCGCGATCTCGGACATGCCGCTGCCGTAGTCGGCCGAAGCGTTGGCGAACACGATGCTGGTCGAGGCGAGGCTGCTCTCGATCTGCTTGTTGAACGCCTGCTGCTTGGCGCGCCAGTTCGTCACCTGGGCGTAGCCCGACGGCGTCGACACCCAGTTGAATTGTGACGAGACGATTCCCATGGCTCGTCCTAGGTCGCGTCCTCTGGCTCGGCTCCTGGCCGCGAGCCTAGGCACCGGCGCGTTAACGGTCCGTCAACGGGTCGCGGACTGTCGAGCGCCGCGGCGTCCGGTCGCGCTCAGCGCACCACGCCCGAGACGCAGCAGGGGCGTCGCCGGGGCGCCGGGATGCGCTCCTTCAGGTAGCAGCGCGGCACCGAGCCGGCATACCCGGCGCGCAGGAACGTCCAGGCGCGGCAGCGGCTCTCGCCCTCGCAGGCGGCCTTGCACACGGGCCACGCGGCATCGGCGGCGAGGTCGATGCCGTGGAAGTCGCCGCCGGCGCGGTCGATGCCGATCTCGGCGCGGCCGTCGCGCGGCACGATCACGCCGGCGCCCTTGACGCCCGACACGCAGCAGGTGTCGGCGACGCGCGCCGTCACCTGCGCCTTCATGCGGCAGACGGCGCCCTGCTCGGCGGTCGGATACGAGAAGCTCCAGGCGCGGCAGCGGCTGTCGCGCTCGCAGCGGCTGGCGCAGATCGCCGGATCGGCGCTGCGCACCGGGAAGGTGGCGAAGTCGCTGCCCGGACGGTCGAAGCCGATCTGTGCAGCGGCCGGGCCGCCGCTCGCGGCGAGGAGCGCGAGAAGAAGGAGGGCGAGGAGGAACAGGCCGGCGCGGATCGACACCCTGGCTCGCGTCATCGTCCGATTCGCCTCGCGCTGGCGGCTGCGGGACCCGAGATGTACCGCAAAAGCCGGAGGCCGAACAGCGAGACCGGCCGCCGGGAGCAACGACCGGACGGCCCGTTGCGGGCGCCGGCCGGTCAGGCGAGCGCCACCACGGTGGCGCCGAGCAGGCCGACGAGGTCGGCCGTCCTCATCTCCACCTGGAGGCCGCGGCGGCCGCCGTTGAGCACCACGGTCGGGTGGGTGAGCGCGCCTTGATCGATGAACACCCGCACCCGCTTCTTCTGGCCGAAGGGCGAGATGCCGCCGACGTGATAGCCGGTGATGCGCTCGGCCTCGGCGGGCGGCAGCATGGCGGCCTCCTTGGCGCCGGCCGCGGCGGCGAGCCGCTTGAGGCTCACCTCGCGATCGGACGGCACCACGACGCAGACGGTCTCGCGGCCGGCCCGCGCCATCAGGGTCTTGAGCACGCGGGCTGGATCGACGCCGAGCGCCTCGGCGGCCTGGAGGCCGATGCGGGCCGCGTCGGGATCGTAGTCGTACTCGTGCAGCGTGAAGGTGATGCCGGCTCGCTCGAGTGCCCGGGTGGCCGGGGTTCCCTTCGCCATGGCGGGTCCGTGGTCGGTTGGCGCGGGCGCCGCGCCTGCATGCTTCAGTAGGCGTATTCGTTGAACACCGGATCGACCGAGCCGCCCCAGCCGCCGTGGAACTTCGCCAGCAGCTCCTCGGCCGGCGTGGTGCCGCGCTCGGCGATCGCCTCGAGCGGCGTCAGATAGCGGGTCTCGTCGCGGCCGGCCCAGTCCTCGCGGGCACGGCGCACCAGGCCGGCGCGCGCGATGGCGAGGCAGTCGCGGGCGAGGTCGAGCACGCTGCGGCCCCGGATGGTGGCCTTGAAGCCGAGCCGCGGCACCTGATCGCGCAGCGCCTGGCGCTCCTCCGCGGTCCAGTCCTTGACGAGGTCCCAGGCCGCATCGAGGCCGTCCGGATCGTAGAGCAGGCCGACCCAGAAGGCCGGCAGCGACGGCAGGCTGCGCCACGGCACCGCGTCGGAGCCGCGCATCTCCAGGTAGCGCTTGAGGCGCACCTCGGGGAAGATGGTCGAGACGTGGTTGGCCCAGTCCGACAGGGTGGCGCGCTCGCCCGGCAGTGCCTCCAGCCGACCGTCGAGCAGGTCGCGGAACGACTGGCCGGCGACGTCGATGTACTGCTCGCCGCGCTTGACGAAATACATCGGCACGTCGAGCGCGTAGTCGACCCAGCGCTCGAACCCCATGCCGGGCTCGAACGCCCACGGCAGCATGCCGGAACGGTCGGCGTCGGTGTCGCGCCAGATCTCGGAGCGGAACGACAGGAAGCCGTTCGGCTTGCCCTCGGTGAACGGCGAGTTGGCGAACAGCGCGGTGCCGACCGGCTGCAGCGCCAGCGAGACGCGCAGCTTCTTGACCATGTCGGCTTCCGACGAGAAGTCGAGATTGGTCTGCACCGTGCAGGTCCGGTACATCATGTCGAGGCCGAGCCGGCCGACCTTGGGCATGTAGCCCGTCATGATGCGGTAGCGGCCCTTGGGCATCACCGGCATCTCGCTGCGCGACCAGGTCGGCGCCATGCCGAGGCCGAGGAAGCCGATGCCGAGCGGCGCCGCCACCTCGCGGAGCTGGGCGAGATGCGCCTGAAGCTCCGAGCAGGTCTGATGGATGGTCTCGACCGGCGCCCCCGACAGCTCGAACTGGCCGCCGGGCTCCAGCGAGATCGCCCCGCCATGGGTCACGTCGACGAGGCCGATGATGTGGCCCGCCTCCATGATCGGCTCCCAGCCGAGGATCATCTGCATGCCTTCGAGCAGGGCGCGGATGCCGCGCGGTCCCTCGTAGGGCAGAGGCTCGTGGCGGGCCAAGGTGAAGGGGAATTTCTCGTGCTCGGTGCCGATGCGGAACTTGCTGGGCGGCTTGGCGCCCGCCTCGAACCACGCGACGAGGTCGTCGCGCGACTGGAGCGGCGTCATATCGATCACGTCACGAGCCATGGAACGTCCTGGTGGGCGGAGGCGCGGCGACCTTACACACCCATGACGAAAGAGCAACGTGCCGGCTCTGCGCCCATTTTCCGGGTTGCGCCGGGACCGGCGGGGCAGTCCGGCGGAACCGGCGGGGCGGGCCGCCACCGGCGCCGCCGTGGCCCCCGGCCACGGCCCGAACCCTTCGTCTCCACGGGAGAATTCAGTCCGGCCCAAAGTTGTGCTAGAGCATTTTCCGGCGAAGTGGACTCCGGTTCGCCGTCGAAAATGCGATCATGCAAGGACTTCTGGAGTGGGGTCCGATCCAGTTGGATCGGATTCCGCTCGAGGTCCGTCCGGCGGCCGGGTCGAGCGTCGGCGGCGGATCGCGGAGCCGAGGAAGCGGAGCCCCGAGCGGAGCGGCGAAGCAACGTGAAGCGTGCGATATCAGTCCGGCGTGGGACCGGGGTTCCGGTGATCGGGAGGGCGCCCCCCCATGGGCGGCTCCGGTTCGGGGCACCCCTCCGCGTGGCGCTGACCCTTGGGCTCCTGTCCTCCGGGACGCTGCTCGGCGGCTGTGCCCAGAATCTCGACCTCGGCATTCTCTATGCGGCGCCGGGCAAGTACGACTATCTGCGCTGCCCCGATCTGCCCGGCCGGCTCGCCGGCGCCATGGCCCGCGAGAAGCAGCTCAACGATCTCATCGCCCGCGCCAATCAGGACCCCGCCGGTCCAGCGATCAGCGCGGCCGCCTACTCGGCCGATCTGGCCCAGGCACGCGCCGACCAGAAGATGCTGCGCCAGGCCGCCGTCGACAAAGGCTGCGGCCCGATCGAGCCCGGTGCACCGCCGCCGCCGGCTGCGCCGCCCGGCGGGCGGTGAACGCCGCGTCCGTGTCCCGGACGCGGGACACCGAAGCGGTGAACCGCGAGCCGGGACCCAGGGGCGCCCGGCGAGGCGTTTCGGCGAGGCGGTTCGGCGGGCCAAGGTGGGCCCCGGCTCTGCGGCGCGTCAGGCTGCCGCCTGCCGCGCCTTGTCCGGGGCAGGGGGCCGACGTCCGGACCATCCGGCCGTAAACTGGGCGGTCACCGCGTCCAGCGAATGCCTTGCGGACAGGTCGAGCCGTTCCTATCCTGGCCGGCGTGACAAAGCCCGACCATACCCGCGCGTCCCGCCGCCGCACCCCGGCCCGGTGGCCGTTGCAGGATGCCAAAGCGCGCTTCGGCGAGCTGGTGCGACGGGTCCGTCGTGAGGGTCCGCAGACCATCACGGTGCAGGGACGCGACGAGGTGGTGGTCGTGGCCGCCGATCAGTATCGCCGGGAAGGACGCGAGCGAACCGGCGCCGACCTGGTCGCTGCGCTTCGGTCCTCCCCGCGGACGGCTCTCGATCTCCGCCGCCCGCGCGAGCAGTCGCCGGTGCGCGACGTCGAGCTGTGACAGGCTGGTTGCTCGACACCAACGTGTTGTCGGAGCTGCGGCGACCGCGGCCGAGCCGAGAGGTCGTCGCGTTCGTGTCGGCGCAACCGCTCGATCGTCTGCATGTCAGTATGGTCACCTTGGCGGAAATTCGGTTCGGCATCGAATGCGTCGCCGATCCGCACCGGCGAGCCGCCCTCGGCGACTGGCTCACGCATCGGGTGCGGCCGATGTTCGAGGGACGGGTGCTTCCTGTCACTGAAGACGTAATGCTGAAATGGCGACTCCTGGTCGAGCAGGGCCGCAAGGCCGGTCACACCTTCTCGCAGCCCGACCTGATCATCGCAGCGACGGCGCTCGACAGCGGCCTGACGGTCGTATCCCGCGACACCCGCGAGTATCGCCGGGCGGGCGTGCCGGTGCTGAACCCCTGGTCCGAACGTCGGTGACGTCCCGCGTCACCCCGGCTTGCGGCTGAGCACGAACACCGCCTGCTCGCCGAACAGGTTCCAGAACCACCACGGGGCGTCGATCTTGAGCGCCGTGCCCCACGGATCGAGCGCCACCGCCTTCTCCATGCGGGCGCCCACCAGCGCGCACATGTCGTTGAAGTCCTTGATGGTGCAGAAGTGGATGTTGGGCGTGTCGTACCACGTCTCGGGCAGGTTGGCGGTGCGCGGCATCCGCCCGTAGAAGAGGAGCTGGAGGCGGATGCGCCAGTGGCCGAAATTCGGGAACGACACGATGGCGTGCCGGCCGATGCGCAGCATGTGCTCGATCACCTCGCGCGGCCGGCGCGTCGCCTGCAAGGTCTGCGACAGGATCACGTAGTCGAAGGCATCGTCCGGATAGGCCGAAAGGTCGGTGTCGGCGTCGCCCTGGACCACCGCGAGCCCCTTGGCGACGCACTCGTTGACGCCCTCGCGCGACAGCTCGATGCCGCGGCCGTCGACCCCGCGCGCCTCCAGCAGGCGCAACAGCTCGCCGTCGCCGCAGCCGACGTCGAGCACCCGCGAGCCCGGCTCCACCATCTCGGAGACCATCAGCAGGTCGACGCGGGCGCCGCCGGGACCGCGCACGGTCTCGGCCATGGTGAGGTCGCGCGGCGCGCGGGACAGCATCATGGCGAGATCCTCACGGTCGAGGTGCGGCGCGGCGGCCGGTCCGTCATCGCGCGGCCCTCAGGTGGGGAGGCCGCGGGCGCGGCCGGCGGAGTCGAGGAAGCCGCGGACGATGCCGATCAGCTCCGGCTCGTCGAGCAGGAAGGCGTCGTGGCCCTTGTCGGTCTCGATCTCGGCGAAGGAGACGCGGGCGCCGCCGGCGTTGAGCGCATGCACGATGGCGCGTGAGTCCGAGGTCGGGAACAGCCAGTCGCTGGTGAACGAGATGACGCAGAAGCGGGTGCGGGTGCCCCGGAAGGCGTTGGCCAGCACCCCGCCGTGATCGGCGGCGAGGTCGAAATAGTCCATCGCCCGGGTGAGGTAGAGATAGCTGTTGGCGTCGAAGCGCTCGACGAAGGTCGAGCCCTGGTGGCGCAGATAGCTCTCGACCTCGAAGTCGGCGTCGAACGAGAAGGTCGGGTTGTCGCGATCCTGGAAGCGCCGGCCGAACTTGCGGTGCAGCGCCGTGTCGGACAGGTAGGTGATGTGGGCGCCCATGCGGGCGACCGACAGGCCGCGCCGGGGACTCGTCCCCTCGACGAAATAGCGCCCGTTCTTCCACTCCGGATCGGCCATCACGGCCTGGCGGCCGACCTCGTGGAAGGCGATGTTCTGGGCCGAGTGGCGGGTCGCGGTGGCGATCGGCAGGGCCGAGAACACCCGGTCCGGATAGCTCGCGCACCACTCGATGACCTGCATGCCGCCCATCGAGCCGCCGGCGACCGCGAACAGCGTGTCGATGCCGAGGTGGTCGAGCAGCATGGTCTGGGCCCGCACCATGTCCTTGATGGTGATGACCGGGAAGTCGAGCCCGTAGGGCTCGCCGGTGGCCGGGTTGGTCGAGGACGGGCCGGAGGTGCCCATGCAGCCGCCGACCACGTTGGAGCAGATGACGAAGTAGCGGTTGGTGTCGATCGGCCGGCCGGGGCCGACCATGATGTCCCACCAGCCGCCCTTGCCGGTCACCGGATGCACGTTGCCGACGTGCTGATCGCCGGTCAGGGCGTGGCAGATCAGGACGGCGTTGCTCTTGGCCGGGTTGAGCGTCCCGTAGGTCTGGTAGGCCACCTGGAAGGGCGACAGGGCGACGCCGGAGTCGAGCCGCAGGGGCTTGTCCGGCCCGAACACGGCGAGCTGCGAACGCGGGCGGTCGGCCTCGCGCACGAGCACCGGCAGCTTGGTCTCGGCCTTGGCGGGGGTGGTGGTCATCGGGGTCCGGTCGGTCTCCGGGGTGGCGCCGTGGTCGATCCGCCCATGGTCGGTGCACTCATCGCCGCTGCGCACACCTCGGCTGCATTCGTTGTCGATGCTCGCATCGTCGATGCAAATCGGGCCTTGGGCAAGCCGGCCCACGGCCACGGCGGCGCCCGGGCGGCGACACGGGCCGGGCTTACATAGGGCGGAGCGGCGTCCTGTCAATGTTTTCTTTGCGTTCGCGCCGACAGCAAATTATCAACCTTGTCCGAGAGATGCCGGCCCGGGGGCGGGGGACGGCACGCTGTCCCGGCGCCGTCCCGGCGCTGGCTCGGCGGCCCGCGCGTGCCGCCGCCGCCCGGCGCTCCCGCCCGGCCTCCTCGCGGTGGGGTCCCCGCCGCCGTCCCGGTGTCGTCCTTCGAATGCCTGTGGAACCGTTGCTCATGGCCTCCCCCGACGTCTCGCTCCCCGCCCTGCGTGCCGACATCGACCGCATCGACGAGGCGATGCACCGCCTGCTGATGGAGCGCGGCGAGATCATCGCCCGGCTGATCGAGGTGAAGCGCACGGCCGAGACCGGCTCGGCGTTCCGCCCGGCCCGCGAGGCCGACATGATGCGCCGGCTGGTCGAGCGCCACCGGGGCATTCTCCCGCTCGACACCGCCGAGAGCATCCTGCGGGTGATCATCGCCACCTTCACGTATGTGCAGGCGCCGTATCGGGTGCATGCGGACCTCTCCACCGGCGAGGCCGCGATGCGCGACAGCGCCCGCTTCCATTTCGGCTTCACGGTGCCGTTCCAGGGCCATCTCGGCATCGCCGGGGTGATCGCGGCGCTGGCCCGGAATCCCGGCGATCTCGGCCTGGTGCCGGCCGCCACTCCGGCGGGCGGCGCCTGGTGGACCGCGCTGGAGGAGCCGGACGCCCCCAAGATCATCGCCCGGCTGCCCTTCGTCGAGCGGGCCGATCATCCGGCCGGCCTGCCGGTGTTCGCCATCGCGCGGCCCCACCCGGATGCGCTGGTCACCGAGGTGACGCTGCACAGCATCCGGGTCTCCGGCTGGAGCCTCAAGGCCGCCCAGGCGGCCGGCATGCTGGCCGACGTGGTGGCGGTGCCGGACGGCGCCTTCGACGGCGCCGCCCTGCTGGTCTCGGTGCCGGCCGGCCGCTCGGTCGATGCGGTGGTGGCTGCCCTGGTCGGCGCCGGCGCTTCGGTGCGTGCACAGACCCTCGTCGGCGGCCACGCGACCCGCTATACCGTGTCGGCGGACGGCGCCCCGGCCCCGGCCGGGCGCTGACCGTCGCGCCCCGTCCCGCAAACGGGCCGGCGCGTCCTCACCCCTGCTGGTCCGAAGCCGATGTCCAACTCCCGTCCGCAACCGCGCCCCGGTGTCCTGTCGATCTCGCCCTACGTGCCGGGCAAGAGCGGCGCCCCCGGCGTCGCCAAGGTGTTCAAGCTGTCGTCGAACGAATCGCCGCTGGGGCCGAGCCCGAAGGCGATCGCCGCCTACCGGGGCGTCGGCGAGCACCTGGAGGATTATCCGGACGGCGCCGCCACCCGGCTGCGCGAAGCGATCGGGCGCGTCTATGGGCTCGATCCCGCCCGCATCGTCTGCGGGGCCGGCTCCGACGATCTCCTCAACCTCATCGCGCGGGCCTATCTGGCCGATGGCGACGAGGCGATCCACACCACCCACGGCTTCCTGGTCTATCCGATCGCCACGCTCGGCACCGGCGCCAAGCCGGTGGTGGCCGCCGAGAAGAACCTGACCACCGATGTCGACGCCATCCTGGCGGCGGTGACGCCGCGCACCAAGGTGGTGTTCCTCGCCAACCCCAACAATCCGACCGGGACCTACATCCCCTACGACGAGGTGAAGCGGCTGCAGCGCGGCCTGCGGCCCGACATCCTGCTGGTGCTCGACGCGGCCTACGCCGAATACGTGCGCCGCAACGATTACGCCACCGGGCTCGAGCTCGTCGCCGAGAACGACAACGTGGTGATGTGCCGGACCTTCTCGAAGATCCACGCGCTCGCGGCGCTGCGCCTCGGCTGGATGGTCGGACCGGCCCATGTGGTCGACGCCGTCAACCGCATCCGCGGGCCGTTCAACGTCAACGCGCCGGCCATCGAGGCCGGCATCGCGGCCGTCGAGGACGCCGAGCACATCGAGCGGTCGCGGCAGCACAACGAGCGGTGGCTGCCCTGGCTGACCGAGGAGATCGGCAAGCTCGGCCTGACCGTGACGCCGAGCGTCGCCAACTTCATCCTGATCCATTTCCCCGGCACCGACGGCAAGACGGCGACGGCCGCCGACGCCTTCCTGACGGCGCGTGGGCTGGTGCTGCGCTCGGTCGCCGGCTACGGCCTGCCCAATGCGCTGCGCATGAGCATCGGCACCGAGGAGGCCAATCGCCTCCTGGTCGCCGCACTCGGCGAGTTCATGGGCGCGACGGTGTGATCGACGCTGTCGGCCATCGAGGCTCTCGGCAGCGGTTCTCCCTCTCCCCGTCCACGGGGAGAGGGTCGGGGTGAGGGGCGATCTGGTCCTGCCGCGACGTCCCCTCACCCGGAGCCCGCGCGATGCTCGCGCGGACTCCGACCTCTCCCCGCTCGCGGGGAGAGGTGAAGCGCCGATCGGTCCGTAACGGGTCGAGCATCGGAACGACGGAACGACGGACGACGGCTCGGACATGACCGCACCTCTCTTCAATCGCATGGCGCTGATCGGCGTCGGTCTGATCGGCTCCTCGATCGCCCGGGCGGCGCGCGCCCAGGGGCTGGTGCGCAGCATCGTGGCGACCGCCCGCTCGGTGGAGACCCGCGCGCGGGTCGCCGAGCTCGGCATTGCCGACCGGGTGGTCGATTCGAACCTCGCCGCCGTCGAGGGGGCGGATCTCGTCATCCTGTGCATCCCGGTCGGCCAGTGCGGCGCCGTCGCCGAGGAGATCGCGCCGCGGCTCGCGCCTGGCGCCATCCTGTCCGATGTCGGCTCGGTCAAGGCGGCGATCGTGCGCGACGTCGGCCCACATGTACCGGCCGACGTTCATTTCGTGCCGGCCCATCCGGTCGCCGGCACCGAGAACTCGGGACCGGACGCCGGCTTCGCCGAGCTGTTCATCAATCGCTGGTGCATCCTGACGCCGCCGGAGGGCACCGACCCGGGCGCCAC
Organism: Rhodoplanes serenus; assembly: GCA_009720755.1. Lineage (GTDB taxonomy): Bacteria > Pseudomonadota > Alphaproteobacteria > Rhizobiales > Xanthobacteraceae > Rhodoplanes > Rhodoplanes serenus. The sequence continues at coordinate 235,724 of WNKV01000007.1, forward strand.
CGACAGGCTCGCCACCTTCTGGAGCGCGCTCGGCGCCAATGTCGAGACGATGACCCCGGAGCACCACGACCTGGTGCTCGCCATCACCAGCCATCTGCCGCACCTGATCGCCTATACGATCGTCGGCACCGCCGACGAGCTGGAGCAGGTGACGCGCTCCGAGGTGCTGAAGTTCTCGGCCGGCGGCTTCCGCGACTTCACCCGCATCGCGGCGTCCGATCCGACCATGTGGCGCGACGTGTTCCTCGCCAACAAGGACGCCGTGCTGGAGATGCTCGGCACCTTCAGCGAGGATCTGGCGACGCTGACGCGGGCGATCCGGCGCGGCGACGGCGACACGCTGTTCGAGCTGTTCACGCGGACGCGGGCGATCCGCCGCGGCATCGTGTCGATCGGCCAGGATGCGGACACCCCGGATTTCGGCCGCCCGCACGACAAGCTGCCGCCGCTGCCGCGGCCCTACATGGCGGACGGCGAGTAGGCGGCCGCCGAGGCAGGGGGTGTGCCCCGCGGCACGCCTTCGTTAACCCCCCGTTAACCATCCTGAACGAAATCTTGCCTCCACACTCTCGCGGTGAGGCGGCCATGTCGGCGGTGATCGGGGCGGGCGTCGCATCCCTCCTGGGCCAGACTTTCTCGGGCCAGGCGGCCGGCGCGTACGGGCAGAGGACCGTCACGCGCACGGTCGATGCCGGCGGGACGGCCGGTGCGACGAGCACGTCCGCGGCCGGGCAGGATCGCGGCGGCGCCACCGCCCTCAGCCTGTCGGCCGAGGCGCGGGCCTACCTCGCCACCATGGCGTCGAGCGCCGACGCGACGCAGAGCGCCGCGGCACGCGAGAAGGCGACCGCGGCGCGCGGCTGGTTCGACGCGCAGTATGCCCGTCTCGGCATCGGCTCGGCGCTGGTGAACGGCCAGACCGCCGTCGACTTCTCCAAGCAGGACAGGGCGACGCTCGCCGTGGTGGCGGCCGGCACCGCCGAGCTGTTCTCGGCCGACGAGCGCCAGGCCGCCGGCGCGGCGCTCCAGGCCCGCTTCGATGCCGCCCTGATGCCGCATGCGGTCATCGCGCGCCACACCGGCGACTATGCCGGCCTCTATGCGGCGGCGGCCGACTATCTCGGCGGGGCCGGGGCCGAGGAGCGCGCCACCACCACCTTCACGCTGCAAAGCAAGGCGGTGGCCGAGGGGCTCGCCGCGGCCCGCGCGGCGTTCGGCCGGGCGCCGGCGACCGGCAACGCCAACGATCCGGTCCGTGCTCTCCTGGACCGCACCGCCGCGACGCCCGCCACCAAGCCGCCGGCCGGCGCCAGCGCCGCCACGGTGGCGAGCGCCGCCCGCACCATGCTCGATGCGCAGGCCGCCCGGGCGCGCGACGCCGGCACCGAGCTGGTGTTCGACGCCACCCGGCAGAGCGGCCAGAAGGCCGACTTCGGCCCGTTCGAGAACCGTACTCTCGCCGCCATCGTGCAGAATGTCGGCGACGCGTTCTCGCCCGAGGAGGTGCGCGCCGCGCGTGCCGAGCTCAGTCAGCGCACCCGCACCGGCCTGCTCGACGCCTTCACCAAGGCGGACGGCGATCCGATGAGCCGCAACGCCGCGCTGCTCGGGCAATATCTCTCGATGAGCGGCGAGGAGCGCGCCGTGCTCGGCTTCGGCCAGGACTACGCCGACGGCATCCTGGCGAACCACCGGCTGCTGTCGTCGTTGCAGGGCCTCTTGGGCGGCGGCGACGGAGCGAGCCTCCTGTCCTACATCTGATGCATCCGAGGGTCGGCGCGACACCGTCGGCCGGGACGCAGCGTCGCAGAAATACCGCTCGGCGCCGCCGGAACGGGCGTGAGCCGTCGCCGTTGACGGGGTGACGCAACGAACACTCCGGAGGCGACGATGCCGATCATTTTGTGGTGGCTGGGCGTGCCGCTCAGCCTGGTTCTCGTGCTGTGGCTGGTGGGCGTGATCTGATCCGGATGCGGCCCCCAGAATACGGCCACCAGCTCCCGTCATGAGCGGACGATGATCCGCTCCTCCATCCTCGCCATCCACTCTCCCGGCGAGATGGAGGGGCGGATCGCGCTTTGGGGGCCGGTCCGGCCACGATGGTCACGACGATGATGACGACGACGATGATGACAACACGTTCGTGTCAGCCGGTGCGTGGCCGCGGTTGAACTCGCCGGCGCGGGCCTTTAAGCCTCGGGCATGACTTCCCCCGTCGCCGCTCCTCCCGCTGCCCCCGCAACGAGCACCGCGGTCGCCATGCGCCCCGCGATGCCGCCGGCGCGGCCGCTGTTCTCCTGGTCGCCGCATCGCCCCGGGCTGCGCCCGGCGCCGTTCCTGCCCATGAGCCGCACCGAGATGGCGGCGCTTGGCTGGGACGCCTGCGACGTGATCGTCGTCACCGGCGACGCCTATGTGGATCATCCGAGCTTCGGCATGGCGATCATCGGCCGGCTGCTGGAGGCGCAGGGCTTCCGCGTCGGCATCATCGCGCAACCGGATTGGCAGAGCGCCGAGCCGTTCAAGGCGCTGGGCAGGCCGCGGCTGTTCTTCGGCGTCACCGGCGGCAACATGGACTCGATGGTCAACCGCTACACGGCGGACCGCCGGCTGCGCCACGACGACGCCTATTCGCCCGGCGGCGAGGGCGGCAAGCGGCCCGACCGCTGCACCGTCGTCTACGCCCAGCGCTGCCGCGAGGCGTTCAAGGACGTGCCCATCGTGCTCGGCGGCATCGAGGCGTCGCTGCGCCGCATCGCGCATTACGACTACTGGTCCGACAAGGTGCGCCGCTCGGTGCTGGCCGACGCCAAGGCGGACCTGCTGCTCTACGGCAATGCCGAGCGCGCCGTCGTCGAGGTGGCGCATCGGCTCGCGGCCGGCGAGGCTCCGCGCGACCTCGAGGACATTCGGGGTGTCGCGCTGTTCCGCCGCGTTCCTGATCACTACACCGAACTCGACGCTTCCGATCTCGATGCCGCCGAGGAGGGCGCCGCGCGGCGCCCCGGCGACACGGTGATCCGGCTGCCGAGCTACGAGCAGGTGGAGCAGGACCGCGAGGCTTATGCGCGCGCCTCCCGGGTGCTCCATCGCGAGAGCAATCCCGGCAATGCGCGGGCGCTGGTGCAGCGCCACGGCGATCGCGATCTGTGGCTCAACGCACCGCCGGTGCCGCTGTCGACCGACGAGATGGATGCCGTCTACGACCTGCCTTACGCACGGGCGCCGCATCCCGCGTATGGCGACGCCAAGATCCCCGCCTGGGACATGATCCGCTTCTCGGTGACGATCATGCGCGGCTGCTTCGGCGGCTGCACCTTCTGCTCGATCACCGAGCACGAGGGCCGCATCATCCAGAGCCGCTCGGAAGGCTCGATCCTGCGCGAGATCGAGACCATCCGCGACAAGACGCCGGGCTTCACCGGCATCATCTCGGACATCGGCGGGCCGACTGCCAACATGTACCGGATGGCCTGCAAGGACCCCGCGGTCGAGGCGGCGTGCCGGCGGCCGTCCTGCGTGTTCCCCGACATCTGCCCGAACCTGAACACCTCGCATGACGAGCTGATCCGGCTCTATCGCAAGGTCCGCGAGGTGAGGGGCGTCAAGAAGGTGATGGTCGCCTCGGGGGTGCGCTACGACCTCGCGGTGAAAAGCCCGGACTACGTCAAGGAGCTCGTCACCCATCACGTCGGCGGCTATCTCAAGATCGCGCCCGAGCACACCGAGCGCGGACCGCTCGGCAAGATGATGAAGCCCGGTATCGGCGCCTACGACCGCTTCCGGCAGATGTTCGACGCGGCCGCCAGGGAGGCCGGCAAGCAGTACTATCTGATCCCGTATTTCATCGCGGCGCATCCGGGCACGACCGACGAGGACATGATGAACCTCGCGCTGTGGCTCAAGAAGAACCGCTACCGCGCCGATCAGGTGCAGACCTTCCTGCCCTCGCCGATGGCCACCGCGACCGCCATGTATCACGCCGGGGTGAGCCCGCTGCGCGGTGTGCGGCGCGGTGCCAGCGAGCCGGTGGAGAGCGCCAAGGGGCTGCGCCAGCGCCGGCTCCACAAGGCGTTCCTGCGTTATCACGACCCCGACAACTGGCCGCTGCTACGCGATGCACTCAAGGCCATGGGGCGGGCCGACCTGATCGGCTCGCGCCCCGATCAGCTCGTGCCGGCCCATCAGCCGCCCGGCACCGGCAAGGCGGCCGGCACCAAGCGGCCGCTGCGCGCCGGTCCCGGGGGGCGCACCCAGCGCTTCACCACCAAGGGCGTGCGGATGCGGTAGTGCGGTGCGGAACCGGCGACGTGACAGACGCCGCGTCATCCCGCTCTCGCGATGCGGAACGGTCCGCCATCGTTCAGCCATAGGTTTTGCCGTATCCTGCCGGCGCGCATCATGGAAACAATGGGGGGCTCCATGTTTCCGGCACGTTCGCTCGGCGCCGCGACGGTCTCGCTGCTGATCGCGGCCGCGTTCCCGTCTCTTCTCCTGATCACCACCGATGCCGTCGCGCAGAGCACCGCGTCGCCGGCGCCTGCGTCGTCGGCGCCTGCGCCCGCGTCGTCGTCGGGGTGCGAGGAGGCGGCCGACATCACCGTGCTGCCGTCCCCCGTCGCGCCGTGGAAGGGGGCGCCGCTGCGGGTGCTGCTGGTCGCCGAGAAGCCGCTGGTCGGCGAGCTGACGCTGGTCGCCCCCGACGGCCGCGTGGCGGCACGCTCCGATCGCCGCTTCGGCGGGCCGCCGTGGTTCTGGACCGCCGAGGTGGCGCAGCCCGCCGCCGGCACCTGGCGGGCCACGCTGGTGCGCGACGCCGCCTCGGCCTGTGCGCCGATCGTGCGCGACATCGCGGTGCGGTCGACGCAGCCGCCGGCGCCGCGCGCGGTCGCCGGCAGCGTCTGGCCGGTGCGGGCGAGCTGGAGCCGCGCCAACGAGAGCCTCTACGCGGCCTGGGTCGAGAAGCTGTTCGACGCCCCGCTCGATGCGCCGCCGCCGTCCTGGAAGGCGCTGCACGAGGTGCTGCGCGACCGCTCGCGCAACCTGCTCTTCAATCATCTCGGTCTTGCCGAAGACCAGGCCGGGCTCGTCATCCGGCCCGACTGCGCCGACCTGCCGTACTTCCTGCGCGCCTATTTCGCCTTCAAGATGGGTCTGCCGTTCGGCTACGCGAAATGCACGCGGGGCGGCGGCGGCCAGCCGCCGCGGTGTCCTGCCTGGTGGAACATCCAGAAGGAGGAGCCGCGCCCGGCGCCGCCGCCCGAGGAGCTGGTCGCTTCCGCCGACCCGGTGGCAGCACCGCCGCCGGGTCTGTTCGGCCTGCTGCGCCAGCCGCCGCAACCGCAGGCCGCCACTGCGCCGGAGCCGGCTGGCAAGCCGGCCGCCAAGCCGTGGTCGCCGCCGCCGCGTCCGGCCGGGCTGGTGCCGGGCTTCGCCCACTATCTCAAATGGTCGATCGGCGACGGCGTTCATTCCGGCTCCGGCCGCACCGCGGCGGCCGACGACGGCACCGACTACTATCCGGTGGCCTTGACCGAGGAGACGCTGCGGCCCGGCACCGTCTATGCCGACCCCTACGGCCATCTGCTGGTGATCGCCAAGCGGGTGCCGCAGACCGCCGACAGCGCCGGCATCCTGCTCGCCGTCGATGCGCAGCCCGACGGGACCGTGGCGATCAAGCGGTTCTGGCGCGGCAACTTCCTGTTCGCCGACGATCCGGCGCTCGGCGGCCCCGGCTTCAAGCGGTTCCGGCCGGTCGTCGCCGAGAACGGCGGGATGCGGCGGCTGACCAACCGGGAGATCGGCCGCAACCCGCATTACGGCGACGTCTCGCTCGATCAGTCGCGGATGTCGGTGGAGGCGTTCTACGACCGCATGGAGGACGTGATCTCGCCCTCGCAGCTCGATCCGCTGCGGGCCATGAAGGAGGTCATCCAGGCGCTCGATGAGCAGGTGCGGGCGCGCGTCACTTCGGTCGAGAACGGCCGCAAGTATCAGGTCACGGGGCGCACCGCCGAGATGCCGGACGGTGCCGCCATCTTCGAGACCACCGGGGCCTGGGAGGACTTCGCGACGCCGTCGCGCGACCTGCGCCTGTTGATCGCCATCGACGTGGTGCGCGGCTTCCCGGACCGCGTCGCCAGGCGGCCGGAGCGCTACGCCATGCCGGCGGGCCAGAGCGTCGCCGCCGTGAAGGCGGAACTCGAAAGCGTGCTGGCGGCCGAGCTGTCGTCGCGCCGCTTCGCCTATCCACGCACCGACGGCTCGCCCTGGACCCTCACCATCAAGGACGTGGTCGATCGTGCCGGGGCACTGGAGATGGCCTACAACGTCAACGACTGCGCCGAGCTGCGCTGGGGCGCCGCCGAGGGCAGCGCCGAGGCGGCGACCTGCAAGGGCCGCGCGTCGGCGTCGCAGCGCGCCAAGATGAGCGACTACCGCGCCTGGTTCGCCGAGCGCCGCCGGCCGCCGCGCGGCTGACGGTGCGGCGACGCCCGAGGGGGCCGTGATGCGACGCCGCGATGTGGTCGGGCTCGGGGTGGTCGGGATCGGGGCCGGGCTGGTCGGCGCCGCGCTGCTGGCTCCGGCGGTCGTCCGGGCGCAAGCGCCCGCGCCGGGCCGGCTCGATCCACGGCTCACGCCGGCCCGTCCCGATCTCGCCGCGCGCGCCCTCGAAGGGCAGGTGACCGCCGCCCGCTTCGTCGACGGCGAGCCGCGCGAGGTGGTCGCCGCGGTGGCGCCGCTGCGCAAGGCGCCGTCGCCGGACGCCGAGCTTCTGACCGAGGCCCTCAAGGGCGAGCGGGTGACGGTCTACGACGTCACCACAGGCGCCGCCGCAGGGGAGAGCTGGGCCTGGGTCCAGCTCGCCGCGGACCACTATGTCGGCTATGTCCCGGCGGCGGCGCTCGGCCCGCCCGGGCCGCCGCCGACCCACCGGGTGACGGCGCCGCGCACCGTGGTGCTGCCCGGCCCATCGATCCGGCAGCCGCCGGTCGAGGCGCTGTCGCTCGGCGCCCGCCTCGCGGTCGCCCGCACCGACGGGCCGTTCGCCGTCACGATGGCCGGCGGCCATGTGCCGCTCCTTCATCTGGCCCCGGTCGGGGTGCCGGACCGGGACCCCGTTGCGGTTGCCGAAACGCTGATCGGCACGCCCTATCTGTGGGGCGGCAAGACCAGCCTCGGGCTCGACTGCTCGGCGCTGGTGCAACTGGCGCTCACGGCCTGCGGCATCGCCTGTCCGCGCGACAGCGACATGCAGGCGGCGGCGGTCGGCCGCGTTCTCGACAGCGTCGAGGCGGAGCGGCCGCGTCGCGGCGATCTCGTGTTCTGGACCGGGCATGTCGCCATCGTGCGCGACGAGACGACGCTGCTGCACGCCAACGCGCACCACATGGCGGTGGCGATCGAGCCGATCGCGGCGGCGGTCGATCGTCTGCGGAGCACCGGCCTGGCGGTGACGCGGGTGCGCCGCCCCGTGTGACAGTTGTTCGGCTACGTGTTTCGCCCGATCGTTCTTCTGCGCAGGCCGGGCGACGCCGTGCGACACCCGCATCGTGTCGAATCCCCCGTGATCATGGGCCTTCTCGCCGTTCGAAACACCGCTGGACGGGTTTGGTCGATCACGCCTGCACCGGGTCGCCTCAGTAGTTGTGCTGCCTCTTGCGGCGTCGCCGAACACGCTACCATGCTTCCATGCGCAGGCCCGAACAGGGCGCGCTGCAATCAGGCCCGCACCGGAGTCGTGTCGGGGCCGCAGTCCGACTTGGGGCCGCGACCACGCCGTTCATGTGGTCGTCACGGCCCTGTCGGCTGAGTGCGCAATAGGACGACGGACGATCGCATTTTCGATCGACGGGTGGTCGTTGTTTCGATTTCGACGGGAGAGGAGGTCAGGTGGATATCATCTCGAACATGCTGTCGCGGCTGTGCGATGGCCACGCTTTGGTCGGCAGCACCGACACGGTTTTCGGCACCGCCGTGCTGGCGGTGGCGCCCGCGGGCGATGGCCGCTTCTGGGTCACGGCGGGCCTGCCCTCGATGGATCGCGGCACGGTCTGGCGGGAGGCGACCACCGCGGTGGCTCCCGCCGCGGTACCCGCCGCGCTGACGCAGTGCTCGCCCGGGGCCGACTGGAGCGCCGCCCGCTGGAGCATCGAGCCGTATGCGCCGCGGGACGGCGCCGGCGTGCGCGGGCATGCCGACCCTGGCGCCCTGGCGGATTTCTGGAAGGCGGTCGCCAAGCTCCTCAACGGCGATCACACGGCGCGGGCCGCCGGCGCCGCCTGAGCGGCCGTGGCGGCTGGAGCGTCGGCTGCGCCCCCGATCGGCCGAGGGCGGACCGTTCCCGGACGGCCCGTGCGGCCGGCTCAGGGCCGGTCGGAGGCCGCCTCCTTGCCGCCCGCCGCCAGCGCTTCGTCGACGGCGACGCGCAGCTCGGCCAGTGTGAACGGCTTCGAGATCACGTCGTGGATCAGCGCCTCCAGGCCGTGGGCGCGCTCGCGCTGGTCCGCATAGGCGGTCATCAGCAGGATGATCACGTCGGGATAGTCGCGCGCCACCGCGAGCGCCAGCGCGATCCCATCCATCAGCGGCATGCGGATGTCGGTGAGCAGCAGGTCGAATCGTCCCTGCTGCTGCACCAGCACGTCCAGTGCCTCGGCGCCGTCGGCGGCGGCGACCACCGTGTGGCCGTCCTGGCTCAGGCCGCGCACGATCAGGGTGCGCAGCGTCTCCTCGTCTTCGGCGATCAGGATGCGGGCCAACGGAGCCTCGTCGTCGCAGACCGGGTCAGCGGTCCCGGCGGTTGAAGAAACGCACCATCACCTCGCGGCCGTCGGCCGGCGGCGAGGCGAGGCGGGTGCGGAACGGTTGTGCCTCGCCGGGGGCGAGGCTCGGCTTCTGCGGCAGCACCGTCCAGGTGTGAATCTCGGCGCCGCTCGCGTCGCGCACCGCGAAACGCAGACGCGGCACCTCGATCCGCACCTTGGTGACGTTGACCACGATCCCCTCGACGATCACCACCGGCACGTCGTCCGTGGCATCCATGTCGATCTCGACACGCTCGATGGCAAGCCCGCGCAGGTTGACCGGCAGGCCGAGTTTGGCGAACAGCGAGGCGGTCTGCGGCATCAGCCGCACCACGTCGATGCGCCAGGCGAGCAGCGCGCCGATTACCACCATCAGGGCGAGAGCCGCGGTGATCCAGCTCGGCGCCGGCAGCCGGCGGGTCGGCTTGGTCTTCGGCTTGCTCTTTTCGCGGGCGAGGCGGCGGGCCTCCGCGGCCTCGAACTCGGCGTCCCAGTCGCGCTCGGGCGCGATGTCGGCCGCATCGTCGGCCAGCCGGTCTCCCGTGATGGGATCGGAGGCGGGCGGTTCGGCCGCGAAGGGATCGGCCCCCAGAGGGTCACGGGCCGGCACCACCGAGGGGGCGTCGGCCGCGTCGACCGCCGGAGGCTCGTCGGCGGGCTCGGCGGCGGCCGCCCAGTCATCGGGCTCATCCTGGGGCGGGCGGATGGCGGTCGCCGGGGCGCGCTCGCCGGCGGTCGCCAGCGCCGGCTGACGCGCCGCCTCGATGCGGGCGAGATCGACCGCGGTCGCGGTCCACACGGTCCGGCAGGCGGCGCAGCGCACGCCCCGTCCGGCCGAGGTGTCGGGGACCTCGTACCAGGCCTCGCACTGTGGACAGACGATCTTCATGACGCCGCGTGCATCCGGCTCGCCCCTGAACCGCCCGATTCTAGGCTCGCCTTCGTTAATGATCCGGAAACCAAGTTGGTGGTGCCGTACCGGGGCGCGGCCTGCGTGTCGGAGTAGACCGCGCCGGGTCGGGGGCGGGCGAGGGTGCCGGCCGATCCGGCTTCGAGTAGAAAGGGCGACTCGGGTGGTCCTGGACGGTGCCTGGAAAGGCGCGACAGGACGGCGTGGCACAGGGCGGCGTGGCACAAGACGGCGAGCAGGGAGCGGAGAGAGCGGGTGGTCCGGTTCGAGAATGTCGGTCTGCGGTACGGGCTGGGTCCGGAGGTTCTCCGCGACCTCACCTTCCGCATCGAGCCGCACTCGTTCCAGTTCCTCACCGGCCCGTCGGGCGCCGGCAAGACCTCGCTGCTGCGGCTCCTGTTCCTGTCGCTCAAGCCGACTCGCGGCCTGATCACGCTGTTCGACCATGACGTCGCCACGCTCGACAAGGACTCGCTCGCGGTGCTGCGCCGGCGCATCGGCATCGTGTTCCAGGATTTCCGCCTGCTCGACCACATGAGCACCTACGAGAACGTGGCGCTGCCGCTGCGCGTGCTCGGCCGCGAGGAGGAGAGCTATCGGCACGAGGTCGAGGAGCTGCTGCACTGGGTCGGGCTCGGCGAGCGCATGGCGGCGCTGCCGCCGGTGCTGTCGGGCGGTGAGAAGCAGCGCGCCGCCATCGCCCGCGCCGTCATCGCGCGGCCGCAGCTCCTGCTCGCCGACGAGCCGACCGGCAATGTCGATCCCAACCTGGCGAAACGGCTGCTGCGCCTGTTCATCGAGCTGAACAAGTCGGGCACCTCGGTGGTGATCGCCACCCACGACATCGGGCTGATGGATCAGTACGACGCCCGCCGCCTGGTCCTCCACGAGGGGCGCATCCATGTCTACGACTGACCGGACCGCCGCCCGCGGGCGGCCGCGGACCTCGGCCCGGGTCGCGGCGGCGCTGCCGTCCTGGGGCGAGCTGGTCGCCCGCTTCGGCCGCCGGCCGCGCGAGACCCCGATCGTGCCGCGCGCCTCGATCGCCGCCGGCGCGCTCGTCGCCGTGGTCGCCATCATGACGTTCCTGGCCTCGCTCACCGCCGGTGCGGTGGTGACGGTGATCGGGGCGGCCGCCGAGTGGCAGTCCGACGTCGCCCGCGAGGTCACGGTGCAGGTGCGGCCGATGGCGGGCCGCGATCTCGACGCCGATGTGGCGCGGACCGTCGAGATCGTCCGCACCGCCCCAGGGGTCACCGCGGTGCAGCCTCAGGACAAGACCGAATCGGCGAAGCTGCTGGAGCCCTGGCTCGGCTCCGGCCTGTCGCTCGACAGCCTGCCGGTGCCGCGTCTGATCGTCGTCGCGGTGACGCCCGGCCGGCCGCCCGACTACGTGGCCCTGAAGGCTCGGCTCGCCGCCGAGGTGCCGGGTGCCACCCTGGACGACCACCGCGCCTTCGCCCGCCGGCTGCGGGCGATGGCCGACACCGCGGTCGGCATCGGCCTCGCCGTCCTGGCTCTGGTGCTGGCTGCCACTGTGCTGTCGGTCGCCTTCGCGACCCGCGGCGCCATGGCGACCAATCGGCCGACCGTCGAGGTGCTGCATTTCATCGGCGCCAAGGATGCCTATGTGGCGGGGCAGTTCATGCGCCACTTCCTGTTTCTCGGCCTTCATGGCGGGGCGATCGGCGGCGGCGCGGCGGCGCTGGTGTTCCTGCTGCTCGGGCTCGTCGGCGGCCGGCTGTTCGGGCTCGGGGGCGCCGACGTGGCGGCGCTGTTCGGCGGCGCGGCGCTCGGGCCGGGTGGTTATCTGGTGCTGGTGGGGCTCGTCGCCGTCGTGGCGCTGGTGACGGCGGTGACCGCCCGGCGGGTGGTCACCGTCACACTGCGGCAGGTGGGGTGACCCCTTCGGCCGACCGGGCCGGCCCGGCGGCGCCCGGGGTGGAGCGGTGGGACGCCTTCCCAACGCCCGATTTGGCGATATTCTCGACGGTGGGACGTGGTGAAGATGGCGATCGAGGACGGAGGACCGACGCGCGACGCCGCGGGTGCCGCCCCGCGCGAGCGCCCGCACGCGCCGTCCGGCGCGTCGTCCTCGCCGGCCGCCCACCCTGGCCGCCGTGGCCCGCTGCGCCGCGCCCTGCATCGGCTGAGCCTCGTCGTGGTGGCCCTCGGGGTCGCCGTCGCCACCACCCTCGGGGTCGGCTTCCTGTGGTTCGCCGATCAGGTGCCGCGCCGCGAGGTGGTGCTGACCCGCACGGCCGACGGCATCGTGGCGCTCACCGGCGGCGCCTCGCGGGTGGTCGACGCGGTCGAGCTGCTGGCCGCCGGGCACGGCCGCCGGCTGCTGATCACCGGGGTGAACCGCAGCACCAATTCGAGCGAGCTGTCGCGCGGCGTGCCCGACTTCGAGCGCCTGTTCGCCTGCTGCATCGACCTCGACCACGAGGCCCACAACACCATCGGCAACGCCGTCGAGACGCGGCGATGGACCGAGAGCCGCGGGGTCCGCTCGCTGGTGGTGGTCACCTCCAGCTATCACATGCCGCGGGCGCTGGCGGAGCTGTCGCACCGCTTGCCCGACATCGAGCTGATCCCCTATCCGGTGGTCACCCCGGCGCGCGCCGCGCCGTGGTGGTCCAGTCCCGCCAATGCCCGGCTGTTGATGATCGAGTACGTGAAATACGTCGCCGCGCTGGCGCGGATGCGGATCGAGCCGGTGGTCGATCTCACCCAGGCGGCGCAGCGCCGCCGGCCGGAGCCGGCGCCACCGGCGGGACCCGCGTCGTGACCGTCTTCCGCTCCGTCCTGTTCACGGCGGCCTTCTACACGGTGCTGGTCGTCTACCTCGTCGTCGCCCTGCCGGCGCTGCTGCTGTCGCAGCGGGTGATGGTCGGCATCGCCAAGTCGTGGGGCCGCACCAGCCTATGGCTGCTGCGGGTGATCTGCCACATCGATGTCGAGTGGCGCGGCCTCGACCGCATCCCCTCGGGTGCCCTGCTGGTCGCCGCCAAGCACCAGTCGGCGTGGGAGACCTTCGCGCTGCTGTCGTTGTTCGACGATCCGGCCTTCGTGCTCAAGCGCGAGCTGATGTGGCTGCCGCTGTTCGGTTGGTATACCTGGAAGGCCGGCATGATCCCGGTCGACCGCTCGGCCGGCCGCGGCGCCCTGGTGGCGATGGCGCGGGCCGCGCGGGCGCTGCTCGACCGCGGCCGCCAGATCATCATCTTTCCGGAGGGCACCCGGCAGGCGCCCGGTGCGCCGCCCGACTACAAGCCCGGCATCGCGCTGCTCTATGCCGAGCTGGGCGTGCCCTGCCTGCCGATCGCGCTGAACTCCGGCCTGCACTGGCCACGGCGCAGCTTCCTGCGCCCGCCCGGCACCATCGTGGTCGAGGTGCTCGATCCGATCCCGCCCGGCCTGCCGCGGCGCGCCTTCCTGGAGCATCTCCAGGAGAGCATCGAGACCGCCACGGCCCGCCTCGTCGCCGAAGGCGAGGCGGCGCTGGTCGCCGGCCGCCTCGGCCGCCGTCAGGTCGACGGGGCGTCGCTCGGGCGGTCGTGAGGCGGACGGGCGTCCGCCGCCGTCAGGCGGCGCGCGATGGCGTGGAGCTGTGCGTCGCGACAGCCCTGCTGCTCCAGCTCGCGCACCGTCGCCACCACGTAGTCGCGGTTCGGTCCCGACTGGCCGTGGCCCTGGCGGACCAAATGGAGCTGCTGCTCCAGGTCGAGACGGCCGGCATACTGCGGGTGGCTGCGGTCCACCACATAGACCAGCGCCCGCACCCGCCGCTCCCCGCCGCCGGGCGGGTCCAGCAGGGTCACCGGCCGCAATGTTTCGAGATAGACCCGGGTGACCTGCTCGCGCGCCCGCAGATAGGCGAGGGTCTCGGCGCGGTGCGCCCGCTCGACCCGGAACGCGATGCCCCGGCAGGTGCCGCCGCGGTCGAGGCCCAGCACCAGCCCGGGTTTCTCGGGGGTGCCGCGGTGGACGAAGGAGTACACGCACAGCGCCCGGTGAAGGCCGACCAGCCGGGCCGGCACTCGCTCGACATGGACGAAGCCCGGCCGCCACATCAGCGAGCCGTAGCCGAACACCCACAGGTCCTCGTCGGCGTGGTCGATCTCGGGTCTGGTCGTCACAGGTCGGGGTCCGGAGGGCGTCGGTCGTCCCGGCCGGATTGCCGAAAACGTCGCCCGGCCGCGCGGGCGGGTTGACACCAGACTGCCACAAGGCTCGCCTAACAGCCGGGCCGGCCCGCGACAAGGGCGCTCGCGGCCGCACCCCGGGACGCGCCGCCGGCGCCGCCCGGGTCCGTGACGGGGCGTGTCGCTCCGGTCATCCCCGAAAGGAGCAGGCGTGAGGACGCTCGAAGACGTTTCCCCGTCGGTGCGCCGCCGGCGCCCCTGGCTGATCGCGCTGCCGCTCGTCCTGGTGGTCGCCGCCGGGCTCGCCTGGACGGCGTTCTGGTTCCACGCCGCCTCGGTCACCCGCACGGTGCTGGCCGGCTGGCAGGAGAACGAGGCCGCGGCCGGCCGCACCTATGCGTGCGCGTCCCAGGACGTCGGCGGCTTTCCGTTCCGCTTCGAGCTGCGCTGCCGCGAGCCGGTGGCGGCGCTGCGCTCGGCCTCGCCGCCGGCCCGGGTGAGCGCCGCCGACGCCGTGGTGGTGGCTCAAGTGTGGCAGCCGACCCTGATCATCGCCGAGGCGACCGGGCCGCTGCGGCTCGGGCCGATCGAGGCGGCGCCGGCGCTGTCGCTCGACTGGTCGCTCGCCCAGGCCAGCCTGCGCGGCCTGCCGACCGATCCGGAGCGGCTGTCGGTGGTGATCGACCGCCCGCTGGCGGCCTCGCTGGAGGGCACCACCGCGGGCCTGATTGGCCAGGCCGACCGCGCCGAGTTCCATGCCCGCATCGCCGGCGGCTCGGCCCGCCGCGACCCGGTGCTCGATCTCGCGCTGCGGCTCGACGAGGCGGTGGCGCCCATGCTGGCCCGCGCCGGCGCGGCGCCGGTACCGCTCGATCTCGACGCCGTCGGGGTGTTGCGCGGCCTGCCGTCGCTGGCGCCGCGCTCGCTCGCCGGCACGCTGCGCACCCTCCAGGCGGCCGGCGGGCGGCTCGAGGTCACCCGCCTTCGTCTCCAGCAGGGCGACATCGTGGCGACCGGCACCGGGACGCTCGGCCTGTCGCCGCGCGGCGCCCTCGACGGTGAGCTCCAGCTTTCCATCGTCAATGCGGAGAAGCTGCTGCCGCTGCTCGGGGTCGACCGCTTGGTCAATCAGCTCTTGCCGCAGAGCACCCGCGAGCGGCTGGCGCCCGGCCTCGACCGGCTGGTGCCCGGCCTCGGCAATATTCTTCGCGGCGATGCGGCGCCTCCTGGTGCCGGACCGGCCGGCGGCGCGGGCGGCGAGGCGCTGGGGCCGGCGACCGAGCTGGAGGGCAAGCGGGCGGTGCGGATGCCGCTGCGTTTCGTCGACGGCGCCGTGATGCTCGGCCCGTTCCGGGTCGGCCAGCTCGCGCCCTTCTACTGACGGCAAGGGGCGCCACCCTCAGGCGGCGCTCGCCAGGATCGCCTTCTCGGCCGCCTCGATCGCCTCGGGGGTGCCGACATGCATCCACACGCCTTCCAGCCGCAGGCCGTACAGGCGCCCGGCCTCCTCGGCGCGGTCGAACAGGCGGGTGAGGGCGAACGGCTCGGCGGAGGTTTGAGCCGCGGCATCGGCGAACAGCGCCGGCGACAGCAGCGCCACCCCGGCATAGACGAACGGCGCCACCTCGCGCTCGGCGCGGCGCTGGAGGCGGCCGTCCGGCGTCATCAGGTAGTCGCCGCGGCCCGCATAGCCGACGCTGGTGCAGGTGGCGGCCATCAGCAGCAGCGCATCCATGGCGGCGGGATCGAAGCGCTCGGCGAGGCGCGCCAGATTGGGCCTCACCCCGTCGATCCACAGGGTATCGGCATTGACCAGGAAGAACGGGCCGTCGCCGAGCTGCGGCAGCGCCTTCCTGACGCCGCCGCCGGTGCCGAGCAGCGCGCCGCGCTCATCCGAGATCACGATGCCGGGCCGGCGGCGGCCGGCGAGGTGGCGCTCGATCTGGTCGGCGAAGAAATGCACGTTGACCACCGCGGTCTCGACGCCGACCTCGGCCAAGCGGTCGAGCACATGATCGAGCAGCGGCTTGCCGCCGACTGAAACGAGCGGCTTCGGCAGCGTGTCGGTCAGTGGCCGCATGCGGGTGCCGAGACCGGCGGCGAGAACCATGGCGTGGCGCGGGGGGGCTGAAGCAGGCGGAGACATCGGCGACCTCACGGTCCCTTCTTGCACACGATTCGACGGTCCGGCTCAACACCAACCGATTCGGGTGCGACGCCGTGGACCCTGGCCGGACGCAACGACATCGCGATGACCACAAGAGGGCGCGGCCGGACGTGGCCGATGGTGATCGTGCCGGCTGTGGGCGCGGAGGTTCACCACCCGGGCGGGCCGTCGGCGGGTCGGGATTCCGGTGGGGGTGGTGGCGGCGAAATCGAGCGCGGGTCACGCGCTCCGGGTGGTCAATTCGGCAGTCATTCCGGGGCGGCGTGCAGCGCCGCACCCGGAATCCAGCCGAGAGCTCCGAGTTCGCCGCTGGGTTCCGGGTTCGCGGCGCCCGGACGGCGCGAAGCGCCGATCCGGGGACCGCGCCCCGGAACGACGGCGAACTGATCATCCGGAAACCGTGTCACGCCTCGAACTTCGGACGCTTGCGCTCTCGGCGCGCCTTCTGCTGCACGTTCTTGAGGAAGCGCACGCCGATTTGGTCGCCGTTCAGCCACACCCGCTCGCAGCGCCGATGCGCGTGGCCCCAGTTCGACAGCACCAGGAAGAACTCGTCGAGATTGATCTCCTCGGTCGAGCCGAACACCGTCAGCTTCGCTTCGCTGTCGGAGACGTCCTCGAGCAGCACCTCGCGCTGCCAGGTGCCGTCGATGCCCATGATGCGGGCCGCGTAGCCGTGCTCGAACTCGACCCGGTCGCCCGCCTTGCGTTCGGTGTTCATGACCGGCCCGCCCCGTGTCTCGGTCGTTCGAACCACGTGTTGTGCAGCCAAAAGGTGAACGCCGCCTTACCACGGGCGGCAGGACCGGCGCCCGGATGAGCAGCTGCGCCAGAAGTGCTGAGCAACGGTAATTCGTATCAAGCATTTCTTAATAAGATCCGGCGAGCTTTCTGGAGTCGGTATCGTGGTGCCGGCGATGCAGTCGATCCGCTGGACTGGTTGTTTCTCCCTTTTTCACACAGGGCACTTTGATGTCTGGCTCCTCCGTGCAGACGCGACTGGCATTCATCCGCATCGACGACGAGGTCCGCGCCGCCTTGCGCGAGTTGCAGCCGCTGGTCGCCCGTGTGCTGCCCGGCGTGCTCGACGAGTTCTATGCCCACGTCTCCCGGTTCTCCGAGACCGGCCGCATGTTCCGTGACGAGGCCCACAAGCGGCATGCGCGCGAGAAGCAGCTCGCACACTGGCAGGAGATCGTCAGTGGCCGCTTCGACGACGCCTATGTGCGGTCGGTGACCCGGATCGGCAAGGCGCACCATCACCTCGGCCTGGAGCCGCAGTGGTACATCGCTTCCTATGCGATGGTGATCTCCGGTCTCCAGCGGGCGATCGAGACCGAGATCGACAGCGGCCTGTTCGGCCAGAAGGCGCGCGACAAGCGCGAGCACAAGGCCAAGCTGCTGTCGGCCGTCACCCGGGCGGCGCTGCTCGACATGGACTATTCGATCTCGGTCTATCTCCAGTCCGGTCTCACCGCCAAGCAGGAGCTGATCGACGGCCTCAGCGCCTCGTTCAGGAGCGTCATCGACACGGTGGCCTCGGCCTCGACCGAGTTGCAGGCGACGGCGGGCTCGCTCAGCGAGACTGCGCGCTCGACGAGCGCGCAGGCGGCCGACGTGGCCATGTCGTCCGAGGAGGCGTCCGCCAACGTCCAGGCGGTGGCCGCCGCCACCGAGGAGCTGACCAGCTCGGTGGCCGAGATCGCCCGCCAGGTGCAGGAGGCCAATCGCATCGCCGGCGAGGCGGTGAGCCACGCGCAGCATACCGATGCCCGCATCGGCGAGCTGTCGCAGGCGGCGAGCCGCATCGGCGACGTCGTCAAGCTGATCACCGACATCGCCGAGCAGACGAATCTCCTCGCCCTCAACGCCACCATCGAGGCGGCCCGCGCCGGCGAGGCTGGCAAGGGCTTCGCGGTCGTCGCCCAGGAGGTGAAGGCGCTGGCCGCCCAGACCGCCAAGGCGACCGGCGAGATCGGCGGCCAGATCGCCGCCATGCAGGCGGTCACCCGCGACGCCGTCACCGCCATCAAGGAGATCGGCGCCGTCATCGGCCGCATCGACGAGATCGCGGCGGCGATCGCCGCGGCGGTTCAGCAGCAGGGCGGCGCCACCCGGGAGATCTCCGGCAACGTCACCCGCGCGGCCGACGGCACCCGCCAGGTCGCCACCACCATCGTGGCGGTGCGAGAGAATGCGGCCGAGACCGGCGCCGCCTCCGATCAGCTCCTCGGGGCCGCCAAGGCGCTGGCGGTCGAGAGCGGCCGGCTCGACGGCGCGCTCCAGCAGTTCATCGCCTCGGTGCGGGCCGCCTGACGACGACGGCGGGCGGCCTCAGGCGGGCGGCGCCGGCGGCGGCGGCACGTAGGCGGCGTACCACGCCTTGAGCGGCGCCAGCGACGGATGCGCCAGCGCCCGTTGCAGATAGGTCGCCATGCGCGGCATGTGGCGCAGGTACTGGGGCTTGCCGTCGCGCTGGGCGAGCCGGGCGAAGATGCCGAGGATCTTGGTGGCGCGCTGGGCCGCCACGGTGGCGTAGATCTGGACGAAGGCGGCGACGTCGAAGCTCGGCTCGTTGGCGCGTCGCGCCCGGGCGTAGCGGCCGAGCAGCTCGATCTCCAGGTCCTCCGGCACGGTGACGCGGGCATCCTGGAGCAGCGAGGCGAGATCGTAGGCGGCCGGCCCCATGACGGCGTCCTGGAAGTCGATCAGGCCGACCCGCTCGATGCCGCGCCGCTCCGGCAGCCAGATCAGGTTGGGCGAGTGGAAGTCGCGCAGCACCCAGGTGGGCGGCTGCGCCAGCACCGGCGCGAGTGCGTCGCGCCAGAACGCCAGGAAGGCGCTGCGGGCGGGGGTCGACGGCACCGCGGCGAGCCGCGGCAGGTACCAGTCGAGCAGCAGCTCGATCTCGATCAGGAAGGCGTCGCGGTCGTAGCTGGGCAGCTTGTAGGTCGCCTCGGGGCTCAGCGGCAGCTCGCTCGGCAGCATCATGTGGCCGTGCAGGGCGACCAGCATGTCGACGGCGGCGCGATAGCGCTCGACGATCGGGGCCGGCGGGTCGCCGGCGACGAAGCGCTCGTCGCCGAAGTCCTCGACCAGCAGGAAGCCGGCCGCGAGGTCGGCGGCATGCACGGCGGGCGCCGAGAAGCCGAGGGTGCGCAGCGCCTCCGCCACCGCCACGAAGGCGCGGACGTCCTCGGCCAGATGCGCGATGGTGCTGTAGCTCTTGCCGTAGCGGATCGGCGGTCCGTCCGGCCGGCGCGGTGCGTTCATCAGCAGAACCGTGCGGCCGGGTAGCGCCAGCCGCTCGTAGGCGCGGGTCGAGGCGTCGCCGGCGAGGCGCTCGCGGCGCGCCTCGGCGACGTCGGCCTTCTCCAGGAAGCGCCGCAGCGCGATCATCCGGGTGACCCGCTCGGCGAAGCTGCCGTGCCCGGTCAGATGGGCCACCCGGGCGTCCGGCCCGGCCGCGACGTCGAGCCGGAGCTCGACCTCCAGGCGGTCGGGCGGCAGCAGATCGGGGGCGCGGTCCGGCCACTCGACCAGCACCGCGGCGCCGGGCGGCACCTCCTCCAGCCCCAGCTCGGCCAGCTCGTCGGCCCCGGTCAGCCGATAGAAGTCGGCGTGCATGAGGGTGAAGCGCGGCAGCTCGTAGCTCTGCACCAGCGTGAAGGTGGGGCTGGGGACGTCGAGGTCGGGATCGTCGGCGAGGTGGCGGATCAGGGCGCGGGCCAGGCTGGTCTTGCCGGCCCCCAGATCGCCCGACAGCAGCACGGCGTCGCCGGGATCGAGAGCCGCCGCGATGTCGATCGCGAGCGCGGTGGTCGCCTGCTCATCCGGCAGCGTCAGCGTGACGGACGAACTGCCGGGCCGGGATGGTTCCATGGGGAGGGGACGGGTCCTCGCAGCGTCATTCGGCGGCGGTGCGGGCCGCCGCCGTCACCAGCGGGAAACTACACACCACGGTGGTGCCCTGTCCAACGCAACTGTCGATTCGCACCGCGCCGCCGTGCAGCTCGACGAAGGAGCGGACGATCGACAGGCCGAGCCCGGCGCCGCGATGGCTCGACCCGCGCGGGTCGCTCTCGAACCAGTCGAATACCTTGTCGGTCAACTCCGGCGGGATGCCGGGCCCCTCGTCGGTGACCGAGAACACCACGGCGGCGGGGGTGCGCTCGGCCGCCAGGGTGACCCGCCCGCCGGGCGACGAGAAGCCGATGGCATTGGACAGCAGGTTGAACAAAATCTGGCGGATGCGGCGGCCATCGGCGACGAAGTCGCCGATCTGCGGATCGGCGTGGAGCTGGAGCACCAGGTCGTTCTGCACCACGCGGTCCTGCACGCCCTCGGCGGCCGCATCCATGGTGGCGCGGATGTCCACCGGGCCGAGATTGAGCGTCATGGCGCCGGCGTCGATCGTCGCGAGGTCCAGGATGTTGTTGATGATGGCGAGCAGCGCGTTGGTGGAGACCGTGATGTAGCCGAGATACTCGGCCTGCTTGTCGTTGAGCGGCCCGGTCGTCTGGTCGCCGAGGAAGTGGGCGAAGCCGATGATGTTGGTGAGCGGGGAGCGCAGCTCGTAGGAGACGTGGTGGACGAAGTCGAGCTTCAGCTCGTCGGCCGCCACCAGCGCCTCGTTGCGCTCGCGCAGGGCGCGCTCGACATTCACGGAGTCGGTGACGTCGTGGAAGGTCACCAGCGTCGCCCCGTCGGGCAGCGGCACGGTGGCGTAGTCCATGACGCAGCCGTCGCTGCGCTCGATGCGGCCGGCCTGGGGGGCGCGCTCGTCGAGCGCCGTCACGGCGGCGCGCAGCGCGTGCCACACGGTCTCGTCGCGATACAGCGGCCGGCACAGCCCGATCACCTGCTCGATGTGGGGGCGCTGCGTCAGCACGTCGGAATCGAGCTTCCAGCTACGATGGAAGGCCGGGTTGAACAGCCGCAGGCGGCCGTCGCTGCCGAACACCGCGACCGCCTCGGACAGGTTGTCGAGGGTCTCGCCCTGCACCCGGATGAGCGCGTCGAAGCGCCGCTCCAGCTCGAGGCCCTCGGTGATGTCGGTGAAGATGTAGGTGACGCCGCCTTCGGGGTTGGGGGTGGTGACCACCCGCAGGGTGCGGCGATCGGGCAGGTGCCACTCGTGGGTCTCGCTCTCGGTCGAGCGGTACGCCCTGTGGAGGTTCTGCTTCCACTGGCGGAAGTCCTGCTGCTCCGGCAGCCGGCGGGCGGCGCGCAGGCGGTCCAGCACCTGGCCGTCGCTCGGCGCCTCGGCCAGGAACGCCGGATCGAGATCCCACAGCGTGCGGTAGGCGGCGTTGTAGAAGGAGAGCCGGCGGTCGGCCCCGAACACCGCGACGCCGGTCGCCAGGTGATCGAGGGTGCGCCGGTGGGCGGCGTGGACCTGGTCGATCTCGGCGCGCAGCCGCTCGGCCTCCGAGGCGTCGATGGCGACGCCGACGCGGCCCTGCGTCACCGGCGCCTCCAGCACGTCGAGGATGCGGCGGGTGCCGGCCATGATGGCGGGCAGCCGGCCCGAGAAGCCGCTGCCGCGCTCCAGCATGCGGGCGATCGCCTCGCGCTCGCCGCGATCGAGCAGCTCGACGCCGAGCCGCACGGCGGTCGTGGGGTCGGCGGCATCGACAGCCCGCGCATAGGCGCTGTTGACGAGGACGAGCCGGCCGCCGGCATCACGCATCCACACCGGCGTCGGCAGTATCTCCACCAGGCTGCGCAGGGCGTCGGCCTCGTTCTGGAGCTTCTGGGCGCGGGCGCTCGCCTCGGCCAGGTCGCGCTTGATGCCCGTGACGTTGCGCAGCTTCATCACCGCGAAGCCGCCGATCGGGCGGCCTTCCGCCTCGACGTGGCGGCCGAGCTGGGTGGTGAGCAGCAGCGCAAACGCCTCGCCCTTGTGGCGCAGGCGCTCGATGGCGCCACCGAGCGCCGCCGCGAGGTCGGGGCCGAGCCACTGGTCGAAGGTCAGGATATCGTGCGGCGCCAGCGTCGGGGCGATGAACGACACCTCGCCGATCACCTCCGGCTCGCCGAGGCCGGCGGTCCATACGACGAGCACCTGCGGCTCCGACATCAGCAGGGCGGCGAGGCGGTCGACGTCGGATTGCAGCGCGGCGATCTCGCTGCGGGCGGCGACGTCGCGGGCGGAGGCGCGACTGCGGGTGCGCACATAGCCGATGGCGGCGACCACCGCGAAGGCGGTGACGCCGATCACCATCACGAGCGTGGCGATCTCGGCGGCACCGAGGCGGGTGAACGGAATCAGCCGGCCGAGGGCGAGCGGGGCATCCGCCGCGGCCGTGTCGATGGTGATGATGGTGGCGGTGAGGGCGAGTGCCGCGGTCGGCACGGGGAAGCCCGCGGGCCGGTGTCCGGATGTGCGAGGTGGCCGACGACCCCCGTCCTTCGTCGTGCCCGCATCCGGCATCATGTGACCCCTGTCGGGCTCCGGTCCGGTTCGGTCCGGCCCGATCGAACTCGTGAATGCACCGCCGTCCGCCGAACGGGCGTTGCGGAAGATCGCCATAAACTCGGAAAACTAAACCCCCCGACGCCGGTCACGCAGCGCCGCCGTCGTTCCGCGACCCGCCGCGCAGGGGCGGCCGCGAATCGTTGGTCAATGTACCCTCAACCGGACTCCGGCCGGAAGAGTCCAGAGAGTGAACGGGGGACGCGGGCCGTGAATTTCCGGCCTGCGGTGTCGGCGACCGCACGGCTCGGCGTGGCGTTCAGGCGAGCCCGGTCGAGCCGAAGCCGCCGGCCCCGCGGGCGGTGTCGTCGAGGCTCGCGGTCTCCTCGATGGCGACGTGGAGCACCGGCGCGACGACGAGCTGGGCGATGCGGGCGCCGCGCTCGATCACGAACGGGGCGTCGCCGAAGTTCGCCAGGATCACCTGCACCTCGCCGCGATAATCCGCATCGACGGTGCCGGGGGCGTTGAGCACGGTGACGCCGTGCTTGGCGGCGAGCCCGGAGCGCGGCCGCACCTGGCCCTCGGTGCCGGGCGGCAGGGCGAGGGCGAGGCCGGTCGGCACCAGGGCGCGGCCGCCGGGCGGCAGCACCAGGGGCGCATCGGCCGGCACGGCGGCGAGGAGATCGAGCCCCGCCGCCGCGGCGCTCTGGTAGGCGGGCAGCGGCAGGTCGGCGCCGTGCGGCAGCCGCAGGACGCGCAGCGCGGGCGGGCTCATGCGGAGCCCCGAGGGTCGGCCGCCGCGAGCGCCGCCGCGATGCGGGCGACGAGCGCCGCCGCGACCTGCTCCTTCGACTGGCTCGGCCACGAGTCGACGCCCGCGCCGGTCACCACATGCACCGCGTTGCGGTCGCCGCCCATGATGCCGGTCGACGCCGACACGTCGTTGGCGACGATCCAGTCGCAGCCCTTCCGGGCCAGCTTGGCGCGCGCATTGGCGAGCACGTTCTCGGTCTCGGCCGCGAAGCCGACGACGAGGCGCGGCCGCCCGGCGGCCCGCCGGGCGACGGTCGCCAGGATGTCGGGGTTCTCGACCAGCACGAGCTGAGGTGCGCCGTCCTGGCCCTTCTTGATCTTCTGGTCGCCGGCGCTGGCCACCCGCCAGTCGGCGACGGCGGCGGCGAACACCGCGGCGTCGACCGGCAGCGCCGCCTCGACGGCGGCCAGCATGTCGTGGGCGCTCTCGACCTTCACCACGGTGACGCCGGGCGGATCGGCGAGCGTCACCGGCCCCGACACCAGCGTCACCGCCGCGCCGGCTGCCGCGGCGGCCGCCGCGATGGCGTGGCCCTGCTTGCCGGACGAGCGGTTGGCGATGTAGCGCACCGGGTCGATCGGCTCGTGGGTCGGGCCCGAGGTCACCAGCAGACGGCGTCCGGCGAGCGGCCGGTCTTGGGGGCGGCGCGCTGCGACGAGCCGCTCGACCGCGGCCACGATCTCCAGTGGCTCCGCCATGCGGCCGACCCCGGCCTCGCCGCTCTCCGCCATCTCGCCGGCATTCGGCCCGATCGTCACGACGCCGTCGGCGAGGAGCTGCGCCAGGTTGCGTCGGGTGGCCGGGTGCTCCCACATGCGCGGGTTCATGGCCGGGGCGATCAGGATCGGCTTGTCGGTGGCGATGAGCACCGTCGAGGCGAGGTCGTCGGCGTGGCCGCCCGCCATCTTGGCCATCAGGTTGGCGGTCGCCGGTGCCACCACCACGAGGTCGGTGTCGCGGGCGAGCCGGATGTGGCCGACGTCGAACTCGGTGCGGGCGTCGAACAGGTCGGTGTGGACGCGCTCGCCCGCGATGGCGCCGGCGGCGAGCGGCGTGACGAACTCCTGCGCCGCGCGGGTCATCACCACGCGCACGCCGGCGCCGCGCTCGCGCAACCGGCGGATCAGGTCGAGCGACTTGTAGGCTGCGATGCCGCCGGCGATCACCAGGAGGACGCGGGTGGAGGAGAGGGTCATGGCGACCTCGAGGCTGTCCAGGGATCGAAGACGTCGATGCCGGCGCCCTCGAAGTCGGCGACGTTGCGCGTCGCCACCGCCATGGATCGGGATTTGGCGATCGCCAGGATCTGGAGATCGAGTGACTTGGTGCTCAAGCCGCGCTTTCGCCGGACAACGAACAGCTCTGCGTATAGGCGTGCGGCGGCATCGTCGAACGGGAGGAGGCGACCCGGAAACACCGTCGCGGCAATCCGTTCGAGGCCGGCGTGCAGGCTCCGCTTGCGCCGTCCTTCGGGAAGCAGCCCGATGCCGACGAGCACTTCGGCGAGGGTGACCGTGGTGGTGAACACCGTGGTCAAGGGGCGGGCGCGGACCCACGCGAAGACGCTGTCGGCCCGCAGGGGCGCAGGCTTCATCAGTTCGGAGACGACGTTGGTGTCCAGAACGATCACGGGTCATCCGGCCAGTCGTCGAAACGCGGCGGCTCGCGTCCTTCGGTGCGCTCCGGAAGCTCGATCTCGAATCCGCCGATCGGATCGACGATCGCGGCGATCGCGTCTGCGACGTTGTCGTGCGCGACGCCGCCGGCGCGCGTCTTCGTCTCGCCTTGAAGGCCGTCCGCGAGAATCCGCCGCGCCTCCTCTTCCATCGAGCGGCCGTTGCGGGCGGCGCGCAGGCGCAGCCGGCGCTTCAGCTCGTCGTCCAGCTTGCGGATGGTGAGGCTCGCCATGGGGGCACTATAGCATGATTGCATTGCAATCAATGCTGTCACGGCGCTGCCTCACCCCAGGAGATGCAGGAGCAGCAGCACCGCGATGGCCCACAGCGCCAGCGTGGTGCCGCGGTTGCGTCGCGCCTCCGCCTCGCCGATGCCGGCGACCGTCTCGGGGGCGAGCGCGATGCCGTCGCGGGTGGCGCGGTCGAGCTGCTCGGCGATGCGCGAGCCGCGGGCGAGCAGCCCCGGCACGCCGCCGAGGAAGCGGCCGACCTCGGAGACGCCGCCGACGGCCTCCTCGACGCGCCCGGCGGCGCCGAGGTGGCGCTCCAGCCAGGTCCGCACCACGGGCTCGGCGGTGCGCCACATGTCGAGCTTGGGATCGAGCATGCGGCCGACGCCTTCCACCACCACCATGGTCTTTTGCAGCAGCAGCAGCTCGGGCCGCGTCTTCATGTCGAACAGCGCCGTCACCTCGAACAGGAGGGTGAGCAGCTTGGCCATCGAGATGTCCTCGGCGCTGCGGTTGTGGATCGGCTCGCCGATCGCCCGGATCGCCTGCATGAACGCCTCGACCGAGTGGTGGGACGGCACGTAGCCGGCCTCGAAATGCACCTCGGCGGTGCGGCGATAGTCGCGGCTGATGAAGCCGTAGAGGATCTCGGCGAGGAAGCGCCGCTCCTTCTCGGTCAGCCGCCCCATGATGCCGAAGTCGACCGCGACCAGCCGGCCGGCGTCGTCCACGAACAGGTTCCCGGGGTGCATGTCGGCGTGGAAGAAGCCGTCGCGCACCGCGTGGCGCAGGAAGCTCTGGATCACGGTACGGCCGAGCTTCGGCAGGTCGAGGCCGCGCCGCTCCAGCGCGCCGCGGTCGGACAGGGGCGTGCCGTCGACCCATTCGGTGGTGAGCACGTTGTGGGCGGTCAGATCCCACTCGACCTGCGGAACGCGGAAGTCGGGGTCGTCCTTGACGTTGTCGGCCATCTCGGAGGCGGCGGCGGCCTCCAGCCGCAGGTCGAGCTCGACCGTCACCGAGCGGGCGAGGGTGGCCACCACCTCGGTGAGCCGCAGCCGGCGGGCCTCCGCCGAGATGCGCTCGGCCAGCCGGGCGGCGAAGAAGAACGCCTGGATGTCGGCCGAAAGGCTCCGCTCGATGCCGGGCCGCAGCACCTTGACGGCGACCGCCTTGCGGCCGGTCGGGGTCTCGATCTCGGCGCGGTGCACCTGGGCCACCGAGGCGGCCGCGATCGGCGGGCCGAAGGCCGCGAACATGCCGTGCATCGGCCGGCCGAGGGCGCGCTCGATCGCCGCCTCCGCCTCGTCCTGCGGGAACGGCGGCATCTTGTCCTGGAGGCTCTCCAGGTCGGCGGCGATCGCCTGGCCGACCACGTCGGGCCGGGTCGCCAGGAACTGGCCGAGCTTGACGTAGCTCGGCCCCAGCGCGCCGAGCGCCGTGGAGAGCCGGGTGGCGCCGCTCGCCGTGGTCGGGCGCTCCAGCAGGCGGGCGAGCTTCAGGCCGAGCTGGGCGCCGCCGGGCAGCGCCGCCGGATCGACAAGGGCGAACACGCCTTCGCGGGCCAGCACGAAGCCGGCGCGGGCGAGGCGGATCAGGTGGGAGAAGGGAGGGATCATCGGGAACCGTTGATTTCGACTCGTCCCGCGTCGTCGCCGGGCCTGACCCGGCGACCCATCACGTCGGAAAATGGCCTGTTTCGAAGATGGATGCGCGGGTCGAGTGTTCAGCCCGAGGACATGGTGAACACCTGTTCGGAGACATGGCTGACGGGTTCGGGCGCCGTCAAGTCGATCGCAGCGATCTGGATGGCGCCGAAGAAAATACCGTAGCGGCCGTCGGCCGACAGCGGACGGAC
>WNKV01000008.1 GCA_009720755.1 Rhodoplanes serenus
GTGGCGGGCAGCGGCTCGGCGTCGTCCGGAGGCGCCGGCGGCCGTGGCGCCTCGGCCGTGGCGGCGGGTGGCGTGGCGGCGGGTGGGGGCGGCGTCTCGGCCGCGGGCTCGGGCGGCTGCCCCGGCGGTGACCTCTCGCCGGGTGACGTCTCGGTGGGCTGCGTCTCGGTGGGTCGCTCGGGCGCCGGAGGACCCGATGGCGACTCGCGGGGCGACGGCGCCCCGGCGACCGCCTCCGCCTCGTGCGGGCTCGGCACCGCCGCCAGGCCCGCCGGGGTATCGGCGCCGAGCACCAGCTCGACCGACATGGCTTCGAGCCCGATGCTGGCGAGCGGCAGCGGCGGCCGGCTGATCAGGACATAGAGCGCCGCATGGGCGGCCATCGAGGCCAACAGGGCGGCGGTCAGCGCCGTCACCCGCGAGGCGTCCGGACGCGGGGGCGCCGGCCGCTCGGCGGCGACCGGCGGGGCCGCCACGGCCACGGGTCCGCGGCCCCCCCGCTGCCGGAACGGCACCACCTTGGCGGCCTCCGGCCCGACCTCCGGCGCGACCGCCGGACCGAGCGGCGGCGCCGCGGGCGCGCCGACGTCGGCAGGCTCCCCGCTGCACCCGAACGGCGGGGCGGGCCGCCCCCCCGGCACGATCCGCAGCTCCGGAGCGGCCTGCTGCCCCGACCCGCCACGGCGATTGGCCCCGCGGTCGGGCGCAGGGGGCAGCAGCCGGATCTCTGGCGTCTCGGGCATGGAACGACTTTGCACGGATCGCCACGCTCGCCAATCCGGTCTATCCGTGAGGTGGACCGCGTCCCGCTCGCGCCGGGCGGTGCGCCGGCACCCCCGTCCGGCCCGCGACCGCGAGAAGGACCCCCGCGATGCCCGCCTCCGCCCTCGACTCGATGATCCTGCGCGACGTCGTCGCCACCGGACCGATGCGCCGCCTGTTCTCCGACGAGCATCGGCTTCAGCTCTATCTCGACATCGAGGCGGCGCTCGCCCGCGTTCAGGCCCGGCTCGGCGTGATCCCACCCGCGGCGGCCGACGAGATCGCCCGCCATGGCGCCCTCGACGAGTTCGATCTCGACCGGCTGAAGCGCGACACCGAGCGGATCGGCGCCCCGGTGCAGCCGGTGGTGGCCCAGCTCGGCGCCTTGTGCCGCGACGATCTCGGCCAATGGGTCCATTACGGCGCCACCACCCAGGACATCATGGACACCGCGACGGCGTTGCAGATGCGCGACGCCTTCGCGCTGATCGACGCCGATCTCGTCGCCATCGCCGAGTCGCTCGCCGACCTCGCCCGCACCCATCGCGACACCCCGATGGCGGCGCGCAGCCAGCTCCAGCACGCCGTGCCGACCACCTTCGGGTTCAAGATGGCGGGGGTGCTCGCCGCCGTGCTGCGCGACCGCGACCGGCTCGCCGCCCTGGCGCCGCGCGTGCTGGTGGGCCAGCTCGGCGGCGCCGTCGGCACCCTGGCGTCGCTCGGCGACGAGGGACCGGCCGTGCAGGCGGCCCTGATGGCCGAGCTCGGCCTAGGCGTGCCGGAGATCGCCTGGCACACGGCGCGCGACCGCATCGCCGAGACCGGCGGGTTCTTGGCGCTCGTCGCCGGCACCTGCGGCAAGCTCGCTCGCGACGTCACCCTGCTGATGCAGACCGAGGTGGCCGAGGCGAGCGAGGCGGCGGCGCCCGGCCGCGGCTCCTCCAGCACCATGCCGCAGAAACGCAACCCGGTCTCCTCGGTGCTCGTTCTCGCCGCCGTGCCGGTGGTGCGCCAGCTCGCCGCCGTGCTCGCCGAGGCGATGATCGCGGATCACGAGCGGACGAGCGGCGCCTGGCAGAGCGAGTGGATCGTGGTGCCGGAGATCTTCTGCCTCGCCGCCGGCGTGCTGGCCCACACCCGGGCGCTCACCGCCGGCCTCACCGTCGACCCGGCGCGCATGCGCGCGAATCTCGACATCACCGGCGGGCTGATCAACGCCGAGGCGGTCGCCATGGGGCTCGCCCCGACCCTCGGCCGGGCCGAGGCGCACCATCTCGTCGCTACGCTGTCGCGCGCCGCATCGGCGCGCGGCCGGCCGCTGGCCGAGCTACTGATGGCGGACGAGACGGTGACGGCGCAGCTCGATCGGGAGACCGTGGAGCGCCTGTGCGATCCGGCCGCCTACACGGGCGCCGCCGGCGTGATGGTCGACCGCGTGCTCGCCCTGCATGCGGCCGCACCGCCGCCGCGCGCCTTCGCTCTCCCCCGCAGCCCCGGCGCGCCGCCGGCGTGAGCGCGGCGACATCCGACGCCGCGGCCGGCACTCGTCACTCGCGACCCTGGGCGTGGGGTTGGGCGTGGGCGGCGCGCTCGCGCAGCCGCAGGAAGTTCATCGCCTTGCGGGCCGTCTCGGGCCGCAGCTTGCTGTAGGCGGCGAGATACTCGGCATTGCGGTCCGGCGCATTGTGGCCGTCGCGCAGGCGCAGGATGGTCTTGGTGGTGTTCCACGACAGGCCGATCGCCTTGGCGACGAGGATCACCAGCTCGGCGCGCGGCTGCACCAGGGCGCGCTCGCAGGCCCCGATCGGCAGATCGGACAAGACCGACAAGGCGACCGTCGTCTCGTCGAAGCGCCCGGTGGCGGCGAACTCGCGCAGCTTGGCCTCGTCGAGCTCGCCGGCGCGCCGCAGCGCCTCGACGATGCGGCACGCCTCGGAATAGTCGCTCGACCGCATCCGCACGGTCTCCTGCACCCGGCCGGAGACCTCGGACAGCATGGTGCGCAACACCCGCGTGGACTGGCCGTCGACCGACTCCAGGCGGCGGCGCACGTTCTCGGAGGCGACCGCGAACAGCTTGAGCAGATGATGGCGCGGGATATCCTGGCGTGTCCACACGCCGGCCGCCAGCTCGTCGTCCTCGCGCGATCGCTCGACCAGGATATCGTGTCCGCGCGCCGAGAACCGCGCGCCCTTGTTGGCCACCGTCGACAACGCGACGGTGCGGTCACCGCGGGTGACGAGCACGTCCGATACCGCCTCGCTGACCACCGCCCGCTTGGAGATCGCCAGCAGATGATCCTGGCTCGCCGTGCTGGCCGCCGCCACCAGCTCGTCGTCGTCGAGCCGCGGCGACGTGGTGAGCACCGGCCCGGCGACGTCGATCGCCTCGTCCTGCGCCAGCTTGCGGACGAGGTTCTGCGGCGCGTTGGGAATCGCGGCCAGCCGCCGGGCGAGCGCGGCCCGCACCGCCGTCTCCATCTCGCCGATCAGCAGCACCATGACGTCGTCGTAGAGCGCGACCTCGTGCTCGTCATAGGTCGATGCGCTGCCGAGAAACAGATCGGTGATCCGCCGCAGCGCCTCGGCCCGGTAGCCGATGGGGCGCGTCGACAGGGCCTCTTCCAGCTCCTCGATGATGGTCTGGCTGTCGCTCATGAGAGTCTGATCGTGTCGGTGTCCCGGGCGCCGGCCTGCTGCTGCCGCCCCGTCTCGAAGACGAGATCACGGGCCGGCGCCGGCCGGCCGATATAGTAGCCCTGCACCTGATCGACGCCGGCCGCCCGCAGCATGCGAAGCTGCGCCTCGCTCTCCACCCCCTCGGCCAGCGTCAGCATGTCGAGCGAGCGTCCGAGATTGACGATGGCGCAGACGATGGCACCGCAGTGGTCACGGGCCAGCAGGTCGCGGGTGAAGGATCGATCGATCTTCAGCTTATCGAACGGGAACGTCGTCAGATAGCTGAGCGACGAGTAGCCGGTGCCGAAATCGTCGAGCGCCACCGAGATGCCGAGATTCTTAAGCTGGTGCAGGATGGACAGATGATCGGCCTGCCATTCGAGCAGCACCCGCTCGGTGATCTCGATCTCCAGCCGCTCCGGCGGCAACCCGGAATCCACCAGCGCGCACATGATCACGTCGAGCAGGTTGGTCTTTCGGAACTGCACCGGCGAGATGTTGACGGCGATCTTGATATGGTCGGGCCAGGTCGCCGCCTCGGCGCAGGCGGTCTGCAAGATCCACTCGCCGAGCGCCCCGACGAGGCCGGTGTCCTCCGCCATGGCGATGAAGCGGTCGGGCGCGATCAAGCCCTTGTCCGGATGATTCCAGCGCACCAGAGCCTCCATGGCGCGAAGCTGCTGGGTCACCGCATCGACCAGAGGCTGGTAGTACAGCTCGAACTCGCCGCGGGCGAGTCCCTCCCGGAAATCGACCTCGAGCCGGTGGCGCTCGTCGGCGGTGGCCGCCATCGCCTGATTGAAGAAGGCGAAGCCGTTCCGGCCGCCGGCCTTGATCGTGTAGAGGGCGAGATCGGCCTTCTTCATCAGCTCGTCGGCATCGACGGCGTCCTTCGGCGCCATGGCGATGCCGATGCTGGCGCCGACCACCACCTTGTGGCCGTCGACGTCGAAGGGTTGGTCGATCAGGTCGATGATGCGACCAGCCAGCACGATGGCGCTCTCCGCCATCACGTCGGAGGCATCCTCCTCCGGCACGAACTCGCGCGGCGGCGTCTGGATCACGGCGAACTCGTCACCGCCGAGCCGGGCCAGCACGTCGACGGCGCGCAGCGCTCCGCGAAGCCGGGCCGCCACCTCCTTCAGCAGGGCGTCGCCGGCCGCATGCCCGAGTGAATCGTTGACGTGCTTGAAATGATCGAGATCGAGCATCAGCACCGAGAATGGCCGCCTCTCGATCTCCAGCCGGCGGCGCGCCACCGCGATCTCCTCGAGGAAGTGCGAGCGATTGGCGACGCCCGTGAGCAGGTCGCTGTGGGCGAGCCGCTTGATCCGCTCCTCGGCCTGCCGGCGATCGGTGACGTCCTCGTGGGTCGACAGCCAGCCGCCGCCCGGCATCGGCCGGTTGGTGACCGCCACGATGCGGTCGTCGCGCAGCCGGTACTCGTAGGAGCACGCCTTCTCCCGAGCGGCCGCATCGATGCGCTGGACCACGATGTGCTCGGCCTCCAGCGGTGGGATCACCAGATTGGAGCAGGCGGTGAGCACCTCCGCCATCGGGACACCCGGCACGGTGACGCCGGGCGGGATGCCGTAGATCTCGCCATATCGCGCATTGCAGACCACGAGCAGCGCCTGCGCGTCGTACATCGCCAGCCCCTGGCTCATGTTGTTGAGGGCGGCATCGAACCTGCGGTTGCGGAGCTGAAGCTCGGCCTTGTGGGCCATCACCTCGCCGTGCTCGCGAACCAGCGCCTCCGACTTCTCGGCCAGCGAGATCTCCGATGCACTGAGCAGGCGATACTGACGCGTCATCTGGGTGAGAAAGAACAGGACGGCCGCCAGAAAGCTGGCGGTGACGACACCGACCACGAGAGCGTGCGCCCGCCATTCCGCCAGAAGCACGTCTTCGGGAACCCCGATGCTGACCACCAGGGGGTGCCCCTGCAACGACTCGACCGCGACCCAGCGGGCGACGTTGTCGAATATGCCCCGCGAACGATAGCTGCCGCCGCCCTTGGCCACCACCTCGTACCATCGCGACCCAGACGGCACCAGCGAGCCGGCACGATCCAGCGTGTCCGGATGACGGAGGTAGACCCGGCCGTCGGAGCGCGCCAGCATGAAGGTCTGATGCGCCAGCGCCTCGATCGGCCGGTAGACCTGCTCGAAGTAGCGGAGGCTGAGGCTGACGAAGACGATTCCGAGAAAGCGGTGATCGTTGCTGTTGATGCGCCGTGCGAACGCCACTGCCGGCTCGTTGTCGACCCGGTTGCGGAACGGCAACGAGGCGCTCATGCGGCCATCGTCGTTGGCGGCGAGGTCCTGGAAGTGCTCGCGGTCGGCGACGTTGATGTCGGGGGCCGGCCATCCCGCGGTGGACAGCACGATCCGGCCCTGGCTGTCGGCGACCGCGATGTTGAACGCCTGCGGCAGCCGACTGCGCCAGTGCAGCATCGCCTCGCGCAGCGCCTTCGGATCGGTGATCCGCGGTGCTCCTTCGGTATCCGGCCCGTTCTCCGCCTCGATCCGCGACGCCAGCTCGTGCAACGCGATGTCGATCGCATTCAGCGCGCGTGTGAGCTGGCCGGCCAGCACCACCGCCGTGTTGCGGGCCTCGCGCACGCCGGACTGGAGGTCGTGCTCGCGGGCGTTCCACAGCGAGGCGGCGGTGGCCACCATGGCCAGGACGAGCACCAGACCGATGGCGACGGACAGCGCGCGGAATGTCCGTGGTCGGGGCATCGTCTGGCTCGGGGCGATTGTGGGCCGAGGGGTTGTGCTTCGTCGATACTGGCCGGTAAAACCTAATATTTCATGCGTCCGACGGCGCGTTTCGGCGCGCGATGCGGCTGCCCCGGCATGGTTCTCATGCGCCGATCGCGCTCTCTCGCCCGGTCGAGCTAGCCCGTGCCCGTCTCGGCCCACCGGACATGATCGGCATACGCGCCGCGTCTCCGCTCCGCGACCGGCGCGACAATCAGTGAGGTTGCATCATACGGCGTCGTGGCGAGACCCGGCGCGCATCGGGTTCCGCTCGTGATCCGTCACAACGATCGTGACGACGGCGCGCCGATCCGCGTCGCCGGACCATGCTCAATAGGCGCCGAGCTTCACCCGCACGAACACCGGCAGCAGGATGACCACGAACAGCACCGGGAACACGCAGACCATCAGCGGCACCGACAGCTTCACGGGCAGGCTGTAGGCCTTCTCCTCGGCAAGCGACAGGCGCTTGTGGCGCATGTCCTCGCTGTAGACGCGCAGCGCGTCGGTGATGCTGGAGCCCAGCTCGTCCGATTGCTGGATCAGGGTCGCGAAGGAGCGCACCTCCTCCAGCCCGAGGCGATCGCCGAAGTGCTCCAACGCCTCGGTGAGCGTGCGGCCGGCGCGGATCTCCAGGTTGGTGATGTGAATGTTCTGGGCCAGCGCCGGATAGGACGAGGCCAGCTCCCGGCCGATCCGCTCCAGCGAGCCTTCCATGCCGAGGCCGGCATCCGCACAGACCACCAAGAGGTCCATGAAATCCGGGAAGCCGGTCCGGTACTCGTCGCGGCGTTTCTTGACGATCCGATCGAGCGCCAGGCTCGGCCCCAGATAGCCGGCGAGGCCGGCGACTCCGACCAGCGCCCAGACGGTCGAATCGCTCACCGTCGAGACCAGCGGCAACGCCACGAAGGCAGCGATCCCGAGTCCCGCCGCCAACACGCCACGCACCAGGAAGAAGAAGCCGACCGCTCGCGGATCGAAGATGCCGGCCTGCACCAGGCGCTGGCGCAAGAGCTTCATGCTCCCGTCGTCGAAGCTCGCATAGTGGCGCGTGGTGTAGTCGATCAGGCGCTGCACCGCCTCGACGCTGGCCTGCCGGAACGAGCGCCGCCCGCCGGCGCCGTCATCGAGATCGCCGCCCCCGACGATGCCGGCGGCGCGCCGCCGCACCGCTCCGCGCACCCGCACCATCGCCATGATGCCGAAGGTCGCCGCGGCCGCCGCCACGAACACGAACAGCGTGATCAGCAGATCCATGTTGTCGGCGACGAGATCGGCCATCCGGCGTGCTCAGATCTTGAAGTTGACCATGCGGAACATCAGCAGATTTCCGGTGACCATCCAGAGCGCGGCGCCGCCGAGCCCGAGCTTGGTGAGATCGTACTTCCACACGCTGCCGTAGAAGTCCGGCGACACCACCTGGATGATGAAGAACATGGCGATCGGCAGCGCCGACAGCAGCATCGCCGACATCTTGCCCTCCGACGCCAGCGCCTTGATCTTGCGCCGCATCTTGAAGCGGTCGCGGATCACCGACGAGAGGTTCTCCAGGATCTCGCCGAGATTGCCGCCGGTCGAGCCCTGGATCGCCACGGCGGTGACGAACAGCGGCAGGTCGTCCTGGCCGACGCGGTCGAACAGGTTGCGCATGGCGGTTTCGAGATCGGCCCCGTAGGTGATCTCGTCGGCCACGATGCCGAACTCGGTGCCGACCGGGTCGGGCAGCTCGCGCGCCACCATGGTGACGGCGATCGGCACCGGATGGCCGGCCCGCAGGCTGCGCACGATGATGTCGATCGCATCGGCGAACTGAGCACCGAACCGCTTCTGCCGGCGCGCCCGCAGCATGCGCAGCACCAGCACCGGGGCGACGCTGACGCAGGCGAGCGCCGCCAGCGTCGCCTCCACCAGGCTGTCGCGGAGCACCACCACGCTGCCGAAGGCCAGCACGGCCGCCGCCAGCGCGTAGAGCACGAGCCGGGTGATGCCGCCCGCCATGCCGGATTGCAGCAGGAGCCGGTTGAGCGACAGGAACGGCAGGGTCAGCTCGCCGCTGCCGGTCAGCCCGCGCTCGCGGCGGAGCTGAATCAGGATGTCCTCCCGGTCGCTGTTGCCGTTCAGCAGCGCGAGCCGCCGGTTGACCTTCTTGCGGTAGGACGTGGTCGAGAAGCCGAGCAGATAGATCGCCTCGGCGAACAGGATGGCGGAGATCGCCGCGAGGCCGTAGATCACATAGAGCGGATCGATGTCGGGCATGGCGCTCACCTACGGCCCGGCCGGCGCCATCCGTCCTGCGGTGCGCGCCCGGCCGTCACAGCGGATGCCCCGGATCGAAGTAGCTGGACGGAATCTTGATGCCCTTGGCGGTCAGCTCGGTCAGCACCCGCGGGCGCACCCCCGTGGCGACGAAGTGGCCCTGCACGGTGCCGTCCTCCAGCGTCGCGGTGCGGACGAACTTGAAGATCTCCTGCATCTGGATGATCTCGCCCTCCATGCCGGTGATCTCGGCGATGCTCATCACCTTGCGCTTGCCGTCGGAGAGGCGGGAGAGCTGCACGATGATGCGTACCGCGGCGGCGATCTGGCCGCGCACCGAGGCGATGGTCATCGGCAAGCCGGCCATGCCGATCATCTGCTCCAGGCGCGAGATCGCCTCGCGCGGATTGTTGGCGTGGATGGTGGCCATCGAGCCCTCGTGGCCGGTGTTCATCGCCTGGAGCATGTCGAACGCCTCCTCGCCACGGCACTCGCCGAGGATGATGCGCTCGGGCCGCATGCGCAGCGCGTTCTTGACGAGATCGCGCTGGCGGATCTCGCCCTTGCCCTCGACATTGGGCGGCCGCGTCTCCATGCGGGCGACATGCGGCTGCTGAAGCTGGAGCTCGGCCGCGTCCTCGATGGTGATCAGCCGCTCCTTGTCGGAGATGAACGCCGACAGCGCGTTCAGCATCGTGGTCTTGCCGGAGCCGGTGCCGCCCGAGATGATGGTGGTCACCCGCGCCTTGACCAGCGCCGCGAGCAGCTCGGCCATCTGGGGCCGCAGCGCGCCCACATCGACGAGCTTGCTCAGGTGCAGCGGCTTCTTGGAGAACTTGCGGATCGACACCAGCGGCCCGTCGACGGCGACCGGCCGGATCGCCACGTTGACGCGGGAGCCGTCGAGCAGGCGCGCGTCGCACAACGGATGCGACTCGTCGACCCGGCGCCCCACCGCCGAGACGATCTTGTTGACGATGCGCAGAAGATGCGCCTCGTCCTTGAACCGCACCTCGGTCGGCTCCAGCATGCCGCCACGCTCGACATAGACGCATTCGTGGCCGTTGATCAGGATGTCGCTGATGCTGGCGTCCTTCAGCAGCGGCTCGATGGGCCCGAGGCCGGTCATCTCGTCGAGGATCTCGGTGACGAAGTCGCCGAGCTCGCGGGTGTTCAGCGCGAGCCGCTCGACCAGCACATACTGGGCGACGAGCTGCTGGATGTGCTTGCGGATCTCCTCCTCGGGCAGCTTCTCCAGCGCCGACAGGTTGATCTCGTCGATCAGCTTGCGGTGCAGCCGCACCTTGGCGTCGAGCAGCTTCTCGCGCATCGCCGGGCTCGCCGGCACGACGGGGGCAGGCCCTGCCGGCAACGCGGATGCCGCGGCGGCGGCCGCCGCGGTCGGCGGCGCCGACGTGACCGGCACGCCGTCGCCGGCCGGCGCCGCGGTCCGGGTCATCGCCTCGTCGCCGCCGGCGCTCGTGGTGTCGTGGTCGGCCGGCAGCGGCGCCGGGCCGGGCGTCGGCACCATGACGGGCAGCAGCGCCGGCGCCACCGCCGGCGGCTCGGCGGCCGGCGCGGGGGCGAGACGGCGGAAGCTGAAGCGTCCGCCCATGGTCAGCTCCCCTCGGCGGGGCCGGTGGTCAGCCGCGGGCCCATGACAACCCCAGTCGCCGCTTGGCGGTCGGCTCGACGGCCCGCTCCGTCGCCTGCGCCGGCGTGACGATCTTGCGGAGCTGGGCGGAGATCCGGTTGCCCGGCTTCACCTCGTCCAGCGGCACGCCGCGATCGATCGCCTCGCGCACCAAGCGATAGTCGTTGGGAATCGTCGCCAGCAGGTCGTCGCCGAGCGCCTGATCGAGATCGCGCTTGCGCAGCCCGGTGCCGAACAGCGACTGCTCGAAGCGATTGATCAGCACCTGTGGGCGCGGCCCCTCGTCCAGCCGCTCGCGGATGGCGCCGACCAGTTGCTTGGCGTGCTTGATGCCGGGCACCGTCAGCTCGCTCACCACATAGACCCGGTTGGAGCCGAGCAGCACGTTGTCGGTCCACGGGAACCAGGTTCGCGGCAGATCGATGACGACGTAGTTGAAGTGCGACGAGACGAGATCGAGCAGCCGCGTCACGATCTCCGGATCGAACGAGCGCATCTCGGCCGGCCGGCAAGGAGCCGCGATCACCGCGAGCCCGGAGGCGTGATACGACAGCATCACCTCGAGGAGCTGGCGATCGAGGCGCTCCGGTCGCGGCTCGATCTCGCCGAGGTCGAGCCGCGGCTCGAGATCGAGATAGTCGGCGCAGGCGCCGTGCTGAAAGTCGAGATCGACCAGGCAGGTCGCCGGCCGCGTCTTCTGGGTGCCGCTGCCGAGCAGCAGCAGCGCCGTCTGGATGGCGAGCGTCGTCACTCCGGCGCCGCCGACCGCCGACAGGTAGGTGAAGATCTCGGCCTCGCTGGTGTCGCCGGCGGCCGGCGTCTGCACCACGCGGGCGCAGGTGCGCACCAGCTCCACCGGCTGCACCGGCTTCACCAGGAAATCGGCGATGCGCAGCTTGAGAAGCTGCCGCATGACCTCCTTGTCGAAGACATCGGTGACGGTGACCACCGGCGGCCAGCCGTCCAGCCGCGCCGTCAGAGCCTCCAGCGCCGCCATGTCGTCGGCACCGGCAACATTCAGGTCGATCACCACCACGGTGGCGTCGGCGGCCGCAACGGCATCGGCCTGCGCCGCCAGCGCGCCGTCGATCACCTCCAGCTCGATCTGCGGCGCGGCCCGGAAGGTGTCGCGAACCAGATCGGCGAACGACGGGTCGGCCGTCACCACGACGACCCGGGTTCGACTGCTGGACGGCTTGGCACGGGGACTTCGCATGTCGGGGGATCTTCCACGTTCCGGGATCGGGTGCGGCGACGCCTAGAGCGGAATCCAACCCAACGGGATCGGACTCCGCTCTAGAAGTCCTTATTTGATCGCATTTTCGACGGCGAACCGGAGTCCACTTCGCCGGACAATGCTCTAGTCCTTGACGGCCGCACCTCCCGAACTCTGGGCCGCGACGGTCGGGGCGCCGTCGGGCGCCTGCGACTGCTTGTAGGTCGAGGTGGTGCCGAGACCCTGCGGCTTGATCACCCGGCCGGTGCGGTAGCGCTCCTGGGCGATGGCCACATTGGGGCCGTGGCCCGGGATGTTGCGGTTGGCGGCGGCCGGCGGCCACGGGTCGATGGTGTGGATCGCCACGTTGGTGGCGACCGCGTCCTGGGCGCCGAACGTGACGGTCTCGCGCCGGTCGTAATAGATGTCCGAGCAGCCGGCCACGACGGCGGCGAGCAGCAGCGCGCCGGCGAGCGCGGCACGCCGGAGCCGGTTATTGCAGCACGACATGGGTGCCTCCCTGGGGCAGCTCGAGCATGTGGCCGGTATAGGGTCGCAGCGCCGCCGTCTCGCCGCGCACCGCCGGGGTGCGGGCGAGCTCGGACTTGCCGCCGGCGAACAGGTCGAGATCGTTGGCGGGCACCGTGGCATCGAGCGGCGTGCGCAGCGGGTCGCCCGGCCGCGCCGGACGCGCCAGCCGCGGCGTCACGATGATGACGAGATCGGTTTCCTTCTTGATGTAGGAGCGGCTGGAGAACAGCGCGCCGAGCACCGGCACGTCGCCGATCCATGGCAGCTGCTCCTGCGCCGTGCTGCTGTCGTTCTGCAACAGTCCGGCGAGCGCGAAGCTCTGACCGTCGCGCAGCTCCAGCGTGGTCGAGGCCCGCCGCACCGTCAGGCCCGGCACCGAGATGCCGTTGGCGACCGACACCGTGGTGGTGCGGTCGATCTGGCTCACCTCGGGCTCGATCTTCAGGTTGATGACGCTGCCGCCCAGCACCGTCGGGGTGAAGGCGAGGCTGACGCCGTAGCGCTTGTACTCGACCGAGATCTGGCCGAGCGTGCCCGACACCGGGATCGGGTACTCGCCGCCGGCCAGGAAGTTGGCGGTGTCGCCCGACAGCGCGACGAGGTTCGGCTCGGCGAGGCGGCGCACCAGGCCGCGCTCCTCCAGCGCGTTGAGGGCGACGTCGATCTGCATGCCCTGGAGCAGCAGGCTGCCCACCATGAAGCCGAACGGATTGCCGCCGGAGAGCACGCCGGCCGCCGCCGTTCCGACGTTGCCGAAGGTCGGCGGGCGCGGCACCGGCAGCCCGGAGGCGGTGCGATCGCTGCCGACATTGCCGATGAAGCGCCGGTTCTCGCTCCAGGCGTTCCACTGCACGCCGAGCTCGCGGCCGGCCGAGCGGGTCGCCTCGACGAAGCGCACCTCGAGCAGCACCTGCTGGGGCGCCGCCACCTGCACGGCGTTGATCACCTCGGGGCCGAACTGGCGGGCGATCGAGAGCGCCTGATCGAGCGTCACGCCATCCTGCACCGAGCCGGCCAGCAGGATGCGGCCGTTGACGCTGGAGACGCGGAACTTGGCGCCCGGGAAGCGCTGCGCCAGCTCGGAGGCCAGCGCCGACACGTCGTAGGAGACCTCGACGTCGAACAGGCCGACCAGCTTCTTGCCCTCGCCATACACCGAGACGCGGGTGGTGCCGATCTTCTTGCCGAGGATCGACAGCGACTGGTCGGTGAGCGGATTGACGTCGGCGATCTCCGGGTCACCGAGGGTGACCTCCATGAAGGGGGCGTCGGTGCGCACGTCCTGCGACTTGCCGACCGGCACCGTCACGGCGGCGGTGCGCTTGCTGCCGCCGAGCTGCACCACCTTCTGGGCCTGCGCGGCCCCGGCCACCAGCGGCAGCGTCGCGGTGGCGAGCGTGGCGCCGAGCGCGGCGGCGAGGGAGATGACGAGCGAGCGCCAGACGGTCCGGCGTCGGCCGGCTCTGCGCTGGGAGGACCGCGGTTCCGTCGCGGTCGTGATGGTGTCGTCCCCGTTCATTCCGAGCCCCCGATGTCCCTCGGCGGTCCACGCCCCCCGGCATGGAGTCGCCGTCGATCTCACTGCGCCGTCGCGTAGGCCGCGGCGTTTCCGGCCTCGTGCGGCACCTGGTATTCCTGCTTCTGCGCTCCGCGGGTCACCACCACGGTGGCGACCTCCTTGCGGGCCGCCGGCTTGTCGGTCTTGTCGGACTTGTCGGTGCCCATCAGGTCGCTGAACAGATCCTTGAGGGTCACCCGCGACGTCCTCGTCTCGCTCACCTCGCCGGCCTTGCGCAGCAGCAGCGACAGCGAGCCGACCGAGGAGGCGAGGCTGAGCTTCTGCCCGGCGGCGGTGTCGACCTCGAGGGTCACCGCCTTGGGGATCGTCGGGCTGGCGCTGCGGTCGTCGGCCATCTGATCGACGGCGAGCACGCGGACGTCTTGCAGCAGCACCTGGGTCGAGGCGTTGTCCTTGTCGACTTGGCGAGTCAGCACCACGTCGACACGATCGCCCGGCAGCACGAAGCCACCGACACCGTCGACATCGTTGACCCGGATGGTCACCGCCTTCATGCCCGGCCCGACCAGCGCCGACAGCGTCGCGCGCTGGCCCGGCCCGGTGATCTTCATGGCCAGCACGGGCTCGTTCGGCTCCATCGGCGACAGCACCACGCGCTTGCCGCTCGACAGCAGCTCCGGAATGGTGGCGACGGCGCCCGGCGGCAGCGCATCGGCCGGCCACGGCGCCTCACGC
Source organism: Rhodoplanes serenus (assembly GCA_009720755.1). GTDB lineage: Bacteria > Pseudomonadota > Alphaproteobacteria > Rhizobiales > Xanthobacteraceae > Rhodoplanes > Rhodoplanes serenus. Next base: position 14,120 of record WNKV01000008.1, read on the forward strand.
AGCACCTGCGCCGACAGCTCGTGGCCGAACCGCAGCGGACGGGCCGCCACCACGACGGTGCGCGACGCCACCGCGGGTGCACCGCGGCCAGCCTCCAGGCTGCGCATCCGCGCCTCGGCCTGGCTGTTGAGCCAGCTCCGCGTCGCGAACACGGCGAGCAGCCCGAAGACGGCCGCCACCGCGATCATGATGACTGTGCTGGTCCGCACCGTTCTGGTCCTCTCGGGGCGCGACCTCGATGCCCCTTCGGATTTACTAGGAGCTGCGAAAGTATTGAATCCGTGAACCGAACGGCGCTTCTCCGGATATGCTTTAGGCCCCCTGAAGGGATATTGTTGACGAACCGTTCACACCCGCGGCGGACTCGTGGCGGGCCTTAAGCATATGTCGCGAATGGCGGCGGGCGGCGCGTTTGCGCCACAGGCCGCCGCCGGTGAGCAGCCTCGTCCAGCCCCCTGGTGTCTCGATGGGTGGGAATGCGGGGCGGCGTCGCTCGCAGGCTCTGGCCGTGGCGAAACTGGCCGTCACAAACTGGCCGTCACGAAAGCGGCTGTCACGAAATCAGTGGCGTGGCTGCGCCGGTTGCGAAATAGTGCTCGATCAGCACGGGACCCCCGCCATGCCGATCACCATCGCGATTCTCGCACCGGGTGAGATGGGCGCCGCCGTCGGCGCGCGACTTGTCGCCGCCGGCGCCCACGTGACCACCTCACTGGCCGGCCGCAGCCCCGCCACCGCGGCCCGTGCCCAGGCGGCCGGGCTGGCAGTCGCCGAAGGCGATGCCGCCCTGGTGGCCGAGGCCGACATCGTGCTCTCCATCGTGCCGCCCGGCGAGGCGGTGACGGTGGCCAAGCGGCTGCGGCCGGAGCTCGCCCGCACCGACCGCAAGCCCGTCTATGTCGACTTCAACGCGGTCTCGCCCGACACCGTGCGGCACATCGCGGCGGCGCTCGCCGGCACCGGCTCGCCGTTCGTCGACGGCAGCATCATCGGGCCGCCGCCCGGGCCGGGCCGCCGAACCGTGTTCCACGTCGCCGGCGCGGCCGCCCCGGACGTCGCCAAGCTGCGCCAGCATGGTCTCGACGTCCGCGTGCTGGAAGGCCCGGTCGGCGCCGCCTCGGCGCTCAAGATGTCCTATTCGGGCATCACCAAGGGGCTCACCGCGATCGGTGCCGCCATGGTGCTCGGCGCGACGCGGGCCGGCTGCGCCGCCGATCTCGCCGCCGAGCTGGCCGAGAGCCAGCCGCATCTCGCCGGCTGGCTCGGCCGCCAGGTGCCGGCCATGTTCCCCAAGGCGTACAGGTTCGTGGCCGAGATGGAGGAGATCGCCGACTTCCTCCACACCGACCGGCCGTCCTGCGAGATCTATCACGCGATGGCGCGGCTCTACGCCCGGCTCGCCGCGGCCGACGGCGCCGACGAGATCGATGCGCTCGCCCGCTTCTGCGCGACGCCGGGCGCCGCCCGCCCGCCGGCGGCGCGATCCGCCGAGCCGGAGCCCCAGGCCGCCACGGCCACGGCGGAGGGGTCCGATCCCGGTCTGTGAGCACCGCACCGCCGCGCAACGCCGCAGGGTTGACGAGCCGTCAACGACCATTTCGGCGTTGCAAGCGAATTCTTAACTCCCGCTTTCTAGTCTCGCCGGCAGGCCACCCAACATCCGAGTCGTGCATCGCAGTCGATCGCCCGGCCGGAACCGCCGGTCCCGCCCGGGCGAGTCATGAGTATCGAGGTCCATCGGTTCGCGTTCGTCGCCCTCTCGGGTCTCCTGTGGCTCGCGGGCTGCGAGACGACGGCGGTGAAGCTGCCGGAGCTGCCCGGCGCGGCGCCGGCCGCGGTTGCGGTGGGGACGCCAGCCCCGGTGGCCGACGTCGACATCACCGGCTCGACCGCCGGAGCCGACCCCAAGCTCCTGCCCGACAACATGACGCCAAGCCTGCCGAACGACGATCTCTCGGTCGGCAAGGAGCACTTCCGGCAGGGCCAGTACGGCATGGCGGAGAAGATGTGCCGGCGCGCCGTCGAGGCGGCGCCGCGCTCCGCCGAGGCGTGGCTGTGCCTCGCCGCCTCCTACGACCGGCTGAAGCGCTTCGAGCTCGCCGATCGGGCCTACGGCCAGCTCATCAAGATCACCGGCCGCACCCCGGCGGTGCTGAACAACATCGGCTACTCGTACATCCTGCGCGGCGATTACCGGCGCGCTCATGCGACGCTGCTCGCCGCCGAGGCCGGCGACCCGGCCAACCCGTTCATCCGGAACAATCTGGCGCTGCTCGCCGAGGTGACCCGGACCAAGGAGGGGGTGCGCTGACGGCACCGGGCCACCCGGCGCGGCTTTCCCCCGACCCCGTCGTCCCGGCGCGCTTTCCCCGCCATGGGGATTTGCTCTAGAAGGCGGTCCGACCGACGCGACCCCGCCCCCGGAGCACGACCGCATGTTCGACGACATCAAGACGTTCTTCGCCGAGCTGACCAGCGGCGGCAAGAGCCCGACCCGTTTCGAGCCCGACGACTACCGGCTCGCCGCCGCCGCCCTGATGGTCCATGTCGCGACGCTCGACGCCAACCTGTCGGAGACCGAGCGCGCCAAGCTGCACACGCTGCTGGAGACCCGCTTCGGCCTCGACGCCGCCGATACCGACGCGCTGATCGACGCGGCCGTCGCGGCCGACCGCGAGGCCGTCGATTTCTACCAGTTCACCCGCCTGCTGATGCGCAGCCTCGACGAGGAGGGCCGGCGCAAGGTCGTCGCCATGATGTGGCAGATGGTGTTCGCCGACGGCGACGTCACCGAGTTCGAGGACAATGTGATGTGGCGGGTCGCCGACCTGCTCGCCGTGCCCAACCGCGACCGGATCGAGCTGCGCCGCCAGATCGCGGCGGGACGCGACCCGCTGGACGAGTCGACGTGAGCGACGCGGCCGCGCACGAGCCCCCCTCCGTTCCGGCCCACCCGGAGCCGGTCGCCGTCGTCACCGGCGCCTCCTCGGGCATCGGGGCGGAGCTGGCGCGGCTGTTCGCGGCCGACGGCCACCGCGTCGTGCTGGTTGCCCGCCGCGAAGCGGAGCTGACGACCCTCGCCGACGAGATCGCCGGCCGCGGCGCGCCACGCCCTGTGGTGATCGCCCTCGATCTCGCCGCGCCCGAGGCGGCCGCCCGCCTGCGCGAGACGCTGACGGCGCAGGGGCTCGCGGTCCGCTATCTCGTCAACAATGCCGGCTTCGGCCTGCTCGGGGTGGCGACCTCGCTCGATGCGGACCAGCAGCTCGCCATGATCGACCTCAACGTCCGCACCCTGACCGCCCTCACCCTGGCTTGCGCCGACGACCTGGTCCGCCAGCGCGGCGGGCTCCTCAATGTCGGCTCGCTGGCCGGCTTCATGCCGGGTCCCGGCATGGCGGTCTACTACGCCACCAAGGCGTTCGTGCTGTCCTTCACCGAGGCGATGGGGCGGGAGCTCGGCCCGCGCGGCGTGCGCGTCAGCGTGCTGTGCCCCGGGCCGGTGCCGACCGGCTTCCAGGCGCGCGCCGGGGTCCGTGTCACCGGGTTTCAGAGCATCATGACGGTAACGGCCGCCGCGGCGGCCCGCACCGGCTACGACGCCCTGATGGCGGGTCGCCCCTTGGCGATTCCGGGCCGGCTCGCCCGGCTGGTGCCGCTCGTCGTGCGCCTGCTGCCCCGTCGCGCCATGCTGGCGCTGATCGCGGCGACGCAGATCCGCCGGCTCGGCGATCGCGGCGGCCTGTGAGGCGGATAAAATCGTTCTCCACCCATGGCCCATGGGAGAAGCGAAGCTGCGGTCGCGACCACCGCCCGGGCGCGGCTGTCTCTTCTGCCCGAGCATTTGGCGCGAGGCTTGCATCGCGAATGGGGCCGCGGTTAGCCTTGGCGTGACGCCGCGGCCACCGAACACCGCGCCGCCAGCACGGGACCGCGACCAACGATGCCGAATCCAGTCCTCGTCGTCCTGCACCAGGAATGCTCGACGCCGGGGCGCGTCGGGCAGTTCTTGCAGGCGCGCGGCATCCCGCTCGACATCCGCCGTCCCCGCTACGGCGACCGGCTGCCCGAGACACTGACCGAGCATGCCGGCGCCATCGTGTTCGGCGGCCCGATGAGCGCCAACGATCCCGACGACTTCGTCAAGACCGAGATCGACTGGCTGGCGGTGCCGCTGGCCGAGCAGAAACCGCTGCTCGGCATCTGCCTCGGCGCCCAGATGCTGGCCAAGCAGCTCGGCGCCCGCGTGGCGCCGCATCCCGACGGGCACGTCGAGGTCGGCTATTATCCGCTGCGTGTCACGCTCGACGGCCGGCGCGTCTGCGGCCCTTGGCCCGGCCACGTCTACCAGTGGCACCGCGAAGGCTTCGAGCTGCCGGCCGGCGCCCGCCTGCTGGCCGAGGGCGACGCCTTCCGGAACCAGGCGTTCCGCTACGGGCCGGCCGCCTACGGGCTCCAGTTCCACCCCGAGGTGACGCACGCCATGATGTGCCGCTGGACCACCCGCGGTCACGAGCGGCTGTCGCTGCCGGGCGCCAAGCCGCGGCTGGCACATTTTGCCGACCGTCCGGTCTACGACGGCGCCGTGCGGGCCTGGCTGTCGGCGTTCCTGGACGCCTGGCTGGCGCCGGCACAACCCGCGGCGCACAGCGATGCTCGCGCCGAGGCCCGGCCGGGCCGCGGCGCCGAGCGGGTGACCGGGATCGGCCTCGCGGCCGGACCCTTCGCGGCCGGCTGAGGGCGGACATCACAACGCGGCCGGGCGAACCCGGCCACGCTTCTCGTCATCCGTCAAACTGGTTCCGGATGATCAGTTCGCTGTCGTTCCGGGGCGCGGGCGCTCAGCCCGCGAACCCGGAACCCAGCGAAACAGGTCATCCCGCGGCAGACTCCAAGCTCTCGGCTGGATTCCGGACAGCCGCTTCGCGGCTTCCGGAATGACCACCGAGTGGATCTGCCGGATCTCGTATCAGATCACGCCGAGTGCCCGCATCGCCTCGGCGACCCGGATGAAGCCGGCGATGTTGGCCCCGACCACGTAATTGCCCGGCGCCCCGTACTCCTCGGCGGTCTCGCTGCACCGATCGTGGATGCCGCGCATGATGCTCGCCAGCCGCTCCTCGGTGGCCTCGAAGGTCCACGAGTCGCGCGAGGCGTTCTGCTGCATCTCCAGCGCGCTGGTGGCGACGCCGCCGGCGTTCACCGCCTTGGCGGGGCCGAACAGCACGCCGGCGTCGGTGAAGATGCGCATCGCGTCGGGCGTGCACGGCATGTTGGCACCCTCGCCGACCGCCATGACGCCGTTCTCGACCAGCACGCGGGCGTCGCGGCCGTTGAGCTCGTTCTGGGTCGCCGACGGCATCGCGATGTCGCACGGCACGTCCCAGATGCAGCCCTGCGGCACGTAGGTGGCCGTGCTGCCGAGCGCCTCCGCATAGTCGGCGACGCGGCCGCGGCGCCGCTCCTTGATGTCCTTGAGCAGCGCGAGGTCGATGCCGCCCTCGTCGACCACGTAGCCGTCGGAATCCGAGCAGGCGATCACCTGGCCGCCGAGCTCCTGGATCTTCTCGATGGTGTAGATCGCCACGTTGCCGGAGCCCGACACCACGACCTTCTTGCCGTCGAAGTCGGCGCTGCGGGTGCGCAGCATCTCGCGCACGAAGAACACCGAGCCGTAGCCGGTCGCCTCGGTGCGCACCTGCGAGCCGCCATAGGCCAGCGCCTTGCCGGTCAGCACGCCCGCCTCGTAGCGGTTGGTGATGCGCTTGTACTGGCCGAACATGTAGCCGATCTCGCGCTGGCCGACGCCGATGTCGCCGGCCGGCACGTCGGTGTGCTCGCCGAGGTGGCGGTACAGCTCGGTCATGAACGACTGGCAGAAGCGCATGATCTCGGCGTCCGAGCGACCCTTGGGGTCGAAGTCGGAGCCGCCCTTGGCGCCGCCGATCGGCATGCCGGTGAGGGCGTTCTTGAACACCTGCTCGAAGCCGAGGAACTTGATGATGCCGAGATAGACGCTCGGGTGGAAGCGCAGGCCGCCCTTGTAGGGGCCGAGCGCCGACGAGAACTCGACCCGGAAGCCGCGGTTGATGTGGACCTGGCCGCGGTCGTCGGTCCACGGCACGCGGAAGATGACTTGGCGCTCCGGCTCGCAGATGCGCTCGATGAGTCCGTCCTCGGCGTAGTCGGGCCGCTTGGCGATCACGGCACCGAGGCTCTCGAAAACTTCCTTGACGGCCTGGTGGAACTCGTCCTCACCCGCGTTGCGTCGGACGACCTGCGCGTAGAGAGGCTCTAGCTTTTCGTCGAGAGTGACCATTTTCTGTTTTTGACTCGAGATCGATGATTGAGATGGGTACATGAATCTGCCGCGGAAACGGCAGGCCCGGCGTGACCGGATGAGGGTTCGCGTCCGGAGATCGGTAGGCGGCGGATCGCCGTCGTAGCCCGCGAGGTCGGGCCCACGACGAGGCGTCGCGGTCGAGACGAGCGGCAATTCGAACATGCCCCGAAAGGCGAGCCGAGTCGCGATGCCGTCGCGCCGAGCAGCCATACGTCGCATGCAGCGGCGAGTCGAGACGCCGTCGCGCGCCCAGCGTGCAGCACCTCGCAAAACGTGCGTCGTCAATGGCGAACGAGAAGGCCGCGCTCCAGCATGCGCCGGTTGATCGCGGCAGCGAGACGCCCGCCATCGGCGAACCACAGTGCGCCGCCATGGCGCCGCATCAGGTCGCGCCGCAGCGCGTGGAGCGGATCCAGCGGCAGGCCCGCGGCCTCCAGCACCACCGTGCCGAGATAGGCGATCTCAATCTCGTCGGGCAGATCGGGCGCGATCGTCGGCACCCTGTTGACACCGTCGATCGCCACATAGGTGCGGTAGGCGAGATGCTCGCGCGGAAACTGCTCTGGCACCGATCCCCACGGCGTGTGATGGCCGAGAAGGCCCGCCGTGAACGGCGGCTGGTGGTCGCCGAAATGCACGATCACGAACCGCCGCGACGGCAGCGCCGCGGCGAGCGCATCGCGGAACGCCGCGTAGTCACGCGCCGTCGCCCGCAGCCGCCGCAGATACTCGTCGAGCTCGCGATCGGCGATCGGCTCCGTCGGAGGAGCATCGTCGCCGCGATAGCGTCGATCGTGGGGGGCGTGGTTCGCCATCGTCAGCACGAACAGGAAGGCGGGGCCACCGCCGGCCTCCGCGTGGCGTCGCAGCCAGGCGGGGCCGCGGTCGAGATAGACGCGGTCCGGCGCCCAGTCGCTGCCGAGACCGAGTGCGGCCCGGTCCAGCATGGTGTCGATGCCGATCGACGCATAGAAGCTGTCGGCACCGGCGAAGTCGCCGGCGGACGGATAGAGAACCGCGCCGCGACGCCTGCGGCCGCCCGGGCCGCGCTCCGGCTCCCGATCGGAGCACCCGCCCTCGGTCGCCCGCGCAGCAGGGCGCGTCCGGCGGCGATCAGTCCGGGCGCCGCGACGATCGCCGCCACCGTGAGGTCGGTCACGACCGACGCGAGGATCGGACGCTGAAGCACCGCAGTCGTGGCCGCGAACACCAGCACGGCGAAGACTGCCCGCTCACCGCGGCGGCGTCGGTTGGCGATCGCGCCGAGCCGTCGGGCCAACAACCCGAGCATCACGAGAGGCAGCAGCACCGACAGGATGGGAAGAGCAGACTCGACGGTCATTCACGACTCGATCGCGGACGCATGCTGTCGTCGAGCTGCGCCTCGCGATTTCCGACGCCGCCTGATCCGACCGGGACGTTTGCTCGCCCGGCGCGACACGTCATGCAACACCGACGCACCGCTCCGGCGACGTGCCGCCCCACCCGCCGGCCGTCAAGGCTCCGGCGCGGACGCTCGGGCGTCTGCCGTGAGGCGCTCCGCCCCGCACCCGGCTGCGACCGCCGGTCGCAGTTCGGGCTTGCGATCGACCGCCGATCACCCTAGCAAGACGGCGATGAGGCCGTGCCGCGCGCGATCGATCCTCGTGGACCGCCCGCGCGGCCCCTGCACTGGAACTGACATGTTGGCGAATGTCGTGCGCGTCGTGGTGTCGATCGGTGTCGCCATCGGCACCGGCGTGCTGCTCTACCTCGACAACCGGGTCCTCGGCACGGTGATCACCGGCCTCACGGTGGGACTGCTGGTGTTCGGTGTCATCGGGGCGGCCGTCGCCCTGGCGTTCGCAATCCGCGCGGTGGTGCGGGCGATGTTCGCCGCACCCGAGCCGCCGTCCGCTCCCGCCGAAGCGCTGCGTCCACAGCGCGCCTCGGGTCGCCCCTGAGGCCGGCTGCGGCTCGCCCGGTGCCGGTCACGCGGTGACGGCCACGCGGTGCCGGTCACTCGGCCTGGACGTGGCGGGCGACGCACTCGACCGGGTCGTACACGGTCACCTGCAAGATCGGGAACCCCTTCTTGATCACCCGACCGGCCGCCTCGGCGGCCTCGACGGTGGCGTAGGAGCCCTTGGTCTGGCGGTCCACCTGGAGCAGGTAGCGGCCGTTCTCCGGCTTGCGGTTCTGCGAGGGCGGCTCGGATGCCGCGGGGCTGGGGGCCACGAGCTTCGTGAGGGTCTTGGCCCCCGCGCGAGTCGGCATTGTCGTTTCCTTCCAAAATGGTTCGTTCGGAATAGGTCGGGATCGGGAGGTCGGCAGACGTCGTCCCCCGCGCATGTCGGCACGCGCGCAGGCTGCCGACCCGAGACTCCGGGGCGCCAGGTCACCGCTTCGCGATCCGCGCCGGGCGGCGGCGGATCGGAGGTGCGCGACGGAGTGCGCGACGGATCGAGTCGGACCGGATGGTGGAGCCGAGGGGATTTGAACCCCTGACCTCCGCAGTGCGATTGCGGCGCTCTCCCAACTGAGCTACGGCCCCGCCGCTCGCGGCCGCAAGGGCGGCGAGCCATCAGGTGGCGCCATTTACGGGGGCACTCCGGGGAGTGTCAAGGCATGTCGGATGATACCGGGCGGAGGACGGCGACATCCCGGCCCGTCGGGCCGGGCGGCGGGCGTTGACCAAACGGAGTCTTGGTGCTTGCCGCTCGTTTGGCGGAACGGTACACGTCGCTCGGCTAGGCTACCCGCCCGCCCTCCCAGCAGACGTATTGCTGTCACCTGACGAGACCGCGAGATGTTGGAATTCCTCAGTTTCCTCAGCACGCTGCTGACGCTGTACGTGTACGTCCTGATCGCCGCCGCGGTGCTGAGCTGGCTCATCGCCTTCAACGTCGTCAACACCCGCAATCAGGCGGTGTCGACCATCGGCGAATTCCTCTACCGCATCACCGAGCCGGTGCTGCGGCCGATTCGCCGGATGATGCCCGATCTCGGCGGCATCGACATTTCGCCGGTGATCGTCATCCTGGCGATCTTCTTCATCCAGTCGGTCGTGCTCCAAAACTTGGCGAAGGCGTTCTATTGAGCGGAGCCGACGACCCGGCCGCCTGGACCCCGGTCCGCGACGGGCTCTCCGTGACGGTCCGCCTGACGCCGCGGGGCGGACGCGACGCCATCGACGGTGTCGAGCGGCTGGCCGACGGCCGCGCCGTTCTCAAGATCCGCGTGCGCGCCGCGCCGACCGACGGCGAGGCCAACGCGGCCCTGCTGGCGTTTCTCGCCAAGTCCCTGCGGGTGCCGTCCCGCGCCGTCACGCTGGTGGCCGGCGACACCGCCCGAATCAAGCGAATCGAAATCGGTGGCGACGCGCGCGCCCTGGCGGACGCCCTCGCCCGACTGTCCGGAGTGCAAGCCGCATGAGTGCGCGAACGATCGATGGCAAGGCGGCCGCCGAGGCCGTGCGGGCGGCGGTGGCCGCCGAGGTGGCGCGGCTGTCGTCGGCGCACGGCCTGGTGCCCGGCCTCGCCGTGGTGCTGGTCGGCGACGACCCGGCGAGCGCCGTCTACGTACGCGGCAAGGGCAAGGCGACCATCGCGGCCGGCATGCGCTCGTTCGAGCACAGGCTGCCGGCCGAGACCACGCAGGACGCGCTGCTCGCGCTCATCGCCCGCCTCAACGCCGATCCCGCCGTGCACGGCATCCTGGTCCAGCTGCCGGTGCCGAAGCACATCGATCCGCTCGCCGTGATCCTCGCCATCGATCCGGCCAAGGATGTCGACGGCCTCCACCCGTTGAACTCCGGCCGCCTCGCCAGCGGGCTGCCGGCGCTCGTGCCCTGCACGCCGCTCGGCTGCCTGCATCTGGCCAAGAGCCTGCACGGCTCCCTCGCCGGCCTCGACGCCGTGGTGGTCGGCCGCTCCAATCTGGTCGGCAAGCCGGTGGCGCAGCTTCTCCTGGCCGAGAACGCCACCGTCACGATCGCCCATTCGCGCACCCGCGACCTGCCCGCCGTGTGCCGGCGCGCCGATCTCCTGGTCGCCGCGGTCGGCAAGCCGGGCATGATCCGCGGCGACTGGATCAAGCCGGGCGCCACCGTGATCGATGTCGGCATCAACCGGGTGCCGACCGATGACGGCAAGGGGCGGCTGGTCGGCGACGTCGCCTTCGACGAGGCGGTGGCGGTCGCCGGCGCCATCACGCCGGTGCCGGGCGGTGTCGGCCCGACCACCATCGCGTTCCTTCTGGTCAACACGGTGCGGGCCGCCTGCGCGGCCGCCGGACTGCCGACGCCGAAGATTTAGGCGGAACACAGCCTCGTGTCCCGGGCGCGGCGCCGCGCGGTCGCGACGCGACCGCGGTGCGCCGCAGACCCGGGACCCATCGTTTCCGGAAGCAGTGGCTGGGCCCCGGCTCTGCGGTGCACCGCTACGCGCTGCACCGCGTCCGGGGCACGAGGCCGGCGCAAGACGCGCACCCTTGCCATTCGCGGCGGCCGGCTCTAGCACAGCCGCATCCCCGCCCGCCTCTTTTGCCCGAACAACCGAACGAGACCGCGACCATGGCGACCCACAAGCTCCTCCTCCTGCCCGGCGACGGCATCGGCCCCGAGGTGATGGCCGAGGTGAAGCGGCTGATCGCCTGGATGAACCAGAACGGGCTCGGCAGCTTCGAGACCGAGGAGGGGCTGGTCGGCGGGGCCGCCTACGACGCCGAGGGCGTCGCCGTCTCGGACGCCACCATGGCGCGCGCTCTGGCGGCCGACGCGGTCATCTTCGGCGCCGTCGGCGGCCCGAAATGGGCGAACGTGCCCTACGAGGCGCGGCCGGAAGCGGGGCTGCTGCGGCTGCGCAAGGACCTCGGCCTGTACGCCAACCTGCGCCCGGCGATCTGCTACCCGGCGCTCGCCGACGCCTCCTCGCTCAAGCGCGAGGTGGTCGACGGGCTCGACATCGTCATCGTCCGCGAGCTGACCGGCGGCGTCTATTTCGGCGAGCCGAAAACCATCGTGGATCTCGGCAACGGCCAGAAGCGCGCCATCGACACCCAGGTGTACGACACCTACGAGATCGAGCGCATCGGCCGGGTCGCCTTCGAGCTGGCGCGCAAGCGCCGCAACAAGGTGGCGTCGTTCGAGAAGCGCAACGTGATGAAGTCGGGCGTGCTGTGGAACGAGGTGATCACCGCGCTGCACGCCCGCGAATTCCCGGACGTCGGGCTGGAGCATGTGCTGGCCGATGCCGGCGGCATGCAGCTCGTGCGCTGGCCCAAGCAGTTCGACGTCATCGTCACCGACAACCTGTTCGGCGACGTCATGTCGGACATCGCCGCCATGCTGACCGGCTCGCTCGGCATGCTGCCGTCCGCCTCGCTCGGCGATCTCGACGCGGCGACCGGCACCCGCAAGGCGCTGTACGAGCCGGTGCACGGCTCGGCTCCCGACATCGCCGGCCAGGGCGTCGCCAACCCGATCGCCATGCTGGGCTCGTTCGCCATGGCGCTGCGCTACTCGTTCGGCCGGCTGAAGGAGGCCGAGCTGATCGAGACGGCGATCGCCAACACGCTCGACAAGGGCCTGCGCACCGCCGACATCAAGTCGGAGGGCACCACGGTGGTCGGCACCCGTCAGATGGGCGAGGCGGTGATCGCCGAGGTGGCGCGACTGGCCGGCAAGTGAGTCGCCTGGCCGTTGATTCGCGTGGCCGCCGAAGTCCGGGTTCGCGGCGTCGCCGCGCCCCGGACCGACGGCGAGCCGATCATCCGGTCCGCGCATGAGTCGGCCGCGACTGCGGCCTCCGGACGACGAAAAGGCGCCGGGCGGCCCCGGCGCCTTTCTTCGTCTTGACCATCTCGAGCCCGGCGGAACACGGCGACGTCCGCCCGCGGACGCTCCGGCCGTAACGCTCGCGACCCGCGAGCGCCGGACGATCGCGATCGTCGCTCAGTAGCGCGAGTAGCCAGGGATGTCGAAATCCCCCGGCAGCGGCATCCGCGACCACGACCCGGGCGCCGACGAATAGTCGAACGACCGCGGGAAGATCGAGTAGGCCGGCGACACCGCATAGTCGCGGTAGTGCTGGCTGTTGGGCAGCGGCTCGCGGCCGGGATCGAGGAACGAGCGCCGGCGCACGGTGACGCGGGCCGACGGCCGACCGTTGTAGACCTCGACCGGATCATAGGCGCGCGCCACGCGCCGCTTGGACTGAGCCTCGGCCGGCGATGCGGCGAACAGCGCTGCCGTCAGCCCGGCAGCGGCCGCGAAGGCAACCAGTGTCGTCAGGCGCATGAGACCTCGCTCTCAGTCGAAACCCGGTTCTCAGTCTTAGACCCTATCCCCGGCTCCCCACAAGGGAAACGCCGGGCCGCGATGCGGTTCCGCGAGACCTGTGGCGTCGCTGCTGCACCCGGTCCGCACGGGCGGCGGCCGATCCGACACATTGCCGCGCCTTCCCCAGTCGGCCTAGACTGCACTGATCAACGATAAAAACCCGTTATCGGGAGGAGAACGACCATGCCGCAGCAGCACGACAAGGACACGGGCGGCCGATCCGGCCCCCATCGCCGTGGTTTTCTGGCGCGGGCCGGGCTGGCCGGCGCAGGCGCCGTGATCGGCAGCACCGTGCCCTTCGGCCCCGGCGGTCCTGGCGCGATCACTTCGGCCGCCGCCCAAGGCACCGGCTCCGCCCCCGGCGCCACCGGCTCACCCGCCGCGCCGGCGGCACCGGCCGCACCGGCGAGCCCGCCGGCCGCCAAGGGGCCGCAGCAGCTCAGCTACCCGGGCAAGAGCGACAAGCTGGTGCTGCTCGGCGACCGCCCGCTGGTGGCGGAGACGCCCGAGCACCTGCTCGATGCCGACACCACCCCGACCAACCTGTTCTTCGTCCGCAACAACGGCCAGATCCCGGAGCCGCCGACCGATCCGGAGACCTGGAGGATCACCGTCGACGGCGAGGTCGAGAAGCCGCTGACCCTGACGCTGGCCGAGCTGAAGTCGCGGTTCCGGCCGGTGACTCGCTTCCTGGTGCTCGAATGCGGCGGCAACGGCCGCGCCTTCTTCAGCCCGCCCGGCCGCGGCAACCAGTGGACCAACGGCGGCGCCGGCTGCGCCGAATGGACCGGGGTGCGGGTCGCCGACGTGCTCAAGGAGGCCGGCGTCAAGCCGTCGGCGGTGTTCAGCGGGCACTACGGGGCCGACCCGCATCTCTCCGGCGATGCGAGCCGCCAGGCGCTGTCCCGCGGCGTGCCGATCAAGAAGCTGCTCGACGAGAACAACCTGATCGTCTGGGCGATGAACGGCGAGCCGCTGCCGACCATCCATGGCGGGCCGGTCCGCCTGCTGGTTCCCGGCTGGCCCGGCTCGGTGTCGGCGAAGTGGCTGACCCGCATCTGGGTCCGCGACAAGGTCCACGACGGCGCCGGGATGGGCGGCACCTCCTACCGCGTGACCGTCAACCCGATGGTGCCGGGCGGCAAGCCGGACGAGAAGAACTTCCGCGATCTCGAGTCGATGCCGGTGCGCTCCATCGTCACCAGCCCGGCGAACGGCACAAGGCTGCCCGCCGGCACCCGCCGGGTGGAGCTGCGGGGCGCCGCCTGGGCGGGCGACCACACCGTCAAGGACGTCCACGTCTCCCTCGACTACGGCGCGAGCTGGCAGCGGGCCGACCTCAACGCGCCCCGCAATCCCTACGACTGGCAGCGGTGGACCGCCTCGGTCGCCCTGCCGAGCGACGGCTATTTCGAGGTGTGGGCGCGGGCGACCGATTCGAACGGCGTGATGCAGCCGCACATCGCCGGCAACTGGAACCCGCAGGGCTACGGGGCGAACCCGATGCACCGCGTCGCGGTGCTGGTCGGATGAGCCGCCTCGGTGCCTCGGCGCGCAGCGGGACACCGCGAGGCGCCCGCGCCGGCCGTACCCGGGCCGGCGCCGTCCCCGGCCGACGGGTCGGCGCCACCGCCGTCGCCCTGTGGCTCCTGGCGGGGGCCGGGCTCGGCCTCACGGGCGCCGCGGCCCAGACCTCGGGCACCGCACCGCCGGCGCCGCGCGAGCTGCCGGCCGAGCCGCCGACCTTCACGCCGAGCGAGGAGACGCCCGAACAGTTCCCGCCCGGCGAGGGCCGCGACGACACCTTCGCGAGCTGCACCGGCTGCCACAATTTCAAGCTCGTGGCGGCCCAGGGCATGAGCCGGCGACAGTGGGAGGGCTCGCTCGACTGGATGGTGCGCCGGCACGGCATGCCCGAGCTTTCCGGCGCCGAGCGCGAGCGGGTGCTGAGCTATCTCGAAGGAGCGTTCCCGCCGCGCGCCCCCGCCGCCCAGCGCGGCTGGCAGAACCCGTTTCTGCGCTGACGCCGATGCACGCCGCTCAGTAGCGCGGCGGCGCGTAGGGGTTGGCCTTGCGGGCCACGGAGGGGTTCGGTCCGCGCGGGTCCGAGGTCTGCACCACCGGGCTGCCGGAGCAGCGCATGGGGCGCGTCATGCCGGCCCGCAGGGCCGCGTCGGCGTCCTTGGCGGCGAGCGGCCGGATCAGCTCCAGCCGGTCGATGAGGCAGGCGAGATGCCCGGGCGACGGCCGGCTGCCGTCACCCTCGCAGTACCAGCCCTTGATGTAGAAGGCCGCCGTGTCGAAGCGGCTGAGGAAGGCGAGGCACTGCTTGCGCAGGCCGTCGGCGTTCACCGCGAGATCGACGGCGCGCACCTCGCCGTGGCGCGTCTCCAGGTCCCAGTGGGTCGAGCCGAACCGGGTCGGCAACCGCCGCAGATCCGGCAGATCCCTGACCTCTCCGGCGATGCTGCCGGCGCCGAACCCTGGCCGTGGCGGCAGCACCAGCGCCACCGTGATGTCCTGGCCGCGGCTGTGAACCTGGCCGTAATGGCGGATCTCGACCCGCCCGAGGCCGCGGCTCTCGGCCACCAGGGCGCGCACCGGCAGCCGTTCGAGCCCCGGATCGGCGAGCCGGAACGACGGCGCCTGCTCGCGGACCGTCGGCCAATAGCCCCACAGGGTGAAGAGGCCGAGGCCGATCAGGCCCAGCACCAGGGCGCCGACCAGATGGAAGCCGTAGCGGATCACGATCCCGACGGTCGACACCGCCGTGGTCAGTGGATCGCGGCCCCTGTCGGACTCGAAATACGACGCCATCCGCCCCCCTGTCGCCCCCTCGATCCGCCGACGCCGGCGCGGATCGCGGACGAGGCATGCGTTGTCTCGCCGATGGTTCTCGCTTAAAAGCGGTTGCGCTGCGGTGTCTCCGTAGGAGAGGCCGGGCGAATTCCGATCCTGGGAGTTAACGATGGGTTACAAGGTCGCGATTGTCGGTGCCACGGGGAACGTGGGCCGCGCGATGCTGGAGATCCTCGCCGAGCGGCAGTTTCCGGCCGACGAGGTGGTGCCGCTGGCGTCCCGGCGCAGCCTGGGCGTCGAGGTCTCCTACGGCGACAAAACCCTGACGACGAAAGCCCTGGATCACTACGACTTCTCCGACGTCGACATCTGCCTGATGTCGGCCGGCGGCAGCGTGTCGAAGGAGTGGTCGCCGAGGATCGGGGCGCAGGGCGCCGTGGTGATCGACAACTCGTCGGCCTGGCGCTACGACGCCGACGTGCCGCTGATCGTGCCCGAGGTCAACGCCGACGCGGTCGTCGACTTCCGCAAGAAGAACATCATCGCCAACCCGAACTGCTCGACCGCGCAGCTCGTCGTGGCGCTCAAGCCGCTGCACGACCGCGCCGGCATCAAGCGCGTCGTGGTGGCGACCTATCAGTCAGTCTCGGGCGCCGGAAAGGACGCCATGGACGAGCTGTTCGCCCAGACCAAGGCGGTCTTCACGCTCGGCGAGATCGAGACCAAGAAGTTCCCGAAGCGCATCGCCTTCAACCTGATCCCCCATATCGACGTGTTCATGGAGGACGGGTACACGAAGGAAGAATGGAAGATGATGGTCGAGACCAAGAAGATTCTCGACCCGAAGATCAAGCTCACCGCGACCTGCGTGCGGGTGCCGGTCTTCATCGGCCATTCGGAGGTCGTCAACATCGAGTTCGAGAAGCCGATCTCGGCCGACGAGGCGCGCTCGATCCTGTCGACGGCACCGGGCTGTCTCGTCATCGACAAGCACGAGCCGGGCGGCTACGTGACGCCCTATGAGAGCGCCGGCGAGGACGCCACCTACATCAGCCGTATCCGCGAGGACGCGACGGTGGAGAACGGCCTCGTGCTGTGGTGCGTGTCCGACAACCTGCGCAAGGGCGCCGCCCTCAACGCGGTGCAGATCGCCGAGTGCCTGCTCAAGCGCAATCTGCTGACGCCCAAGAAGAAGGCGGCCTGACGGCCTGCCGCCCGCGGGGCGCCGCTCGCGGCGTCCCCGACCCGAGACGAGACCGATGCCCGGCCCGCGCCGGGCATTTCTCATTGAAGCGGCATCCGATCCGACTGGATCGGCCTCCGCTCGAGAAGTCCTTATACCAAGCTTCGTCGATAACGACCGCCTCTCCGCCGTCATGGCCGGGCTTGTCCCGGTCATCCAGAATCTTGTTCTGGCAAGACCGGAGCCCCCACGTCGCCGGACAATGCTCTACCGGGCGTGATGGCAGGGCGATCGGGGCCTCACGACGCCGCGGTCAGATCCTCGTAGACCTCGACCTCGATGGCGCCGCCGAGCATCTGGCGCCAGGCCTGGAGGAAGCTCTGGATGCGCAGGTCGGAGGCGATGCGCTGGCGGCTCAGCTCCAGCGCCTCGGGCGCCTCGTAGGCGATCTCCTGGATGAACTGGGCGGGATCGTCGACGTTGCGCAGCAGGCGGATGCTGGTGCCGCCGAGCAGGCTGTAGAACGGCGCGGTCGCCTGCACGACCGTGCGCACATAGGCCGGATCGGCCGACGGCAGCGTCACCTTGAGGACCAGGACCCTGCGCACTTTTCCGTCCGCATCCGCCATGGCTCCCCCCGCCGGTCAGATCGTGGCGGCCTCCGTGTGCGACCGCTGCGCGACCGTAGCGCGGAACGGATGCGCCGGATAGACGCCGAGAATCTTGAGCGACTTCGGCTGCGAGAAGAAGGCCAATTCCTCCAGCGCCAGCTTGAGGCCGGGCTCCTCGGGATGGCCCTCGACGTCGGCGTAGAACTGCGTCGCCGAGAAGGTGCCTTCGAGCATGTAGCTCTCCAGCTTGGTCATGTTGACGCCGTTGGTGGCGAAGCCGCCGAGCGCCTTGTAGAGCGCCGCCGGGATGTTGCGCACCTGGAACACGAAGGTGGTGATCACCGGCCCGTTGCCCGGGGCGACCGCGACCGGCTCGCGCGCCAGCACGATGAAGCGGGTGGTGGAGTGGGATTCGTCCTCGATGTCCTGGGCCAGGATGTCGAGGCCGTAGATCTCGGCGGCGAGCCGTGACGCGATGGCGGCGCGGGTCTTGTCGCCGGCCTCGGCGATCATCCGGGCGGCGCCCGCCGTGTCGGCGGCGACCCGGGTCTTGAGGCCGAGCTTGCGCAGGTAGCGGCGGCACTGGCCGAGCGCCATGATGTGGCTCTCGACCGTCTCCAGGTCGTCGAGGGTGGCCCCCTTCACGGCGAGGAGCTGGTTGCGGATCGGCAGGAACCACTCGGCGACGATGCGCAGCCGCGACGTCGGCATCAGGTGGTGAATGTCGGCGACCCGGCCGGCGACCGAGTTCTCGATCGGGATCATGCCAAGCGCCGCCTTGCCCGAGGCGAGCGCCGTGAAGGCGTCCTCGAAGGTCGGGCACGGCAACGGCGTGTAATCCGGATAGGCTTCGCGGCAGGCGATGTCCGAGTTGGCACCGGGCTCGCCCTGAAACACGATCTTGCGCTGGCTGGTCATGGGCTTGGGTTACGCGGTCGGCTCCGCCCGAGTCAATGCGCGCCGGCGAGGATCTCCCGCGCGGCGGCAAGATCCGCGGGCGTGTCCACCCCGAGCGGCACCGAATCGACCACGGCGACGTCGATGCGCATCCCGGCCTCCAGCGCCCGCAGCTGCTCCAGCTTCTCGCGCCGCTCCAGCGTCGACGGCGGCAGCGCCACGAAGCGGGCGAGCGCGTCCCGCCGATAGGCGTAAAGGCCGATGTGGTGATAGAGCGGGCCGTCGCCATAGGGCGCCGTCGCGCGGGTGAAGTAGAGGGCGCGCAAGCGCCGCTCCCCGACCGGGGTGCCCACCACCTTCACGACATTGGGGTTGGTCCGCTCCTCGTCGCGCCGGATCACGGCGGCGAGCGTCGCGATATCGACCGCCGGGTCGGCGAACGGGGCGAGCGCCGCCGCGACGTCGCCGGGCGAGAGCGTCGGCAGGTCGCCCTGGACATTGACCACCACCCGGAACCGGCCCTCCGGATCGATCCGACCCAGCGCCTCGAAGATGCGGTCGGAGCCCGAGGGATGGTCCGGCCGGGTGAGCACGGCGCGGCCACCGGCCGCCGTCACGGCATCCCGGATCGCCTCCGAGTCGGTCGCCACATAGACCGGGCCGATCCCGGCCTCCTCGGCGCGGGCCAGCACATGGGCGATCATCGGCCGGCCGCCGATGTCGGCGAGCGGCTTGTCGGGCAGGCGGGTGGCGGCCAGCCGGGCCGGGATGAGGACGACGACGTCGTTGTCGAGCATAGGTTACCGCCGGAAAGGCTGCGCCGCGGCGGCGCGAACCGCCGCTTTCGGCGGCGCTTATACGAGTTGCCAGGGCGGCCGCAAACCCGCTATGTCTGGCTGGAACCTCGTCCGGCTACCCCCGCCGTATGCTCGCGCTTTCGGAGCCCCAGTGCGATGGATTCCTACGAACTCAACAAGATCGCCGGTGCCGTGCTGTTCAGCGGCGTCTGCCTGGTCGCCCTCAACATCACCGCCGGCCTCATCTTCTCGCCCGAGAAGCCGGAGCAGCCGGGCTACGTGATCGCCGTCGCGGGCGCCCCCGAGACTCCGAAGGCCGGCGAGGCGCCGGCCGCCGAGCAGCCCATCGCGACCCTGCTGGCCACCGCCAGTGCCGAGCGCGGCGAGGCGGCGGCCCGCAAGTGCGCCTCCTGCCATACCTTCGACAAGGGCGGCGCCAACAAGGTCGGCCCCAATCTGTGGGGCGTCGTCGGCCGGGCACGTGCGTCGCATGCCGGGTTCAACTATTCGGGCGCGATGACCGCGAAGGGCGGCGAATGGAGCATCGAGGAGCTGAACGCCTTCATCGCCAGTCCGAAAAGCGCCGTGCCGGGCACCACCATGGCGTTCGCCGGAGTGCCGAAGGGGAGCGAGCGGGCCGACATCATCGCCTACCTGAACAAGCAGTCCGACGCGCCCGTACCGCTGCCCAGCACCACGGGCGCAGCATCCCCGGGCCAGCCCCCGACGGAGCCCGCGGCCCAGCCGGCACAGCCGCAGCCGGGCAATGCCGGCGCCCAGCCCAATGCGCCGCCGGAGGCGGCGCCACCGCGGCAGTGATCGCATCTCCTGAGGAACGGCCGGGCTCGCCCGGCCGTTCGTCTTTCCGGGCCGTCGTCGGTGCGCACGACGACGTGATCGTCGGGGCGGGCGGGGGGCTGCGACACACTGGCTCCTATCGCAAAACCGACGTATTCGGTCGGAACCGTCGGCCGAGCCTGCATGGAGATGTTTCTTGCGCCTGACCCGCCGTGACCTGCTCCGCTCCACCGTGACCGCCGCCGCGGCACCCGCCCTGGCGCCGCTCGCCGGCGCCGTGGTCCCCGCCCTGGCCGAGACCCCCGCCGGAACCGCCGCGGCGGAAGCCGCCGCCCCCGCGGCCGGCGCTCCGGCCTGGCGGCACGGCCTGTCGTTGTTCGGCGAGCTGAAATACCCGGACGGGTTCAAGCATTTCGACTACGTGAACCCGGCGGCCCCGAAAGGCGGCGTCGCCCGTCTCGGCGGCTTCGGCACCTTCGACAATCTCAACACCGTGGTGGCCGGCGTGAAGGGCTCGATCGCCGGCGGCGTCGACCTGATCTACGATACCCTGATGGTCGGCGCCCTCGACGAGGTGTCGACCGAGTACGGGCTTCTGGCGGAGGCGGCCCGTCACCCGGACGACTTCGCCTTCGTGACCTACCGGCTGCGTGCCGAGGCGCGCTGGCACGACGGCCGGCCGGTGACGCCCGAGGACGTGATCTTCTCGTTCGAGGCGTTCCGCAAGCACAGCCCGCAGCTCTCCGCCTACTACCGCCACGTCGTGAAGGCCGAGAAGACCGGCGAGCGCGACGTCACCTTCACGTTCGACCAGCCGGGCAACCGCGAGCTGCCGCAGATCGTCGGCCAGCTCTCGGTGCTGCCCAAGCACTGGTGGGAAGGCACCGACGCCCAGGGTCGACGGCGCGATGTCGGCGCCACCACGCTGGAGCTGCCGCTCGGCTGCGGCGCCTATCGCATCAAGGATGTGGTGCCGGGCCGCACCATCACGTTCGAGCGCGTGAAAGACTACTGGGGCCGCGACCTGCCGGTGAATGTCGGCCGCGACAATTTCGACGAGCTGCGCTTCGAGTATTTCCGCGACACCACGGTGGCGCTGGAGGCGTTCAAGGGCGACCAGCTCGACTGGCGCAGCGAGAACAGCGCCAAGAACTGGGCGACCGCCTACGACTTCCCGGCCGTGCGCGACAAGCGCGTGGTGCTGGAGGAGTTCCCGATCCGCAATCTCGGGATCATGCAGGCGTTCGCGTTCAACACCCGGCGCGACAAGTTCAAGGATCGGCGGGTGCGTCGCGCCTTCAACTTCGCGTTCGACTTCGAGGAGATGAACAAGCAGATCTTCTTCGGCCAGTACAAGCGCATCGCCAGCTATTTCGAAGGCACCGAGCTGGCCTGCTCGGGCCTGCCGGAGGGGCGCGAGCGCGAGATCCTGGAGAGCGTGCGCGACAAGATCCCGGCCGCGGTGTTCACCACCCCCTACACCAACCCGGTCGCCGGCAATCCGGAGGCGGTGCGCGCCAATCTGCGCGAGGGCATGCGGCTCCTGCGCGAGGCCGGATACGAGGTCAAGAACCAGCGGCTGATCGATCCCAAGACCGGCGAGCCGTTCACCATCGAGTTCCTGGTCTCCGATCCGAGCTCGGAGCGCTACGTGCTGTTCTACAAGCCGTCGCTGGAGCGCCTCGGCGCCGTCGTGTCGGTGCGCTCGGTGGACGAGGCGCAGTACGAGAACCGCCTGCGCAACTGGGACTTCGACGTGATCACGGCGGTGTGGCCGCAGTCGCTGTCGCCCGGCAACGAGCAGCGCAGCTTCTGGGGCTCGCAGGCCGCCGATCAGCCGGGCTCGCGCAACTATATCGGCATCCAGGACGCCGGCATCGACGCCCTGATCGACAAGGTGATCTTCGCCGAGAGCCGGGCCGACCTCGTCGCCGCCACCCGGGCGCTCGACCGGGTGCTGCTGGCGCACGACTTCGTGGTGCCGCAGTGGACCTACGGCAAGGTCCGCACGGCGCGCTGGGACCGCTTCGGGCGGCCGGAGCGGATGCCCGAGTACGGCCTCGCCGCCTTCCCGACCATCTGGTGGTGGGACGCCGCCCGAGCCGCCAAGACAGGCGGCCGCTCGTGAGGCGCCTCCGCGGCGATGCTCCTTCACCTCTCTCCGCCGAGCGGGGAGAGGTCGGATTCCGCGCGTCGGCGCGGAAGCCCCTCACCCCACCCCTCTCCCCGCAAGCGGGGAGAGGGAGTGCCGGCGCAGTGCCAGATCGCCGCGCGCTGCTGATCCTCTCCGGCGCCGCCGGGCTGGCCGCCGTAGCCGGTTTGACGCCACGACGCGCCGGCGCCGCCGCGGTGGAGGCGCCCGAGAGCCACGGCCTCTCGGCCTTCGGCGACCTCAAATACCCGGCCGACTTCCGCCATTTCGACTACGTGAACCCGGCCGCCCCCAAGGGCGGCCTGCTGTCGCTGATCGGCTCGACCCGGCAGTTCAACCAGAACTTCCTCACCTTCAACTCGCTCAACAGCTACATCCTGCGCGGCGACGCGGCGCTCGGCATGGAGCTGACCTTCACCAGCCTGATGACACGCGCGGCCGACGAGCCGGACGCGCTCTACGGGCTCGCGGCCCGCGCCGTGCGGGTCGCGCCCGACGGGCTCGCCTACACGTTCCTGCTGCGCCCCGAGGCGCGCTTCCATGACGGCACGCCGATCACGGCGCACGACGTCGTCTTCTCGCTGACCACGCTGAAGACCAAGGGCCATCCGGTGATCGGCCAGCTCATGCGGGACGTGCTGGCGATCGAGGCCGACGACGACGCGACCGTCACCGTCACCTTCGCCAAGGGCCGCGCCCGCGACGTGCCGCTGTTCGTGGCCGGCCTGCCGATCTTCTCGCGCACCTATTATGCCAACCGGCCATTCGACGAGACCACCCTCGACGTGCCGCTCGGCTCCGGACCCTACCGGGTCGGGCGCTTCGAGGCCGGCCGCTACATCGCCTACGAGCGCGTGCGCGACTGGTGGGGCGCCGCACTGCCGGCGATGGTGGGCCAGTACAACTTCGACACCATCCGGTACGAGTTCTACCGCGACCGCGACGTCGCCTTCGAGGGCTTCACCGGCAGGAGCTACCTGTTCCGGGAGGAGTTCACCTCGCGCATCTGGGCGACCCGCTACGACTTCCCGGCGGTGCGCGACGGCCGCGTGAAGCGCGACGTGGTGCCCGACGAGACGCCATCCGGGGCGCAGGGGTGGTTCCTCAACACCCGCCGCGACAAGTTCAAGGATCGCCGGCTGCGCGAGGCACTGATCGTCGCCTTCGACTTCGAGTGGGCCAACGCCTCGCTGATGTACGGCTCCTATCAGCGCACCCACTCGGTGTTCCAGAACTCCGACATGATGGCCGAAGGCAAGCCCGAGGGCGCCGAGCTGGCGCTGCTCGAACGGTTCCGCGGCCGCCTGGCCGACGAGGTGTTCGGCGCGCCCTTCGTGCCGCCCGTCTCGGACGGCTCGGGCCAGGACCGCGCCCTGCTGCGCCGCGCCGTGCAGCTTCTCAACGAGGCCGGCTACCCGGTGAAGAACGGCAAGCGGGTGATGCCGAACGGCGAGCCGCTGACCGTCGAGTTCCTGCTCGACGAGCCGGCCTTCCAGCCGCATCATATGCTTTACATCAAGAACCTCGGGCTGATCGGTATCGAGGCCACGCTCCGCATGGTCGATCCGGTGCAGTACCGGGCGCGCATCGACGCCTTCGACTTCGACGCCGTGATCCAGCGCTTCGCCTTCTCGACGACGCCGGGCAACTCGCTGCGCTCCTATTTCTCGTCCCAGGCGGCCGCCCTCAAGGGCACCCAAAACCTCGCCGGCATCGCCGATCCGGTGGTCGACGCGCTGATCGAGGAGATCATCGCGGCGAACAGCCGTGCCGACCTGGTGGTGGCGGCGCGCGCCCTCGACCGCGTCATCCGCGCCGGGCGATACTGGGTGCCGCACTGGTACAAGCCCTCGCACTGGCTCGCCTACTGGGACGTGTTCGCCCGCCCGGCCAGCAAGCCGCGCTATGCCCGCGGCGTGCTGGAGACCTGGTGGACCGACCCGGCCAAGGCGAAGACCGAGGGAAAAGGGTAGAGTGCGCGGACGCCGGCTCTCCTCTCTGCGCGTGCGGAGAGCGGTGAATAGCGGAGCACCTTCCGCACCTGTCGAGGCTGATCGAACCCCATGACCGCCTATATCGTCCGCCGCCTGCTGTTCATGATCCCGACGCTGCTCGGCATCATGCTGGTGTCCTTCGTGGTGGTGCAGTTCGCGCCCGGTGGCCCGGTGGAGCGGGTGATCGCCCAGATCTCCGGCTCCGACACCGGCGCCACCTCGCGCATCTCGGGCTCGGCCGGCGGCGACTTCGGCTCGCGCGCCCAGATGCAGGGCGCCAACCAGTTCGACCCGACCACCTCGAAATACCGCGGCGCCCAGGGTCTCGACCCGGAGTTCATCAAGAGCCTCGAGCGCCAGTTCGGCTTCGACAAGCCGGCGCACGAGCGCTTCCTGATCATGCTGAAGAACTATCTCACCTTCGACTTCGGCAAGAGCTACTTCCGTGACGTGCGGGTGATCGACCTGATCAAGGAGAAGCTGCCGGTCTCGATGTCGCTCGGCATCTGGATGCTGCTGCTCACCTACCTGATCTCGATTCCGCTCGGCATACGCAAGGCGGTGCGCGACGGCACGCCATTCGACACCTGGACCTCCGGCATCATCATCATCGGCTACGCCATCCCGGGCTTCCTGTTCGCCATCCTGCTGATCATCCTGTTCGCCGGCGGCTCGTTCTTCGACTGGTTCCCGCTGCGCGGCCTGACCTCCGACAACTGGCACCGGCTCGCCTGGTGGCAGAAGATCCTCGACTACTTCTGGCACCTGGTGCTGCCGATTCTGTCGATGGGGATCGGCGCCTTCGCCACCATGACGCTGCTCACCAAGAACTCGTTCCTGGACGAGATCCGCAAGCAGTACGTGCTCACCGCCCGCGCCAAGGGCTGCACCGAGCGGCAGGTGCTGTACGGCCACGTGTTCCGCAACGCCATGCTGCTGATCATCGCCGGCTTTCCGGGCGCCTTCGTGCATGCCTTCTTCTCCGGCTCGCTGCTGATCGAGACCATCTTCTCCCTCGACGGCCTCGGCCTGCTCGGCTTCGAAAGCGTGCTCAACCGCGACTACCCGGTGGTGTTCGCCACTCTCTACATCTTCTCGCTGGTCGGCCTGATCGTGAATCTGCTGTCCGACCTCACCTACACCTGGGTCGATCCGCGCATCGACTTCGAGACCCGGGAGGTGTGACATGGACGCTCCGACCGTCGCGCCGCCCCGCACGACCGAGCCGGCAGGCACCCCGGCTGCCGCCACCACGTCCGGCGCCACCACGCCCGATACTACGGCGGTCGGTCCGAGCGGCCTCAGCGTGCTGCCCGAGATGCGGCCACTCGCGGTGTCGCCGATCACCCGCCGACGCTGGCAGAACTTCAAGGCGAACCGGCGCGGCTTCGTCTCGCTGTGGGTGTTCCTGGTCCTGTTCGTCGTCTCGCTGTTCGCCGAGTTCATCGCCAACGACCGGCCGTTCCTGGTGCGCTACGACGGCGGCTGGTACTTTCCGGTGCTGATCGACTATCCGGAGACGACCTTCGGGGGCGACTTCGAGACGCGCGCCGATTTCCGCGACCCCTATCTCCAGAAGCAGATCGCCGAGAAGGGCGGCACGCTGTGGTGGCCACCGATCCGCTACTCCTACAACACCCACAATCTCGACCTGCCGACGCCGGCCCCCTCGCCGCCGACCTGGATGCTCACCGAGGCCCAATGCAAGGCGGTGGTCGAGCGCAAGGGCCTCTCGGGCTGCCGCGACCTCGAATACAACTGGCTCGGCACCGATGATCAGGGCCGCGACGTGGTGGCCCGCCTGCTCTACGGCTTCCGCCTTTCGGTGCTGTTCGGGCTCTGCCTCACGCTGGTGTCCTCGGCCATCGGCGTCGCGGCCGGCGCCGTGCAGGGCTATTTCGGCGGCTGGACCGACCTCTTGTTCCAGCGCTTCATCGAGATCTGGACATCGATTCCCTCGCTCTATCTCCTCCTGATCATCTCGTCGGTGCTGGTGCCGGGCTTCTTCGTGCTGCTCGGCATTCTCCTGCTATTCTCCTGGGTGTCGCTGGTCGGCCTGGTGCGGGCCGAGTTCCTGCGCGGACGCAATTTCGAGTACGTCCAGGCGGCGCGCGCCCTCGGCGTCTCCAACACACTGATCATGTTCCGCCACCTCTTGCCGAACGCCATGGTGGCGACCCTGACGTTCCTGCCCTTCATCCTGTCGTCCTCGGTGATGACGCTGACGGCGCTCGACTTCCTCGGCTTCGGCCTGCCGCCCGGCTCGCCCTCGCTCGGCGAGATGCTGAGCCAGGGCAAGGCCAATGTGCAGGCGCCGTGGCTCGGCCTCACCGCCTTCTTCACCGTGGCGGTGATGCTGTCGCTTCTGATCTTCATCGGCGAGGCGGTGCGCGACGCCTTCGACCCGCGCAAGACCTACGGGTGAGATTTCGCTATGATGCGATGCGGCCCGAGGAGGCTGGCATGAACAGGATCGTGCGCGAAAACTATCCGGCTGCGAAGCTGCCCGAGGAACTGCGACCGAGCAGTGATCCGGATGCCCGGGTGATGGTGACGGTGGAGACTCAGGAGACCACGACAGAGCTGCCCCGGGAGCGCCGTGTAACACTCGACGACATATGGGCGCGCCGGCAGCCTCCCTTCCGGACCAAGGAGGAGATCGACGCGCAGGTTCGAGCCGACAGAGAGGCCTGGGATGGCTGATTTGTCTGGGCCTCCCCTCGTCTACATCGATGCGAATCCGTTCATCTACTTCGTCGAAGGCACGCCTGAGATCGCGGAGCCGGTCCGCTGCCTGTTCGATCTCTTGCGAGGGCGCCCCGGGCTCGGCGTCACGAGTGAGCTCTCATTGGCTGAAACGCTGCCGAAAGCGCCCTCCGAGAGGCATCGTCACAGCTATCTGGAGCTGATCGTTGGAAGCCGTATTTTCGACCTTGTGCCGGTCGACAGAGATCTCCTGCTGGAAACCGCCGACTATCGCCGCACCAACTCGTCGAGCGACGCCACCGGCATTCGCACCATGCCCAAGCTTCCCGATGCCATCCACGCCGTTTCGGCCATGCGACGCAAGTGCCGGGCCTTCGTGTCGTACGACAAGCGCCTGAAGCTGCCGTCCGGACTCCGACTGTTCAGCCCCGACACCGTCAGCATCAATGAACTCCTGAAGACGATCTCATGACCACACCCCTCCTCTCCGTGACGGATCTGTCGGTGGCGTTCCGCCAGGGCGGACGCCAGATCCTCGCCGTCGACCGGGTGTCGTTCGACGTCGCGCCGGGCGAAACGGTGGCGCTCGTCGGCGAGTCGGGCTCCGGCAAGTCGGTGACGGCGCTGTCGGTGATGAAGCTGCTGCCTTATCCGGCGGCGAGCCATCCGTCAGGCCGCATCACATTCAAGGGCCAGGAGCTGCTCGGCCGCGCCGAGCATGAGATGCGGCGGGTGCGCGGCGACGACATCTCGATCGTGTTCCAGGAGCCGATGACGTCGCTCAATCCACTGCACACCATCGAGAAACAGATCGCCGAGATCCTGCTGCTGCACCGCGGCCTCACCGGCGAAGCGGCGCAGCGGCGCATCGTCGAGCTGCTGACCCAGGTCGGCATCCCCGACCCCGAAGGCCGCCTCGGCAGCTATCCGCACCAGCTTTCCGGCGGCCAGCGCCAGCGCGTGATGATCGCCATGGCGCTCGCCAACGAGCCCGATCTGCTGATCGCCGACGAGCCGACCACCGCCCTCGACGTCACCGTGCAGGCGCAGATCCTCGCGCTCCTGAAGGACATTCAGAAGCGGCTCGGCATGGCGATGCTGTTCATCACCCACGATCTCGGCATCGTCCGCAAGATCGCCGATCGGGTGTGCGTGATGAAGCAGGGCCGCATCGTCGAGCACGGCCCGGTCGAGCAGGTGTTCACCGCGCCCGAGCACCCCTATACGCGCCAGCTCCTCGCCGCCGAGCCGAAGCCCGATCCGGCGCCGTTGCAGCCCGACGCGCCGGTGGTGGTCGAGACGCGCGATCTCAAGGTGTGGTTCCCGGTGAAGCGCGGCGTGCTGCGCCGGGTGGTCGGCCACATCAAGGCGGTCGACGGCGTCGACATCGCGGTCCGCAAGGGCGAGACCCTCGGGGTGGTGGGCGAGTCCGGCTCCGGCAAGACGACGCTCGGCCTCGCCATCCTGCGGCTGATCTCCTCGGACGGGCCGATCGTCTTTCTAGGCAGCCCGCTGCAAGGGCTGAAGTTCAAGCAGATGCGGCCGTTCCGCCGCGACATGCAGATCGTCTTCCAGGACCCGTTCGGCTCGCTCTCGCCGCGCATGTCGATCGCCGACATCATCGCGGAGGGCCTGTGGGTGCATCATCCGAAGATGCCGGAGGCCGAGCGCGAGCAGCGGGTGATCAACGCGCTCACCGATGTCGGGCTCGATCCGGAATCGCGCTTCCGCTATCCGCACGAATATTCGGGCGGTCAGCGCCAGCGCATCGCGGTCGCCCGTGCGCTGGTGCTGGAGCCGACCTTCATGGTGCTCGACGAGCCGACCAGCGCCCTCGACATGCTGATCCAGTCGCAGATCGTCGACTTGCTGCGCGATCTTCAGAAGCGGCGCAACCTCACCTACCTGTTCATCTCGCACGATCTGCGCGTCGTCGCCGCGCTGGCGAGCCGGCTGATCGTCATGCGGCACGGCAAGGTGGTGGAGGAAGGCCCTGCCGCGACGCTGTTCAAGACGCCGCGGAGCGCCTATACGCGCGCCCTGTTCGCCGCCGCGTTCAATCTCGACATCGCGCCCGAGGGCGTGGTGGCGCAGTGACGGCGGCGCCGGGATTCGCGGCACCGGGCCGGACGAATGCGTCGAGAGCATGGCCCGCGGCACGGAAAAACTCCGGCCCGGCTGCGAGAGTGCGGTCTTGCATCGCACCATCTTGTGCTATGAGGCGGCGATGAACGAGCAGTCCCGTCCCGTCCTTCTCGCCGACGAGCCCGCCGACGTGCGGCTCGACGGACCCGAGCTGATCGGCCCCGGATTCCGGCGGCTGGAGCGCTACGCCGTCACCCTGTCGCACGGCGACGACACGCCGGTGACGCTGTCGCGCGACATCCTGCGCATCGGCCGCACGGTGGGCATCGTCGCCGTCGATCTCGCCCGCGACGAGCTCGTGCTGATCCGCCAGTTCCGCCTCGCCGCCCATCTCGCCACCGGGCTCGGCGAGATCCTGGAAATTCCGGCCGGCTACATCGAGGCCGACGAGGCGCCGGCCGTGGCCGCGGCGCGCGAATGCCAGGAGGAGATCGGCGTGCCGCCGCGGGCGCTGCGCGAGATCTTCCGCTTCCTGCCGGCGCCCGGAATGCTGGAGGAGTTCGCCACCATCTTCCTGGTCTCGGTCGATGCCACCGCGGTGCCGCCGCGCGCCGGCGCCGACCACGAGATCGAGCACACCCGCCCGATCCGCGTGCCGATCGACGAGGCGATCGCCGGGCTGCGGAGTGGCGCCTTCTACAACGGTTATCTGCTGCTGGCGCTGCAATGGCTGGCGCTCAACCGCGATCGCCTCGCGGTTCTGCTCGGAGAGGACTGACCCCCATGACCATTCCGTATCGCCCCGCCGCGGTGGCGGGCCTGCTGGCGCTCGTCCTGATGATCGGTGCCGTCGCGGCCGGCGTGTCGCCGACCCGGGCGCAGGAGGGCGCGCTGCATCCGATCAAGGGCGAAGACGGCAAGCCGGTGCTGAACTACAAGGTCCCGGTCGAGCTGGAGAGCCGCATCGAGGAGCTTGCCGGCGTCGTGGTGGTCGGTAACCCGAAGGGCGACGTCACCATCGCGGAGTTCTACGATCTCAACTGCCCGTTCTGCCGCCGGGCCTCCGCCGACATCGCCGCGATGATCGAGGCCGACCGCGAGCTGCGGGTGGTGCTGGTGCCGTTCCCGGTGCTCGGCGTCGCCTCCATCCAGGCGGCACGGGTCGAGCTGGCGGTCATCAAGCTCGCCACCCCGGCCCAGGTGATGGCCTTCCATCGCAAGGTCTATGCGGGCCGCGGCACCATCGACGGCAAGCGGGCGCTCGCCGCCGCCAAGGATGTCGGCCTGCCGATCGCCAAGGTGACGGCCGCGGCCGACGAGGATTCGATCACCGACACGATGCTGTCGCATGTGCGCCTCGGCGATGCCCTCGGCCTCCAGGCGACGCCGTCCTACATCGTCAAGGGCGTGGCGGTGCTCGGCCATCCGGGCCGTAAGGCGCTGGAAGGAATCGTCGCCGCGATCCGCCGCTGCGACGCGCCGAGCTGCGACGGGAAGTGAGCGGCGCGGCCGCCGTCACGCCGCCGGCGTGCCGGCCTGATCACCTTGTTTCCAGGTGATCAGTTCGCCGTCGTTCCGGGGCGCGGCACCCGGATCGGCGCGTCGCGCCGTCCGGGCGTCGCGAACCCGGAACCCAGCGAAACACGTCATCCCGCGGCAGACTTTTGACTCTCGGCTGGATTCCGGACAGCCGCTTCGCGGCTTCCGGAATGACCACCGAATGGATCAGCCGGATCTCTGATCACACCGCAGCCGCCGCACGCCGGTGATCGGGCTGCCCGCCGCGGCGATACGGGCCACCGCCGCCGCCGTCGGCTCCACCGCCACCATCATGTGGTGGGCATTGGCATGCAGGATCGTGGTCGCATCGCGCACGATCGCCACATGGCCCGGCCAGAAGATCAGGTCGCCGCGGCGGTACGCCGCCTGATCGTGCGGATCGGCGAGCGGCGCGCCGAGCGCCCGCTCCTGCATGTCGCTGTCGCGCGGGGCGGTGACGCCGGCGGCCGCCAGCGCCACCTGCACCAGCCCCGAGCAGTCGAGCCCGAGGCTGGTCTTGCCGCCCCACAGATAGGGCGTGCCGACGAACCTCTCCGCCACCGCGACGTGATCCGGCTCGCTCGTGCCCGCCGGCGCGAGATGCGCCGCGAACACGAAGCCGCCGCCGGCCAGCACCGCGAAAACCCCCTCCGTGCGCATCACCACGACACGCGCGCCGAGCGACAGCGTCGCCAGCGGCGCCGTCTTGATGGAAGGAGCCGGGAACACGAAGGTGCGCAGCGCCGCCACCCGGTGGGTCGGCGCCGGTCCGTCGGGCCCCAGCGCCTCGCTCGGCAGCCAGCCGACATAGCCGTCGGCGAGCTGGCCCCAGGTCCAACCCTCGTCGTTCTCCTCGTAGACGGTGACGCGCTCGCCGAAGAGCGCCTCGGTGTCGAGCGGCGCGTCGTGCTCCGGCCGGCGGCGCAGCGGCGCCTGCGCGGCCACCACGGCGCGCACGACGCCGTCGACGAAGCGCGCCGCGTCGACCCGCCCGCGCAGATGCGCCGCCGCGAGGTCCGGACGCGCCGGGGTGAGCCGGGGATCGAGCGCGGTCATCCGTACCGCTCGCACAACAGCGCGTAGAGGGCGCGCGCCGCTTGGCACTCGCCGCCCTCCGGCCGGCCCGGCCGCGCCGACGGCGTCCAGGCATAGATGTCGAGATGCAGGAAGCTCTTCGCCGCGGCCACGAAGCGGGCGAGGAACAGGGCGCAGAGGATCGAGCCGGCGAAGCCGCCGGTGCCGACATTGTTGATGTCGGCCACCTTGGAGTCGAGCATCGACTCGTAAGGGCGCCACAGCGGCAGCCGCCACACCGGGTCGTGCTCGGCGGCGGCGTGGCGGGCGAGGTCGTGAGCGAGCGCGTCGTCGTCGGTATAGAACGGCGGCAGCTCCGGCCCGAGCGCGACACGCGCGGCGCCGGTCAGCGTGCCCATGTCGATCAGCAGGTCGGGCGCCTCCTCGTCGGCGAGCGCCAGCGCATCGGCGAGCACGAGGCGGCCTTCGGCGTCGGTGTTGCCGATCTCCACCGTGAGGCCGCGGCGCGAGCGGACGACGTCGAGCGGCCGCATGGCGTCGCCCGACACGGCGTTCTCCACCGCCGGGATCAGCACGCGCAGCCGCACCGGCAGCCCGCGACCCATGATCATGTGGGCGAGCGCCAGCACGCTGGCGGCGCCGCCCATGTCCTTCTTCATCAGCCGCATGGCGGCCTCGGTCTTGAGGTCGAGGCCGCCGGTGTCGAAGCACACGCCCTTGCCGACCAGCGTCACCTTGGGGGCGGCGGGATCGCCCCACACGATGTCGATCAGCCGCGGGGCGCGCGCCGAGGCGCGGCCGACCGCATGGACGAGCGGCAGGTTCTCGGCCAGCAGCGCCTCGCCGACGACGCTGCGCAGGCGGCCGCCATGGCGCTCGGCGAGCTTGCGAGCCACCTCCTCCAGCTCCGCCGGCCCCATGTCGTTCGACGGCGTGTTGACGAGGTCGCGAGCCAGATAGACGGCCTCCGCCACACAGGCAAGATCGTGGCCCGCTGCCTCGGGCGGCACCAGGCGGACCTCACCGGCCGTGTCACCACCGTCGCGGTAGCGGCCGAACCGATAGGCGCCGAGCGCGAAGGCGAGCGCCGCGAGCCGGGCATCCGCCGGCGGCTCGGCGAAGCGGTAGGTGCCGCGCGGCAGCAGCCCCGGCAGCCGCCCGGGCTGGAACGGGTCGCGGCCCGCCTGGCCGGACGGCTCGATCCCGAACAGCACCCCGGCGAGGCGCCCCTGCCCGTCCGGCACCAGCAGGTGACGGCCCGGCTTCGGCTCGAACCCGACCGCATCGGCGAACGCCACCGCGGCGGGATCGAGCCGACCGCGCAGCGCCGGCCAGGTGCCGGGATCGACCAGCCAGATCGGGGTTGCGGTCGTGTCGTTGCTCGCGAATGCCGGCTGCATGTCCGCCCGTGCTCGTTCCGCCGTGTTCATCTCGGTCATCGCCCTGCTAGCACGCGACCGGGGCGACTTGAAGCCACCCGCCGGCCGGTCGCCAACCGGCGCGGGCGCAAGACCGGCCCGGGCGCAAGACCAGCCCGGGCGCAAGACCAGCGCGGGTGGCAGACCGGCGCGAACCCGCGTGGACGCCCGGCCGGCCTTCGACTATGCGATCGCAGGCGCGACCGGACGCGCCAGCATCGCGAGGACCCCGCATGGCGATCGACTTCTACGCCTTCGACACCCCCAACGGCCGCAAGATCAGCGTGGCGCTGGAGGAGATGGCGCTGCCCTACACCGTCAAGGTCGTCGACATCACCAAGGACGAGCAGTTCGACCCCGCCTTCCTGGCCATCAGCCCCAACAACAAGATCCCGGCGATCGTCGATCCCGACGGCCCGGACGGCCGCCCGATCAGCGTGTTCGAGTCGGGCGCCATCCTGATCTACCTGGCCGAGAAGACCGGCCGCTTCCTGCCGCGCGATCTCCGCGCCCGGGTGCCGGTGCTGGAATGGCTGATGTTCCAGGTCGGCGGCTTCGGCCCGATGCCGGGCCAGGTGCATCACTTCATCGGCCTCGACAGCGAGGCGGACCGCCGCTACGGCCTCGCCCGCTTCCAGAAGGAGACGCACCGGCTCTACGGCGTGATGGACCGGCGCCTCGCGGACCACGACTTCTTCGCCGGCGACATCTCGATCGCCGACTTCGCCATCGTGGGCTGGGCCTGGCGGCACGGACGCCACGGCGTCGATCTCGCCCAGTACCCCAATGTGCGGCGCTGGTACGACACCATGATGGCCCGGCCGGCGGTGGCGCGCGGCTTCGCGGTGCCGCTGAAGTAGCGGCCGGGCACCGGCCGGCGGTGGCGCGCGGCTTTGCGGTGCCGCTGAAGTAGCGGCCGGGCACCGGCCGGCGCTGGCGTCGACATCGCGTCAGGCACCGGCCCGCCGCCACGAGTCGGTCACCGCGTGATTCTGAAGGAGCGGAATACTTTAACCGGGTGTTAGGGTTAACGGTCTACTTCTGGTCTCGTGCCGGCCCTGGTCACGGCTGGCCCGAGTGAGGTTTCACCGTGTCCCGCCGCCCGCGCTCCCCCCACCGCCTGCTCACCTCCGTCGCCCTCGCCGGCGTGCTCGCCCTCGCCACCGCCGGCTGCTCCACCACCGGCGGGCCGCTGCTGCTGCGCGCGACCGGGAGCGCCGAGCGCGTCGCCACCACGCCCGCAGTGGCGCGCAGCGAGGCCGACTGGCGCCGCGAGGTCGACACTTGGGGCGCGCGCTACCGCGCCGACCCCTCCGACCGCACCACCGCCATGGCCTATGCGAAGGCGCTGTCGGCGACCGAGCGGCGCGCCGAGGCGGTGTCGGTGCTGGAGCAGATCTCGCTGCGCAACCCGAAGGACCCGGCGCTGCTCGGCGCCTACGGCCGGGCTCTCGCCGATGCCGGCCGCTTCGAGCAGGCGCTCGACGTGCTCGGCCGCGCCCACAGCCCCGACCGGCCCGACTGGCGCATCCTGTCGGCGCAGGGCGCCGTGCTCGACCAGCTCGGCCGCCACAAGGACGCGCAGGCCTACTACGCCAGCGCCCTCAAGATCGCGCCCGGCGAGCCGACCGTGCTGTCCAATCTCGGCCTGTCCTATGCCCTCGCCAAGGACCTGCGGCGCGCCGAGGCGACGCTGCGCGAGGCCGTGGGGCGGCCCGACGCCGACCCGCGGGTGCGGCAGAATCTCGCCTTGGTGGTGGGCCTGCAAGGGCGCTTCACCGACGCCGAGGATCTGGCCCGCGCCGACCTGCCGGCCGACGAGGCGTCCGCCAACGTCGCCTATCTGCGCGAGATGCTGGCCGAGAAGGGCGACATCAAGCGGCTCGGCCGCCCGGCCCCGATCGCGGCGCGTGGCCGCTCGTAAACGTGCGGCCGGCTTCCCCGGTCTTCACCTCCCCCTGGAGAGGGACGGCCGACCGGCGCCACGTCGCCGGACAAATGCTCTATTTCAGCGACATCACCTGGATGGCGGCCGGCCCCAGGATGACGATGAACAGCACCGGCAGGAAGAACACGATCATCGGCACGGTGAGCTTGGGCGGCAGCGCGGCGGCGCGCTTCTCCGCCTCGGCCATGCGCATGTCGCGATTCTCCTGCGCCATCACCCGCAGCGCATGGGCCATCGGGGTGCCGTAGCGCTCCGACTGTTGCAGCGCGAGGCAGACCGACTTGACGCCGTCGAGGCCGGTGCGCTTGGCGAGATTCTCGTACGCCTGCTTGCGGTCCGGGAGATAGGACAGCTCGGCCGTGGTCAGCATCAGCTCCTCGGCGAGCGGGATCGACTGGGCGCCGACCTCCTGGCCGACCCGGCGCAGCGCCGCCTCGATCGACATGCCGGACTCGACGCAGATCAGCAGCAGATCGAGCGCATCCGGAAACGCCCGCCGGATCGACAGCTGGCGCTTCTGAATCTTGTTCTTGAGGACGAGCGGTGGAAGCTGGATGCCGAAGAAGGTGGCCGCGATGCAGATACCCAGCTTGACCGTCGTCGGCTGGTCGAGATCGAGAAGAACGAAGATGTACAGGATCGACGCCAGCAGCATCACCAGGGGCGCCACCGCCCGGAAGAACAGGAAGCCCACATAGGGCGCCGATCCGCGATAGCCGGCCTGGGTGAGAAGGACGCGCGCCTCCTCCTGGCCGAGCCACTTGTTCAGATTGAACTGCTCGACCACGCGCTGCATGTACTGCTTGGGCGAGGCGCGCAGCTTGACCCGATCGCCGCGCGCCAACCGCTCGCGCTCGCGCTGACGCATGCGCTCTCGCTCGATCGCCACCGCGTTCATCCGCTTCTCCAGCGTGTCGGTGGCGAGCAGCGGCATGGCGAGCGTCAGGACGGTGGCTCCCGCCGCGATGGCGGAAAGCACCATCAGCAGCAGCCGGCTGTCGTGGAGAATATCGACCAAGTCGGGCATGGCACGCAGCCTCGGACCGTACGGGTTCAGAAGTCGAAGTTGATCATCTTGCGCATCACCAGGATGCCGGCCCCCATCCACATGGCCGAGCAGGCCAGCAGGAAGTGCCCGGTGGGATGCGTCCACAGGATCGAGATGTAATCGGGACTGGTGATGAACACGGTCAGCATCACGAGCGGCGGCAGCGCCCCGATGATGGTGGCCGACGCCTTCGCCTCCATCGACATGGCGGCGATCTTCTCCTTCATCTTCTTGCGGTCGCGTAGCACCTTGGAGAGATTGCCGAGGGCTTCCGAGAGATTGCCGCCGGCCTGCTGCTGGATCGCCACGACGATGCCAAAGAAGTTCGCCTCGGCGACCGGAATGCGATCGTAGAGGCGGCCGCACGCCTCGCCGAGCGGCATGCCGATGGTCTGGGTCTCCAGGATGGCGCGGAACTCGCTGCGGATCGGCTCGTCGGAGTCGACGACGATCACCTTCATGGAGTCGAACAGCGGCAGCCCCGCCTTGATGCCGCGGACGATCACGTCGACCGCATCGGGAAAGTGCTGGAGAAACTTCGCCTCGCGCCGCTTGCGCAGGTAGGAGAGGAGCCACGACGGCAGCCCGCCCCCGGCCGCGAAGCCCAGCGCGATCGCCGGCAGGAGCCCGCCCCCCACCAGCATCACCAGGGCGAACACCGAGACCCCGAGCACCCCGCTGACCACCATGAATTTCTGCTTCGACCAGTCGAGCCCGGCGCGGGCGATGCGCACCGAGAGCGACGGCCTGTTGACCTTGCGGCCCCGCGCCTCGATCTCCTTGAGGGTCTCCTCGAGCTGCTCGCGGCGGGCGCGCTGCGGGCCGCGCGTCGGCTGCCGCCGCGCCGGCTCGGGCCGCGCCAGGGCGCCGACCCGCTGCTCCGCCGCCTTCTCGCCGGACAGAAGCGGAAACAGGAACACCCACGCGATGCCGCCGACCGAGACGGTGACGAGGAACACGAGCGCGATCGCTTGCAGGGACATGACGCTACTCCTCGTGCCACCCCCTCCCTTGCCGGAGACGCGGGATGGCCCGTTACACGACACGATGGCGCGCCGCCCCGCTAGGCGACGCCGCTCCGCTCCGCGGCATCGAGCGCCGCAGCCAGGCGGACGTCCTCGCCGAAATAGCGGGCCCGCTCCCAGAAGCGCGGCCGTCCGATGCCGGTCGATCGATGGCGACCGATCAGCCGGCCGTTGGCATCTTCGCCGAGCAGATCGAAGAGGAACAGATCCTGGGTGATGATGACGTCGCCTTCGAGCCCCATTACCTCGGTGATGTGGGTGATCTTGCGCGAGCCGTCGCGCAGACGCGCCGCCTGGATCACCACATCGACCGAGGCGCACACCATCTCGCGGATGGTGCGCGAGGGCAGCGAGAACCCACCCATGGTGATCATCGATTCGAGACGCGACAACGCCTCGCGCGGGTTGTTGGCGTGCAGCGTGCCCATCGAGCCGTCATGGCCGGTGTTCATCGCCTGTAACAGGTCGAACGCCTCGGGTCCGCGCACCTCGCCGACGATGATGCGCTCGGGCCGCATGCGCAGGCAGTTGCGCACCAGGTCGCGCATCGTCACCTGGCCCTCGCCCTCCAGATTGGGCGGCCGCGTCTCCAGGCGCACGACATGCGGCTGCTGGAGCTGAAGCTCGGCCGCGTCCTCGCAGGTGATCACCCGCTCGTCGTCGTCGATGTAGCGGGTGAGACAGTTGAGCAGCGTCGTCTTGCCGGAGCCGGTGCCGCCCGACACGATGGCGTTGACCCGGCAGCGGCCGATGATCTTCAGGATCTCGGCGCCCTCGGGCGAGATGGTGCCGTAACGGACGAGCTGCTCGAGGGTGAGCTTGTCCTTCTTGAACTTGCGGATGGTGAGCGCCGGCCCGTCGATGGCGAGCGGCGGCACGATAACGTTGACGCGCGACCCGTCCGGCAGGCGGGCGTCGCAGATCGGCGAGGATTCGTCGACGCGCCGGCCGACCTGGCTGACGATGCGCTGGCAGATGTTGAGGAGCTGCTGGTTGTCGCGGAAGCGGATGCCGGTCTTCTGGATCTTGCCGGCGACCTCGATGTAGACGGTGCCCGACCCGTTGACCATCACGTCGGCGATGTCGTCGCGCGCCAGCAACGGCTCCAGCGGACCATAGCCCAGCACGTCGTTGCAGATGTCGTCGAGCAGCTCCTCCTGCTCGGCGATCGACATCACGATGTTCTTGATCGCGATGATCTCGTTGACGATGTCGCGGATTTCCTCGCGCGCCGACTCGACGTCGAGGCGAGCGAGCTGGGCGAGGTCGATGGCCTCGATCAGAGCCCCGAAGATGGCGCTCTTGGTCTCGTAATAGGAATCCGAGCGACGCGAATCGACCGCCGCCGGGGCCCGCACCGGGGACGGCGCGTCGGCGAGTGTCGGCACCCGTCCGCCCACGGTGGCGGGCGGCGGCACCATCGGGGCCGCGAGGCCGCTGGACGGGAACGGGGCAGGCCCCGCCTCGGTCCGCTCGGGCGGCGGCGGCGCCACGGGCGCCGGCGTCATCCGCGGCACATCCCTGGCTTCCGTCGGCAGGCCGGACCGTCTTCCGAACACGCGCGCACTCCGGTGGGTTGTCAGCGACTGAACAGCTTGCCGAGCAGCGGCGTCAACCGCCCGGCCCGGTTCTTCTTGGCATCGGATCGCCCCGTCAGAATCTGAGCGAGCTGCCGGAACGTCTCGGCGGTGCGGTGCGACGACGAGACCTCGGCGATCATCTGCCCGTTGTTGGCCGCGGTGCCGAACAACTGCGGCTCGAACGGGATGATGGCGACCGGCTCGTCCTCCAGCGCCTTCGCGAAGTCCGGCGGCTTGATCTCGGGGCGCTTCGGCACCCCGACCTGGTTGAGGCAGTAGAGCGGACGCCGGTCGTTCGGGCGCGCGCTCCTGAGCATGTCGACGATGTTCTTGGCGTTGCGGAGGCTGGCGAGATCCGGGGCCGCGACCAGCAGGATCTCGTCGGCGCCGACCAGCACGCGCTTGGTCCAGGCCGACCACAGATGCGGCACGTCGAGGACCACGCAGGGCACGCTGGCGCGCAGCGAGTCGATCACCGGGTCGAAGCTCTCGGGCGGGAAGTCGTAGACCCGGTCGATGGTCGCCGGCGCGGCGAGCAGGCTGAGGTGATCGGTGCACTTCGACAGCAGCCGGTCGATGAAGGCGGTGTCGACGCGCTCGGGCGAGAACACCGCATCGGCGATGCCCTGCGGCGGGTCCTGGTTGTAGTCGAGGCTGGCGGTGCCGAAGGCGAGATCGAGATCGGTGACCACCGTGTCGAGCGCGAGATCGCGGGCCACCGCCCAGGCGATGTTGTGAGCGACCGTGGAGGCGCCGACGCCGCCCTTGGCACCGACCACGGCGACGATGCGGCCGACCGGCTTGGCGCTCGGGGCGTGAAACAGCGTGCTCACCGCCCGCACCACGGCGACCGGGGCGACCGGCGCGATCAGGTACTCGCTGATGCCGCGGCGGACCAGCTCGCGGTAGAGACCGACATCGTTATGGTGGCCGACCACGATGACGCGGGTCGCGGCGTCACAGACCTCGGCGAGGTCGTCGAGCGAGCCCAGGATCTCCTCGCCGCGGTTCTCCGTCTCCAGCATGATCACGTTGGGGGTCGGGGCGTTGCGATACGCCTCGATGGCGGCCGCCATGCCGCCCATCTGGACGCGGACATGCGCCTTGATCATGCGGCGGTCACCGGCGGCGGCCTGCACGGCCGCGGCCGACTCCGCGGTCTCGCAGAACGCCTGCACGGAAACGCGAGGCACCGGCGCGATGTAATCGTCGTCGCTGGCGGCGACGATGGTTTCCGGAGCGGCGGCCGCTTGTCGAGGATACGTGATCATTTGCCCAGATCGCTGATCTTGCCCTTGTCTTCCTTCGGGTATTCGCCTCCGGTCGGCTGGCCTTTCTGGTACTTGTCGAGCACCACCGAGCGGCGGGCGCTCGGGATCGGCGTGCTGCCGCGCGGCTGCACCAGATCGTGCGGATCGTCGACCATGGCGGCCAGGTTGCGCTGAGTGGCGCAACCGAGATTGTGGTAGGGCCGGTTGGCCATGTACTCGGGATTGGCGTAGTTCGGCCCGAGATCGTCGGGCCACAGGCCGCACGGCCCCGCCGAGGCCACCATGCGCGGGTAGCGCACCCGCAGGGTGGCGAGCTGGGTCGCGAGCCGCGGCCGGTAGGGCTGGACCGCGATGGCGTTCGGCGGCAGGCCGCCGGCATGCAGCAACGCCTGCACCTCGGGCAGCGCATCGGCGGCGGCGCGCTCGTTCGGGGTTCCGGCCGGCAGCTCGATGACGATGCCGCCGGTCGCCTCGCGCTGCCAGGAGCGCGCGAAGGACAGCACCTGCGCCCGCTGGTTGGGGTTGAGCCCGCCCCGATTGGTGCCGATGAACAGCTCCATCGCCTGGTCGCCCTCCTGCACGGTGATCGGATGCCGAAGGCGGTAGTCGGACGGCACGCTGCCGGTCTGCTCGCGCGCCGTGGTGGTGCAGGCGCCGACGAAGCCCGCCATCAGCAGCACGGCGAGGCGGTGCAGCAGAACCGCGCGGGGCCGGCGGCGCGGCGGGGTGATCGGATCGGCTCGGGTCATGGGGCGCTCTCCGGTCCGTGCCGGTCAATCGAGAATGAAGCCGTACTTGCCGAAATAGGTTCGGCGCGCATCGACGCTGCCGCGGACGCCGTAGAGACGATTGAGCCGCCCCATCAGCACCGAGGAGGGGTCCGACATGTCGGCGAATCCGTCGTCGGGACGCGACAGCTCCTTCGGCGCGACCGCGCGCACCGTGTAGGGCGTCACCAGGATGACCAGCTCGGACTGGCGATTCACGTAGTCGCGGCTACGGAACAGCGTGCCGAGCACCGGAAGCTGCAACAGGCCCGGAAAGCCGTTGATCTGCTGCTTGGTCTGCTCCTGGATCATGCCGGCCATCGCCAGCATGCCGCCGGACGGCACCTCGACCAGCGTCTCGGCCCGCCGGGTGCGGATCGACGGCACCGTGACGGTCGGGCCGCCGATGGTCGGCTGCAAGGTGATCGAGCCCTCGTTGGAGAGATCCGACACCTCGGTCATCACCTTGAGGCTGATGCGGCCCTCGCTCAGCACCACCGGCGTGAACGACAGGCCGATGCCGAACTTCTTGAACTGCACCGACACCTGGCAGTTGCGCCCGGTCTGGTCGCAGGTCAGGCCGCCCGGAATCGGAAACTCGCCGCCCGCCAGGAAGGAGGCGCTCTCGCCCGAGATCGCGCTCAGATTGGGCTCGGCGAGCGTGCGGATGACACCGGCCCGCTCCATCGCCTTGAGGGTCGCGGTCACCTTGCCGCCGAAGCCGGCGGTCAGCGCCGTCGGGCTGAGCTGCTGGCCATAGGCCGAGAACGGATTCGAGGTGTTGAAGTCCAGCACCGCGTTGCCGCCGCCGATCTGGCCGTTGAGATCGATGCCGAGCTGCTTGATGACGTCGCGCTGGATCTCGGCCACCGTCACCTTCAGCATCACCTGGTCGCGACCCTTGATGCTGATCGCGTTGACCACCTTGGTGTCGGAGCCGACCAGCCGCACCGCCAGATCGAACGCCTGCTGCGACTCGCCGGGGCTCGACACCGAGCCGGTGAGCATGACGCCGTCGCCGACCCCCTCGATGGACACGTCGCCGGCCGGAAACATCCGCCGCAGCGTCGCCTTGAGGCCGTTCAGGTCGCGCGTCACCGCGATGTCGAAGCCGGCGATCTGGGCACCCGCGTCGTCGAAGAAGTAGACGCTGGCCTGTCCGATCTTGACGCCGATCAGGTAGGCGCGGCGCGACGAGCGGATCACCGCATTGGCGATCAGCGGGTCGGACACCAGCACGTCCTTCACGTCGCGCGGCAGATCGATCACCACCGACTTGCCGATACCGAGCTGTACCGGCTGGGCGCCGCCCTCCAGGGCCACCGGGTCGACGGGGAGCGGAGGCGGCACGCCGCGCGGATCGGCGGCGCCGGCCGTGCCGGCCGCCACGATCGCCGCGCCGGCGAGCAGGATGCCGAGCACCAGCCCCCGGATCGTCGTCCTGATGGACATCTCAACCCCCCCGTCGCGGCGCGCGGACGCGCCCCTCACTTCGAGATCACGGTGCT
Source organism: Rhodoplanes serenus (assembly GCA_009720755.1). Taxonomy (GTDB): domain Bacteria; phylum Pseudomonadota; class Alphaproteobacteria; order Rhizobiales; family Xanthobacteraceae; genus Rhodoplanes; species Rhodoplanes serenus. The sequence continues at coordinate 55,943 of WNKV01000008.1, forward strand.
GGTGACACCGAACCGGACCATGTTCAGACGGTTGCCGCCGCGCTCCACCTCGACGACCTCGCCGCGGTCCTTCTCCCGGGTCGGATCGGAGTCGGCGAGGCTGCGGAGCGCCAGCGAGAGCGATCCCATCTGCTTGGAGACCGCCAGGGTCTCGGCCTGGCGCGGCGTCAGCTCCAGCGTCGCGGTGCGGCCGACCACCACCTTCTGGCCGCCCTTCTCCTCGACCAGCTGATCGATGGCGAGCACCCGGACATCCGGCAGCACCGTCTCGCTGACATGGGACTCGACGCCGGTCGCCCGCTCGGATTCGCGGTCGCGCCGGGTGAGCAGCACATCGACGCGGTCATTGGGCAGGATGAAGCCGCCGGCGCCGGTCTCCGGCGAGATCTCGGTCGACGCGGCGCGCATGCCGGGCGGCAGGATCGCCGCCATGTAGCCCGAGCCCTTCACCTTGATCAGCTTGCTCTCGCGCACCGGCTCGCCGGCCGCGATCGGGGTGCGGGCGATGGCGCCGACGAGCTGGGGGATGGCGTCGGGCCGCTCGTTGCGGCGCAGGAAGGCCGGGCTCAGCGCCGCGGTCGGCCAGGGCTGCCAGGCGACGTCCGCCTCGGCGAGCGTCTGGCCGATGCCGATATCGGACTTGGCGACGAGAATCTCGACGGTGTCGAGCTTCGCCACCGGCTCCACCGGCACCGGCTCCGCTCGATCGAGGCCGCCGACCAGGAAGGCCGCGAGGCCGCCAGCGGCGACCGCAATACCGAGAACGATCAGGCGGGCGGCTTTCATACGCTTCACTTTCCGAGACACGCGACGGCGTAGGCGGCCGTCCTGCGGTGATTTCAGCAGGGAATGGTCAATTCATGGTTAATGAGGGGTATCCGGGCGCGCGTGCGGCCGGCAGCGCGCCACCCGTCATCGAGCGGGCCGGCCCTGCGTCTTCGCCATCGGGCGGGACGTGCGTCGCCTGGAGGGCCCGATCGCGCGCGAGCCATGGGCCTGGACGGTGCGCCAGCCCAGGCCGGTAGGCTCAGCCGAGCGTCGTCATCCAGGGGGTCGACGGATAGATCAGCAGCGCCGCCGCCGCCAGCGCGATGCCGTACGGGATGCCACCGTCGCGGCGATGCAGGCGCTCGATCCAGTCGGACCCGCTCAACCGCCCCGGCAGCGCGTACTTGCGAAACTCGAGCAGCGTCAGGGTGAGCACGCCACCGAGCAGGGAGGCGTAGAGCAGGTACTCGTAGAGGAAGCCGAAGCCGAGCCACAGCGCCGTCGCGGCGGCGAGCTTGGCGTCGCCACCGCCGATCCAGCCGCGGGCGAAGAACACGAAGGCGATCACCAGCACGAGAACACCGGCCCCGACATGCTGGAGCGCCACCGCGGCCGGCATGCCGGTCGCGAACGCCAGCACCGCGAAGCCGGCCACCAGCAGGATCGACACGCGATTGGAGATCGTCATGGTGAACAGGTCGCTCGACGCCGCGAAGGCCATGAGCGCCGGGAAGATCACCAGCAACGCGGCGTCGAGGAGCATGGCGTCACTTCCCCGCCGTCGCGAGCTTGTCCGAAACGTCCACGAAGCGGTCCTTCATGCTCGTGCCCACCGCCTGGACGGCGGCGATGATGGTGATCGAGATCCCGGCGGCGATGAGCGCGTACTCGATCGAGGTCGCCGCCGCCTGATCAGCCGCGAAACGCTTCAATACATCGAGCATGCTTGCCTCGGGCCATCCTGTTGGACGCGCAGAATACGGCGCAGGGATTAAGCGCGAGTAACTTGAAGCCACTCTGGACGCGAGGACGGCAGCAGCCTCAGCCGATCCGCGGCGGCGGCGTCCGCGGTCTACCGGCCGCCTCCGGGCAGCAGAAAGCCCCGGACCCGGTGTCCGAAGCCTTCTGTTCATCCGCACGTCGCGTCACGGAGTCGTCTTGAGCTGCGACGAGACGCTCGAGAAGGTGTTCTGCAAGCTGGTGCCGAGCGAGTTCACCACCGCGATGATGGCGACCGAGATGCCGGCGGCGATCAGGCCGTACTCGATGGCGGTAGCGCCCGAATTGTCGGAGGCGAAACGCTTGATGAGGTTCATTGCAATGTCCCTTGACGTGAGAGCCACGGTAAGCAACGACCACCATCGCATCCGGCTCTGGACGATGCGCTAAGACCTCATCTCGAAAGTCGTCTCCGATTTCGTGTCAAACGCGGCCGGTGCCGTTAAGGTTGGCTTACCGATGGCGGGTATCGCGCAAGCGGCGCGACGCGCGTGGCGGACGCGGCAGCGCGACCGGGTGCTCCGGACAGCAGAAGGCCCCGGACCCTGAGGTCCGGGGCCTTCTGTTCATTCGTCGGTCGCGTTACGGGGTCGTCTTGAGCTGCGACGAAACGCTCGAAAACGTAGTCTTCAGGCCAGAGCCGAGCGAGTTCACCACCGCGATGATGGCGACCGAGATGCCGGCGGCGATCAGGCCGTACTCGATGGCGGTCGCACCGGACTCGTCCTTCACGAAACGCTTCAGAAGAGTGTTCATGGGCTGCTCCTGGAATCCACGCTTGCTGTCTGAGCTCGGTCCGCCGAGCCGATTGTGCCCCGGCCGATCCGGACCATGGCGACAACCTAGCGGATGTGCGTTGCAGGCCGGTTAATCGGATCGTCTAAACATCGCCTCGAAACGATCCTTCATCGCGTGGTTAACGCGGCCTTTCCGGATCGCCTTCAAATCACTGAAAAACAAAGTAAATTTCAAGCTTCCAGGAGCCACCAACAAGGTGCCGATTGGCATTTCGTTCACCACTTCCGCGGCAAGGTCGAGGCTCGAGAACGGCCGTGTCGCAGCGGTCGTGCGTGGTGTTGGTGGAGAGTTCCGATGACGTTCAGATCGCGGCGGCGCTGGGTCTCGTGGAGCTCGGGGCTTGCTCTCGCGCTGGCCTGCGGCGTCGCGGCCGGCGAGCCGAGCCCCCCTGGCGACCCGCTGGTCGTCCTGCTCGATCAGGCGCGCCTCGTGCGCATGCCCGAGAACGTCTCCACCATCGTGGTCGGAAACCCGCTGATCGCCGACGTTTCGGTGCAGTCCGGCGGCGTCATGGTGGTGACCGGCAAGGGCTATGGCATCACCAACCTGATGGCGCTGGATCGCAACGGCAAGGTGCTGATGACCGAGAACGTGCAGGTGCAGGGAGCTCCCGACACCGTCGTGGTCTATCGCGGCATCAATCGTGAGTCCTATAGCTGCACACCCGATTGCAATCGCCGCATCACGCTCGGTGACATGCCGCTATTCTTCGAGCAGACGATCTCGCAGACCAGCTCGCGCAACAGCCGCGCTCAGGCCGGGGCGACCGGCGGCTTCGCACCGCGTTGACCGGGACGCGGGTCGGCGCAGGAGGCCACGCGGCCCCCGCAGGGTTAACGCATCGCCAACGACGGCCCCGCCCGCCTCTCCGCTGCCTGCAAGGGTTTCACAACGGGCCTTTGCCTAAAATAGCTCGTTCACGAGAGGTACGCCCATGCGCCGATCGAGCAGGGTGATCGTCCCATCGATCAGGACCGGATCGCCGCGACCGCCGGGGTGGCTGACACGCCGGCTCGGCGGACTGCTGTTGCGGCGCTTCGTGCGCCGCCAGGACGGCGCCACCGTGGTCGAGTTCGGCCTGGTGCTGCTGCCGTTCCTGTCGATCCTCGTGATGATCATGGAGACCTCGCTGTTCTTCTTCGCCCAGCAGACGCTGGAGACGGCGGTCGCCGACTCGGCGCGGCTGATCATGACCGGCCAGGCGCAGAGCGCGAAGTACGATGCCGCGCAGTTCAAGACGGCGGTGTGCGGCCGCATCGTTGCCCTGTTCGACTGCACCAACGGCCTCTATGTCGACGTCAGCAAGTACTCGAACTTCTCCTCGATCGGCACCAGCGTGGCGGTCGACGCCGACGGCAAGCCGGTGACCCAGTATCAGCCCGGCGCCAAGGGCGACATCGTGGTGGTGCGGCTGATCTACCGCTGGCCGATCACCACGCCGCTCGCGCAGATGTATCTGGCCGAGCCCTCCTCGACCACCCGCATGCTGGTCGCCACTGCGGCCTTCCGCAACGAACCGTTCTGAGGCGCGCCATGCCGCAGCTCCGCACTCTGGCCGGCCCGGCCCGCCGCTTCGCCGGCGACGACAGCGGCGTCTCCGCGGTGGAGTTCGCGCTGATCCTGCCGCTCATGCTCACCCTCTATCTCGGTGGCGTCGAGGTCACCCAGGCGGTCAGCATCGACCGCAAGGTCACGCTGGTGGCCCGCACGGTGGCCGACCTGACCGCTCAGGCGAGCACGGTGAGGAACGAGGATCTCGACAATTATCTGGGCGCCTCGAGGGCGGTGATCGTGCCGTACACCTCGACCCCGCTCAACGTGACGGTGTCGAGCATCGTCATCGACAAGAATCTCAGGGCGACCGTCGACTGGAGCAGGAACCTGGCGGGTGGCACGCCCTACGCCAAGGGCGCCGACATGACCTCGCGAATACCGGCCGCGCTGCGCGAGCCGTGCGCCACCGCGACATCCGCCTGCACGCTGATCTGGGGCGAAGCGACCTACGACTACAAGCCGACCATCGGCTACGTGATCACCGGCATGCTGACGCTCAGCGACGTGATCTTCATGAAGCCGCGGCTCACCAACCAGATCACCAAGGGGTGACCGGCGTGCCGTCCCGCCGGGTGGTCGCCGTCACTCGATCGGCAGCACGGTGGTCGACTTGACCCGCTCCATGGCGAACCGCGACGTCACGTTCTTCAGCGGCACCGCGGCGATGAGCTGCTTGTAGAAGCGGTCGTAAGCCTGCATGTCCGACACGACGACGCGCAGCATGTAGTCGACGTCGCCCGCCATCCGGTACAGCTCCATCACCTGCGGCATGGCGGCGACCGTTTGGGCGAAGCGGTCGAGCCACGCCTGCGAATGGTCGGCGGTCTCCACCGAGACGAACACGGTGACGCCGAGCCCGACCCGGTCCGGATCGACCAGCGCCACCCGCCGGGTGATGACGCCCTGCGCCTCCAGCTTCTGGATGCGCTTCCAGCACGGCGTCGACGACAGCCCGACCCGGCTGCCGATCTCCTGCACCGAGAGCGAGGCGTCCTCCTGGAGAAGGCGCAGGATCTTGTGGTCGATGGCGTCCATGCGGGGCCGTGGCGTGGGAGGAGTGGTGACGGATCGTCTTGGGCGAGTCGTCTTGAGCGAGACGTCTTGGGCGAGCCAAAGCCGCCGCGGACGCCGGCTTCGAAGGGCGCTCTAGCCGGTCGCGATCCCCTCGACCCAGCCGCGGATGAGGGCGTGGCCGATGGCGATGGGCGGCGGCGTGGTGAGGCCGTCGGGATGGCGGCGGGCCAGCATGGCGGCGGCCTCGTCGCGGCCGAACCAGCGCAGATCCTCGAGCTCGGTGCGGTCGATCGTGAGGTCGGTCGACAGCGCCTCGGCGTAGCAGCCGATCATCAGCGACATCGGGAACGGCCACGGCTGCGAGGCCGCGTAGCTCACGCGGCCGCAGCGGATGCCGGCCTCCTCCAGGGTCTCGCGCCGCACCGCCTCCTCGATCGACTCGCCGGGCTCGACGAAGCCGGCGAGGCACGACCACATGCCGGGGGCGAAGCGCGCCTGACGGCCGAGCAGGCAGCGGTCGCCGTCGACCGCCAGCATGATGACGACCGGATCGGTGCGCGGGAAATGATCCGCCCCGCAGGCCGGGCAGCGGCGCCGCCAGCCGGCATCGGCGAGCGCGGACAGCGACCCGCAGGCGGAGCAGAAGCGGTGCCGGGCGTGCCACAGCAGCAGGGCCTTGACGGCGGCGAGCGCCGGCAGGTGCTCGCCCGCCACCAGGCCCTGGACCGCGATGCTGCGCAGGTCGGTCACCATGAGGTCGGGGCGGGCCGCGAGCGCCTCGGCGGCCGCCGGATCGATGCCGACGCCGAAGCGGCCGGCCGTCCCGTCGAGCCCGAGCCAGACCCGCTCGTGCGGCGGCGCCAGCCGCTCGGCCTCGGCGAGGGTGAACAGCGGATCGGCGAGGTCGGCGCCGCGGCGGAGCACCACGAGCTCGCCCGCCACCACATAGGCGCGGGCCGCCGGGTCGGACGCCAGCGCCGCCGCGCGGGCCGGGTCGTGGCGGACGGCGGGATCGCGGTTGAGGAGGCCGCCGGTGTAGCCGAGCCAGAGGCGCCCGGCGCGGGGCTCGGCGCGATCGGGGGCGGCGCAATCGGGGGCGGCGTGATCAGGGTCGACGTGATCAGGGTCGACGTGATTGGGCGCGGCGCGATTGAGCATCGTTACTCCGGCAATGGCCGGAGGGAGGCCCGCCGGGCCGCGTGGGGGCTTCCGATCGGCGACCGGCGCCTCGTTCGCGCGCCAGCGGGCGGGGACCCGACTCGGCCGGATTCGAACGTCATGGCGCCAATAAGGGCGAGGCTTCAGTCGGACGCAAGCCAAATTCTGCGGCGCAGCGCCCGGATGAAGGCATCGCGCTCCTGCGGGTCATGGGCCACCGGCGCCACCTGCCCCCAGATCGGCCGCGGCCACGCGGCATCGCCGGTGCGGCGGGCGACGACATGGACGTGGAGCTGCGGCACCACGTTGCCGAGCGCCGCCACATTCAGCTTGTCGCACTCGGTCACCGCCTTGAGGGCGCGGCCGGTGCGGGCGATCTCGACCATGAGCTGAGCTTGCGCGACCTCGTCGAGATCGATGATCTCGGAGACCTCGGGGCGGCGCGGCACCAGCATGAGCCACGGGAAGTTGGCGTCGTTCACCACCAGCACGCGCGACAGCGGCAGGTCGCCGATATTGATGGTGTCCTTGGCGAGCTGCGGGTGCAGCGACCAGCCGGCGGCGGGATCGGGCATCGGGAACCTGCGGGCAGAAGCTATGAGGAAAATCCGGGGCACCGGAACGCGGCACCGTCGGCCGCCACCTTAGCAGGCGGACCCGTCGGGTCGAAGCGCCCCCGGCTCTGCCCGGGAGCGACGCCGCGACCGTCGCCGCGACCGGCGCCGAGACGCTTGCAATCCGGTCCCGTCCCGTCGATATAGGGGGCGGGAGGTTGGCGGTGGACGAGCCACTCGCCAACCGGGTCAGGTCCGGAAGGAAGCAGCCCTAACGAGCCCCGGTTCGGGTCGCTTGTCAGCCTCCCACTTCGTGACCTGCTGTTCGGGCGACGGGCTATTCAGGTGACTGGATTCTCGGTCGCGGGGTAGTCGGTCGCTGCCATTCCGTCATTGCGCTGCTGCGAGGGCCCGGCCGAGCGATGGACGACGCCGAGACATCCGGGCTCGCGGTCCCGCCGGCCGCCGCCCCGACCGAGCCGGCGTCTTCGGGCCTGTTCCCCTCCCCGCCCCCGATCGCGCCGACGAATTCCGCACCTGCGTCCGCGCCCGTCGGCGCCTACCGGGTGCTGGCCCGAAAATACCGCCCGTCGACCTTCGCGGACCTGATCGGCCAGGACGCGATGGTGCGCACCATCTCCAATGCGTTCGAGACCGGCCGCATCCCGCAGGCGTGGATTCTCACCGGCGTGCGCGGAGTCGGCAAGACGACGACCGCCCGCATCCTCGCCCGCGCCCTCAACTACGCGCTGCCGGACGGCTCGGTGGCCGGGCCGACCATCCACATGCCCAGCCTCGGGCTGCACTGTGCCGCCATCATGGAGAGCCGCCATTTCGACGTGATCGAGATGGACGCGGCCTCCCACAACGGCGTCGACGACATCCGCCAGATCAACGACGCCATCCGCTACGCGCCGGTCTCGGCCCGCTACAAGGTCTACATCCTCGACGAGGTCCACATGCTCTCCACGGCGGCCTTCAACGCCGTGCTGAAGACCCTCGAGGAGCCGCCGCCGCACGCCAAGTTCGTGTTCGCCACCACCGAGATCCGCAAGGTGCCGGTGACCGTGCTGTCGCGCTGCCAGCGCTTCGACCTGCGCCGGCTCGACGCCGACCTGCTGGTCGGCCATCTCGGCGGCATCGCGGCGCGCGAGGGTGTCACCATCGAGCCCGCGGCACTTGCCCTGATCGCGCGGGCCGCCGAAGGCTCGGTGCGCGACGCCCTGTCGCTGCTCGACCAGGCGATCGCCCATTCGGGAGCCGCCGCGGGAGCCGGCAGCGTCGATGCCGCCGGGGTGCGGGCGATGCTCGGCCTCGCCGACCGCAGCCGGGTGATCGACCTGTTCGGGACGCTGATGCGCGGCGACATCGCGGCGGCACTGACCGAGCTGCGCGACCAGTACGACAGCGGCGCCGACCCGGCGACGGTGCTGGAGGATCTCGCCGAGCTGACCCACTTCGTCACGCGCGTGAAGGTGGTGCCGTCGGTCGCCGACGATCCGGCCCTGTCGGAGGCGGAGCGGACCCGCGGCCGGGCGCTCGCCACCGCCCTGTCCATGCGGGTGCTGTCGCGCACCTGGCAGATGCTGCTCAAGGGCCTCGCCGAGGTGGCCGCCGCCAGCAGGCCGATCGCCGCCGCCGAGATGGTCTTGGTGCGCATCGCCTATGCGGCCGACCTGCCGACCCCCGACGAGGTGATCCGCTCGCTCGGAGCACCCGGCAGCGGCCCCGGCGGCCCGACCGGCGGCGGCCTTCCCGGTGCCGGGCCGTCCGGTGCCGGGGCGTCCAGCCTTGGCGGCGGAGCCGAGGGACGCGGGGCGCCCGCCGGAGCGCTCGGGGCCCGGGCGATGCGGCCGCCGCTGCGGACCGCCACTGCCGCCGATCCCCGGCCGGTGGCGACCGGGCGGCCGGTCGCCGCGCAACCCGCCGCCCCGGCGATGCCGACCCTGGCGCGCTTCGAGGACCTGATCGCGCTCGCCGCGGCGCGCCGCGACATCCAGCTCAAGACTGTGCTGGAGCGCGATGTCCGGCTGGTGCGCTTCGAGGACGGCCATCTGGAGATCGCCCTGGAGCCCGACGTGTCCAAGGCGGCGATCGGCGACCTGTCGCGCCGGCTCGGCGATCTCACCGGGCGGCGCTGGATCGTGGTGGTGTCGTCCGCCCCGGGCCAGCCGACGGTGCGGTCGCAGCAGCAGGCCCGCGAGGCCGAGGTCAAGCGCGGCGTGCTCGCCGATCCGCTGGTCCAGCAGGTGCTGGCCCGCTTCCCCGGCGCCAAGGTGATGGACGTGCGGCCGCGGGTGGCCGAGCCGGCCGCCGGGCTGCCGCCGGTGCCCGAGCCGGAGGACGACCCCGGCGAGCCGCCGCCGGTGGACGACGAGGGCGCCTTCGGGGCACATGGTTACCCGGACGACATCGACGACGACTTTTGATCGCCGCGCGCTTTGACAAGAGCGGCCCGAGCCGCCACACGCATGTCGATCCGCACGCCCGAACGGCCCGTGGCTCGCCCGGACCGACGGTGATTTTCAACCGGCGCGGTCCTCCGCGCCCCGCATCGCAACCGGCGCGGCCCTCCGCGCCTCGCATCAGACGAGGCCACCATGGCGAATTTCCTGGGCCTGATGAAGCAGGCCGCCGAATTGAAGAGCAAGATGGAGACCCTCCAGGCCGAGCTGGAGCAGATCGAGGTGTCGGGCTCGTCCGGCGGCGGCATGGTGGAGATGACCGTGACCCCCAAGGGCGAGCTGAAGAAGCTGCGGATCGATCCCTCGCTGGTGAAGCCCGACGAGGTCGAGGTGCTGGAGGACCTGATCGTCGCGGCCCACGCGGACGCCAAGCGCAAGGCCGACGCCCTGCTGGCCGAGAAGATGCAGGGGCTCACCGGCGGCCTGCCGATCCCGCCCGGCATGAAGCTGTTCTGAGACCGACGACGCCGCATCCTCGGTCATGGCCGGGCTGGTCCCGGCCATCCCCGTCGCCGGACGAGGCGGATGCCCGCGACCGGCGCGGGCACGATGATCACGACCGATCCCGGCGCCCGCCCCGACGAGACGAACCGCATGAGCACCGCCGGACCCGAGATCGAGCGGCTGATCCAGCTTCTCGCCAAGCTGCCCGGGCTCGGCCCGCGGTCGGCTCGGCGCGCCGCCCTGCATCTCGTCAAGAAGCGCGACCTGCTGATGGCGCCGCTCGCCGCGGCCCTCCAGGCCGCCATGGACACCATCACGGTGTGCACCGTGTGCGGCAACCTCGACAGCCGCAATCCATGCACCGTGTGCGCCGATCCGCGGCGTGATCCGGGCATCATCGTGGTGGTGGCGGATGTCGCCGACCTGTGGGCGCTGGAGCGGGCCAAGGCGGTGAACGCCCGCTATCATGTGCTCGGCGGCACGCTGTCGCCGCTGGACGGCATCGGCCCCGACGACCTGTCGATAGCGGCTCTGCTGACGCGGGCGCACGACCCCGCGGTGAGCGAGGTCATCCTCGCCCTCAACGCCACCGTCGACGGCCAGACCACCGCCCACTACATCACCGACCTCTTGACCGATGCCAACGTCAAGGTGACCGGGCTGGCCCATGGCGTGCCGGTCGGCGGCGAGCTGGACTATCTCGACGAAGGCACCCTGACGACCGCGGTGCGCAGCCGCACCAGCATGGGCTGAGACGAGATCCGGCTGTCCGGAATCCTGCCGAGAGCTCCGGGTTTGCCGCGGGAAGACGTGTGTCGTTGGATTCCGGGTTCGCGGCAGAGCCTGCGCCCAGACGGCGCGAAGGGCCGATCCGGGTGCCGCGCCCCGGAACGACGGCGAACTGATCACACTGAAGCTGTATGAGCAGCTGTATGAGCGCGGCCCGTCCAGTCCCGACCGTCTCGTCCTATGACACCGCCTGCGCCTGCCCGGTCGTCGCCGAGCGGATCAGCGCCTCGCACACCGCCGCACCATGGACGATCTCGGCCGGCGGGATCGGGAACGGCGGCCCGCCGGCGGCGGCCCGCGCGAACGCCTCCAGGCAGGCGCGGCCCACATCGACCCGCGCCGCCTCCCAGGTCTCCGCCGCGCCCTGCACGGGCTGGAACCGGCAGGCGCCGAACAGCCCGGTGCGCCGCTCCTCCGACGACGCGCCGGCCACATGGGTCATCCCGTCGAGCCGAACGAAGCCCTTGGAGCCGTAGACCTGGACCACGAAGGTCGGGGCGGTGGCCATCATCATGCCCAGATAGGCGGTGGCGCCGCTCGCCATCCGGAACAGCACCGAGGTGGTGTCGTCGGTCGGCAGGTCGACCGCCCGCCGGCCGCTCTGGGCGTAGACGGTCTCGATCGTGCCGGAGAGGTCGATGAAGGCATCGACGGCGTGGACCCCGAGCGGCGCCAGCGCCCCGCACGGCGCCTCGGCCGGGTCGGCCCGCCACGCGGTGCGCGGCATCACCAGGGCGTTCGGCACCGTCATGGTGCACTCGATGTGCTCCAGCACCCCGAGCCCACCGGCGCGGATGCGCTCGCGCAGGCCGGTCATCTCCGGATGGAAGCGGCGGTTGTAGCCGATGCCGAGAGCGACCCCGGCCGCCTCGACGGCCGCCACCGCGGCCGCCGCCGACGCCTTGTCGTAGGTGAACGGCTTCTCGCAGAAGACATGCTTGCCGGCGCGGGCCGCGGCCGTCACCTGGGCGGCGTGGCCCGACGGCGGCGTCGCCAGGATGACGGCGTCGATTTCCGGGTCGGCCAGGAGATCGTCCAGCGCGGCGACGTGGCGCAGCCCGCGCTGCGCCACGAAGGTGGCAGCGTCCGGCCGCAGGGTGGGCTGCGCCGCCGCCACGATGGTCATCGCGTCCGAGCCGTCGACCGATTCGACCAGCGTCCTGCCCCACCAGCCGAGACCCGCGATGCCGGTCCTGATCATGGCCTGCCCCGTTCGTGACGGCGTCACGGGCGCGACGCCTCGGCGTGATGTCGTGAGAGAGCGGGAGACCGAGCGCGGCTGGCCGGCCGCAGGCGGCCGAGGCCGATCGGGCGTTCCGCAGGAGAACACCCGGAGATTCGGACATGGCGGACCGCCGGCGTCAAGCTGGCGCCGTCCCGACGGGCGCCCTCCGCGGCCGCGAGCGGCCGCGCCGGAACCGGACCCCGCCGCCCGCCTTAACCCGGAGGCAGCGTGGTCCTATGGTGCCATCGCGTCGTGCCCCCGTGGCCACCGCGGCCGGCCTCCGGGCCGCGCCGCCGCGGCTCGCATCGCCCGAGTGGAGACATCGTTGGACAGGTCGGTTCGCTTCCTTCTGATCGCCATTCTCGCCGTGCTCGGCGTCATGCTGGCGCAGCCCTGGCTGCAACGGCAGTTCTTCTCGGCCACCGAGCCGCGCGCCATCGAGCCGCGCGGCGACCTCGCCGAGTGGGAACGCACCACCATCGCGATCTTCGACCGGGTGTCGCCGTCGGTCGTCCAGGTCGCCGGCCGCGCCGGCGGCGATGCCTTCGCGGGCGCCGAGCCGGACGAGCAGAACGGCAGCGGCGGCGCCCAGACCGGCACCGGCTTCGTGTGGGACGCGGCCGGCCACATCGTCACCAATGCTCACGTCGTGCAGGGCGCCACCGAGATCGCGGTGCGGCTCGCCAATGGCGACGTCGCCCGCGCCGAGCTGCGCGGCATCGCCCCCAACTACGATCTCGCGGTGCTGCGGGTGTCGACCAGCCGGCCGCTGCCGCCGCCGATCCCGGTCGGCAGCTCGGGCGACCTCAAGGTCGGCCAGGCGGCGTTCGCGATCGGCAACCCGTTCGGCCTCGACCAGTCGCTGACGACGGGCGTGATCAGCGCCCTCAAGCGCCGCCTGCCGACCAGCGCGGGCCGCGAGATCTCGAACGTCATCCAGACCGACGCCGCCATCAACCCGGGCAACTCGGGCGGGCCGCTGCTCGACTCGGCCGGCCGGCTGATCGGCGTCAACACGGCGATCTTCTCGCCCTCGGGCTCCAACGCCGGCATCGGCTTCGCGGTGCCGGTCGACACCGTCAACCGCGTTGTGCCGGGGCTGATCAGCCGCGGCCGGGTGCCGACGCCGGGCATCGGCATCGTGGCGGCGCCCGAGTCGCTCGCGACGAGGCTCGGCATCGAGGGGCTCGTGGTCGTGCGCACCGTGCCGGGCTCGCCGGCCGACCGCGCCGGCCTGCGCGGCGTCGACCGCATGAGCGGCCTCGTCGGCGACGTCATCGTCAGCGTCAACGGCACGCCGGTGCGCCGGCTGGTCGACCTCACCGACGAGCTCGAGCAGGCCGGTGTCGGCAACCGCCTGGAGCTCGAGGTGCTGCGCGGACGCAGCACCGTGAAGGTCGCCGTCGAGGTGGTCGATATCGGCGGCCGCGGCCCCTGACGGTCGCGCCACGCCGGCGCGGCGGGCCGGTGCGGCGCCGGTGTGAGATCCCGCACAGTCATGACCGCTCGACGCGGCGATCCTGCCTCCAGACACGCCGGCCGACGAGCCGGCGAACCGGAGGAGGACACCATGGCCAGGCGGACTCAGACGACGGCGCTGATCGGCTCCGAGACCAGCGCGCCGTGGAGCAGCGTCTTCGACGAGGCCGACGCGACGCGGCGCCATCCCACCCCCCGGCGCAGCCGGCGTGCGGTGCCGGCCTTGGCGGCGACCGTATTGGCGACCGTGCTGATGGTCGGCTTGTCGAGCGCTCCGAGCAGCGCCATGGGCACCGCCGAGGATCGCGCCGCCTGCATCCCGGACGCTTTCCGGCTGTGCAGCGCCGCCATTCCGGACGCCGACCGGGTCATCGCCTGCCTGAAGACCGAGCGGGTCAAGCTCAGCACCGCCTGCCGGGTGGTGATGCGGCGGAACGGCGCGATCTGAGACGCACCGCGACGGCGGGCGCCCTCTCCCGATCAGGCACCCTCACCCCGCCTCAGAAGCCGATGCCGAGGAACAGCGGCAGCCAGACGCGATCGAGGCGCGCGGCGAGCCGGTAGCCATCGGGCGGCGGCGCCGCGACGAGCCGCGGCGACGCCGGACGGACCACCCGATGACGATGCACCGCCGGTGAGGTCCGGACCACCCGGCGAGGCGTCGAGACGACCGGCCGATGCGGTGCCGTCGCCTGGGTTCTGGCGGCATCCGGCCGGGCGGCTTCGGGCCTCGTGGCCGGGATCGGAACGGCGGCACCTCCGCTACGCGGCGGTTCACCCGCCGTCGCCGGACGCTCGGCGGGCACGGACGGTGTCTCGGTCGGTCCCGCGGCCGGGGCTTGCGCCAACCCGTCGGGACGCGAAACGGCAGCCGGCAAGCCGTCGCCCGGCAGGGCTTCGGCCGGGCCGGCGGCACCGGCGGTCAGCATCCCGACGGCCAGGAGGCCGATCGCGAGCGACGTGAACACCCGGAACTGCTTGGACATGGTCGGCTCCGTGTCGGCTGGCGGTGGGCCGGGATGGCCTCCGTCCGGTTCGGGCCTCCGCCGCGGCGACGAGCCGGACGGAGGATCGGTCGTCGGTTAGTGCGGCAGAAAGCCCGGCCGTTCGAGCGGCCGGGCTCTTTTTTCGCGAATCCCGCCGTGCTCCGGTCAGAACCCGATTCCGTGCATCACGGCGCCACCGCCGCCACGCGCCGGGGCAGGCCGTGCCGCCGTCGCCTGGGCCCGCGACGCCTCGCGCTTCGGCGGAGCCGGACGGGCCTCGCGCTTCGGCTCCGGCTTCTCGCGGCGGGTGGCGACCTCGGGCTTCTTCTCGCGCGCCGGCCGCTCGGTCTCGGCGTCGCGCTTCGGCTTGGCCGGCTCGAGCGCGGCGAGGCAGTTCTTGATCGGCCGCTGCTGCTGGAGGTCCTCCACCAAAGCGGCGGTGACACCGATGTCGCCGCGGCCGTGCCCGGTCGACAGCCGGTACGCCTGCAAGGCGCGGCGGGTGGCGTCGTTGAGAACGCCGTTGTCGTCGCCCTCGTAGCAGCCGAGCCGGCGCAGCTCGATCTGGGCCGACCGGACCACCTCGGCCCCGTCGAGCGGCTTGGCCCTGGCCCGCTCTTGCTCGATCCGCAGGGCGGCCTCGCGCTGGGCCTTGGCCTCCGCCTCGGCGGCGGCTTTCTTCTCGGCCTCGGCAGCCTTGGCGTCGGCCTCGGCGGCCGCCTTCGCGCGCTTCTCCTCCTCGTCGCGGCGACGGGCGGCCTCGCGGTCGGCCTTCTCGCGCTCGGCCGCGGACAGCTTGGCGCGGCGCTCCTCGTCCTCACGCTGACGGGCGGCTTCGCGCTGGGCCCTGGCCTCCGCCTCGGCGGCGGCCTTTTTCTCGGCCTCGACGGCCGCCTTGGCGCGCTTCTCCTCCTCCTGCCGCTGACGCGCCGCCTCCCGCTCGAAGCGCGCGCGGTCGGCCTCCTCGCGCTTGCGGTCGGCGATCGCCCGCTCGATGATCTCGAGTCGGGTCTGCGCCACCACGGCGAGCGGCGAGGTCGGGTACTTCTTGATGAAGGCTCGGATGGCGGCCGGATCGGTCGAATCCTGGAGTTTGTCCCAGGCGAGCCGGTCCGGCGACATCGCCTCCTCGGGCAGTCGCGACGGCGGGGTGGAGCGGTCGAGCGCCGCTACCACGCTGGCCTCGGGCTTGGCGGCGCCGGCGGCCAGCTTGGAGCGCTGCTGCTTGGCGAGCTCGGCGTAGAAGCCGGTGCCGTGCACGGCGAGGAACGAATCCCAGGCGCTGACGGTGCCGACCCGCTCGGCCAGCTCGTAATCGCCGCGCGCATCGGCGGCGCTGGCCACCGGCTTGCGCTCTGGCTCCGGCACCAGCGACACGGTGGCGCCACCGAGCGACCCGTAGACGAACGGCTCCTGCCGGTTGTTGGTGCGCTTGAGCACCTCGTCGCGGACCCGGCCGAGGGCGATGCGGATATCGAGCCCCGGCGTCGTGAGATTGTTGACCAGCGCCTGCGTGAACGGGCTGTTGCGGCCGGCGCCGTCCTCGGCGGTGGAGCCCGCCTTGGCGGCGTAGGCGACCAGCGTGTCGGTGCCCATCGGCTCGACCTTGGCGAGGCCGTGGGTCACCGCCCGGCTGGCGATCTGGCGCTGCATGGTGCGGGCGAACGGGTTGTCGCGGCAGGCATCGAGGATCACCAGCCGCAGCCGGCGGGTCGCCTCGATGGAGCGGAAGATGCGCTCCAGCGCCACCGCCTCGTCCTCGGCGTCGTAGTCGCTGCGCAGCTTGGCATCGACCGGCACCATGTAGTTGACGCCGCCGACCTCGATGCCGTGGCCGGCATAGTAGACGACGGCGACGTCGGCATCGCGGGTGGTGTTGTAGAAATCGCGCAGCGCGCGCTTGAACTCGATGACACCGAGATCGAGCTTCAGCTCGACCGAATCGAAGTTCGCCTTGCGGAACATCTCGGCGATCGCCGAGGCGTCGTTGAACGGATTGTCGAGCTTGACGACGTTCTGGTACGACGAGTTGCCGATGATCAGGGCGGCGCGCTTGTCAGCCTGCGCCGCCCCGGCGACCAGCACGCCGGCCGCCACGATGATCGCCGGCAGCACCAGCGACCGCCACAGGGATCGCGGAGGGTTCGCGGTCCGGTGTACGAAACGCGACAGCGCGGCACGCGGCTGCTTGTGATCGGGCTTCGCGACCGGCCGCCGAACTGGCGCCGTCTTCTGCGCTCCGGTGTTCGCTCCGGTCTTCGCCGACGAGACCACAGGAGCCGCGGCCCGCAGGACCTCGGGCAGGACCATGGAGAGCATTTGCCTGGTCATCTGTCGCCTCCCGCGTCCCGTCACCACCGCTCCACTCTTCGCTGCTCCCGGGAGCTTCGGGCCGTTCGTCGAACGCAGGGCCGGCTGGCCATGAACGAAATTATACGCTTGGTCGATGTCCCTGGCAATTTCGACCGCCCGGCGCGGCGCGTCGCATTCGCATGTCATCGACTCGAGCCATATCGACTTCGTATATCAGGCTGATATCGAGGCCGGACGCCGCGCCGGCGGCGTCCGGTCCGCGATGTCCCTCACCGGGCCGCCGACTGCTTGACCTCAAGATTGACGATCTGCACCCGGCGGTTCTCGGCCGCGAAGGGCTGCTCGGGCTTCTTGAGCTGCTCCTTGCCGTAGCCGGCCGTCACTAGGCTCTCCTCGGGAAGCTGGAAGCGGTCGAGCAGGAAGCGCTTCACCGCCGTGGCACGACGCTCCGAGAGCTTCTGATTGTACTCCTCGCCGCCCTTGGCGTCGGTGTGGCCGCCGAGCAGGAAGGTGCTGCCGCGCAGATCTGGGTTGCTCAGCGCCTTGCCGAGCTCCATCAGATCAGGAACGGCGCGCTGGACGATCTCGGCCGAATTGTAGTCGAAGTAGATCTCCAGATCGATCTTCTGCTTGTCCTTGGCGATGTCGGCCACCTTGGTGCGCTCGTCGAGCGTCAGCGCCCGGGTCTTGCCGCGGATGGTCTGAAGGAACTTCTGGTCCTCCATCTGCTTCGGCGTGGTGGTGAGGCCGCGGGTCTTCGGCGCCGGCTTGAGCGCGTTGAGAATATCGCTCTCGGTCGGCCGCTGCTGCGCGAACGCCGACGGGGCGGTCGCGACGAGAGCGCCGGCGACCAGGACCGACGCGACCGCCGCCCCGATCCTCTGCCATCTGCTCTGCCATCGTGTCAGAACGTGTGTCATCTCGGTTCCTCCGGCTTCGCCCTGAGTGTCTTCTACCTGTCGGGATAGAGAGTAGAGCGAACGGGGCCCTGGGACTGTGAGCAATGTCACGCAGCCTACGCTCCACGTCGACGACCCGCCAAGACACTCACGGGTTTGTGACCCTTTCTCCCGGGAGTTGGTGAATCCAGAAGATCACCGGGTTCGATCGGCACCTTGCGGGCGATCAATTCGGCCCGCTATTTCGACCGTTGGCATTTCGACCAGCAGGCATTTCGGCCACCAGAACGAGGGCGAGCCTCCGGGCGGCGCCTGACGGCCAGGGCGTCGACGAACGGACGGAAGCGGGCCGAGGCGGGAGCAGCGGAGGGGGCCGAAAGCGGCCGCATCACTCGGCCGCTGCCGAGGGCGGCATCGGGCCATCGGTCTTCCCGCAACGACGAAAGCCCGGCCTTCGCGGAAAGGCCGGGCTTCCTTCGGTGACGCGGTCGGGTTTGGCGGCGACCGCGCCGAGCCTTCGACGATCCGTGCTCGGACGTCAGTACTTGGCCATCACCGGCACCGGGGCCGGCGAGAAGCGATAGTTGATACCGACCCGGGCGAGACCGCCGCGCTCGCGGGCGTCCACCTGGAGGTTGTTGTCGACAACGTAACGATCGGTACCGAGGTTGTAATAGAGATACTCGGCCTTGGCCGACACGCTCGCCGTGATCGCATACTCGGCGCCCAGACCCACGGTCCAGCCGCCCGCCGTCTGGCTCGACCCGTTGACCGGGCCGGTGGCCGGGCCGGCCGGGTTGCCGAAGATCGACGGATTGAACACCGTCTGCTGGGTGACTTCAGCGGCCGCAAAGCCGCCCTTGGCATAGAACAGGGTCCGCTCCCACGTGTAGCCGACCCGACCCGTGAGAGTGGCGAACCAGTCCATGTGGGTCTCGCAGGAGAAGAAGAACGCATTCGGGCACCCCGTCGCACCCTTGGCGTTGCTCCACGCGATGTCGCCTTCGAGGCCGAGCACCCAGCGGCCGAACTGCCAGTTGTAGCCGGCCTGACCGCCGAGCAGCGCACCGGCATATTTCGGCTCGGTGCTGGTGCCGACGAGATAATCGAAGTCGGTCTTGCCCCAGATGGTGCCGGCGTGGACACCGACATAGAGGCCCTGCCACGACACCGGCATCGCGACCGGCACCGGCGGCGCCTTGAACACCGGGCTCTTGCCGTTCAGCGCGACTTGCGGCAGCGGCGCCGCCTCCGGCATGAACTGATAGCGCAGACCGGTGTTGAGGGTCCAGCCGTCGATATTCTCGCCGAAGCGATAATCGCCGCGGACGTAACCGAGCCACCCGGTGTTGAGCACCTGGGCCGCGAGGCCGGCGGACACCTGGCCGTAGGTCCCGACGCGATCCGTGGTGAGCACGCCGGTGATCGGCACGTTCAGCACCGGGGCGATGGCGAACCGGGTGTTCACGTCGCCCGCGAACTCATGGAAGATGCTGCCGGTCACGAACGGCTGCACAGCCGCGTAAGGCGTCACGATATTGGTGCCGACCCGGACGCTGGCGCGGCCGAGCTCGCTCTTGATGTCGTCGATCTGCACCGAGCCGGGCAGCGACAGGCCGGGCAGGACCGTGAACAGCGTGCCCGACACATCGAGCGGATCGACCGTCACACGCGAGTAAGTGAAGCCGGCCGACGGCTCGATGAACCAGTTGTTCGGCAGCGCGAAATTGTAGCCGACATTGCCGCCGACCGACCAGCCACGGGCATTGAAGTTCTGACCGAACAGGCCGTTGGCCGGATCGCTCAGGTTCATGTTGTAGAAGTCCCACCGCACCAGCAGGTCGGCGAAGAAGCCGCCCTTGGTCACCGCGAGATAGCTGCCCAAGAACGGAATCTGCGTGTTTCCGGAGAAGGTGCCGCCGAGGCTCTTGTCGCGCGACTGGGACTCCATGTAGCCGACCGTGGCGCCGGCGTGCACGTTCCAGCCGTCCCAGTTCAGCTTCGCGATGTCACGACCGACCTGGTAGCCGATGAAGTCCTGACGGGTCGTCGTGGCGCAGTTCACGCTGCCCGGAACCGGCGTGCCGGCCAGCGCAAGGGTGGTCACGCCGGTGTTCTGAGTCTCCACCGAACCGCCGACAACCCGTCCCCAGACGCCCCCGCCGTTCTCGCCGGGCGCCGGATTGGCCGGGCTGCTGACGAAGGCCGAGCCGGTCTGCGCCTGGAACACCGTCGTAGCGGTGTTGAGCACTGACACGAGCGAATTGACCGCCCCACCCTGCGCGAGCGGAACGAACTGGGAGGGATCGAAGCCCCCCACGCGCGGCAGCGTGTTGTTGCACGCCGTCGGCGTCGCCGGTAGCTGCTGAGCCAGCGCACCCGACGACACGACGAGACCGACCAGAAGGGCCGAGCTGCCGAGAAGAATGGATTTCCGATCGAAGCGCCGCGGCGCCGAAATGGTCTTTTGCATTGCCGTCCCCCCGTCCCCCGACGAAGTCGCCAACTGAAAATTCTCGATTCCAATTAAGCAGGAACTCGCCTTGCCGGGAACACAAACGAGCCACTCCACAGCCTCAACCGGACGTTTTGAGATCCGCGTGTGCCGATTCCGCAACACACCAGAGGGGCGAAACGAGGGGTCAGGGGCAGGTATCGACCACCGAAACGCCAGATCAGATGACCTGATTAGGTCTGGCTATGTCGTTCGGGCGAGAACAGTGACGCCCGGCACCCGGCAGGGGCCTCGAATCGAGTAGCACCGGGCACGCGCTCGCCGGGGCCACCGTTTCAGGCGGTGAACCAGCCAAGCGCTCGACCCGCACTGTGATCATTTCCAGCGGGAAATGAATAATCATGGTGGCCGGAGGAGCAGCGTTCCATCCGAGCTTCGGAACCCCCCGCGAACGATACACGAGAGAAATAGATGATAAGCACAACGCATAGTGCGGCCGCCGGGACCTGATCAGGCCCGGCCCTCGGCGACGCCGGACACCCGTTCGGCTCCAGGGCCGAACGGTCGCTCAGCGCACCCCGTAGCTCTCGAATTCCTGGGCAACCGTCGGGTCGAGCCCCTTGGCGCGATCGATGTCGGCATTGCCGCCGCTGCGGTCGCCCTTGCGCAGCTTGGCCTTGCCGCGGCCGAACAGCGCCGAGGCCATGCGCGGGTTCATCCGCAGCGCCTGGTCGTAGTCGGCGATCGCCTTGTCGACATCGCCGAGCTTGAGGTGGACGAGGCCGCGGCTGTCGAGGGCGTCCGGATATTGCGGCTTGAGCCGCAGCGCCTCGTTGCAGTCCGACAGGGCGGCGTCGAGCTGCTCCAGCACCGCGCGGCTGAAGCAGCGGTTGTTGAAGGCTTCGGGATCATTGGGATTGAACCGGATCGCCTGGCCGAAGTCCTCGGCCGCCATGGCGTATTCACGCCGCTCCGCCCAGGCCTGGCCGCGCTTGTAATAGGCGTCGGCGTCGCGCGGGTCGCGGTCGAGCCGGGCATCGAGATCGCGGATCACCTGGTCGCGGGCGACCGGCCGCTCGGCCACCGGCGGGGACGGCGGCCGCACCGGCTCCGGCGTCACCGCGGGCGGCGGGGGCGGAGGCGGCGGCGTGTAGGTGGAGACCTGCGGCGGGCGCGGCGGCTCGGGCGTCACTGCCGGCGGCGGCGGGGGTGGCGGGGGCGGGCGCACCGGCTCGGGCGTCACCACCGGGGTCGGGGGCGGCGCCACGCTGCCGCCGGGCGCCCGCGAGAAGAAGAACTCCTCCACCAGCGACGACGACACCCACGGCACCTGCTCGTTCTTGGAAGCGCGCGACACCCCCATCCGGGTGTTGTTGAAGATCGCCTCGGCATTGAGGGCGGGCGAACGCATCTCCTTCAGAAGCTCGGCCACGAACAGGCTGTTCTCGCCGTCGGACTCGTTGGCCACCTTGTCGGTGGCGGCCGCGTACATGGCGAGCGTGCCGGCCGGCGCCGCCAGCGAGGCGAGGCCGGCCGAGAAGCCGCGGAAGCGCCGCTCGAACGGATTGCGGCGGGCAGCGTCGACGATCACCACCTTCACGGTGGCGCCGGCACTGTTCATGTCGGCGAGGATCGACTCGATGCTCACGCCGTCGCGCCGGACCTCACCCTCGGTCCAGATCTGGGCATCCACCGGGATGATGTAGGACTGCTTGCCGGTCTGGATGCCGTAGCCGCTGAAGAACAGAAGCGCGGCCGAGCCGGGCCTGATCTTGGCCCGGAAGGCGTCGAGCGCCGTCTTGAGCTTCTGCTTGGTCAGGTCCTCGCCGGTCGACACGTCGAAGCCGGCGCGGCGCAGCTCCTCGGCGATGGCGCGGGCATCCTTGATGGGCTGGGCGAGCGGACGGTTGTCGTCCGGATAGGTGGCGTTGCCGATCACCAGCGCGACCCGCCCGCCGCCGGCGCCCGCCTGGGCGAGCCGCAGCCCCGTGGGCGCCTCGCCGCCGCGTGCGACCGCGGCGCCCGATGGAGCCGAGGCGATCGACCCTGTCTCGGCCACGGCGGTGACGGGAGCCGGCGCCTCGGCGCGGGCCGCGATCGGAACCAGGCAGGCGAGCAGCAGAACGACGGCAGGAACCCAGTGCTTCATGACCGGACCTCGCGCCGCGGATGCGAGGCTCGCGCGCACGGGCGAGCGCACCGGATCGCGGCTGTGGGAGCAACGTCTGCGCCCAGAAACTGCGCGCAGACACCTTAGTTACCTCCCCTTGCAATCTCAATACACCCGCGCTCGCACGCTTCCTGGGCTCGCCGTCCCGGCGCGCACCCCCTCTGCCGGCCCGCGGCATCGTGACCGCCCGCCGGGCGCCGCGGCCGGCCCGTGCGGCCAAAAAACCGCCCAGCTTGACAGGTCTTTCCGTGGTCTCGCACGTTGTCACAGCACGGACGCGACCCCGACCCCCGAAACACCCCCGCGTCGCGCCGCAGGACTTGGGAATGCCGATCGTTCATTCGGAAGCCACACGCGCGGACGCCACACGCGCGGCAGGAGACGACGGCGCCCGCCGCATCCTCTGCGTCTGCCCGCGCTACACCTCGTCGTTCGGCATGTTCGAGCATGCCTATCCGCTGACCGACGGCGTCCGCGCCCTGATGCCGCCGCAGGGCCTCCTGGTGATCGCCGCGGCGCTGCCGCCCGGCTGGCAGGTCCGCTTCGTCGACGAGAACATCCGCCCCGCGACCCGCGAGGAGTTCGAATGGGCCGAGGTGGTGTTCGTCACCGGCATGCACGCCCAGCGCCGGCAGATCGAGACCATCTGCCACCGCGCCCATCGGCTCGACCGCACCACGGTGCTGGGCGGCTCCTCGGTGTCGGCCTGCCCGGAGAACTATCCGGAGTTCGACTATCTGCATGTCGGCGAGCTCGGCGATGCGACGGACGAGCTGTTCGCCCGGCTCGCCCGCGACCCGACCCGTCCCGAGCGGCAGATCGTGCTGACCACCCGCGAGCGGCGCGAGCTGACCGACTTCCCGTTGCCCGCCTACGAGCTGGCCGAGCTGCGGCGCTATCTCACCGGCAGCATCCAGTACTCCTCGGGCTGCCCCTATAGCTGCGAGTTCTGCGACATCCCGGCCCTCTACGGCCGCAACCCGCGCCTCAAGACGCCCGCCCAGGTGACAGCCGAGCTCGACAAGCTGCTCGCCTGCGGCCTCACCGGGCCGGTCTACTTCGTCGACGACAACTTCATCGGCAACCGCCGGGCCGTGCGTGAGCTGCTGCCGGCGCTGATCGCCTGGCAGAAGGCGCGCCGTTATCCCTTCATCTTCTCGTGCGAGGCGACCCTCAACATCGCCAAGCGGCCGGAGATCCTGGCGCTGATGCGCGAGGCGATGTTCGAGACGGTGTTCTGCGGCATCGAGACTCCCGAGCCCGAGGCGCTCGAGGCGATGTCGAAGGACCACAACATGATGGTGCCGCCGCTGGAGGCGGTCGCGACACTCAATCGCCACGGCCTCGAGGTGGTGTCCGGCATTATCCTCGGCCTCGACACCGACACGCCGGAGACTGGCCCGCGCCTCGTCGACTTCATCGAGCGGTCGCGCATCCCGATGCTGACCATCAACCTGCTCCAGGCGCTGCCACGCACGCCGCTGTGGGACCGGCTGGAGAAGGCGGGGCGCCTGATCGACGACGACGAGCGCGAATCCAACGTCGACTTCGTCATGCCCTACGACGAGGTGCTCGCCATGTGGCGCGCCTGCATGGCGCAGGCCTTCGCACCGGCCGCCGTGCTGGCGCGCTACCGTCATCAGCTCGATCACACCTATCCGAACCGGCTGCGGGTGCCGTGGCGGCAGCGGCATGTGCCGTGGCGTGACGTCGTCCGCGGCCTGCGCATGCTGCGCGCCGTGCTGTGGGAGGTCGGCGTCAAGGCCGACTATCGCGGCGAGTTCTGGAAGGTCGCCCGTGCCTGCCTGCGGCGCGGCCAGATCGAGCACCTGATCCGGATCGGCGTCATGGCGCATCATCTGGTGATGTCGGCTCGCGATGCCGCCGAAGGGCGCCAGAAGGCGTCACACTACTCGGCCCGCCCGCAGGAGGTGCCGGTGCCGGCCGAGTAGACGGTTTACCTCGCGACGGTCCCGGCCCGACACGTGCGGGTGCGCCCGCGCCTTCATTCACATGACGACCCGCAAGTCCGACGCGCGTGGATGGCCGGGTCGAGCCCGGCAGGACGAGCGACCGTCGATGCCGCGTTGTTCAGGATACTGCCTTTGCCTGCCATCGATCTGATCAAGGCCGCCGCCGCGGCACTCACCGCCAAGAAGACCGGCCCCACCCTCTACGACCTGTGCGATCCGCTGCTGCGCGGGCGCGGCCCCGGCGACGCCCATCTGCGCACCTTCTACAAGACCGCGGTGGCCAACGTCGCGCTGCGCCCGCTCCTCGGCCGCGCCGGCCTGCCGGCGCTCGCCGATCCCGACCGCTTCGCCGCCCTGCAAGGTGCGATCCGCTCGGCCCGCGACGACGACCGTCCCGACTGGGCCGCCATCGGACGCGAGGTCGCGCCGCTGATCGACGCCGTCCCGCAACAGCATCCGCGTCGGCCGCGGCTGGCCGCGGTCGCCCCGATGCCGTCGACCGCCGAGATCGATCGGGTGCTGCGCGGCTGTGCCAGCCACCTGCTCGGCGCCTTCGGCCGCAACAAGGGCTTCCTCCCGGCCTGGGCGGCCTTCAACCTGGTCGGCGATCCCGACTTCCACGGCCGCGATCTGGTCACCGCGCTGACCGGCCTTCAGGCGCGCACCTACAAGAACGCCACGCTGGTGTTCAACCTGGCGCGCGCCTTCATCCTGCCCAACGCGCCGATCGCCGGCCTGCTGAACCCGCCATGGACCGGCTTCGCCGAGCCGATGTGGGAGCCGGTGCAGATCCGCCACCGTTCCGCCTATTACGACGCCTTCTTCGCCGAGGCGCTGATGGACTATGTCGGCACCGGCCTCGCCGCCGGCGACGAGGCCGCCCAGGCCCGGAGCGCGGTCGCCGCCATGGTCGACTTCTGCCTGCGGACCAGCCGCGAGACGGTGAAGCACCCGGTCGACGGCACGCCCTTCGACGTGGTCACCGCGCTGGTGCCGCCGCCCCACGCCCGCATGAGCGGGTTCTTCTGGCGGCTGAAGAGCGATCTCGGCTTCGGCACCTACGTGCCGGACTGCGACACGACCGCCTGCGCGCTGTCGGCCGCCACCCAGTTCGGCTCGCTCGACCCGATGCTGGACCAGCCATTCCTCGACTTCTACGCCGGCTACCAGGTGCGGCCCGGCAGCAACCGGCCGCCGCCCTCGGTCGACATCAACACGCCACTCGATTTCCAGGGCGGCATCGTCACCTGGATCGAGAGCGCCGGCGGCGACCGCCCGTTCGGCAACGACCTCGACCCCACCCTCAATCTCGACGTCCTGGAGGCGGCATTCCGCAATCACGCCCGCTGGGGCATCGTCGAGACCGAGCAGCGCCGCGACGTCGTCCGCGGCATCGTGGCGTTCCACGACCACCTGATCGGCTCCGGCCTGTTCGCCGATCCGCGCGCCCACATCTATTATCTGCCGGAGCTGTACGCGGCCTATTTCGGCCGCTGCCATGCGGCGTTCCGGGCGCTGCCGGCGGATGTGCGTGCCACCGTCGATCCCGACGACCGCTTCGCCCGCATGCGCGAGACCGTGCTGGCCTATGTGCTCGACGATCTCGCAGCCCACGAGATGAACCCGTTCGACGCCGCGCTGGCTCTCCTCGCCATGGCCAAGCTCGGCGCCGAGCCGGCGCGCTTCGCGCCGGCGCTCGACGTGCTGGTCAGGAGCTTCGGCGAGGGCGGCCGGCACGGCCCGTATCGCGCCTACGAGTGGAACAAGATGAAGACGCCGACCCGCATCCTGGTCGGCGGCCCGGAGGTGACCTCGGCGTTCGTGCTGTCGGCGCTCTGCCACGCCCGGACTAGCCTTCGCGGCGACCGGGCCTGAGAGCCCCGGTCCGGGCCACCCGGCCGTCGTGGCCCTGCCGTCGCGGGACGGCCGCATTCGCTCGCCAAATTGTGCACGCCGGCCGTCTCGCATGGAAACGGCCGGGCTGAAAGTGATACAGATCACATCCAGTCGATCGATCCCCATTCTATTTGAATCCGTCGTTTCTCCGAGTTCGATGCGCCGTCCCGGCGCAGGAGGCACCGGACATGGTCCCGAGGAAGATCGCGGCCCTGGCGGCGGCGGCGGTGCTGATCGTGATCGCGCTCGCCGCCATCCATGGCATCCCGGCCGCCGGGCTGATCGACAGGTTCAGCCGTGACGCCCTCGCCCGCCACGACCTCGCGCTCGACGTCGCCGGCGACGCCCGCCTGACCCTGTGGCCGTCCACCGGGGTGACCCTCGCGGACGTGCGCCTGCGCGACACCGTCGGCTCCGACGAGATCGCCCGCATCGATCGCGTCCAGGCGGCCATCGGGCTCGGCGACCTGTGGGGCGGCCGGCTGCGCATCGCCGAGCTGACGCTGACCCGGCCGGTCCTGCGCACCGATCCGCTGTTCGCCCGGGCGGCACGCGCCGCCGCCCAGCGCAAGACCCGCGGCCCCGGCGGCGCCAACGAGAGCCTGCTGCCGGAGGATGCGCCGGTCTCGGTCGGCACGCTGGTGATCGACAATGGCGCCGTGGTGGTGCGCGACGGCGGCGAGACCGCCGAGATCCGCATCGACCAGCTCCGGGCCGCCTCGCTGCCGGCCGCCAGCGGCCGCTCCAACCTGCATCTCGACGCCCGTCTCGGCACCGCGACGGTGCGCCTCACCGCCGCCGCCGACGCCCCCTCCCGCCTCGCCGAGGGCCGTGCCGTCCCGATCGAGGCGACCATCGAGGCGCCGCGCCTGTTCCGCACCCCGGCGACGCTCAGCGCCAGCCTGACCAGCGCCGGCCCGGTGCTCAAGCTCGACAGCCTCAACGGCCTCGTCGACCAGGGCCGGCTGCGTGGTGCCGTGTCGGTGTCGTTCGCCGGGGCGAAGCCGTTCGTCGACGGCAGCCTCGAATCCGAGCGCCTCGACCTCACCGGCCTCGTCGACGCCGTCGCCGGCCCTGCCGCGACGCCCGCGGCGGGGCCCCGCGGAACGCCGGCCGCCCCCGCGACCTCACCATGGAGCGACACGCCGCTGAACCTGTTCGGGCTGCGGCTCGTCGACGCCAATCTCACGCTGTCGGCCCGCGAGCTGGCGATCGACAAGGTGAAGATCGCGCCCGCCACCGTGGAGGCGACGCTGCTCGACGGCAGCCTGACCGCCAAGCTCTCGCCCTCCGGCCTCTATGGCGGCCAGGCGAGTGGCGAGGTGACGCTGGACCGCAGCCGCGACGAGCCCACCCTCGGGCTGCGCACCAGCTTCGCCCAGGTGGCCGCCCTGCCGCTGCTGCGCGACGCCGCCGCCTTCGAGTATGTCGAGGGCCGCGCCCGCGGCAGCCTGGACGTGCGCGGACAGGGCATGAGCCCGCGCCGCATCGTCGCCAGCCTGACGGGCCGCGGCGATCTCATGCTGGAAGATGGCGCCATCCGCGGCATCGACATGCCCGCCATGGTCCGCTCGGTGCTCGACGCCATCCTGTCGGGCTGGCAGGACAAGGGCTCCGGCCAGACCCGCTTCTCCACCTTCAAGGCGAGCTTCACGGTGGACGGCGGCGTCGCCCGCACCACCGACGTCGCCTTCGCGGGCCCCTACATGGTGATGAGCGCCGCCGGCAACGTCGACCTGCGCGACCGCACCCTCGACCTGCGCGCCGACCCGCGCCTCGTCTCGGCGCCGGAGACGCCCGGCCAGCGCCCCGGCGTCTGGGGCATCGGCGTGCCGGTGGCGATCCAGGGGCCGTGGTCGGCGCCGCGCATCTATGCCGATACCCCGAACGTCCTCGCCAACCCGGACGGCGCCCTCAAGGCGTTGCGCGACGCGATCGGCGGCGGCGGCCAGCTCGGCAAGGTGATCGAGGGGCTGAAGGGCCTGGCGCCCGCCCAAGGCGGCGAGCCGCCGCGCGAGCCCAGTGCCCTCGCAGACGACATCCTGCGCGCCCTCAAGGGCGAGGCCCCGGTCCCCACGGCCCGCGACGCGCCGGCGGGGCGCGACACCATCACACCGCCCGCTCGGCCGGCGGTGCCGCCTCCGGCCGCCGCGGCGGCACCGCCGCGCGAGAGCACGGCCCCGCGTCCCGCGCCGAGCCCGGCCCCGACCCCGGCCCCGTCTGGCCCGGTCACCCGCGAGACCCGCCCGAAGCCGCCGCCGGAGCCGACCGTGCGCGAGCTGGAGCAGGGCGCCCGCGAGTTTCTCCGCGACCTCCTCGGCCGATAGGCCGCGAGACGGCGGCACGAGACGGCAGACGGTGCCGCGGTATGGCCGGCTGCGTGGAGCCATCGGCCCATCGCCGAGCCCCTTGAACTCGGCCCGCCCGGCATGGGAGGGGAGGAGGCGATCGTCGTCCCTCCCCCGTCAGCAAGCTTGGGTCCACGCCATGTCCGGAAGCCTGTTCGCCCTCGTCCGCAGCCGTATTCCCTCGGTCGGCAAGACCCTGATCGAGACGCCGGCCGGCGAGACCCTGACCTATGCGGACATGCTGGCCCGCACCGGGCGGCTCGCCAACGCGCTGGTGAAGCGCGGCGTCGCCCCCGGCGACCGGGTCGCCGTGCAGGTCGAGAAGTCGCCCGACAACCTGATGCTGTTCCTGGCGGTGGCGCGCGCCGGCGCCGTCTACCTCCCGCTCAACACCGCCTACACGACCCACGAGGTGGACTACTTCGTCGGCGATGCCGAGCCGCGCCTGGTGGTCTGCGACCCGGCCCGGCGCGACGCGCTCGCCGCGGTCGCCGAGGCCCACGGCGCCACCCTCGACACCCTGGCGGCCGATGGCAGCGGCTCGCTGACCGAGCTGGCCGCGGCGCTGCCCGAGGCGTTCGACGATGTCGGCCGCACCGACGACGACCTCGCCTGCATCCTCTACACGTCGGGCACCACCGGGCGCTCCAAGGGCGCCATGCTGACCCACCGCAATCTCGCCTCCAACGCCGACACGCTGGTCGACTACTGGCGCTTCGGCGAGACCGACGTGCTCTTGCACGCGCTGCCGCTCTACCACACCCACGGCCTGTTCACCGCCGCGCTGGTGGTGATGCTGGCCGGCGGCTCCATGCTGTTCCTGCCGAAGTTCGACGCCGACCAGGTGATCGCGCTGCTGCCGCGCGCCACCACCATGATGGGGGTGCCGACCTTCTACACGCGGCTGCTCCAGCATCCCGGCCTCACCCGCGAGGCGACCGCCCACATGCGGCTGTTCACGGCGGGCTCAGCGCCGCTGCTGGCCGAGACGCACGACGCCTTCAAGGCGAAGACCGGCCACGCCATCCTCGAACGCTACGGCATGACCGAGACCGGCATGAACACCTCGAACCCCTATGACGGCGACCGCCTCGCCGGCACGGTGGGCTTTCCGCTGCCGGGCGTCACGGTGCGGGTCGCCGATCCGGCGAGCGGCGAGCTGCTCGGCCCCGACGAGATCGGCGTCCTCGAGGTGAAGGGGCCGAACGTGTTCGCCGGCTACTGGCGGATGCCGGAGAAGACCAAGGAGGAGTTCCGCGCCGACGGCTTCTTCATCACCGGCGACGTCGGCAAGATCGACGCCCGCGGCTACGTCCACATCGTCGGCCGCGCCAAGGACCTGATCATCTCGGGCGGCTTCAACGTCTACCCGAAGGAGGTGGAGAGCGAGATCGACACGCTGCCGGGCGTCGTCGAGTCGGCCGTCATCGGCTGCCCGCATCCCGACTTCGGCGAGGGCGTCACCGCCGTGGTGGTGCGCCAGGCGGGCGCCACCGTGAGCGAGGCCGACATCATGGCGGCGCTCGACGGCCGCCTCGCCAAGTTCAAGCTGCCCAAGCGCGTGCTGTTCGTGACCGAGCTGCCGCGCAACACCATGGGCAAGGTGCAGAAGAACGTGCTGCGCGAGCAGAACAAGGCGCTGTACGCCTGAACGCTGTACGCCTGAGCGGCGCGCCCGGGCGGCGCGCCGTATCGGCGCGCTCAGGCGCCGCATCGAGGCGGTCAGGTGCCGAGCGCCGCGACCACCGCGCGGGCGACCGCCGCATGGGCGCCGTTGCGGACGGCCGGCGCCGCCTCGGTCTCGGTGAGATAGACGGCGACCACCACGGGCGGCCGGCCGGGCGGCCAGATCACGCCGACATCGTTGGCGGTGCCGCGATCGCCGGTGCCGGTCTTGTCGCCGACGCGCCAGCCCGCCGGCACGCCGGCCCGCAGCCGCGCGTCGCCGGTGCGGTTGCCGACCATCCAGGCGACCAGTTTTTCACGCGACCCCGCCGCCAGGGCATCGCCGAGCGCCAGCCGGCGGACGGTCTCCAGCATGGCGGCCGGCGACGTGGTGTCGCGCGGATCACCAGGCGCCGACTCGTTGAGGAACGGCTCGATGCGGTCGAGCCGCGTCACCGGATCGCCGAGCGAGCGGGCGAAGTCGGTGAGGCCGGCCGGCCCGCCGATGGCCTCGAGCAGCAGGTTGCCGGCGGTGTTGTCGCTCAGCACCATGGCGGCCTCGCACAGCGCCTCGAGCGTCATCTCCTCGCCGGCATGCCGCTCGGTGACCGGCGAGTAGGTGACGAGCCCGTCGCGCGGGATCGCCACCCGACGGTCGAGCCGCTCCCGCCCGGCATCGACCCGCGCCAGCACGGCAGCGGCGGCGACGAGCTTGAAGGTCGAGCACAGCGGAAACCGCTCGTCCTCGCGATGGCCGGCCCGCAGGCCCGCGCCGGTGTCGCGCACCGCGACGCCGAGGCGGCCGCCGCTCTCCCGCTCGATGCGGGCGAAGGCGGCCGCGAGGGTCTCGGCCGACGGCGGGGCGGCGCGCAGCACGGCGGGTGCGGAAACAGCCGCAGCGGCGGCGAGGCCGGCGGACACGGCGAAGCGACGGCGGGTGATCATCGGGGGCTCCCTTGGAGTTGCGGAGACCAGAAAGCCGCGGCCCGTGGCCGTTGACAAAGGATGGATTTTCGCGCGAGCCATGAGAAAATCTCGACCCTCTCCCCCCCCCGCACGTCCGCACCTCCGGGCGGGCAGGTCCCGTCTCCCCTGGCCCCGGCAGCCCATGACGGTCTCGCACATCTCCCTCAACGCGCTGCGGGCCTTCGAGGCTGCCGCCCGCCATCTCAGCTTCACCCGGGCCGGGCTGGAGCTGCGCGTGAGCCAGGCAGCGGTGAGCCACCAGGTCCGCGGCCTCGAGGAAATCTTGGGGGTTCGGCTGTTCCGCCGGCTGCCGCGGGGGCTCGCCCTCACCGACGAGGGGCTGGCCCTGGTGCCGGTGCTGGCCGACGCCTTCGGCCGCATCCGCGCCACGCTCGACCAGTTCGAGGACGGCCATGTGCGCGAGGCCGTCACGGTCGGCGCCGTCGGCACCTTCGCGACCGGCTGGCTGCTGCCGAACCTGAAGGGGTTCGCCGAGGCGCATCCCTATGTCGACCTGCGGCTGTTCACCAACAACAACCGCGTCGACCTCGCCGGCGAAGGGCTCGACTGCGCGATCCGCTTCGGCGACGGCTCGTGGCACGGCACCGACGCCACCTTCCTGTGCCGGGCGCCGCTGGCGCCGGTCTGCGCCCCGGCGGTGGCGGAGCGTCTGCGCGACCCCGCCGACCTCGCCCGCGAGACGCTGCTGCGCTCCTATCGCAGCGACGAGTGGCCGCGCTGGTTCGCGGCCGCCGGCGCGCCCTGCCCGGCGCTGCGCGGCCCGGTGTTCGACTCCTCGGTCACCATGGCGGCGGCGACCGCCCAGGGACTCGGCGTCGCCCTGCTGCCGGTCGCGATGTTCGCCGACGCACTGCGCCAGGACCGGCTGGTGCGGCCGTTCGCCGCCGAGGTCGATCTCGGCGCCTACTGGCTCACCGCGCTCAAGTCGCGGCCGCCGACCGCCGGCCTGACGGCGTTCGTGCAGTGGCTGACGCGGCGCGTCGCCGCCGATCTTCCCGACGAGGCGGCCGGCGCGAGCCCGCCACCCTGAGAGTCCGTTTGGGCGCCGCTCACGCCTTGCCGTAGACCGGGACGACGGCGCCGCGGGTGACGCGGTTCTCCGGCGAGGCGAGGAACAGGATGGTGGCCGCCACCTCCTCGACCTTCGGCCACGCCGAGAGGTCGGCCTTCGGCATGTCCTGGCGATTGGCCGGGGTGTCCATGATGGAGGGCGCCACGGCGTTGACCAGCACGCCCTCCTTGGCGACCTCCTCGGCGAGCGCCACCGTCAGGGCCGCGACCGCGGCCTTGGCGGCGGCGTACACCGCCATGCCGGCGCCGGTGCGCCATTCGAGCGCCGGCCGCGCCGCCACGTTGACGATGCGGCCGCCGTTCCGCCCGCGCGAGAAGGCGCGCAGCGCCGCCTGGCAGCACAGCGCGCAGGTGACCAGGTTGATCTCGATCTGACGATGCAGCACCGCGGCGTCGAGGTCGCGCAGCGGGCCGAACGCGAAGCCGCCGGCCAGATGGATCGAGGCCCACAAGGGGGGCAGGCGCTCGTACAGGCGATCGACCGCCTCGGCATCGGCGAGATCGACGCCCGGATGGACCAACACCCTGGTGCTCTCGCGCAGCGCCGCCGGAATCGTCCCGCCGTCACCCGTGGTGGGAACGTGACAGACCGCGCCCGCCTCCAGCAGTGCCGCCACCACCCCGCCGCCGAGCGCTCCGGCGCCTCCCGTGACCACGACATGACGTCCGTTGAAGTCCATTCCCGGTCTCCTTCTCGGGCGCCGCCGCGCCCGCCCCGCCACCTGGCGGCGGCGCGTCACCATGGGGGATTCTCGCGCCGGCGTCATCGCCCGGCCCGCCCGTCCCCAGGCCGGCCGCGGCGAGAAATTTCCGGTTGATCGCCACGCCCGCCGCCTCTACGGGGACCACGATCAGCTCTCTCGCCGCCGGGACCGCGCCATGCCCCCTGACCCTGCTCCTCCGCCCGACCCCGACCCACGACCGATGGTGCGGTTCGACACCGTGACGCGGCGCTTCGCCGACGTCACCGCGGTCGACCGGCTCAGCCTCGACATCCGCGAGGGCGAGTTCTTCGCGCTGCTCGGCCCCTCGGGCTGCGGCAAGTCGACCCTGCTGCGCATGCTGGCCGGCTTCGAGCGGCCCGACGCGGGGCGCATCCTTCTCGCCGGCGAGGACATCGTCCCCGTGCCGCCCTATCGCCGGCCGGTCAACATGATGTTCCAGAGCTACGCGCTGTTCCCCCACCTCACGGTGGCCGGCAACATCGCGTTCGGCCTCAAGCAGGAGCGGCTACCCAAGGCGGAGATCGAGACGCGCGTCGCCGAGATGCTGCGCCTCGCCCGCCTCGAAGGGCTCGGCGGCCGCAAGCCGCACCAGCTCTCCGGCGGCCAGCGTCAGCGGGTCGCGCTCGCCCGGGCGCTGGCCAAGCACCCCAAGGTGCTGCTGCTCGACGAGCCGCTGGCGGCGCTCGACAAGAAGCTGCGCGAGGAGACGCAGTTCGAGCTGATGGAGCTTCAAGATCGGCTCGGCACCACCTTCGTGATCGTGACCCACGACCAGGAGGAGGCGATGACGGTGGCGGACCGCATCGCCGTGATGAACCAGGGCCATGTCGTCCAGGTCGGCACGCCGTCGGAGATATACGAGCAGCCGCGCTCGCGCTGGGTCGCCGGCTTCATCGGCGACGTCAACCTGATCGAAGGCGAGCTGGTCTCGGCCGGTCCGGACGGTGCGGTGGTGCAGGATCGGGCCGGACGCCGCTTCCTGGCCGAGGCGGCGTCCTTCCCCGCGGCGCCGGGCGGCACCGTGGCGCTGGCGGTGCGCCCCGAGAAGTTCCGCGTGTCCACGACGCCGCCGGCCGACGCCACCGTCAACGGCCTGTCGGGCCGGGTGGTGGACATCGGCTATCTGGGCGATCTGTCGATCTACAAGGTGCGGCTCGACGACGGCACGCTGGTGAAGGCGTCGGTCACCAACATCCGCCGCCACGCCGCCCGCGAGATCGACTGGGAGGATGCGGTGTGGCTGTCGTTCGCCCCCGAGGCCGCCGTGGTGCTGGGCGAATGAGCGCAGCGGAGCCGCCGATGACCGAAAAGTCCCCCGCGTTGCCCCACGCATCGCCGACCGCATCGCCCGACCCGTCGCCGCGCCGGTCCGCCGGCGAGCTGCTGATCGTCGCCCTTCCCTATCTGTGGCTGATCGCCTTCTTCGTGGTGCCGTTCCTGATCGTCGCCAAGATCAGCCTGTCGCAGACCGCCATCGCGCAGCCACCCTACACGCCGGTGCTCGACCTCGCGGCCGGGCTCGACGGCCTCGCCGCCTTCGTGCGCGAGCTGTCGACCTCGACCTATGCGCTGCTGGCGAGCGACGATCTCTACTGGCTGTCCTACCTGAAGAGCCTGCGGGTCGCCGTGGTGTCGACCGCGATCCTGCTGGTGATCGGCGTGCCGATCGCCCATGCGATGGCGCGGGCGCCGGCGCGGCTCCAGCCGCTGCTGGTGATGCTGGTGATGCTGCCGTTCTGGACCGCGTTCCTGATCCGCATCTACGCCTGGATGACGATCCTTCAGCGCGACGGCCTGCTCAACGGGCTGCTGCACACGCTCGGCCTGATCGACCAACCGATCACCTGGCTGGCCACCGACACCGCCGTGCACATCGGCATCGTCTACTCGTACCTGCCCTTCATGGTGCTGCCGCTCTATGCGAGCTTCCAGAAGCTCGACGAGAGCCTGATCGAAGCGGCCGCCGATCTCGGCTGCCCGCGCTGGAAGGCGTTCTGGCTGGTGATGCTGCCGCAGGTGGTGCCCGGCATCGCGGCCGGCTCGCTCTTGTGCCTGATCCCGATCACCGGCGAGTTCGTCATCCCGGATCTGCTCGGCGGCTCCGACACCATGATGATCGGCCAGACGCTGTGGTCGGAGTTCTTCGCCAACAAGGATTGGCCGGTGGCCTCCGCCATCGCGGTGGTGCTCCTGGTGCTGCTGGTCGGACCGATCGCCGCCTACGAGGCCCTGCAATCGCGCGCCATGGACGGGAGGCGCTGAGATGGGCCGCCGGCTGTCCGCATTCAATCTGGTGTCGCTCGCCCTCGGGCTGGCGTTCCTGTATCTGCCGATCCTGATCCTGGTGATCTACTCGTTCAACGACTCGCGGCTCGTCACCGTATGGGGCGGCTTCTCGACCCGCTGGTACGTGCAGCTCGCCGAGGATCACGCGCTCCAGGAGGCGGCGCTGACGTCGCTCGGCATCGCGGTCGCGTCGGCGACGCTCGCCACCGTGCTGGGGACGCTGGCGGCACTGGCGCTGACCCGGCTCGGCCGCTTCCGCGGCCGGCTGCCGTTCTCGGCGATGATCTACGCGCCGCTGGTGATGCCGGAGGTGATCACCGGCCTGTCGCTGCTGCTGCTGTTCGTCGCGGTCGAGCTCGACCGCGGCTTCCTCACCGTGACGATCGCCCACACGACGCTCACCATGTGCTTCGTCGCCGTGGTGGTGCAGTCGCGCCTCGGCAGCTTCGACAGCAGCCTGGAGGAGGCCGCCCAGGATCTCGGCTGCCCGCCGCTGAAGACCTTCCTCACCGTCACCCTGCCGGTGATCGCGCCCGCCATCGTGGCCGGCTTCCTGCTCGCCTTCTCGCTGTCGCTCGACGACGTGGTGCTGGCGAGCTTCACCACGGGGCCGGGCGCCACCACGCTGCCGATCCGCATCTACTCGGACGTCCGCCTCGGGGTGAAGCCGGAGATCAACGCGGTGTGCACCATCTTCATCGCGGTGATCGCCGTGGTGGTGATCCTCGCCTCGCTGGTCACCCGCCTCGGCGAGCGCCACGGCGCCGCGGGCTGACCTCAGGGCCAGTTTGGAAACTCCGGCGTAGCCCCGTCGGAGTGTCCAGACGGTCGTTCCTGCTGTTTCCGGGTGATCAGTTGGCCGTCATTCCGGGGCGCGGCGAAGCCGCGAACCCGGAATCCAGCGACACACTCCATCCAGCGGCGAACTCAGAGCTCGTGGCTGGATTCCGGGCTCGGCGCTGCACGCCGCCCCGGAATGACCACCGAATGGACCAGCCGGATCTCGGATCACTCGCTGCTCTGGCCGGGCGGGCGGAGGATGTAGATCAAGGCCCACAGCGGCACGATGATCACGGCACCGAGCAGCAGGTTGGGCACAACCACGGCGGCGGCCTGCCGGACCAGCTCGGCGAGGCGCTCGGGCGAGATGCCGAGCTCGCCCGCGAGCGTCTCCAGCGTGATGCCGAAATGGGCCAGGATGGTGCCGACGATCAGCGAGGCGACCGCGATCTTCACCACGGTGTGCAGCACTCTCCACATCGCCTGCGCTCCCGCGGCCGCGCGGGCGGTCCGGTCGGAGGGCCCCCGGATGCGCTGCGGCCTGGCTCTCGTGCTCGTTCGATCGGCGGCGAACCGCTGGCCGCGCCACCGGCGGCCGCGGCAGGCGGCCGCTGATTCGCGGCGGGCCATCATACAGCAAGGCGGGGAGTCGAACGGCCCGACCGGGCCGAACCGGACCACCGGGCCGGCAGGCCGATCAGCGGGTCGGGACCTCGGGGGCGTGCTCCGGGGCCGGCTCCGGCGTCGCCGAGACCGGGGCCGGATCGGCGGCCGGACCGGCCGCCGGCGGCGTGGGAGCCGATTCCGGCGCCGGATCGGCCGACGGCATGCCGAAGCGGCGCAGCGCCGCGGCTCCGTCGGGTCCGCCCAGCCGCTCGATCGCCGAGCGCATGGCATCGCGGGCGCGCTTGTCCGACACCGCGTCGAGCAGCGGCGCCGCCGCGCCCGAGCGGCGGATCAGCGCCTGGGTGTCGGGCAGCATGATCGGATCGTCCCAGCTCCCCTGGACGAAGAAGGGCAGCTCGAAGGCGGGCGGCTGGTCGGCCGCCGCCAGCAGGCTGGCGGTGCCGGTGAGATCGAGCTCGCGGGCCGGGACCGAGGCGGTGCCGCCGACCGCGAGCCGGACCTTGGCGCCGTCGAACCGCACCTCCTCCGCATAGGCGGTGCCCTGGGCGATGCGCAGCACCACCGCCAGGCTGTCGAACGGGGTGCGGCCGCTGCGGAAATCGGCGCTGCCGGCGAGCGGGCGGCGCTCCAGCCGGCGCAGCAGCTGCTCCACATTGACGCCGACCAGGCCGCCGTTCGACGCCTTCAGCGAGACGCGGCCGGCGAGCGTGCGGGTGAGGCCGAGCACGCTGGTGCCGCTGCCCTCCACCGCGAAGGAGATGTCACCCTTGCCCTCCAGCCGGCGGACGCCGATCAGGTCGGACAGGCAGGTGTCGAGGTCGACATTGACGAAGGAGAGCTGCGAGCGCAGGTCGGCGCCGGCCGGCACGCGGGCGAGCGCCACCGAGCCGCTGACCAGGCCGTTGAACGCCTGGCTCTCGCCGACGGTGACGACCAGCCGGCCGTCGCGCAGCGTGGCGGCGACGGCGGTGCGGCCGAGCCGAGTCTGCGGCGTCAGCACCCGGGCGGCCGACACCCGCAGATCGAGATCCATGTCGTCGAACCAGTCGAGGTCGAACGGCTTGCGGTTCCAGTCGCGCGCGTCGGAGCCCAGCAGGCGGATCGCCGAGAGGTACGGGGTGAGATCGAGGGCGTCGACCGCGAGCGTCCCCTGCAAGGTCGAGCGGCCGCGCTGGGCATAGGTGAGCACGCCTTCGGCGGCATTGCCGTCGAGCTCGATGTTGAGATTGGAGAAGGCGACGCTGCCGCTGACCGCATTGGTGCGCGCCTTGAGGGCGAAGCGGCCGAGCCCGACGCCGTAGAGCGGCCGTCCCGTCATCCAGCTCATGGCGGCGCGCAGCGACGGCGCGTCGGCCGCCAGCGTGCCGTCGATCTTGAGGGTCGGCCGCACCCCCATGGCGCCCTCGAAGGCGGCCTTCAGCGGGGTGCCGCCGATCCGCAGCTTGAGCCCGGAGGTCTCGCCGGCCAGCGCGGCGCGGAAGTCGCTGATCGCCACCGAGACGTCGAGCGGCTCGTCCCGCCAGGTGACCCGGCCGGTGGCCGCGAAGCTCTTGGCGATCGACGGCCAGGCGAGCGACAGCGCGACGCCCTCCAGCACCTCGGAGGTGTCGCGCCCGGCCTCCTGGAGCACGACGACGCCCTCGGCGATGCGGATCTCGGAGAACGACAGGGTGCGCCGGTCGGGCTCCGCCCCGGGGCGCAGCGTGCGGGCGAGCGTCTCCAGCAGCGGCGACCAGTTGGAGCGGCCGTCGGCACCGAAGCGGACCGTGATGTGCGGCCGCACCAGGGCGACGTCGGCGATCTCGATGCGGCCGGCGAGCAGCGGCAGCCAGCGCAGGTTGGCGACCAGTGCGTCGGCCACGAAAGGCTGCTCGTCGACCGCGAAACCGGCCAGCGCCACGTCGCCGAGGCTGACGCGGGGTGACGGGAACATCGACAAGGTCGAGGCGCCGCGCACGCTCGGCTGAAGCCCGGTGACGGCCCGCACCTCCGCCGTGACGGCATCGCGGGCCACCTCGACCGAGACCAGATAGGAGGCGAGCCCCAGCAGGACGAGCCCGCCGGCAGCCACCGCGACGACGGCGGCGGCGAGACGCTTGAATCCGGCGGGAGCACTCACGGGACGGCGCATCCAGTCACGGGCTTGGGGCCGGCAGACGGCCGGCGGACGAGCCCGGACCCTGCGCGATCTTCATGACCCTTTCGTGGCCGCAAGATTCGGTTCGTCAAGGGTTTTCTCGTGCAATCGGGACCCCGTAGGCGGGCGGCTCGCGCCTCCTGCCGCACGCGGCGTCGCCGCCGGGCCCGACCCGGGCGCGCCCCCGCGTGACGAGCCCGGATGCGCGGGCGTCCCGCGCGTGACGGCTCCCGGGCATGGCATGCGACCGTCGCCTGCCATCCCGCTTGCGGAGACCCGGTTGAGGAGAGAGGTGAGACGCCGGCAGCGCCTCTCCTCACACGGCTCCCCTCACCGGCCAGCCCTCACGCGGCCTGCGCCACCGCGACCTTGAAGCTCGCCTCGGTGTTGGCCTTGATCTCGTCGAGCGACACGCCGTCGGCGATCTCGATCAGGGTCATGCCACCGGGGCCGTGCTTGTCGATGGTGAAGACGCCGAGATCGGTGATCACCATGTCGACCACATTGGCGCCGGTGAGCGGCAGGTTGCAGCGCTTCAGCAGCTTCGGCCCGTCCTTGGCGACGTGCTCCATCACCACCACGACCTTCTTGACCCCGGCGACGAGGTCCATGGCGCCCCCCATCCCCTTCACCATCTTGCCAGGGATCATCCAGTTGGCGAGATCGCCGTTCTCGGCCACCTGCATGGCGCCGAGGATCGACAGGTCGATATGGCCGCCGCGGATCATCGCGAAGGAGTCGGCGGACGAGAAGTAGCTGGTCGTCGGCAGCTCGGTGATGGTCTGCTTGCCGGCGTTGATGAGGTCGGCGTCCTCGTCGCCCTCCAGCGGGAACGGCCCCATGCCGAGCATGCCGTTCTCGCTCTGGAGCTGCACCTTGACGCCGGGCGGAATGTAGTTCGACACCAGCGTCGGGATGCCGATGCCGAGATTGACGTAGAAGCCGTCACGCAGCTCCCGAGCGGCGCGCGCCGCCATCTGATCACGAGTCCAGGCCATCACACCTCCTCCCCGGCGCCGGCGGGCACTTCCATCTCGCCGCGCTTGCGCGTGGTCCGCTGCTCGATATGCTTCTCGGCGTGCACCTGCACGAGGCGCTGCACGTAGATGCCGGGCGTGACGATGCGGTCGGGATCGAGCGAGCCGGGCTCGACCAGATGCTCCACCTCGGCGATCGTGATCTTGCCGGCGGTCGCCATCATCGGGTTGAAGTTGCGCGCCGTCTTCCGATAGATCAGGTTGCCTTCGCTGTCGCCCATCCAGGCGTGGACCAGCGCGATGTCGGCGACCAGGCCGGTCTCCATCACATACTTCTCGCCACCGAACTCGCGCACCTCCTTGCCGTCGGCGATCACGGTGCCCACCCCGGTCTTGGTGTAGAAGGCCGGGATGCCGGCGCCACCGGCGCGGATGCGCTCGGCCAGCGTGCCCTGCGGATTGAACTCGAGCTCCAGCTCGCCGGAGAGGAACTGCTGGGCGAACAGCTTGTTCTCGCCCACATAGGACGAGATCATCTTGCGGATCTGGCGGCTCTCCAGAAGGATGCCGAGGCCGATCCCGTCGACGCCGGCATTGTTGGAGATCACCGTCAGATTCTTGGCGCCCGACTCGCGGACCGCCAGGATCAGGCTCTCCGGGATGCCGCACAGGCCGAAGCCGCCCGACATGATGGTCATCCCGTCCTGGATCAGCCCCGCCAGGGCCGAGGAGGGGTCCTTGTAGACTTTCCTCATGGTCCCACCGCCGTTTGCTGCACCGTCGTCCCTCGCTTTTGGAAGCACCTTCTCGTTCTAAAGTAGCATGGCCGTATCGTCCTGTGTCGAGGTCCGTCAAGTGCGGCCCGTCAAGTGACGTGACGGCGCCGGCAGGCGCACGCGCCCACCGCGCGGCGGCGTGCGCGGCGGCCGGACTTCGCAGGACCGCGGACGATTGACGGCAGAATGCTACGCGAGCGGCGGCTTCGGGTCGAGATCGTCGGCGAGGCGCACCATCCGGATCACCGGCAGCAGGCCGACCAGAACGATCAGCAGGGCGGCGAGCGCCCCCTCCTCGAAGCTGCCGCGGGCAGCGAACTGGTACACATAGGTCGCCAACGTCTCGACATTCAGGGGCCGCAGCAGCAGCGTGGCGGGCAATTCCTTGAGGCTGTCGACGAAGACCAGGAGCGCCGCGCCGAACAGCGCCGGCCGGGTCAGCGGCAGATGGATGGCGCGCACCACCCGGCCGGGCCGCACCCCGACCGAGGCGGCGGCGTCGTCGAGCTCGACCGGCAGGCGGGCGAGCCCGGCCTGGGCGAAGCCGGTGGCCACCGCCAGGAACCTGATCACATAGGCGATCACCACGGCGGCACCGGAGCCGGCGAGCAGCAGCCCCGGCCCGTGGCCGGTGACGGCCCGCACCACGCCGCCGATCGCCTCGTCGACCGCCACCAGGGGCCCGAGCAGGCCGAGCGCCAGCACGGTGCCGGGCACCGCGTAGCCGAGCCCGGCGAGGCCGAGCAGCGCGGTCGCCCGCCGCCGGCGCACCAGCCGGGCCGCGAAGGCGGCACCGAAGCCGAGCGCCAGAGTGAGGACGGCAGCGGCCCCCGCGAGCATGACGGTCGAGCCGGCATGACGGACGAGATCCGGATCGAAGCCGACCACCAGGCCGCGGGCGATCACCTCGTGCAGCAGGAAGCCGAACGGCACCAGGAAGCCGAGCGCCACCGGCACCAGGCAGGCGGCGAGCGCCGCGAGCCCGCGGGCGCCGGCGAGCCGGGTTCGGCCGCACAGCCGGACGTCGGTTCCGCCCGCCGCGACACTGCGATGGCGCCGGGCGTGGCGCTCCAGCGCGATCAGCGCCGCCACCACGATCAACATGACGCAGGCGATCTGGGCGGCGCCGGCGAGACTGCCGCGGTTGAGCCAGGTGGTGAACACCGTCAGCGTCAGGGTGCGGACGCCGAGATACTCGCTGGCGCCGATGTCGTTGAGCGCTTCCATCAGCACCAGGGCGAGGCCGGCCGCGAGCGCCGGGCGGGCCATCGGCAGCGTGATGACGCGAGCGATCCGGAAGGCGCCGGCACCGAGCAGGCGCGCCGCCTCGACCAGCACGGCGCTGCGCGCCTGCAACGAGGCCCGCATGGCGAGATAGACATAGGGGTAGAGCACCAGGCTCATCACCACGACGGCGCCGCCGAGCGAGCGCATCTCGGGCAGCAGCGAGCCGGCCGGGGCCTCGATCCCGAGCAGCCAGCGCAGTCCCGTCTGCACCGGCCCGAGCGCGTCGAGCGTGTCGGCATACACATAGGCGACAATGTAGGTCGGGAAGGCGAGCGGCAGCGGCAAGAGCCACACCAGCACGCCACGTCCGGGAAAGTCGTAGAGCGCCACCAGCCAGGCGGTGCCGACGCCGATCACCATGGTGAGCGCCGCGATGCCGGCGAGCAGAGCCAGCGTGGTGAGGAGGGCGTCGGGCAGCACATAGGCAGCGAGGTGCGCCCACAGGTCGGGATCGCCGCGCAGCGCGATGGCGAGAAGGCTCGCCAGCGGCATCACCACCAGGGCCGCGACGGCGACGATGAGCCCCCAGGCGAGCGGATGGCGCGGACGGAGCCGACGAAGCGCGCGCGGGGCGAGCCCCGCGGCACGAAGCGCCGGCGGCGAGCCGCCGGCAGCGCGGCCCATCGTCTCGATCACGCCGCCCTCGTGCCCCGCCGTGCGCCGAGCCTCCGGCCCGCGGCCCGACGCCGCGCCGACACGAGGATGGCCGGGGCGAGCCCGGCCATGACGAGGTGCGAGACCGAGGGCAGGCGGCGGTGTCAGTTGTCGAACCCCACCTTGTCGACCAGGGTCGCGGCCTTCTTCTTGTTGGCCGCGATGGTGGCGACCGGCAGCGGATCGGCGGTCAGCTCGCCATAGGCCGCGATGGTCGGATGCGGCGGAATGCTGGCCCGGATCGGGTACTCGAAATTGATGTCGGCGTAGATCTTTTGCGCCTTCTCACCGACCAGCCACTCGATCAGCGTGACGGCGTTCGTCTTGTTGGGCGCGTGCTTGGCGAGGACGACCCCGGAGATGTTCATGTGCGTGCCGTGGCCCTGGAAGGTCGGCAGGATCACCTTGGTGGCCTCCGCCCACGGCTTCTTGTCCGGCTCGCGCTCGTTCATCAGCGCCCAGTAGTAGGTGTTGCCAAGGCCGATGTCGCACTTGCCGGCGGCGATGTCGCGCGCCACCTCGCGGTCGCCGCCCGAGGGCTTCTGCGCCAGGTTGGCCTTGAGGCCGGCGAGCCACGCCTCGGCCTTCTGGTCGCCA
The DNA here is from genome assembly GCA_009720755.1 of Rhodoplanes serenus. GTDB lineage: Bacteria > Pseudomonadota > Alphaproteobacteria > Rhizobiales > Xanthobacteraceae > Rhodoplanes > Rhodoplanes serenus. The sequence continues at coordinate 98,799 of WNKV01000008.1, forward strand.
TGATGCGCCACATAGGCGGCGAACAGCGCGTTGTTGTAGATGTTCTGCCCGGAGCGGATGCAGATGCGGCCCTTCCACTTCGGGTCGGCCAGCTCCTCGTAGGTGATCTCGCTCTCGGTCACCCGCTGGCGCGAGGCGTAGATCACGCGGGCGCGCGCCGAAACGGCGTACCAGAGGCCGCCCGGATCGCGGTATTGCGCCGGCACCGCCTTGTCGAGCACGTCGGACTTGAGCGGCTGGGCGATGCCGAGGTCGACCGCCTCCTTGAGCCGGCCGATGTCGACGGTGAGCAGAACGTCGGCCGGGCTGTTCTGGCCCTCGGTGGCGATCCGCTGCTCCAGGCCGGCGCTCGCCGAGATGGTGTTGACCTTGATGCCGGTCTCCTTGGTGAACGCCTCGAACAGCGGGGCGACCAGCTTGGCTTCGCGATAGGTGTAGACGTTCACCTCGCCCGCCTGGGCGAGGCTCGCGGCCGGCGCGGCGGCGGTGCAGGCGATCACGAGGGCCAGCAGGCGACCGGATCGGCAGGACGGGGCACGCGGCATCGAAAGCTCCTGTCAGGTCGCGGGTCAAAGTCCGCGACTGCCCGGACAGGTAGGGGAGCGGGGTCCCGGCCGTCAACAATTTCGCGCTTGTAATCAATAAGTTAGAAGCCTTCTAGGGAGCCCCGAGTCTGGAACCGTTCGAAGGTTCGCCGGAATTCCGCTGTGCGATCACCGGGCCGCGCCCACAGCAGGCCCACCACGGGCATCGGCCCGCGGCGCCACGCCGCGGGCGCTGCGAGACCCGCCACCCTCTCGCCGGGTCGATCAAGGCGACGCATCACCGGGCGACAGCATGAGGGCCGCGCGGGTCGGCGGCGGCGTCCCGGCGATCTCGGCGACGAGCTTGCCGATCAGCGCCTGGCCGAACGACTCGAAGTTCTGTGCCGTCATCACGAAGGCGCCCGGCCCGCCGATCACGTTGGCGCGGTAATAGGCGTCGAGGCCGCCGGCCGGGTTGGTGTGCTCGGCGTTCCACGACAGCGGCTGCTCGGTGAGGATGACGAGGCCGTTGATGGTGATGCCGCGCCCGACCGCCTCGTCCCGGGCGAGCGCGACGTCGCGGCCGGAATTGTTGGTGCCGTCGCCCGACACGTCGATGGTCCGGCGCCGCGCCTGGAACGGAGCACGATCGAGCTGCGCCACCACGAAATCGATGCCGCCCGAGATCGAGGTGCGGTCCGCGAAGGCGCGCGGACTCTCCACCAGTTGGGCCGCGAAGCGGCCGGCGCTGTCGGCGTCGCGGATCACCGCCCAGTCCACCACGACCTTCTGGTTGCCGGCCCCCGACCACTCGACATAGGCGACCGCGATACGCCCCAGCGTGCCGCCGGCGATCGCGGCCAGCACCCGCGGATCGGTCAGGGCGGCCGCGTAGCCGTCGCGCTGGAGCTGGAACTTCGGTCCGTCGACGCTGCGCGAGACGTCGGCGGCGAGCGCGAGCAGCAGGTCGACCTCCTCGCCGGCGGACTCCTGCACCGGCTGCGGTGCCGGCACCCGCGGCTCCTCGGCCCACCCGGCGGCCGGACCACCGATCCACAGCGCCGCCACCGCGCCGAGGACCGCCCGCCGGATGCCGCGCATGGAGATGCCGAGCCACGAGATGCCGAGCCACGAGATGCCGAGCAACGAGATGCCGCGCATCGCCGCCTCCGCTCCCCGCCGGCGTGCTGGGCCGCGCCGACCTCGAAGCAGGCTCGGAGCGGTCCGCGCGGGGGCTCGTGGACCGGCCGTCCCGCGCGGCCTCGCGGCCGGGTCGTCCGCATGCAGCAGCATAACGCAGGCGGGAGCCGAACGATCCCTGGAACCGAGGGTCGACGGCAGCATCCGGCCCGGGCCTGCCGGCAGGCGCGCGCCGAATCAGGCCCGTGCCGGTACCAGCAGGGCGTCGGCCGCCACCACGCCGCGGCCCTCCGGCAGCACCAGCAGAGGGTTGACGTCGAGGGCGTCGAGGTCGTCGCCGAGCGCGGCGGCGAGATGCGAGACGGTCACCAGGGTGTCGATCAGCGCCGGCACGTCGGCACGCGGCCGCCCGCGCGGGCCGTCGAGCACCGCGCGGCCACGCAGCGACCGCACCATGGCGGCGGCCTCGGCCCGGCCGACCGGCGCCAGCGCCAGCACGCTGTCCTTGAGGACCTCGACCAGGATGCCGCCGAGACCGAGCAGAATCACCGGCCCGAACTGCGGATCGCGGCTGCAACCGACGATCATCTCGACACCGCCCGCCACCTGCTCCTGGACGGCGACGCCGTCGATCCGGGCGGCCGGCGCATGGGTCCGCGCGCTGGCGACGATCTCGGCGAAGGCAGCCGCCGCCTGGGCCGGGCTGGTGATGCCGAGTCGCACTCCGCCCGCCTCGGTCTTGTGCGGGATGTCGGCGGAGGCGATCTTCATCACCACCGGCCCGCCGAGCCGGTCGACCGCCGCAGCGGCCTCCGCCGCGCTGGTCGCCACGATCTCGCCCGGCACCCGTACGCCGCACCGGGCCAGCACCGCCTTGCTGTCCTGCTCCGACAGCGGCCCCGGGGCACGCCGCAGCAGCGACCGCGCCGCCGCCACCGCGGCGGGATCGAGCCGCACCGGCGGACCGACCGCGGCGGCAGCCGCCTCGGGGTCCGCGGGCGGCCGGGCGAAGCGGAGGAAGCGGGCGATCGCCTTCAGGCTCTCGCGGGTGCCGAGCAGAAACGGCACGCCGCCCGCCGCCAGGATGGCGCGCACCTGCGGATCGGTGTCGCCCGACAGGTTGCTGAACACGACCACCGGCTTGTCGACCTGCGCGGCCGCCGCCACGAACGCACGGGCGGCCCGGCGGTAGCGTTCCGCCTGGACGTCGCCCATCGCACCCGGCATGTCCTGCGACACCGCCAGCACGGCACAACCGGGGTCGGACGCCAGGGTCACCAGCGCGTCGCGGTAGAGATCCGGCTCGTAGAGGCCGGTGGCGGTGACGTCGAGCGGATTGGCGACCGCGACGTGCGGCGGCAGCGCCGCCCGCAGCCGCGTCGTGACGGCATCCGACAGCGGCGGCAGCGTGAGGCCCTCGTCGGCGGCGGCGTCGAGCACCACCGCCATCTCGCCGCCCGACACCGCGGTGACCACCAAGCCGCCGCGCCCGGCCGGGCGCCGCGACGACGAGAACAGGGTGGCCATCTCGGCCAGCTCGTCGAGATCGTGCGCCCGCACGATGCCGTGGCGGCGGAACACCGCCTCCAGCACCTGGTCGGAGCCGGCGAGAGCGCCGGTGTGGGCGAGCGCCGCCTTGCGGCCGGCCTCGGAGCGTCCCGGCTTGAGCAGCACGATCGGCTTCCCGGCGGCGGCGGCGCGCGCCGCGACGGCGAGCAGGCGCTGCGGCTGACGGAAGCCGTCGATGAAGCCGATGACGACGCGGGTGTCGGGATCGTCGATCAGCACATCGAAATAGTCGGTGGCGTCGAGCACCGCCTCGTTGCCGCTGGAGATCAGATGGCTGAAGCGCAGGTCGCGCCCGGCATTCATCAGCGCCAGCAGGGTGGAACCGCTCTGGAACACGGCGCCGATGCCGCCCGGCTCCAGCGCCCGCGGCATCGAGGCGCCGTACAGCATGGTGCGGTCGTGCACGTTGACGAGGCCGAGACAGTTCGGCCCGCAGACCGCCATGCCGAACTCCTCGGCCGCGGCGACGAGCGCCGCTTGCAGCGCCGCCCCCGCCTCCCCGCTCTCGGCGAAACCGCCGGCATGGACGACCGCCGCGGCGATGCCGCGCGCCCCCGCGTCCCGCACCGCCTCCACCGCCGCAGCGGCGCCGACCGCCACATAGACGGCGTCGGGCGTCTCCGGCAGGTCGTCGAGCGACGGATAGCAACGCCGGCCGAGCACCTCGCGGTAGCGCGGATTGATCGGATAGACGGCGCCCGGATAGCCGACCGCGATCAGGTTCTCGACCGCGTTGCGGCCGTTGCCGAGCCGCTCGGAGGCGCCGACGACGGCGACGGCGCGCGGCCGGAGCAGCGCGTCGAGCCGATCGCGCCGTACGGTCGGCGCCGGGACTGCGGTCGTCACGGCTTCGGCCCGGTGTTCTCGAAGCGCGTTCCCGGCAACGGCGCGTCGAAATCCGGCTCCGTCTTGGCGAAGAAGGCCGAGACGCCGGTGCGATAGTCGGCGCTGGTCTGCGACAGCGCCTCGGCCATCGACTCGAGCACGAAGGCGTTCTGCGGGTCCATGCTGAGCGACGCCTTCATGCCTTCCTTGAGAATCCACATGGCGCTGGCGCTCTGCTTCGACAGCCGGCGCGCGAGCGCCAGGGTCTCCTCCTCCAGCCTGTCGCGCGGCACCACCTTGTTGACGATGCCCCAGTCCTTCGCCTCGGCGGCCGAGAACATCTCGCCGGTGAGGCTGATCCACATGGCACGCTTCTCGCCGACGAGCCGCGGCAGCCGGACGAAGCCGTAGGACTCCCCGAGATTGATCTCCGGCTCGCCGAACTTCGCCTCGTCGCTGGCGATCAGGAGATCGCACAGCAGCGCGAACTCCAGCCCCATGCCGAGACAGTAGCCGTGGATCGACCCGATGATCGGCTTGCGGAACCGGGTGAACTTGTAGAACAGCTGGTGCAGGTAGGTGTGGCGCGAGTAGAAGCCGATCGGCGACACCTCGGTCTGGCCCTTGACATAGGCGCCGGCGCAGAACGCCCGGCCGGCGCCGCGCAGGATCACCACCTTGACGGCGGCGTCCTCGTTGAGTGCGTCGAGCGCCTTTTCCAGATCGAAGCGGAGCTGCCAGTTCATCGCATTGAGCACCTCCGGCCGGTTGAGCGTGACGGTGGAGATCGGGCCGTCGGTGTCGACGAGGATGCACTCGTAGGTCATGCGGCAGGCTCCTTGGGGGCCGGGGGGCGAGGGCGGGGTGGAGCGCGTCAGCCGCGCTCCCAGAACACGTCGACGTCGATCAGCGTATCCTCGAAACGCTTCAGCGCGGCGGCGACGCGGGCGCGGTCGCGCAGCGCGACGGCGCCGATGAGCGCGTTCACCACCGCCAGCGCCGCCGTTTGCGACGGCAGAAAATGGATCGACGCGGTGGCGACCAGCAGCACCACGTCGCCGAACCGCGCGGGCGGCGCCGTCACGCTGTCGGTGATCACGATGGTGGGCAGGCCGAGCTCGCGGGCGTAACGCATCGCCTCGACGGTCGGCCGCGCGTAGCGCAGGAACGACACGCCGATCACCACGGTACCGGGCGGCGATCCGCGCAGGCGGTCGATGCTGTCGCCGATCGGCAGCGGCAGCGGCGTGACGTTGCCGAAGAGCTGGTTGAGCGCCGCGGCGAGATACGAGGCGGTCGCCGTCGACGACCGCATCCCGATGGTGCACACCTGCGGCGCCGCCAGGATCAGCTCGGCGGCCCGGCGCAGGTCGGCGGCGTTGAGGCGGGCGAGCGTCTGCTGGACATTGTCGGCGTCGGCCTGCGCCACCCGGGCGAGCAGTGCTGCCTCGTCCCCGGCGCCGGCACCGGGCCGTGCCACCCGCTCGATGCGGTGGCGCACCAGCCCGCTGCGGATGAACTTCTGCATCGCGGCGAAGCCGGGGAAGTCGAGGGTGGCGGCGAGACGGAACACCGTCGTCTCGCTCACCCCCGCCTGCTCGCCGATCTCGGCCGAGGTCTTGAAGGCGCAGTCGTCGAAGTTGCGGACGATGTAGTCGGCGGCGCGCCGTTGCGAGCGGGTCAGCAACTCCTGCTTGCGCCGGATCGCCTCGACGAACTCGTCCCGACTGCCCAAGCCCGTCACCTCGCCACCCGCCGGCCCGAAGTCCGCACATCGAAAAAAATGCACCGCTTTGGAGCCTGTACTACATATTTTTTGATTTTTGAAGTGTATCCTTCATAGTCAAGGCGCGACGCGGACCCCCTCCCGCGATCGCCCAGGGAGGATGCCCATGTCCAAGGCCCATCGGTCCGGCCCCCGCCGGACGAGGTTCGCGGTCGCGGCGGCGCTCGGCGCAGCGATCGGCACGGTCCTCTTGTCGGCCGGCTGCGCCGAGAAGTCCGACTATCCGGCCAAGGCCGTGAAGGTGATCGTGCCGTTCGGTCCCGGCGGCCCGAGCGACGTCAACGCGCGGCTGATCGCCGAGCACGCCAAGGCGCAGTTCCCCAAGGGCATCGCCATCACCAACGTGCCGGGTGGCTCGGCCACCACCGGCACCTATCAGGGGGTCTCGTCGGAGCCCGACGGCTACACCTGGATCTACGGCGGCACCTCGGAGCTGTCGTCGGTGCTGCACACCGTCGAGGCGCCCTACACCATGGACAGCTACCGGCTGGTGCTCAAGGTCGGCAACATGCCGACCGTGCTGCTGGTCAAGAAGGACCCGCGCTGGCCGACCCTCGCCGCCTTCATCGACCACGCCAAGGCCAATCCGGGCGCCGTCAAGGTCGGCACGCCGGGAGACGCCAGCTTCAATCGCCTGATGGGCGAGCAGCTCGCGGCGGCCGCCGGCATCAATCTCGTGATGGTGCCGTTCAACGGCAACGCCGCCGTCGTCCAGGGCCTGCTCGGCGGCCACATCCAGGCCGGGCTGGTCAACTCGCCGGACGCCCGGGCGCATGTGAAGGACGGCTCGGAGATCGCCGGCCTCGCGGTGTTCTCGGCCAAGCGCGTCGCCTCGATCCCGACCATCCCGACGACGCGCGAGCAGGGCGTCGACCTCGTCGGCACCATCTCGCATTACATCGCGGTGCCGAAGCAGACGCCGGACGCCGTGGTCGCGGCGATCGAGAAGCGGCTGAAGCCGGTGCTCGCCGATCCGGCCTACGTCAAGGCCGCCGAGGCGATCGCCTTCGAGGCCGACGTGCAGGACGCCGCGGTGGCGCGCAGCGAGCTGACGCGCTGGTACGAGACCGCCGGCACGCTCTACGGCAAGCTGGGAATGCTCAAGAAGAAGCAGTGATCCTCACCGACCGGCGGCCGCCAGGGAGGAGACCACGGTGGGCATCTGGCACGATCTTCTGTTCGGCTTCTCGGTCGCGCTGCAACCCGAGAACCTGCTCGCCGCGTTCCTCGGCGCCCTGGTCGGCACCGTGGTCGGGGTGCTGCCCGGCCTCGGCCCCGCCGGCGCCATCGCGATTCTGCTGCCGATCACCTTCGGCATGAACGCGCCGACCGCGCTGGTGATGCTGGCGGGCATCTACTACGGCTCGATGTACGGCGGCTCGATCACCTCGATCCTGGTGCGGGTGCCGGGCGAGGCGGCGAGCGTCGTCACCAGCCTCGACGGCTACCAGATGGCGCGCCAGGGCCGCGCCGGCCCGGCGCTCGCCATCGCGGCGCTCGCCTCGTGGGTGGCCGGCACGCTCGGCGTGCTGGCGCTCACTCTGGTGGCGCCGTCGCTGGCGCGCTTCGCCCTCGCGTTCGGGCCGCCCGAGCAGCTCTGCCTCGCGGCGCTCGCGCTGCTGACACTGCCGACCGTGACCGGATCGTCGGTCGCCAAAGCCTACGGTCTGGCGGCGCTCGGCGTGCTGATCGCCACCGTCGGCCAGGACCCGACCGGCGGCCTCGTCCGTTTCGCGCCGGCGGCGGTGCCGGGGCTCAGCCGCGGCATCGATTTCGTCCCCGTCGTGATGGGGCTCTACGGCGTCGCCGAGGTGCTGCGCACCGCCGAGGAGTGGATGGGCCGGTCGCGGACGGACAAGACCGACATGATGGCGGTGCCGCGCCTGAGCCGGCTGTGGCCCGACCGTGACGATCTGCGCCGCTCCGCCGGCCCGACCGGCCGCGGCGCGGTGATCGGCTTCCTGGTCGGGCTGCTGCCCGGACCCGGCAACATTGTCTCCACCTACATCTCCTACGTGCTCGAGCGCCGCCTGTCGAAGCAGCCCGACGAGTTCGGCCGCGGCGCGGTCGAGGGCGTCGCCGGCCCCGAGGCCGCCAACAACGCCGCGACCGCCGGCCAGCTCGTGCCGCTGCTGGCGCTCGGCATCCCGTTCTCCTCCATCACCGGCCTGCTGCTCGGCGGCATCATGCTGCACGGCATCGTTCCCGGTCCCCGCCTGATGAGCGACCATCCCGAGCTGTTCTGGGGCCTGATCGCCAGCATGTATGTCGGCAACGTCGTGCTGCTGGTGCTCAACCTGCCGCTGGTCGGGCTGTTCGCCCGCATCTCGCTGCTGCGGCCCAACCTGCTGGCGCCGGTCGTGCTGGTGTTCTGCGTGATCGGCGCCTTCTCGCTCAACAACAGCGTGTTCGACGTGGTGGTGCTGATGGTGGCCGGCGTCGTCGGCTATCTGCTGCACAAGGCCGGCTACGAGCCGGCGCCGCTGGTGCTCGGCATGATCGTCGGGCCGCTGCTGGAGGCGAGCCTGACCCAGACCGGGCTGATCCTCGACGGCCAGTGGAGCGCCATGCTCCAGCGCCCGCTCAGCGCCGCCCTGCTCGGCCTGATGCTCGTGGCGGTGCTGTGGCCGCTGTCGCGCTGGCTGCTGCGCCTGCTGCTGGTGCGGGAGCCGGCCCGATGAGGCCGCGCCGGAGCGGCGTCGCCCGCCTCGTCGCCCTGCTGCTGCTCGTCACCGCGGCGACCTTCGCCGCGGCGAGCCTTCAGCTCTCGCTCGGCACCACCCAGAAGCCCGGGCCGGGCGTGGTGCCGCTGGTCTCCGCGGTCTTTCTGGGGCTCGCCGCCGTGACGGCGCTGGTCGGCCGGCGGCGGGCCGACGAAGGTGAGCCGCCGGCCGGCGCCGCGGCCCGGGCCGTCCTCGTCGTCGCCGCACTGGTGCTGGTCTATCCGGCCGCGCTCGCCTGGTTCGGCTTCTCGATCGCCACCGTGGCGCTGGTATGGGGCGCGGCGCGGGCGCTCGACCTGCCGGCGCGGCCGGCCGCCCTGCTGGCCGTCGGCGCCGTCGGCGTCTCGGTGCTGCTGTTCCGCGTCGCCCTCGACGTGCCACTGCCGACCGGGCTGGTGGGCTTCTGACCGAGCGTGGCAGTGGCGGCCCGTCTACTCGGCCGGAATCTTGGGCCGCGGGAAGGTCACCTCCACCAGGGTGCCGTCATTGGCCCGGCTGGTGATGTGGAAGGTGCCGCGATTGGCCTCGGCGAGCGCCTTGGTGAGCGGCAGGCCGACCCCCTCGCCGGTCGCCGGCGCGGTGGCCTGGCGGGCGAAGGGATGCAGCACCGTCTCCAGCTCCTTGCCGCTGAGGCCGACGCCGGTGTCGCGCACCCGCAGCACCACCCGGCCCTGGGAATCGACGCCGGTCGACACGATCACCTGGCCGCCCGGCCCGGTGAGCCGGATCGCGTTGGCGATCAGGTTGGCGATGATCTGATCGAGCGAGCGCAGATCGGCGACGATCGGCGGCATCCGCGGGGCGAGCGCGCTGCGGATGATGATGCGCTCGCGATTGGCCTGCGGCTGCATGGTCTTCACCGCGGCCTGGACGACGTCGTTGAGGTCGACCGACACGAAGGTCAGCTCCAGCGTGCCGGATTCGGCCCGCGTCAGGCTGACCATGTCGTCGATGAGCGCCGTCATCTGCTGGGCGGCGGTGCGCACGTCGCGCAGATAAGCACGGTAGCGCTCGTTGCCGATCGGCCCGTAGCGCTCCTCCAGCATCAGCTCGGCAAAGCCCAACACCACAGTCAAGGGCGAGCGCAGGCCGTGGCCGAGCTTGGCCAGAAACTCGTCCCGGTCGGCGGCGCCGGCCTCGGGGCGTGCCGGGGCGGTCCGCAGCGGGGTCGCCGGCGGTAGCCGGCGCGCCGGCGTGAGATCGCGGAACACCGCGCACAGCCGGTCGCTGCCGTCGGCCATGGGGCCGAGCGCCAGCGACAGCGGGAGGGCACCGCCGCCGCGCACCAGGCCGACCACCTCGTGGGCGCCGTCGATCGGCATGCGGCCGGTACCGCGCACCCGCGCCAGCAGATCGCGCACCGGCTTGCGGCCGTCCGGCACGAACAGCGCCTCGAAGGGCTGGTCGACGAGGCCGCCCGCATCGGCACCGAACAGCACCTCGGCGCTGTGGTTGGCGGAGACGATGCGGCCGTCCGAGGTGAGGACGACGACGCCGTCGAAGGCGGTGTCGAGCAGCCCGTGCAGCTCCCGGATGGTCGCCTCGGCGCGGCGCAGCGCGAGGTCGCCGGCCCGGTTGCGCTCGTCGCCGGCGGCGGTGGCGAGCACCAGGGCGAACACCGTCTCGCCGTTCCACGGCAGCGTGAACAGCCGGGCCGCCACCGGCTTGCGGTCGCCGCGGCGGGTCAGGATGGCGAGCGACTGCCCGGCCGGGCCGGGGGCGGCGGCGAGATCGGCGTCGCCGGTCACGAACAGGCTGTCGAGGCCGCCGGCCGCGGCGAGCGCCGCCAGATCGGCGTAGCCGGTGGTCTCCAGGAAGCTGCGATTGGCGTAGAGCAGCTCGTCGAAGCGATAGAGCAGCACGCCGACCGGCAGGCGGTCGAGGAGCCCGGTCGGCACCGCGTCGGGGGGCGGCGACGGGGTGTCCCGCAGCAGGCCCGGCAGGAACGGCTCGCTCGGATCGGGCAGCGGCGGGATCGCCTCGCCGGCCAGGCGGGCGTTGAGCTGGCGGGCGATCTCCCGGAAGGCGTCGCGCTCGCCGAGGCTCAGCCCGGGGGTGGCGGCCTGGCGCGGCTCGGCGCCGGCACCCGGCGAAGCCGCCGCGGCGGCCGGGAAGCGCACCACATTCTCGGGGGCCGGGCTCTCAGGGGCCGCAGCCGCGGACGCGGTCGCGCCCGTCCCGAGCAGCGAGGGTGCCGCGGGAGCGCCGTCGAGCCGCCCGCTGTCGATCGGCTGCTCGGGCACCGGCCGCTCGGGTGCGGGCTCGATCGGGTCATGGTCGCCGGCGCGGCGCCCATAGGTGACCCCGGTGGCTCCGGACGGCTCGGTCGGCGCCGGGCCGGGAGCGCGACGGAGACGCCCGATGGTCGCCAGCCGGCCGGTGTCGCGGCACACGCCGAAGCCGCGATAGCCCAGAAAGCGGCGCTCGCGGTCGTAGACCGGCAGACCGGACAGCTCGACGGCGAGTCGCTCGTCGCTGCCGTCGACCGGAAAGGAGACGACGATGCCGCTCCAGGTGTCGCGCGCCTCGACGGCCCGCTGCACCCGTCCCTCCGGGTCCAGCCCGAGGACGGCAGCGATCTCGTCCCAGGGCCGCCCGAGGGCGACCGCGACCCGCGGCCCGACGACATCGGTGAACTCGTCGGAGCCGAGGGTGAAGCGGCCGTCGGCGTCCATCCGCCAGACGAAGCGCAGCGACGATTGGCGGCGGTCCGCAACCGGCGCGTCGATCCGCAAGGCGGGCGGCGCCGCGCCGTCCGGCTCCGCCGCCACCATCTCGGGTTGGGCCGTCTCTGGTTGGGCCGTCTCGACTTGGGTCGGATCGGCTTGGGCCGCCTCGACGGAAGGAGCCGCCGGCCCGGCCGGCTCCGCCGGCGGCGCATCGGCAGGCTGTTCGGGCGCGACCGCAGGGGGGACGTCGGATACGGAGGTTTCGGGGCGAGCGGAGCCGGCCGCCTCCGGAACGCAGCGCGGCGTCACCAGGGCGGGCGGAAGGCGGACCAGAAGCACGGTCTCGCCGTCGCCGCCGAGGCGGATGAGCTCCACCGGGCCGTGTGGCGTATCGCCGGTCGTGACGGAGCCGGCCAGGGCGGCGGCCACCAGAGACGGCGGCACCAGAGACGGCGGCACCAGAGACGGCGGCACCAGAGACGGCGGCACCAGGGCGATGTCAGGCGCCGCGTCGTCGCCCAGCAGCGCCACCGCCGCCGCATTGGCGGCGAGCCGGCGGCCATCGCGGCCGATCACCGCGACCGGGCCGGAGACGCCCTCGCACAGGCGGCGCAGCCGCTCGGCGAGCGGCACCGGCCGACCGACCGGCTCCTGCGCCACCACCAGCACGGCGGCACCCTCGCGCAAAGCCAGCCGGGTGCAGGCACACAGCAGTGGCCGACCGAGCGGCCTGCCGCCGAGCGGTCCGCCGCCGAGCGGCCAGCCGAGACCGCGCAGGCGTTGCAGGCTCGTCACCCCGGTCGGATAGAGAGTCGCGCCGAGCCGGGCGATCTGGGCCGCCAAGAGGGCCGGAGGCGCCGAACGGCGCTCGCGACCGGCGGACTCGCTGGGTGCGGACCTGCGCGTTGCAGCCCCGCTCGTCGCCGCTCCGATTATTGCAGAATCGTCATGGCCGAGCAGCGCTCGGCCGGCCGAATTAGCCCAAAGGACGCGGCGCCCGTCGGTGCTCCACAGCCAGACCGGCGCGGCCTGCACCGCATGGGCGGCCAAACGGTCGTTCCGCAAGGGCGCGAGCTCGTCCGACTCCTGTCCCATCCGTTCCCGCCTGCGTCGCCGCTCCCGTCTATCGTAAACAAATCCCTAATAATCCGTCCTACCCTGAGGCGTCCACGCCGCCGCGACACCGTCCCCGGCAACTCGGCCCTTAAGCTTAACGGCCCGGTCCCGGTGGGCGGCCCCAAGCCCTCGGAAAATCCCGTATGGGTTGTTTCTATTTGCATCGCTTATGTTGCAGTGCAATAATTCTCCCGTCGGCGGGCCGCCGTCGAGCCCCGTCGAAACCAGGAGAGGACGATGATCAAGGGGACTACACCGCCTTTCGAGATTCCGGCCGACATGCGGGCCGTGGCCGAGCGCAGCGTCGAGCAGGCGAAGCTCGCCTTCAACAACTACATGCAGGCCGCCCAGGAGGCCGTCTCGGCGTTCGAGGAGCGGGTGAAGGCCAGCCAGGTGGGCGCGCAGGGCATCAGCAAGAAGGCGATGAACTTCGCCGAGCGCAATGTGGTGTCGGCCTTCGAGTTCGCCCAGAAGGTCGTGCAGGCGAAGGACATCCAGGAGCTGATCCGGATGCAGACCGAGTTCGTCCAGACCCAGATGCAGGTGCTCAGCGAGCAGATCAAGGACCTCGGCGAGACGGCGACGCGCACCGCCATGGACAGCGTCAAGACGGGCCGCAACGGCGCCCCGTGAGCGGCGGCCCGAAGCCTCATCGCATCGCACCATGGGCGGACCGCTGACATTGCATTGCAGCAAAAGTCAGCCGGAGACGCAACCCTGACGAGCAGCCCGAACGCGGGCTGCTTCTGCCGGCGCAGGGCGCGCCGGAACGGGCCGAGGCCGGCCGGGGCGCATGCCCCTGTGGATGACGACGACACCGCCCGCCGGCACCGGTCGCGGCCGCGCTGTTGATTCCGGTCCGACGTGCCGGCCCTCGCCTCTCGGTCCGCCGGGCCTTCGCCCCTCGGGTCCGCCGTCCTGCACAGCTTCACCCCCGCATGATGCACTGCATCGAGCGCTTGCGCCGATTGGTCGCCGGGACGCCGGCACGATGTCGAAATCTGTCGTCGAGGCAAGCTGCTATGCGCCGGCGACGCGGCCGCCCTCCGGCTCCGAGCGCGGCCATGCGGATTGCCAGTCGGCGGTTTCCGGGTATCAATCTCGGCGTCTTGACATTGGATCGGACCAGACACCGCCTGCGGAGCAGGCAGACGGCGCGGCCCGTTCGTGACGACTCGCAACCCGGGAGTGCCTCGTGACAACCAACAACAAGCCCCTGAAGATCGTCGAAACGGTGCTCCGCGACGGGCACCAGTCCCTGGCGGCGACCCGCATGCGCACCTCCGACATGGTGCCGATGCTGGAGCAGCTCGACGAGATCGGCTACTTCGCGCTCGAGGCCTGGGGCGGCGCCACGTTCGACTCCTGCCTGCGCTTCCTCAACGAAGATCCCTGGGAGCGGCTGCGCACGCTCAAGACCTACATCAAGAAAACCCCGATCTCGATGCTGCTGCGCGGCCAGAACGTGCTCGGCTACAATCACTACGCCGACGACGTGGTCGAGACCTTCGTGCAGCGGATGGTCGAGAACGGCATCGGGCTGGTGCGCATCTTCGACGCGCTCAACGACACCCGTAATCTCGAAGTCTCGATGCGCGCGGCCAAGAAGGCGGGCGCGCATGTGCAGGGCGCCATCGTCTACACCATCAGCCCGTATCACACGACCGAGAACTTCCTGAAGGTCGCCAAGGATCTCGTCGATCTCGGCACCGACTCCATCTGCATCAAGGACATGGCCGGGCTGCTGGCGCCCTTCACGGCCTACGATCTGGTCAAGGCCATCAAGGAGAAGCTCGACGTCCCGGTCGACGTGCATTGCCACTACACCAGCGGCATGGCGTCGATGACCTACCTGAAATCGATGGAGGCGGGCGCCGACGTGGTCGACTGCGCGCTGTCGCCGTTCGCGCTCGGCACCTCGCAGCCCGCCACCGAGGCGCTGGTCGCGGCGCTCGAAGGCCATCCGCGCGACACCGGCATCGACAAGGAGAAGCTCTATCCGATCGCCGACCACTTCCGGAAGGTGAAGAAGGATCTGGCCGCGACCTTCAAGCTCGACACCGCGATCGACATCGACACCAAGGTGCTGACCTTCCAGATCCCGGGCGGCATGCTGTCCAACTTCCTCAACCAGCTCAAGCAGCAGGGCAAGGCCCACAAGTATCCGGAGCTGATCGAGGAGCTGCCGCGGGTGCGCGCCGAGATCGGCTATCCGCCGCTCGTCACCCCGACCAGCCAGATCGTCGGCTCGATGGCGGCCTTCAACGTCATCCTCGGCCGCTACAAGGTGGTGCCGCAGGAGATCAAGGACCTCGCCCGCGGCGCCTATGGCCGCACCCCGGCGCCGATCCAGGACGTGATGAAGGAGGTGATCGCCGGCCAGACCATGATCGATCACCGGCCGGCCGACGACATCGCGCCGCAGATGGAGATGCTGAAGAAGAAGCTCGCCGAGAAGGGCTATCCGGACGCGAGCCTGGAGGACGTGCTGTCCTTTGCGCTGTTCCCCGAGGTGGCGCTGAAGTTCTTCGCCGCCAACCGCGACAGCGAAACCGACATCGCCGCGGCGGAGTGATCCCGACCGCAACCGATGCGTTCTCGTCGAGCCCGGCCGCGGCCGGGCTCGACGGCGACGGCGGCCGGCGAGAGCCGCGATCGGACGAGTGCAGAGCGATCCGATGACCTCCGACGAGTTCAACGACGTCTGTCGCACCCTGCCGGCCACCACCCATGTGGTGCAATGGGGTGGCGCGGATGTCTGGAAGGTCGGCGGCAAGGTGTTCGCGATCGGCGGCTGGAACAGCGGCGACGCCGGCATCACCTTCAAGGTCACCGGCATCGCCTACGAGCTGCTGAAGGACCGACCCGGCCTGCGACCGGCGCCCTATCTGGCGTCGCGCGGCCTGACCTGGATTCAGCATCACGGCCGGCCCGGGCTGTCCGATGCCGAGCTGTGCGACTACATCCGCCACTCCTACCAGATGGTCGCCGGCAGCCTCTCCGGCAAGCGGCGCCGCGAGCTCGGCCTCGCCGAGACATCCCCGGCCGCAGCCCGGCGAAGCTGATCACATCCGCCGCACGCCGATCGTGTAGGATGGCCGCTGGTTCGCCTCGCGCCGGCTGGTGATCAGGCGCAGATCGGCGTCCATGTAGATATTCTCCATCACGGGCTTGGCCTTGAAGGTCTTGCCGAGCTTCTTGGCGGCGGCGGCGTCGAGCTGCGAGAGATCGGGCGCGCCGAGGTCGGCCGCCTCCTGATAACGACGGCCCTTGCGCGCCATCACGTCGGCGAACCACGCTTCGGCGGCCGGGATGTCGAGGCCGCGGTCGGCCCGCACCACCGCCACCTCGATGCCGATATTCTCGATCAGCCAGCGGCCATCGGCGATCTCGTAATGCTGGATGATCATCAGGTTGCAGCCGGCCAGCACGGAGCGCAGGCGCTCCATCAGGCCGCCGTTCCGGCCCGGCGCGTGATGGGCGATGTTGGCGTAGAACCCGTCGTTGCGGAAGATCTGATAGGACTGATCGAACACCCGGCCCGGGATGGCGTCGTGAAACGGGATCGTCGACCACACCGGCGTCCACACGCCCTGCACGGCGACGACCTGATCCTCCACGCGCGGCGTCGGGTTGCGGCGCGCCAGCGCGGCGAACAGCGGCGCCAGCTCCTGATCGAACAGCTTCAGCTTGTCGCCCTGCTTGGCGTCGTGGCGCCCCTCCACGGCGGCGAGCAGCCGGGCCTTCAGCTCGGCCGTGCTCATCCACGCGAGGTCGTCGTCACCATGGTCGATGGAGGTCACACGATCGAGCATGCGTTCGGCTCCAGATACGGCTCATTCGAGTTGCGATGGCGAGATCGGGCATACCGCGTCGCGACGCGCCTTGCGGCGGCTCTCGCCGGCGGCCATCTGTCAGCTCGGGCTGACACACGCCTGCGTCACGTCGAGAACGAGCTTCACGCGAGACCGCCCGCACGCCAGGAACAAACATCTGGCCGCCGGAGGGTTCCGACGTGACGGGACGCTTTGGGGTGATGCACCCCGAAGTGGTCAGCCGTCGGTCGACAGCGTGCGCCGGGACCGCTGCCGCGTCTGCCGGGGCAACTCGCCGAACTCGGCCCGATACGCCGCGGTGAAACGGCCGAGGTGAGCGAAGCCGGAGCTGCGCGCGATCTCGGCGATCGTCGCATCCGACGCGGCCTCGAGGCGGCGCCGCGCCATCGCCAGCCGGTGGCGCCTGATGTACTGGACGAGGGTGCAGTCGAACGTTCTGCGGAACATCACCTGGAGCGAGCGCAGCGACAGGCCGACATGCTGGGCGAGCCGGATCAGATCGACATTGTCGTCGGCATGCGCCCGAATGTACTCGTCGGCGCGCCGTAGCGCCGGATCGTGGCGATGGATCGCCGGCCGGCCGTCGGGCGCCGCCGCGACGGCCAGCACATTGGCCAGTCGCAGAACCAGGAGCTGATCGTAGGCGGCGCGGAACAAGGCCAGGTCGACGATCTCGTCCGGGCCGCGATCGAGGCTGCGGATCAGGTGACGCACCTCGTCGACGAGATCCTGGAGGCCGGTCAGATGCGGCTCGCAGAAGTGCTCGTCGAGAATCGAGGCGAGCGCCGTGTCGCACTCGAAGGCCGCCATGGCGTTCGCTAGGCGGGACGGGTCGACCCGCAGCATCAGATGATGACCGGCGGTGCGGCGGATGCGCTGCTCCTCGACAGGCAAGAGACCGCCGACACCGCCACCGCGGATCTCGCGCATGCGACGACCGAGCGCGACGGTGATCCAGGCACTGAACGGCACCATCAGCCACACCGCGGCGCGCGAGTCGAACTCGACCGTGAGGCCGGGTGCGTGAAACACCGAGGCGAGCCACGAGCTGTCCGGCTCGCCAGCGAACGGGAACGCGGCGACGTCGCTGCGGAACGGCCCGTCATCGATAGGCTCCAGGGACAGGCAGTCCGGAACCCGTGCGCGGACGAGCGCTCGATGATCGCCGATGTCCTCGGCGCTGAACAGACGGAAGCGATTCAACATGTCGTCGTGGGATGTCACCCCCTTTCACGATGAGAGGTCGAGACAACACACAAGTCTATACACAATTCGGCCGGTGCTCTTCGCATTTTGGATAATTCTGCGGATTATGGACTATCATCAATTGTGTCCGTTTTTAATATAAACTTAGCGGTTTCCTGGAGAGCATGAGGCGTAACTCGAATCGGCTAGACGCACGTCACGCCTCCATCGCTCAGACCGAGACCCCGCCGAACGGCCCGCCGGTCCCGACGTCTCATCCAGGAATGCTGAACATGTCCCTGCTGACCCGAATCAGAACACTGCCGAAGATCCTCGGCGTGATCCTGCTGCTCGGCTGCATCGCCGGGCTTGCCACCTGGTATGCGGCCGACAAGATGAAGGAGATCGACGTCCGAAACACCCGCTTCATCGAGACCGACGCCGATGCGGCCGTGTCGATCGCGCGGTTGAACCGGGCGATCTATCAGTATGCGTTCCTCGCCTACCGGGCGATCTCCGACACCGACGAGACGGAGCGCAAGGACACCACGGCGCGAGCCGGCCAGGCGCTCGACGAGGCGCTGGGCTTCGCCGCCAACGCCAAGGCCAAGCTGCCGCGCCTTGCCGCCCGGCTCGACGAGGTGGAGCGGGTGTTAGGCGAGGTGCGGAGCAAGACGGCACCGATCATCGCGCTCGCCAGCCAGGGGGCCTCGGGGCAGGCCTACCTGACGATGCGCACGACGATCGAGCCGCCGCTGCGCAAGCTGTTGGCGGACACGCGCGAGATCGTGCTCGCGCTCGATCGCGATCTCAAGCAGGGCTCGGCCGAGCTGACGGCCACCACCCAGGCGGTCATCTTTCAGATCGTCTTGTCGGTCGGCATCGGCATCGCGATCGCGGTGGCGCTCGGCGTCGTGGTGGCACACTTCGGCATCGCCAAGCCGATCTCCGCGCTGACGGCCGGGATGCGCCGGCTCGCCGACGGCGACTTCACCGTGGTGCTGGCCGGCGTCGGCCGCAAGGACGAGATCGGCGAGATCGCCGAGGCGGTCGAGGCGTTCAAGATCAAGGCGGCCGAGAAGGCACGCCGGGAGGCCGAGGAGAAAGCGGCGCAGGACCAGATCGTGGCGGCGGAACGCAGGGCGGAGACTATCCGGCTCGCGGATGCGTTCGAGGCGGCGATCGGCGACATCGTGCGCGGCGTCTCGTCGGCCTCGACCGAGCTCGAGGCGGCCGCCGGCACGCTGACGAAGACCGCCGAGAGCACGCAGCAGCTGTCGTCGACGGTGGCGGCCGCTTCCGAGGAGGCATCGACCAACGTCCAGAGCGTCGCCTCGGCCACCAACGAGATGTCCTCGTCGGTCGGCGAGATCGGCCGTCAGGTCCAGGAGGCCACCCGCATCGCCGGCGCGGCGGTGCGCCAGGCCGAGACCACCGACGGGCAGATCAACGAGCTGTCGCACGCCGCCAACCGCATCGGCGACGTGGTCAAGCTGATCACCGACATCGCCGAGCAGACGAATCTCCTCGCCCTCAACGCCACCATCGAGGCGGCCCGCGCCGGCGAGGCCGGCAAGGGGTTCGCGGTGGTCGCCCAGGAGGTCAAGGCGCTGGCCGCCCAGACCGCCAAAGCCACCGGCGAGATCGGTGCTCAGATCAACGGAATGCAGAACGCCACCCAGGCGTCGGTCGACGCCATCAAGGCGATCGGCGGCACCATCGGCCAGATCGCCGAGATCGCGTCCGCCATCGCGGCGGCGGTCGAGGAGCAGGGCGCGGCAACCCGTGAGATCGCCCGCAACGTCCAGCAGGCCGCCCAGGGCACCACCGAGGTGGCCACCCACATCGTCCAGGTGAATCGGGGCGCCGGCGAGACCGGCTCGGCGTCGAGCCAGGTGCTGTCCGCGGCGCAGTCGCTCTCCCAGGAGAGCAGCCGGCTGCGGCTGGAGGTGGACCGCTTCCTGGCCACCGTCCGCGCCGCCTGAGGATTGCGCGCGAAGGGCCGGCGGCGGGAGCGCCGCTGCCGGCCACCGGCCCTGCTCACTCGGCCGCGGCGGCGCCGGCCGACAGATTGTCGAGCGACGAGATGATGTGGCCGGCGAGCGCATCGGCGAGCGCCGAGCGCTCGTGCGGATTGCGCAACAGGCCGATCCGGCAGGGCGACAGCTCCGGGAAGCCTTCGGCCGGCGTCAGCACCCGCATGCCCGGCCGCAGCCCCGAGGTCGGCAGCACCGACACCGCGAGCCCGGCCAGCACGGCGGCCGAGATGGCGCCGGCATTGCCGCTGGAGAATAGCAGCCGGTGGGCGCGCCCCATGGAGTCGAGGCCGTCGATGGCGGCGGCGCGCCATTGGCACGTCGGCCGTCCGAGCGCCAGCGGCAGCGGCGTGTCGAGATGGGTGGCATGCCGGCTCGACGTCACCCACAGCAGCCGCTCCTGACGGAAGATCTCGGACGCGCGATGGACGCCGCTGCTGGTCACGATGGCGATGTCGATCTCGTTGCGCTCGACCCGGCCCAGCAGCTCGATCGACGGCTCGCAGAACACCGTCAGCTCGACGCCGGGATAGACGCGCGAGAAGCGCGCCATGATGTCGGGCAAATAGCGGTCCGCGTAATCGTCCGGCACGCCGAGCCGCACCCTCCCGGTCAGCTCCTCGCTGCCGAACGCCGCCACCGCCTCGACATTGAGCTTGACGATCCGCCGGGCGTAATCGAGCAGCCGCTCGCCGTCCTCGGTGAGCTTGGAGACGCGGCCGTCGCGGACGAACAGCGGGCGCTCGATGCGCTCCTCCAGCCGCTTCATCTGCATCGACACCGCCGACTGGGTCTTGTGCACCACCTCGGCGGCCCGCGTGAACGAGCCGGTCTCGGCGATCACCACGAAGGTGCGGAGCTGGTCGACATCGAGCAGGACGGACATGGCAGCCTCGGTGCAGAGAGGCCGAAACCATCAGCCCCGCTTATCGATCAGATTAAAAACATTCGTTTCATTCATCAATGGCGGAATGGCATTCTCCCGGCCACGGTTCAGCGGCTTTTCGGGTGGCGCCCTCGGAGGGGAGCGTCGACCTTGTCGCACCACCGACCACAGGAGGTCGCCATGACGGCGCTGTCGCCCACTCGTCTCGTTTCTCGGCTCCTGCCGCGGTCGCTCGCGGTGGCGGCGGCCGGGATTGCGATGCGGGTGCGCCGCATGGCCGAGACCATTCGCCACCGCCGCGAGGCGGCCGCGCTCGGCGGCTTCAACGACCGCATGCTGGCCGACATCGGGCTGTCGCGCGGCGATGTGATCGATGCGTTCGCCGAGCCGCCGTGGCGCGACCCGACCGAGCTGCTGGTGCGCCGCTCGGCCGAGCGGCGGCTGGCGCGCCGCTGGCGCCCGCGGCTGCTGCGCCGGGTGGTGGCGGCGCCGCCGATCGTGCCGGAGCACGACTGCACGGCCGACCATCCTGCCTCACGGGCCGGCTGACGGCCGAACGGTCGCGGACGGAGGGCGGCCGCTCCCGATTGACAGGCGGCGGCGGTGCCGGAATGCTGCCGACCCCGCGCCAATCCCGGCGCCGGGTCGACGGAGCCCCCGCATGCGTCGCCTCCTCCTTGCTGCCCTTGTGCCCGCCCTGCTCGTGCTGGTCGCCGCGCCGAGCCTTCCGGCCGCCGCCGACACGCTGACGCTCGCCAAGAGCTACACCGTCGCCGGCACCAATCCGGACGGCTCGGCCTATTCGGGGACCCTCGCGATCCAGATCATCTCGGACACCACCTACACGGTGCGCTGGTCGATCGCCGGCGAGACCTACACGGGCTTCGGCATGCGGATGAACGACGCGCTGTCGGCCACCTACACGCTCAACGGCAAGCCGGGGCTGGTGATGTACCAGGTGCAGGACGGCGGCGTGCTCAAGGGCATCTGGGCGGTGCGCGGCAACGACGGCTTCGGCACCGAGACGCTGACGCCGCGCTGAGCGGAGGCGCCGGCCCGCCGCCTCACTCCGCCTTGACGTTGGCGAGGCGGACCACCTCGGCCCATTTGCGCACTTCGGCGGCGACGAACTCCGGCATCTCGGCGGAGGGGCGGAAGCGCGCCACCACGGCGTTGCGGTCGAAGGTCTCGCGCACGCTGTCGGCCGCGAGCGCCTCCTCGATCGCCTTGGCGAGCATCGCGATGCGCTCCGGCGGCGTGCGGGCCGGCGCGAAATAGGCGAACCACGCATCGGCATCGACATCCGGCAGCCCGGTCTCGGCGAGCGTCGGCAGCTCCGGCATCAGGGCGATGCGCTTCGCCGAGGCGATCGCCAGCCCACGGACCAGCCCGCCTTCGAGCGGGCCGCGGATGTTGGCGACCGCGATGAAGCCGAAATCGACGACCCCCGCCATCAGGTCCTGGGCCAGCGGGCCGCCGCCCCGATAGGGGACGTGCTGCGCCTTGACGCCGGCCCGCAGTTGAAACAGCTCGCAGGCGAGATGCGACGACGAGCCGTTGCCGGTGGAGCCGTAGTTGAGCCGGCCCGGCTCGCGCTTCAGAAGCTCCACCAGCTCGGCCGCGCTCGCCACCGGCAGCGTCTTCTTCACCACCAGGGCGTGCGGCACCGTGCAGACCTGACAGATCGGGGTGAAGCTCTCGACGGCGCGGTAGCCGATCGACGGAAACAGCGTCTCGTTGGTGGCGTGGGTCTGCTGGGTGCCGAGCACCAGCCGGTAGCCGTCGGGCTCCGCGAGCGCCACCGCCTGCGCCGCGACCGAGCCGCCGCTGCCGCCGCGATTTTCCACCACCACCGGCTGGCCGAGGCTGCGGCTCACCGGCTCGCCGATGGCGCGCGCCACCAGATCGACCGAGCCGGCCGGCGGATACGGCACCACGACGGTGACGGGCCGCGCCGGATACGTCGCCTGAGCGGCAGCAGGACCGGCGACGGCGGGAGCGGCGGCGGCCGCGAGGGCGGCGAGGACGACACGGCGGCGATCGAGCATGGGACGATCCGCGAATCTGGGCAGCGGCCGGGGCCACGGGCAGGTGGGGCGCACGGACCGGCGGATCGGGGCGGATCGGCAGCGGATCGGGTCCGAGCCGGGGCGGTACGCGGGAGGTTCCTAGCGCATTTGGTGGTGGAGTGGGAACCGGCTTGCCGGCGACGCGCCGACGCGGGCATGGTCGAGAAAGCGCTCGAAAAACGAGAGGGAGCGCGGGCATGCCGCGCTCCCCTGATGATTCGGCTCTATCGGCCGCGGCGGCTGCCTCAGCCGCAGCGGCGCACGCTGCGATACACGACGGCGCCGTTCGGGCGCACGACGCGCTCGCGGATCATGCGGCAGCCGCCGGCCGCGAAGCCCGGCCGGAAGCCCGGCGTGCACACTTGGCGCGTCTTGTAGATGACGCGGCCATTGGGGCGCATCACGCGCTCGCGCACCATCCGGCACGCCACCGTCTCGGCCGTCGGCTCGAACGACTTGGTGGCGGGATCGAAGAACCGGGCGCTGGCCGGCTCGGCCGCCACCACGAAAGCGAGAGCGGCGGCCGCCGCGGCGGTCGCAGTTGCAAGGCGCATGAACGAAACTCCTCGGCAGGTGGGCGACGTCGGGAGAGGACAAGAAGAAGACGTCGACGAGAACGACATCCGGGACGACGAGGTCGCCCCGGGCATGAAGGCGGCGGCGAAGGACTCGCCATCCGCATCGAAGCCGGCCGGAGAGGCCGGCGCCGCATCAACGACGATGTCGCGGTTGCGTTCCATCCGGCCGGTCAGGACGGCCGGCGCGCCCCGCCGTCTCGTCGGTCACGGGCAGGCGTGACGCTGCCCGTCGTAGCCCAGATATGTCCCCGAGGCCGGATCGTAGGAGCGGAAGCGCGACTGGCAGTAGGCGATCGCGTCGGCATTGCCGCCGTAGACCGGAGCCGGCGCGTAACCGGGCGCGTAGCGCGGCTGCGACGCGATGGCGCCGCCGATCAGCGCGCCCGCCGCGAAGCCGGCGATGCCCGCCGCGACACCGGCGCCGCCGTGGCGGTGATGGTGGTAGCCGCCGCCCCAATGCCCGTGCCGGTGGCCCCAGTGCTGCGCCTGCGCCGGCGCGGCGGCGATCAGCAGCGCGGTGGTGAGGGCGACAGCACCCGATACGGTCTTGGCGATCATCGTGTTCACTCCATGCGACTCCAATGTCGGTCCAATAACATCGGGGCACGGCCGAAGTTTCGTGAAACTTCGGTAAGGGAACGCCTCTCGGAAATCGGGTGGCGTGGTGATGTCGCGCCACGCTAGAAGCGCGGATGTGGATCGGGAGGCCATGGGCTGCACGGTTGCGGCGCGCGACGCGCTCGCCTCCCGACCGGGCTCCGGCAGCCCGCATGCCACCCTGGAGTGGTCGATGATCATGTCCGAGCTGCTCGCGCCCGAGTTTCTGATCACCTCGCTCGTGGTGGTGGCCTCGCCAGGGACCGGCGTCGTCTACACGCTCGCGGCCGGCCTCGCACGCGGACGCGCCGCCAGCGTCGCGGCAGCGCTCGGCTGCACGCTCGGCATCGTGCCCCACATGGCGGCCGCCATGCTGGGCCTCGCCGCGGTGCTGCACACCAGCGCGCTGCTGTTCCACGCCGTGAAGATCGCCGGCGTCGCCTATCTCCTGGTGATGGCGTGGCAGACCCTGCGCGACCGCGGCGTGATGCGCATCGAGACCCGCGCCGATTCGCGCCCCGCCCGCGAGATCGTGCGGACCGGCGTCCTGATCAACATCCTCAATCCCAAGCTGTCGCTGTTCTTTCTCGCCTTCCTGCCGCAGTTCGTCGGCGCCGCCGAAACATCGCCGCTCGCCCGCATGGTGGCGCTGTCGGCGGTGTTCATGGTGATGACGTTCGTGGTGTTCGCGCTCTATGGCATCGCGGCCGCGGCGGTGCGCGACCATGTGGTGGCGCGCCCGGCCGTGCTGATGTGGCTGCGGCGCGTGTTCGCGGCCGCCTTCGTCGGGCTCGGCTTCCGCCTCGCCGTCACCGAGCGCTGAGTGCTGCGTCGCCGCGCGGCCCGTCAGCCCAGCAGGCGGGCATACTCGGCGGCGGCGTTCGCCAGCATCTCCTCGCAGGCGGCCGCGTCGACCGCCTCGATGGGGCCGAGCACGCGGCCCGGCTCGCCGGGACGGAACAGCCAGACGTCACGCCCCTCGCGCACATTGATCGAATGTCGCGGACCGTGGGGAACGCCGCCGTGGTCGTCGCGCGGCGCGAGCCAGAAATCCACATGGGCGTGATTGGTCGAGCGCGGATCGAGATTGCTGTCGAAGCGCACGGCGACGCCGTCGCCGGCGAGCTCCGCGTCGGCCTGCGCGAGCGCCGGCAGCAGCACGTCCCGCACCCAGGCGGCACCGCGATCGAACGGCGCCGTGCCGGCGCCGCCGGCCGGCGGTGCTGCTGCGGTGTCGCGCCGCTCGGCCCGAAATGCGTCCCCGATCCGACCCATGGCGTCCTCCTGTGGCGATGCCGTCTCGACAACCCGCCGCGAAGGTCGCGGTTCTGCGGGCCGCGTCACTCCGGTCTGTTCGTCTCCAGCGTGCTCCTGTCGAGCGCATCGAGCAGCGGCTCGTGGCCGGTGCGCCGATGCCAGCCGTCGAACCACACGAGGTCGCGCAGCGGCAGGCGCGGCAGCCAGCCCGCCGTCTCCAGCTCCGGCCTGGCGAAGAAGTGCGACACCCGACCGATGCACAGATAGGCGATCGGCTGGATGCGCGGCGGAATGCCGAGCGCGGCGCGCAGATCCTCGTAACGCACGATGGAGACCCAGCCGACGCCGAGATTCTCGGCGCGGGCGGCGAGCCACAGCGTCTGCACCGCGCACACCGCGCTGTAGAGATCCATCTCGGGCTGATGAGTGCGGCCGATGACCACGGAGCCGGTGCGCTCCCGGTCGCAGGTGACGCAGAGGCCGACCGGCGCCTCCAGAATGCCTTCGAGCTTGAGCTGGCGGTAGCGCTCGGCGCGACCGTCGTCGAACATGCCGGCGGCCTCGTGGTGAGCGGCCGCGAAGGCGGCGTGGACGCGCCGCTTCACCTCGGCGTCGCGCACCACGATGAAGTCCCACGGCTGCATGAAGCCGACCGACGGCGCCCGATGGGCGGCGGCGAGCAGGCGCGCCAGCACGTCGTCCGGAATGGGATCGGGAAGAAACTGGCCGCGCACGTCGCGCCGGGTGGCGATGCAGCGATAGACGGCATCGCGCTCCTCCGGCGAGAACTCGGCCTCTCGCTGCACGTCGGCGCGTCGCTCGACGATCGTATCCATGTCGGTCCTTTCGTCCGTGGCGGCGAACGGCGCCGTCACCGGACCATGATAGCGCGATTTCGCGATCGGGCGACCGCGCGATAAAGGCCGGCTCAGTTGTGCGGCAGCACGGCGAGCGGCGTCTGGTACGACTCCACCCGCAGCGTGTCGTGGGCCAAAAGGCCGACCTTCTGGCGCGGCGCCTGCTCGAGCTCGCCGGTCACCGCCTTGCGGGCCGCGTATTGCCATGCCGTCAGGGTGCCGCGCTCCTTGAGCGCACGGGCGACGGCGCCGACATCGCGGCCGCCGAGCGCATCGAGCTCCACAGTCGACAGGCCGATGACGATATCGTCCCGCACGGTGACGACCTTGAACAGCATGACGGTGTCGGTCGATGCCGGCAGCCGGGCCCTCAGCCGGCTGTCCTCCACCCAATCACCGATCTGGGCGGACGCCGCGCCGGCGAGCGCGACGAGAACCACCCCTGCGATCAGGGGCCGGCGAACGACGTCTGGCATCGGAGCAACCTCGGCATGAAGAGGGAGCCGCAGGCGAGCGCCGCGGCGGGCCGGACAATCGAGTTGAGATTAAGTCGAATTCTCCCCAAATCCGTCCGCCTCCTTGGTCGCCCCAGGGAGCGGGGCGGTTCAGGTCAGTCCGGGACGACACCGTCGATCGTGCCGTCGCGGGCGTGCCGGAACGGCGTCACCGCCCGCACCGCGGCGAGCGGCAGCGGGCCGTAGAGATGCGGGAACAGCGCGCCGCCGCGCGACGGCTCCCAGCGCACCGCGTCGCCCAGCGCCGCCGACGAGACCGCCACCAGCACGAGATCGCTCTGCCCGGCGAAATGCTTGGCGGCCGTCTCGGCCACCTGATCGGCCGCCGAGAAATGGATGAAGCCGTCGGCGCGGTCCACGGCGGCGCCGTCGAACACGCCGGCGCGCTCCGCCTCCCGCCACAGGGAGGCCGGACAAATCTTGTAGATCAGCCGATCGGGCATGCCCCCTCCCCTGGTGCGGGCGCGCCGCAGCCCGCGCCCGGCCCGGGCACGGTGACGGCGAGCCCGGCGTCATAGCACAACGGCGGCGCGCGGTCTGCGGTCACGCGGGCACCGCCCCGCGGGGCACGATCGACTCGCACACGATCGACCCGAAACGGCCCACTGTCCGTCGGCGGCTGCGGCCGAAGACCGCGCGCCATTCCCGGTGGGGCGGCGAACCGAAGGCGCCGTTCGGCGTTGAGGGCTCGACCGCGGCGCCGGGTGGCGGCGCGCCCAACCCGGACCCCGCGATGCGCCGCATTCTCGTCCTGCTCAACGCCCGCGCCGGCACCCTGGTCGATCACGGACCGGAGCCGGTGAGGGCGGCGCTCGGCGCCCTCGGCGCCGGCGGCCGCCAGGTCGACATCCATGTCGTCGCCCCCAAGGCGATGCCGGCGGCGATCGCCGAAGCGGCCCGCTCGTCCCACGACGCCCTCGTGGTCGGCGGCGGCGACGGCAGCGCCAATCTCGCGGCGAGCGCGCTCGCCGGCACCGGCAAGGTGCTGGGCGTGCTGCCGTTCGGCACCATGAACCTGTTCGCCCGCGATCTCCGCATGCCGGCCGACATCGACGAGGCCGTGGCGGCGCTCGCTGCGGCCACGCCGCAGGAGGTCGACCTCGCGACCCTCTGCGGCCGGCCGTTCCACTCGCTCTCCGGCATCGGCTTCTTCAGCCAGATGGCGCGCGCCCGGGAGGAGACCCGCGGCCATCCGCTCGGCCGCTTCCTCGGCGTCGCGGTGGCGGCGCTGCGGGCGCTGCGACGGAGCGGGCGGTTCCGCTTCGAGGTGGCGGTGGACGGCCGCCGCGAGACCGTGGACGCGGTGGCGGTGCTCGTCACCAACAACCGCTTCGGCCTCGACTGGCGCCGGCCGCGGCTGGACGAGGGCCTGCTGGAGCTGCACATCGCCGAGGATGCCGGCACGCTCGGGCTGGCCCGCGCCGGGGCCGACCTCCTCACCGGCGGCTGGCGCGACAATCCCGGCATCCGCAGCATGACGGCGACCAGCGTGACCATCTCGCATGTGCGCCGGCGCGCCTGGACCACCACCGACGGCGAGCTGGTGCGGGCCAAGATGCCGCTGCACTACGGGGTGAGGCCACGCGCCCTCACGGTCCTGATGGGACCGCCCGACGAGACCCCCACCCCGGCGGTGCGCACCGACGCGGTGGCGCCGGCCTGACGCGCCGGCCCGGCGCCGCGGGCGGCGATGCGCCGCGGCTCGACGGGAGGGCGGCGCCGGGACCGCCGGTCGGCCGGGGACGCATCAGATTTGCGCGCTCGGGCAAGGGTTTTGGGGCTTCGTGACAACCGCGTCACGGCGTCTGGACATCCGCCTGGGGAGCCTCTATAACCGCCCGCGCTCGCCGATGCCTTCGGGCATCGCGCACTCGCGGGCACGCCCAGGTAGCTCAGTTGGTAGAGCACGTGACTGAAAATCACGGTGTCGGTGGTTCGATTCCGCCCCTGGGCACCATCCCGCTGCCCGCAATCATCTTGTCGCCCGCACAGGTCTCTGGCTCGGACTCTGCCGATTGAGCGGCATCCGTCCTTTTCGCGCATACGCATCTACAGACGCGGTCGCCTGTTGCTGCGCGGCCGATCGTCTGCGACCCATCTCGGAACCTTCCGCAACACTCTCAGTTGTCCGCCACGGGCGGACGCGAGACGGCGTCGTACAGGCATCGAGACAGGATCGAAGCATGACACAGGCGGGTCGCGTCGTGCTGGTGGCTCTCGCAATCGCGACCCTGTCGTCCCAGGCCATTGCCGGATGGCGCGGCGCCCATGGGACCGGCCGGCCCGTGGTGATCGTCACCCCCGGGGCGTATCCGGGGGATGGCTGGCACGTCGACCACGGCCCCGGCCCTTATGCGGCGCCGGTGGTCTTCGGCCGCGCCGTTCGCACGACCGTCTATCCGTACGGCCCGGGAGGCGACGGCGTGCGCGGCTACGTGTACCGCCCCACCATCGGATGCGGCTGCGGCCCCGGTTGGTACGCTTCCTGCTGCTGACTGCTGCTGAGGCTGAGGCTGAGGCCGCCAGGCCCGTCCGCCCGTCAGTTCATCACCCCGGCCTGCCAGGGCACGAACTCGTCGGCGCCGACGCCGAGCTCCTCGCTGCGCGTCCGCTCGCCCGAGGCGACCGCCAGGAAACGCTCGAAGATCGCCCGCCCCATCGACTCGATCGTCTCGTCGCCGTCGAGGATCGCGCCGCAATTGATGTCCATGTCGTCGGCGAGCCGGCGATACATCGGCGTGTTGGTGGCGAGCTTGAGGGTCGGCGCCGGCACCGAGCCGAAGCACGAGCCGCGCCCGGTCGTGAAGGCGATCAGGTTGGCACCGCCCGCCACCTGGCCGGTCACCGAGATCGGGTCGAAGCTCGGCGTATCCATGAACACGAGGCCCGCGGCCCGCACCGTCTCGGCGTAGCGGTAGACCGCCATCAGCGGGCCGGTGCCGCCCTTCATGGCGGAGCCGAGCGACTTCTCCAGGATGTTGGCGAGGCCGCCGGCGGCGTTCCCCTGGGTGATGCGGCCGTTGATCTGGGTGTCGCGGCCGACCGAGTACTCGTCCTTCCACCAGCGCAGGCGCGCCACCAGCGCCTCGCCGATCTCGCGCGTCGCGGCGCGCCGCGTCAGCGTGTGCTCGACGCCATAGATCTCGGCAGTCTCCGACAAGATGGCGGTGCCGCCGTGGCGCGTCAGGATATCGACCGCGGCGCCCAGTGCCGGGTTGGCGGTGATCGACGAGAAGCCGTCGGAGCCGCCGCACTGGAGCCCGACCACGAGGTGGGAGGCCGGCACCGGCTGGCGCACCACGCGGTCCACCACCGGCAGCATGTCGCGCACCGCCGCGATGCCGGCCTCGATGGTGCTGCGGGTGCCGCCGGCGTCCTGCATCACGAAGCGGCGCAGCAGCGGGCCTGCCGACAAGCCCTCGTCGGCGAACAGCTCGTCGACGGGATTGCGCTCGCAGCCGAGCCCGACCACCACGGCGGCCGCCATGTTGGGGTGGCGGATGTAGCCGCCGAGCGTGCGCCGCAGGATCGCCATCGGCTCGCCGGTCATCTCCATGGCGCAGCCGAGCCCGTGGGTGAGCGCCACGACACCGTCGACGTTCGGGTAGGCGGCGAGCCGCTCCGGCGTGAACCAGGCGGCGATCCGTTTGGCGACCGTCGCCGAGCAGTTCACGGTGGAGACGACGCCGACATAGTTACGGGTGGCGACGCGGCCGTCCGGCCGCACGATGCCGTTGAAGGTGGCGCGCTCACGCTCGGGCACCAGATCCAGCGGGCGGAACTCCGAGGCGTGCGCGTAGTCGTGCGCCACGTCGCGGAACGCGATGTTGTGGCTGTGCACATAGCTGCCCGCCGGCACGTCGGCGGCCGCGAAGCCGATCACCACGTCGTACTTGCGGAACGGCGCCCCGGCGGCGACGTCGGCGAGCGCCACCTTGTGGCCGGCCGGGACGGCCTCGCGCGTCACCAGGCCGGTGTCGCCGACCGGCGTGCCGGCCGTCACGGCGCTGCGTGCCACCGCCACGTTGTCGTTCGGATGCAGCCGGAGAAACGGGCCGAGGGTCTGCTTGCGGGCGGTCTCGATCAGCGCCATGGGGGGTCTCCGAACAGGGATCGCGGGTCGCGACAGGCCATCGGTCGACGCCACCTCAGGCCAGGCCGCGCCGCTTCAGCCCCGCCACATAGGCGGTGAGGGACGGCACCAGATGGTCGCGGCAGAGCTGCACCAGGCGGGCGCGGTCGCCGTCGCGCAGCGCCGTGATCATCGCCTCGTGCTCGGCGCGGGAACGGGCCAGGTGGGCGGGATCGGCGGCCGTGTTGGAGCGCACCCCGTGCACCTTCTGCACGAACAGCCGGATCGCCTCGGCCAGATGCGGGTTGCCGCAGCTTCCGAACAGCACGTCGTGGAACGCGATGTTGGCCCGGAAGGCGGCGCGCGGGTCGCCGGCGTCGACCGCGGTGGCGTAGCGTGCCTGCACCGCTGCCAGCCGCTCGACCAGCGCCGGGGCCGCCGGCAGCGGGATTTGCGCGGCCGCCAGCGTCTCCAGCACCTCGCGCACCGCATAGATCTGCTCCACCTCGCGCGCCGTCAGCATGCGGACCACGGCGCCCTTATTGGGCGTGCGATCGACCAGGCCCATGCGTTCGAGCCGCAGGATGGCGTCGCGAGCGACGTGTCGCTTGACGCCGAAGCGCACCGCCACCTCCTCCTCCACCAACCGCTCGCGCGGCAGCAGATAGCCCAGAACGATCTCCTCCTCGAGAACATCGACGAGCGAGGGCGGCTCGTTCGCCGGGCTGGCCGCAGGGGGCGAGGTCATCTGAGGATCTCCGTTACCAGGATTGTTGACAATCCTGTCAGTGAGTCAATACTGGCATGAACCACGGAGCGGATCATGACAAAGTCGGTGGGCATGCGGCGCAATCTCGCGGGCTATGGCGACGCGGGATTCTCGGTCTTCCTGCGCAAGGCCTTCATCAAGGCGCTGGGCTACACCGACGATGCCCTCGACCGGCCGATCATCGGCATCGTCGACACCGATTCGGGCTACAACGCCTGTCACCGCAACCTGCCCGACCTGATCGAGGCGGCGAGCCGCGGCGTCATGCTGGCGGGCGGGATTCCCATCCCCTTCCCGGTGATCTCCATCCAGGAGAGCTTCGCCCATCCGACCAGCATGTATCTACGCAACCTGATGGCGATGGACGTGGAGGAGATGATCCGCGCCCAGCCGATGGATGCGGTGATCCTGCTCGGCGGCTGCGACAAGACGGTGCCGGCGCTGATCATGGGAGCGGCGAGCGCCTGGGTGCCGGCGATCCTGCTGGTCTCCGGCCCGATGCTGGCGGGGAGCTGGCGCGGCGAGCGGCTCGGCGCCTGCACCGATTGCCGCCGCTTCTGGGGCCGCTACCGGGCCGGCGATCTGACCGACCAGCAGATCGCCGAGGTCAACAGCGAGCTCGCCCCGACGGTCGGCTTCTGCGGCGTGATGGGCACCGCCAGCACCATGGCGCTCGCCACCGAGGCGCTGGGCATGATGCTGCCGGGCGGCGCCTGCGTGCCGGCCGTGCATGGCGAGCGGCGCCGGCTCGCCGAATTGACCGGCACCCGCGCGGTCGCCATGGCGGCCGAGCGGCTGACGCCCGACCAGATTCTCACCCCCGCCGCCTTCACCAACGCGCTGCGCACCGTGCTGGCCGCCGGCGGCTCCACCAACGCGCTGATCCACCTCGCCGCCATGGCGGGCCGGCTCGGCATCGGCATCGACCTCGACGGCATCGACCGCATCGCCCGCGAGACGCCGGTGCTGATCGACCTGAAGCCGACCGGCCAGGGCTACATGGAGGACCTGTATCACGCCGGCGGGCTCGTCCCCATGCTGCGCGAGATCGCGCCGCTGCTCGATCTGTCCTGCCTCACCGTCACCGGCCGGACGCTCGGCGAGAATCTCGACGCGGCGCCGCCGCCCTTCCCACAGTCGGTGATCCGGCCGTTCGCCGATCCGATCTTCTCGGGCGGCGCCATGGCGGTGCTGCGCGGCAACCTGGCGCCCCACGGCGCCATCATCAAGCAGGCGGCGGCGACGCCCTCGCTCTTGCAGCACACCGGCCGCGCCGTGGTGTTCAAGTCGCTCGCCGATCTCGCCGCCCGCATCGACGATCCTGCCCTCGACGTCACCCCCGACGACGTGCTGGTGATGCAGAACGCCGGCCCCAAGGGCGCTCCCGGCATGCCGGAGGCGGGCTATATCCCGATCCCCAAGAAGCTGCTCCAGCAGGGCGTGAAGGACATGGTGCGCATCTCCGACGCGCGAATGAGCGGCACCGCCTTCGGCACCATCGTGCTGCACGTCTCGCCCGAATCGGCGATCGGCGGGCCGCTCGGCCTGGTTCGCGACGGCGACAACATCCGGCTCGACACCGCCGGCCGCACGCTGTCGCTCGAGGTGGACGACGCGACGCTGGCGGCGCGTGCCGCCGAGCAGCCGCCCACCCCCACGGGCGAGGGCCGGCGCGGCTATGCCAAGCTCTATCTCGACACGGTGACCCAGGCGGAACGCGGCTGCGACTTCGACTTCGCCATCCCGCCGATCACCCGCACCATCCCCTGAGCATCCCGCCGGGTCGCCGGCCCACCCGCGCTCCCGAACCGCACAGCCGTCGGCGCCTGGCGGACCCCCAGGCGTGGCGCCGTCATAAGCCCCTTGGCGCGAAGGTGAGAAGACGCGACGGTCGAGTGCCGGGCGACCATCAGCAGCCGCTTCGTAACGCCATCCGAAACCAGCGGCACCGGGGAGGCGCCGTCCCGCACTTTATATGCATGCGTCCGCCGCGGGGCACCCCTGCCGTGGGCCTCGTTCCGATTGTGATCACTACCGTCTCGTGCCTAGACTTGGCGACTTTGAGGTTCCTTCCGCCGCTCGCTCGCCGGTGGGTCCATGCTCGAGACGTCCGCCCCGACCTCCCTTGCGCGGCCCACCGCCATCGACGTGCATGCGCATGTCGTCGTGCCGGAGGTGTTCGCCGCGACGCGACCGCACAGCCTGTTCGCGCGCGCCGAGGCCGACCCGTCGCTGACCGAGACGCAACGCGCCGCCATCGCGGCCCGCAACGACGCGGTGGTCCGCCGCATGGCCGACGTCGGCGACCGGATCGCCGCCATGGACGCGGCCGGCGTGGCCGTGCAGGTGCTGAGCCCGAGCCTCGTTCATCAGTGCAGCGACTGGCTGCCGCCGGACGCGGCGCTTGCGCTCGACCGCCGCACCAACGACACCATCGCGGCGCTGGTGGCGACGACGCCGACCCGCTTCGTCGGGCTCGGCAGCGTGCCGCTCCAGACGCCCGACCGCGCCGCCGCCGAGCTGGATCGCTGTGTCGGCACCCTCGGCCTGAAGGGCGTCGCGATCCCGACCCGGGTCGGCGACCGCGAGATCGGCGACGCCGGGCTGCGGCCGTTCTGGGCGGCGGCCGAGGCGCTCGGCGCCGTCGTCTACGTGCATCCGGCCGGCAATCCGGACCCGCGCCTGCGCCCCTACATGATGTGGAACAGCCTCGGCCAGTCGATCGAGGAGACCTTCGCGATCGCCTCGCTGTTCTACGAGGGCATCCTCGATGCCTTCCCGGGCCTGCGCATCTGCATCTCCCACGGCGGCGGCTACATGCCGTTCTACACCGGCCGCATCGCGCGGAACTACGCCGAGAAGCCGGCGACCCGGCGCAACATGACGAAGCCGCCGGCCGACTATCTGCGCATGCTCCACTACGACACCTGCGTCTACGACGCGCGCGTGCTGCGCCATCTCGTCGAGGTGGTGGGCGCCGACCGGGTGCTGCTCGGCTCGGACTACCCGGTCGGCGATCCGCAGCCGGTCGCCTTCGTGCGCGACGCCACATTCCTCACCGACGATGAGAGAACCGCCGTTCTGGCCGGCAATGCGTCGCGACTCTACGGCATCGATATCGGCCCTTGACCCAGCGAGGAGACAGGCCATGACCCGATCGGTTTCGCGACGTTCCGTGTGCTCCGCCGGCCTCGCGCTGCTCGCGGTCGCTCCCGCGGCGCTCTCCGGCGCTGCTCACGCCCAGCGCGGTGCGGCGCCCATCACGGTGGTGGTACCCTACACGGCCGGCAGCGCCCCCGACCTGTTCGCCCGCCTGCTGGTCGAGCACATGCGGCAGCTCTCGGGGCAGACCATCATCGTCGAGAACCGGGTCGGCGCCAGCGGCAATCTCGGCACGCTCAGCGTCGCCCGCGCGGCCCCGGACGGCACCACGCTGCTGGTCACCGCCAACACCATCGTGATGAACCCGAGCCTGTTCAAGTCGCTCCAGTACGACCCGGTGAAGAGCTTCGAGCCGGTGGCCGCGCTGGTGAACGCCAACTTCGCCCTCACGGTCAACGCCGGGCTCGGCGTCGCGACGCTGGCCGAGTTCGTCGCCAAGGCCAAGGCCGCTCCGGCGCCGATCAACTACGGCTCACCCGGCATCGGCACACCGCATCACCTCTGCATGGAGCTGTTCCGCCGCAAGGCCGACATCGCGCTCCAGCACGTCCCGTATCGCGGCCTGGCGCCGGCGGTCGCCGATCTCGCCGGCGGCCACATCAGCGCGATGTTCATGCAGATCAACGCCGCCACCGAGCTGGCCCGTGACGGCCGCGTGCGGGTGCTGGCGCTGATGGGCAGCGCCCGCAATCCGGTGGCACCGAGCGTCGCCACCTTCGCCGAGCAGGGCATCACCGATGTCGACGTCGACAACTGGTGGGGGATGTTCGCGCCGGCCGGGACCCCGGCCGAGGTGGTCAAGCAGCTCAACGCCCGCGTCAACGAGGTGCTGCGGCTGCCCGAGGTGCAGAAGGCGATGGAGACCCAAGGCCAGGCCGCCATGGGCGGCCCGCCCGAGCGCCTGAAGGAGATCGTCGACACCGATCGCGTGCGCTGGGCCGAGGTGATCAAGGCCGCCAACATCGCGCTGGAGTGACGGCCGCCGCGGCGACCTCCGATCCGTCGCATTCGACGAGACTTTTCCGGAATCGATGAGGCCGAAACCCGCGGCGGACCCTAACCGCCGCACCACGGCCGGATGCTAGAGTCCATCGAGACCGGACCTCGACGCGACGCGGCGGCTTAACGGCCCAACGGCGCGCGGCGGCGCGCCGAGGCCGCGGTCTGCATCGCGACGGATCATCAGCGAGACGAACCACAAGGGCCGCCGCGGCCCGCTTTCGGAGGACCGGCCCATGCGCCTCTTCCTCGTGGTGCTGGTGATGGTGCTGCTGCTCCTGTCCTACGACACGATGGCGCTCGGCGGCCGCTGGCAGCACGGGCTGGTGGCGAGCGCCTCGCATTACGGCACGGCGGCGCGCCACGAGACCCGCGACGTCTTTCGCCGGCGCGGCTTGTGAGGAGATAGCGCTCTCCGGGCGTCAGCTCGTCCGCGTCTTGTAGGCGCCGCCGAGGAGCCACGCATCGAAGGCTGCCGTGATGGCGGCGCCGGTCACGAGGCCGTCGCGCCAGTCGTCGCGGTCCGGCCGTAGCCGCGCCATCCAGCCCGCGCCGAACGCATCGGTGCTCAGCAGCTCCGGATGCTCGACCAGCTCGGCGTTGTGGCCCAGCATGACGCCGTCGAACGCGGCGCGCGCCGCGCCGACCCATTTGCCGCCTTCCACCATGGCGAACCAGCGGTCCTTCTCGACCGCCTGCCCGGTCCGCTTCGGCGTGAACACCAGCACGTCGCCCATCAGCGCGGTGGCCCAGGGGGTGAAGCCGGCCCGCACGGCGCCGTCCGCCTCTAGCGCGTACCAGATCTGGTTCTCCATGTCGTAGAACAGATCGTCGGGATAGTCGGCGTCGAGCACCTTCGCCACGGCATCCTCGCGGTTCGATCGAGCCGGTTCCGAAAGATCGGCGCTCGCTCGTGATGTTGCCGGATCGCATTTTCGACGGCGAACCGGCGTCCACTTCGCCGGAAAATGCTCTAGTAGGTCAGCACCCGGCCGTCGCCTTCCATCAGGTCGCGGATCATCGCGGCCGCCCCCATCATGCCGCTGCATTCCGGAATCAGCTCGTCCTCGGTCATGTCGAACAGATCGAGATTGGCCGGGCAGGCCCAGAACCGCGCGCCCTGCTCGTGCGCCTCGCGAATCCAGTCGAGCACCGTCTTCGGATGGCCGGGCTTGATGCGGATCGCGGCGGCGACGCCCTGGCGCATCAGCCGTCCGGCGGTCGCCGTGCAGACGACGTCGACCTCGTAGTCCATCGCGGCCGCCACGGCCGCATGATAGAACGGCGCGCCCAGCTCCTCCGGATTGCGCGGGTCGGTGTTCATCAGCACGATCAGCAGGCGTCGGGCCACTGTCCGTCTCCGGCCTCCGCGGCGTTTCAGAAATCGACCAGCGGCGTCTCGGGCATGTAGCGGTCGAACAGGCTCCAGAACGGCGTGCCCCGGCTCTCGACATACCAGCCCTCGAAGTCGGCGAGCGCCGCCTGGGGCGAAGGATCGGGCTCGTCCTCGCCGGTCAGGCTGCGGAACAGGGCCTGGAGCACCGGCGCGAAGCGCACCGCCACCTCGTCGCGCGCCTCGCTGTCGGTTGTCCAGCCGAGCTTCGCACGCAGCGCCGCAAGGCCGCAGGCCACGGCGACCGGCTCGTCCTCGGCGGCCGCCATCGCGTCGGACAAGGCCCGCACCAGGCCGAGCCGCCGGTACGCGAAGGCGCGCTCCTGCTCCAGCGCCGCGATGCGCTGTGCCGCCTCCTGGCGGTACTGCCGTTCCGCCGTCTCGGCGTGGCCGGCGGCGGCTTCGAGGGCGCGCAGCACCGGCAGGGTGTCGACGACGGTCATGGCACGCTCCGGCTCCGGATGGATGGCGGAAGAGAATGGGAGTCGAACCCACCAGAGACCGGCTCGCGGCCCCTCCCGGATTTGAAGTCCGGACGCCCCACCGGGGACGATTCTCTTCCAGGCTCCGTCTCGCCCGGATCGGACGTGATCCGGCCGGGCGATAGCACATCGGTCGTCCTCGCGCCCGACCCGAACAGGTCGAGCCGATGCCTGTTCATGCGCCGCAGATCGCCGCGCCGCAAGGTGACGCCATGGCGATCGAGGAACTCCAGGATCTGGATGGCGACCTTGCGGCCGTTGTCGAGGCGGTCGCGCAGCTGCGCCGCCGTGAAGGTGCCGTCGGGGCTCGTAGCAGCCACGTCGGCCGCGATGGCGACCATCTCGACGACGGTCTCCCTCAGGAAGTAGTGGTCGTGGGCGACCTCGTCGACGCGGGCGCTGCGCGCCGACAGCTTGAGGACCCGCCGGACGTCAGGCTCGGGCACCGCCAGCAGGCCGGCGAGATCGCGCACCCGCGGCGGCCGGAACCGCTCGGCGCCGGCGAGCTGCGGCGCAATGCGCTGCCACAGCCGCTCCTCCGCCTCGCTCAGCCGCACCACATGGCCGGGCCGCCGCACCCAGGCGCCATCGAGCGCCACCACGCCGGCCCGCGCGAGGCCCTGGAGCAGCGCCCGGAACGCCGGCGCCGGCAGCCGCGGCTCGACCTGCATGCGCAGCCGCTCCAGCCCGAGGCCCGGCAGGTCGGGATTGTCGGCGTGAAAGCCGTCGAGGATCGCGCCGAGGCTCCGCGTCAGCGCCGCGGCGGTGTCGGGCGCCAGCCCGATCTCGCGGTCGCGGTCGGCGATGCGAACGAGGTCGAGATCGGCGGCGAGGCGGTCGCGCTCGTCCGCCGACAGCGCGTGATCGCGCCCGAACGCCGTCAGGTCGACGAGCCAGGGGGCGCGGCCGACGAGGGCGGCGAGCGCCGCGGCCGGGCTCGGCAGCGCCAGCGCGTCGAGCTGGGCGAGCCGCTCCGGCGTGCGCCGCTTGCGGGCCGGCGCCCGCAGATCGAGGAAGCGGCCGCCCCCGAGGGTGCGGCTCGCCGAGACGTCGCGCA
Organism: Rhodoplanes serenus; assembly: GCA_009720755.1. Taxonomy (GTDB): domain Bacteria; phylum Pseudomonadota; class Alphaproteobacteria; order Rhizobiales; family Xanthobacteraceae; genus Rhodoplanes; species Rhodoplanes serenus. The sequence continues at coordinate 136,901 of WNKV01000008.1, forward strand.
GCACGAAGCGGTCGCCGGCCGCGGCGGCGATCGGCCGCTCCAGCACGAGCTGGACGCGACCCTCGCGGCCGGGCGACAGCGGCGCGTCGTCGAGGAGCACGATGCGGGCCCCGACCTCGGTGGCGGCGTGATGGAGCCGCACCGGCAGCCATTGGGACACGGCGCGGGTCTCGCTCGGCAGCAGGCGAAGCCGCGCGTCGATGCGGTCGGCGGGCGCATGGAGCGCCGGGTCGAGCACCACGTCGCCACGATGGATGGCGTCCTTGGTGATCGCCTCGCCGGTCAGCGCCAGGGCGCAGCGGTCGCCGGCCCGCCCCGCCTCGGCCGGCCGGTTCTGGGCATGGATCGAGCGCACCCGGGCGGCCAGCCCGGTCGGGCTCACGGTGACGCGGTCGCCGACCGCGACGCGGCCGGACAGCACCGTGCCGGTCACCACCGTGCCGGTGCCGGCGAGCGTGAAGGAGCGGTCGACGGCGAGCCGGAAGGCGCCGGCATCGGCGCGGCGGCCGAAGTCGCGGGCCACGGCGAACAGCCGGGCGCGGAGATCGTCGATTCCCTCGCCGGTCACCGACGACACCGGCACGACCGGCAGCCCGGCGAGCCCGGTGGGAGCGAGCGCCTCGGCGATCTCCGCGGTCGCCTCGGCGCGGCGCTCCGCCGTCACCAGGTCGGCCTTGGTGAGGGCGACGACACCGTGGCGGATGCCGATCAGATCCACGATGGCGAGGTGCTCGCGCGTCTGCGGCATCACCCCGTCGTCGGCGGCGACCACCAGGAGCACGACGTCGATGCCGGTCGCGCCTGCCACCATGGTGTGGACGAAGCGCTCGTGCCCCGGCACGTCGACGAAGCCGAGCACGCCGCCGTCCGGCGCCGGCAGATAGGCGAAGCCGAGCGCGATGGAGATGCCGCGGGCCTTCTCCTCCTTCAGCCGGTCGGTGTCGACGCCGGTCAGCGCCCGCACCAGCGCGGTCTTGCCGTGGTCGATGTGGCCGGCGGTGCCGATGATCACCGGGCGGGCTCCGTGGTGGTGCCGGGGGTCGGCAGCGCCGCGAGCGCGCCGACCAGCGCCGCGTCGTCGTCGAGGCAGCGCAGGTCGAGCACCAGCGCCCCGTCGGCGACGCGGCCGATCACCGGCACCGGCAGGGCGCGGAGCGCCGCCGCGAGGTCGCTCAGCACCCGGCCGCCACCGCGCACCGCGCGTGGGCGAGCCGCGAGGCCGGCGCTCGGCACCGTCGCGGTCGGCAGCGCGCCGGAGCCGATCTGGCTCGCGCATTCGACCGCCTCCACCGCGACGGCGGGACCGAACGCGGCGGCGACGGCGGGCGCGAGGCGCCGCGCCTGCGCCATCACGTCGGCCTGCGGCCGGGCGAGATGCCGGATGGTAGGCAGCCTCTCGGCGAGGCGGTCGGGATCGCGGTAGAGCGCCAGCGTCGCCTCCAGCGCGGCAAGGCGGATCTTGTCGATGCGCAGCGCCCGCTTGAGCGGATTGCGGTTGAGACGGGCGATCAGCTCCTTGCGCCCGACGACGAGGCCGGCCTGCGGGCCGCCCAGGAGCTTGTCGCCCGAGAAGGTGACGAGATCGGCCCCGGCCGCGACCGCGTCGGCGACGGTCGGCTCCGGCGCGAGGCCGAAGCGGGCGAGGTCGATCAGGCTGCCGGAGCCGAGATCGTCGACCAGCGGCACGCCTCTCTCGCGCGCCAGCGGGGCCAGCGCGCGCGCCGGCACCGCGGCCGCGAATCCCTCGATGCGGTAGTTCGAGGTGTGGACCTTGAGGATCAGCCCGGTGCGCGGCCCGATCGCCTCGGCATAGTCGCGCAGGTGGGTGCGGTTGGTGGTGCCGACCTCGACCAGCCGGGCGCCGGCCCGCGCCATGATGTCGGGCATCCGGAAGGCGCCGCCGATCTCGATCAGCTCGCCACGCGACACGATGGCGTCGCGCCCCTTAGCGACGGTGTTGAGCACCAACAGCACGGCGGCGGCGTTGTTGTTGACGACGGTGGCATCCTCGGCGCCGGTCAGCTCGCGCAGCAGGCCGCGGACGTGGTCGTCGCGCTCGCCGCGCCGGCCGGTCGCGAGGTCGAATTCCAGCGCGATCGCGCCCCGCATGGCGGCGGCCGCCGCCGCGACGGCCGCCTCGGCCAGCACGGCGCGGCCCAGATTGGTGTGCAGCACCACGCCGGTGAGGTTGAGCACCGGACGGACGGCAGGGCGCGCCGCCGCGGCGAGCCGCGCCAGCGCCGCCAGCGCGATGCTCTCGGGGCCGGCGCTCTCGGGGCCGGCGGACGCTTCGGCGCCCCACGCGGGCGCCGGCAGGCCGTCCCGCAGCGCTGTCCGGATCTCGTCGAGCGTCGCTCGTACCGCGGCCACCGCCGCCGTGCGGCCATGAGCCGTCACCGCCGCCTCGGCCGCGGCGGTGCGCAAGACCTCGTCGACCGAGGGCAGACGGCGGAGCAGGCCGGCGGCGGCCGTCATGACGCCCTCAATAGCCGAGCATGAACGGATCGGTGCTGCCGCGGGCGAGCCCCGTCTCGCGCACCAGGAGATCGAGCCCGAGGCTGGCCACGTCGTCGGCCACCGGATCGAGCGCCGGGTCCTTGTGCTGGTGGAGGATCTTCACGTACCGGCGACACTCGGCGCAGGTCTCCACCTTCACGGTGCCGGGACCGCCCTCGATCTCCTGGAGCGAGATGCCCTTGGTCGATCCGCACATCACGCATTTGATGCGGACGTGATGCCACTGGGTGCTGCACAGGGAGCAGACGCAGTAGCGGGTGCCGTGGGCACCCTGCCGGCCGGTGATCAGCGACACGCCCGGTCGGCTGCCGCAGGCCGGGCACACGCCGTCGCCGATCGGATGCAGCGCGGCGGGATCGATGAGCGCGGCGCGGCGCGCGAAGTCCACCTGGAGGGCGGCGGCGACCAGCACATGGCCGGCGATCGCCTCGACCGGAATCTGATCGGCCAGCACGGCACGCATCATCACGGTGCGGCTGTCGGCATCGGCGTCGGCGAGGTGGCGGAGCGCCGCCCGGGCCGGGTCCGGCATGTCGCAGTCGGCGAACAGGACGAGCAAGCGATCGAGGGTCGCGGTGCAGGCCGCGTCCGGTTCGAAGCCGGTGCGATCGATCGGCGGCATGCCATGGGTGCGGGCCCGCGCCAGCACGGCGGAATCGACCGGCGCCGCCGGCGGCAGCTCCTGCTGCACCCAATGCTGGGCGCTCGACAGGTCGGCCAGGAAGATCAGGTAGGGCTTGAGCGGATGCCCCTCCGCCAACGCTCGGAATCGGTCGCTGCGGCGCAGGAACAGGGTTTCGGGGTCGGGGCGCACCGCGAAAGCGGGGGCCGAGATCTCGCCGAGCACCCCGAAGGCGCCGCTCGATCCCCCGGACGATCCGACATTACTCATCACTCACCTCACGAACCGCACGGGCCACGTGACACGCGGGATTCCACGATCGATCGGGCGCCGGCCGGCGACGGCGATCACTCTACGACCCCGCGGCGCGCCCGTCCAAGCCCGCCCTCGCGGGCCGAAACCACGCAACGTCGCCGACCGCGACCGGGCGCTCGCGGCCGGTTGCTGCGGCCAGCCCCGCGGCGCGTGGACGATGCCGAAGGGGCGTGGCGCCGGCCACACGCGGCCGGCGCCGCCGAGACGGTCACTCGGCCGGGGTCGCGGTCCCGCGGTTGGCCTTCGGATCGGCGGCCAGCTCGCGCAACCACTTGCGATGGTGCCGCCACGCCCAGCCGCCGGTCACCCGGCCCTTGATCATCGCCGTCATGGTGCCGCGCGCCCACAGGGCGCCGTACACATGCACGATGACGATGCAGATCATCACGATGGCGGCGACGGAATGGATCAGCACCGCCCACCGCTTCTGGTCGACCGTGGTGTAGGCCGCGAAATACTGCTCCCAGATGACCAGGCCGCTGGCGATGGAGATCATGATCAGGATTCCCATCCACCAGAACACCGCCTTCTGGGCGAAGTTGTAGCGGCCGACCTCCGGCATGTCCTCCTCGTGGCCGATCAGGAAGACATGCAGCTTCTTGAGCCAGGTGCCGTCCGTCGGGGTCCACAGGTTGACCTTCCAGAAGCGGAAGAACAGGCCCATGTAGCCGAGGAACAGGAACAGCCCGATCCACGGATGGATGGCCCGCGTGTTGGAGCCACCGCCGAACAATCCGGTGAGGAAGTAGAGCGCCGGATGGAACAGCGCGAGCCCCGACAGGGCGAGCAGCACCAGGCTCGCCGCGGTCATCCAGTGATTGAAGCGGGCGGCCGTCGAGTAGCGGTCGATGACCACCGGATCGCCCGGGTGGAGGGCGTCGCCCTCCACGATCTCGTCGCGTCTCATGGTGACGCCCTTTCCTTGGTTTCCTCCTCGCGGGCGAGCCGCTGGGCGTTGGTCTCGTCCTCGCGGGAGACCTCGCTACGCCCGGCCACCAGGCGGTGCAGCACGCTGCCGACCGCCAGCGCGCCGATGGCGGCGAAGCCGGCATACTTGGCGACGCCCTTCCACAGCTCGACCAGCGGGCTGATCTTCGGGTTGTTGGGCAGGCCGGCATAGATCTCCGGCTTGTCGGCGTGATGCAGCACGTACATCACATGGGTGCCGCCGACGCCCGGCGGATCGTAGAGGCCGGCGTTCTTGTAGCCGCGCGACTTGAGATCCGTGATGCGCCCGTCGGCGTGCTTCTTCATCTCCTCCTTGGTGCCGAACACGATTGCCTGGGTGGGACAGGCTTTCGCGCAGGCCGGCCCCTGCCCGACCGCGACGCGATCGGAGCACAGCGAGCACTTGTACGCCTTCTCGTCGACGCGGGAGATGCGCGGGATGTTGAACGGGCATCCCTTCACGCAGTAGCCGCAGCCGATGCAGTTCTCCTTCACGAAATCGACGATTCCGTTGGAGTACTGGACGATGGCGCCGGGGGCCGGGCACGCCTTCAGGCAGCCCGGGTCCTCGCAGTGCATGCAGCCGTCCTTGCGGATCAGCCATTCGAGGTTCTGGGTCTCCGGGTTCACCCATTCGGTGAACCGCATGAGAGTCCAGCTCGCCGGCGTCAGGTCGTGCGGGTTGTCGTAGACGCCGGTGTTGACGCCGACCTCCTCGTGCTGGTCGTTCCACTCCAGGCAGGCCGACTGGCACGCCTTGCAGCCGATGCACTTGGAGACATCGATCAGCTTCGCCACCTCGGTCTGACGCTGGGCCGGCGGCGTCACGGTGGAGGCCGAGCGGCGGATCAGATCCTTGTCGCCGAAGCGGGCGGGGCCGGGCGCCGTGGACGGGTTCGGAAGCGGGGGAAACATGGCCTGTCCTCCCTACGCGACCGGCCCGGCGACGGGCTCGATGTCGACCAGAAACGCCTTGTACTCCGGCGTCTCGATGTTGGCGTCGCCGACGAAGGGCGTCAGCGAGTTCGGCCCGAAGCCCTTGCGGGCGGCGCCGGTGAATCCCCAATGCAGCGGGATGCCGACGATATGGACGGTCTTGCCGTCGCAGACGAGCGGCCGGATGCGCTTGGTGACCACCGCTTTGGCGGTCACCGAGCCGCGTTTCGACCATACCCGCACGGTGCCACCCGGCTTGATGCCCTTCTCCTTGGCGAGCTGCTCGCTGATCTCGACGAAGAACTCGGGCTGGAGCACCGCATTGGCGTGGGCGTGCTTGGTCCAGAAGTGGAAGTGCTCGGTGAGCCGGTAGGAGGTCGCCGCGTACGGGAACTCCTTGGCGTCGCCGAACTGCTCCATGTCGTTGCGGAACACCCGGGCGACCGGATTGCCCCGCACCTTGGGCGCGACCACGTTGACGACCGGCGACTCGAACGGCTCGTAATGCACCGGGAACGGGCCGTCCCGCATCATGCCGCGGGTGAACAGCCGCGACACGCCTTCCGGATTCATGATGAACGGCCCGACCTCCTCGGGCTTGGCGGTGGGCGCGATGTCCGGCACGTCGTAGCCGGTCCACTTGGTGCCGTCCCATTCGAGCAGCTTGCGGCTCGGGTCCCACGGCTTCCCGGAGCGATCGGCCGAGGCGCGGTTGTAGAGGATGCGGCGGTTGGCCGGCCACGACCATGCCCACTTGGAGTACGCGCCGGTCTCGTCCGGATCGGTGGTGTCGCGCCGCGCCATCTGGTTGCCGGCCTCGGTGAAGCTGCCGGAATAGATCCAGCAGCCGCACGCGGTCGATCCGTCGTCGCGCAGAACCGCGAAGCCCGGCACCTGCTTGCCCTTGGCGATGACCACCTTGGTGGGATCGTTGGGATCGGTCAGGTCGGCGGTGGTGTAGCCGTTCAGCTCCTTGGCGAGCTCCTCCGGGCTCGGCTCGTTCGGGTCCTTGTAGCGCCAGTCCAGATTGACGATCGGCTCGGGAACCGGGCCACCCTCCTTGCGGTACAGCTCCTTCAGCCGCAGATGGATCTGCGCCATGATCCAGGTGTCGTGCTTGGCCTCGCCGGGCGGCGTGCCGCCCGCCCAGTGCCATTGCAGCCAGCGCCCCGAATTGACGAGAGAGCCCTCGTCCTCGGCGAAGCAGGTGGTCGGCAGCTCGATCACCTCGGTCTGGATCGCGGCCGGGCTCACGTCGTTGTTGGCGCCGTGATTCTCCCAGAAGCGCGCCGTCTCGGTCTGCAACGGGTCCATCACCACCAGGAACTTCAGCTTCGACAGCGCGGTGGTGATCTTCTTGCGGTTCGGGAACGACAGCAGGGGGTTGAAGCCCTGGCAGAAGTACCCGTTCATCTTGCCCTGGTGCATCAGCTCGAAGGCCCGCAGCACGTCGTAGGCGGGAACGTCGAGCTTGGGCAGCCAGTCGTACGCGAAGGCGTTGTCGGCGGTCGCCGCCTCGCCCCACATCGCCTTCTGGAAGCTGACGAAGAACTTCCGGTAGTTCTGCCAGTAGCTCATCTGGCCCGGCCGCAGGGGCTTGAAGCCGCGCGTCGCCATGTAGGCGTCGAAGCTCGGCTCCCGCTCGGTCGGGATCGTCAGGTATCCGGGGATCAGGTTCGACATCAGGCCGATGTCGGTGAGCCCCTGGATGTTGGAGTGCCCGCGCAGCGCGTTCATGCCGCCGCCGCGCACCCCGATATTGCCGAGGATGAGCTGGAGCATCGCCATCGCCCGGATGTTCTGCGACCCCTTGGAGTGCTGGGTCCAGCCGAGCGCGTACATCGACGTCATCGTGCGGGTCGGCGACGCGCACTCGGCGATCATCCGGGCGATCTGGACGAACTTGTCCTTCGGGGTGCCGCAGATGCGCTCGACCATCTCGGGCGTGTAGGTGGCGACGTGCTGCTTCAGCAGGTTCCACACACAGCGCGGGTTCTGGAGCGTCTCGTCGACCACCGCATAGCCGTCCGGGCCGATCTCGTAGTCCCAGGTCGAGCGGTTGTAGTCACGCCGGCTCTCGTCGTAGCCGGTGAACAGCCCGTCCTGATAGGCGAAGCCCTCCTTGACCACATAGGCCGCGTTGGTGAAGGCGCGGACGTAGTCCCACTGCACCTTGTCGGTCTGCATGCAGTGATTGATGACGCCGAGCAGGAACGCGATGTCGGTGCCCTGGCGGATCGGCGCATAGACGTCGGCGACCGACGCCGTGCGGGTGAAGCGCGGGTCGACCACGATCAGCTTGGCGCCACGGTTGGCCTTCGCCTCCGTGACCCACTTGAAGCCGCAGGGATGCGCCTCGGCGGCATTGCCGCCCATGACGACGACGAGGTCGGTGTTCTTGATGTCGGTCCAAGAATTCGTCATCGCACCACGGCCGAACGTCGGGGCCAGACTGGCCACCGTCGGGCCGTGTCAGACACGGGCTTGGTTGTCGAACACCACCATTCCGGTGCTGCGCACCACCTTGTAGGTCGCCCACGCCGTCTCGTTGGTCGTGGCGGAGGCGGCCAGGAAGCCGGTCGTCGTCCACCTGTTCACGGTGACGCCGTCGGCGTTCTTGAGCACGAGGTTGCGGTCGCGGTCGTCCTTCATCAGCCGGGCGATGCGGTCGAGCGCCTGCTCCCAGCTCACACGCTCGAACTTGTCGGAGCCCGCCTTGCGGATCTGCGGATAGAGCGTCCGCGTCTTCGAATGCACCACGTCGAGCAGCGCCGAGCCCTTCGGGCACAGGGTGCCGCGATTGGTCGGATGGTCGGCGTCGCCCTCGATGTGGATGATCTCGGCCTTCTCGCCCTTCTTCAGATCGCCCTTGGAGTACAGGATGATGCCGCAGGCGACCGAGCAGTAGGTGCAGGTGTTGCGGGCTTCCGCCGTGTTGGCGAGCTTGAACGGCCGGATCGACGCCGCATGCGCCGCTTCGACATCGCCGAAGCCGAAGGCGCCGAGCGTCGTGCCGGCCACTCCCGCACCGGCGCCGGCCAGAAAGCCGCGCCGCGAGAGCTCCATGTTCATGGACATTCCCTCCTGTTTGAGTTGGTCGCCGCGTTGCGCTGGACCCGCGGGGACGTTGGACGACAGCAGCCTCGCGGCGCTCTCGGATCAGCGAGTCAGATGGTCGGCAAAAAGGCTATTTTGGAGACATCCCAAAGTCAAAACGATTCGAGGTTGAGGCGAGCCGAGACCCACGATTCGAAGAGGAAGCACAGGTATTTTCATGCGCCCGTTTCTATTGCGACGCACCATGAGATAGACGGACCGTCGTGGCGGCTTGACAGTCACAGAAGCTAATACCGACTTTAGGATAATAGATCGGATCACGGTTGACCGCAGGGCACGCGGGCCGGCACACTGCCGGGGTGATCTCGACGACGGCTCCCGAGGCTCGGGGCAACTCCTTTCGCTCGCTCGTACGACCCGGATGGTCATGCCGCGGCGTCTTCCGCACGCGGTGCTCGGCTGCGGTCTCGACAGCCGGCGACCTGCCGTGCGAGGACGCGGTGCAGCGCGAGCCGACGCAGTGCGGCGGCCGCCCGGGTGGCCGCAGGACGCGCGGAGCAGGCCGGCCCCGCTTCGCCGCGACGCTCCGTCACACCCGAGCAAAGCGCGCACGGGACCGCGAAACGTGCCGCATCGGCGTGCCGTTCATCGCGCCGTCCTCCGCGCCCTCGACGGGAGAGTACCGTCCGCATGACATCGGACCCGACCATGGAGACGGTGCTGGATCTGCGCGGGCTGCTGTGCCCGCAGCCGGTGCTGCGGGCCAAGAAGGCGCTGCGCGCCGTGCCGATCGGCGGCTCTCTGGTGCTCGAATGCACCGATCCGCTGACCGTGATCGACGTTCCGCACTTCGTCACGCAGACCGGCCACCGCCTCGTGGCGCAGGAGCGTGTCGCCGATCTCTACGTGTTCCGGATCGTCAAGCAGCGCTGAGAGCCCGTTTGGACACTCGGACGCGGCCCGATCCCTGTCCCGCCCGCCCCGTTCGCCGCGTGCTCGACGCGGCCGGCGTGGCGGCGCGATCGCCCGGAGCTCCGCCATGACGGTTCACGATGTCCGCCTCACCAGCCTCGCGCATGGCGGCGGCTGCGGCTGCAAGCTCGCCCCCGCGGTGCTTCAGAAACTCCTCGCCGGGCAGGCGGCCGGCGGCCCGTTCGAGCGCCTGCTGGTCGGCACCGAGACCGGCGACGACGCCGCCGTCTGGCAGCTCGATGCCGACACCTGCGTGATCGCCACCACCGACTTCTTCATGCCGATGGTGGACGATCCGTTCGACTTCGGCCGCATCGCCGCCACCAACGCCATCTCGGACGTCTACGCCATGGGCGGCCGACCGATCATGGCGCTCGCCATTCTGGGCATGCCGATCGACAAGCTGGCGGCCGACGCGATCCGGCAGATCCTGGCGGGCGGCGCCGCCATCTGTGCCGAGGCCGGCATCCCGGTCGCCGGCGGCCACTCGATCGATTCGCCCGAGCCGATCTACGGGCTCGCCGTGATCGGCACCTGCCGGCCCGAGCAGGTGCGGCGCAATGCCGACGTCCAGCCGGGCGACGATCTCATCCTCACCAAGCCGCTCGGCGTCGGCATCTACTCGGCGGCGATCAAGAAGGGGCAGCTTCCGGCCACCGCCTATGCCGAGATGATCGCGTCGACGACGCGGCTCAACCGCATCGGCGCCGAGATCGGCCGCGATCCCGCCGTGCATGCCGTGACCGACGTGACCGGCTTCGGCCTGCTCGGGCACGCGCTGGAGATGGCGCGCGGCTCCGGCGTGACGCTGACGGCATCGCTCCAGGCGGTGCCGCTGTTCGCCGAGGCGGCGCAGCTCGTGCAGGCCGGCTGCGTCACCGGCGCCTCGCATCGCAACTGGGCGAGCTATGGCGACGCCGTGATGCTGCCGGACGACCTGCCCGACTGGCGGCGCCACCTCCTCACCGACCCGCAGACCTCGGGCGGACTGCTGATCGCCTGCGCGCCGGAGCGCACCGACGATCTGCTGCGCACCGTGATCGCGGCCGGCTATCCGGGAGCGAGCCGCATCGGCCATGCCGAGATGGGACCGGCGGCGATCCGGGTGGTGACCTGAGCGGCCCTGCGGCTCCTTCGCCCAGCGGAGCGGGGAGAGGTGAGCCAGAGCGGGCGCCGCCCTCCCTCGCCCCGCGGAGCGGGGAGAGGGTGGCGAGGACCGAAGGTCCGAGCCGGGTGAGGGGCCGCAGCGGTTGCGGCCACACTCGGTGTCGCGATGGGTGGTGACGCCCCCTCACCCGGATCGCAGGTCTTCGACCTACGATCCGACCTCTCCCCGCACGGCGGGGAGAGGTGAGCCAGAGTGGGCGCTGGTCCGACCGGATCAGCTTCGGGTCCGGACGTTCTGCGGGATCGTATTGTCTCCGGCGAGCCGGACTTTAAGGCGACCCGGACGTCCGCGCGCCGGCGCTTCCCCTCCCTCGCCCCGCGGAGCGGGGAGAGGGTGGCGAGAACCGAAGGTCCGAGCCGGGTGAGGGGCCGCAGCGGTTGCGGCCATCTCGGTATCGCGACTGCGATGCCCCCTCACCCGGATCGCGGGTCTTCGACCTACGATCCGACCTCTCCCCGCACGCGGGGAGAGGTGAGGCAGTGCGGACGCCGCGCTCCCTCGCCCCGTGGAGCGGGGAGAGGTGAGCCAGTGCAGACGAGCGGCGCGTCACTGCGGCATGCGGGCCAGCAGGGTTTCCAGCATGCGGGCGCCCGCCTCGCCCTTATGGGCGCGGCTCCACTGCTCCGTGATGGTCGACTTGAACAGGCGCACCGCCTCCGGGGTCGCGGTCACCATGGCGATGCCCGACGTGATGTTGGGATGGTCGCCGAGCCGATAGGGGCTGAGGGTGACGGCGACGCTGTCCTTCGCCTCGAACACCTGGAAGGTCTGCGACGGCGCCTGATCCTCGACGATGCCGATCTGCACCCCGATCGGCGGATGCACCAGCAGGGCGGCCAGCCGCTCGACCTCGCGCGCGGCCGCGCGGCGGCGCTCGCGCACCACCTCGGCCGGCAGGTCGAAACGCCCGACCAGGCCGGAATGCAGGAAGCGCTCGACGTCCGGGCCGCTGACGATGCTCAGCACCGGCGTGTGCCGCCTCGCCGCCACCCGGCGGCGGGCCTCCAGGATCGCCATCACGCCGTCGATCACCGCCCGCACCGCGGCCGGATCGCGATGGGTGGCGGCGATGCCCTCCATCAGCATGGTGCGCAGATGGCCGAGATACTCGTCCGACAGCAGCAGGAACGAGAACGGCGAGAAGTTGCCGAGAACGTGAACGGCGTTCTCCTCGAGCTGTCGCATGCGCTCGAAGAACGATATCGCGCTGGCGTAGTACTCGACCCCGACCCCCATCAGCGAGGGCAGCGAGATCTCCAGGAGATCGGAGATCTTCTCCAGCGTCTCGATCTTGACGAGCTCGCCGCGCTCGAGCCGGTACACCGCCGCGCGCGACACGCCGATCTGCTCGGCGATCCGGCTCACGGTCAGATTTTTGCCGAGCCGGTAGGCGCGCAGCCTCCGCCCGATCTCGGCCAGATGGTCCCCCATCGCGTCCTTCCCCCGATCGGCTAGGCGTCCTGCCGGACCTTTCGGCAACGCGCACCGCCGACCTGCGGTTGTTCTTGTCTCATTTTTTGTATGCAGCGCAACAGGAAACCGGACCACGCGGCGATCCGCTCCGAGATTTCCACCACATCGCGTGATGGCGCGACAGCTCGAACCCACCGAATCGGACTATGGCGCGAAAATTGTCCACTACCGAGGGGCGAGCCGCCGATCCGGACCAGTTCACCCGCGCCGGGTTCTCCCCTGCCATTCGCAGAAATTCTGCGCGCCTGAATTGTCAGAAGTGTCTCAATAATGATACATGAGCCTGGGGGGCCTCCCGCACGGGTGGCCGTTCAGTCTCGTCACCGCATTCAGGAGAGGACCATGTCGGCTGTCTCGGACTCCGCCCTGTCGGCGGGCGAACAGGAAAGCTACGCGAGGAAGGCTCTGTGGGGCTCGGCCATCGGCTATGCCATGGACGGCTTCGATCTGCTCATCCTCGGCTTCATGCTGTCGGCGATCGCCGCCGAGCTGCACTTCACGCCGGCGCAGTCCGGTTCGCTGGTCACCTGGACGCTGGTCGGCGCGGTGATCGGCGGCGTCGTGTTCGGCATGCTCAGCGACATCTACGGCCGGGTGCGGGTGCTGACCTGGACCATCCTGCTGTTCGCAATCTTCACCGGCCTGTGCGCCTTCGCCCAGGGCTATTGGGATCTGCTCGCCTACCGCACCATCGCCGGGCTCGGCCTCGGCGGCGAGTTCGGCATCGGCATGGCGCTCGCCGCCGAGGCGTGGCCGGCCGAGAAGCGCGCCCGCGTCTCGTCCTATGTGGGCCTCGGCTGGCAAGCCGGCGTGCTGCTGGCCGCCTTCGTCACCCCGGTGCTGCTGCCGATCATCGGCTGGCGCGGCATGTTCGCGGTCGGCATCCTGCCGGCGGTGGTCGCGTTTATCGTCCGGCGCACCATCGGCGAGCCGCCGATCTTCGTCGAGAAGTCGAAGGAGCGGAAGGTGCTGCCGCTCGGCCTGCTGGTCAAGGACGTCGAGACGACCAAGATCAGCCTCGGCATGTTCATCCTCTGCTCGGTGCAGAACTTCGGCTACTACGGCGTGATGATCTGGCTGCCGAACTATCTCGCCAATCGGTTCGGCTACACGCTGACCAAGTCGGCGGTGTGGACCTCGGTGACGATCATCGGCATGGCGTTCGGCATCTGGCTGTTCGGCCAGCTCGCCGACCGTTTCGGCCGCCGGCCGATCTTCTTCCTCTATCAGGCGGGCGCCGCCATCTCGGTGATCGCCTACTCGCAGCTCACCGACCCGATGCACCTGCTGATCGGCGGCGCCATCATGGGCATGTTCGTCAACGGCATGCTGGGCGGCTACGGCGCGCTGATGTCGGAGCTGTATCCGACCGAGGCGCGGGCGACGGCGCAGAACGTGCTGTTCAATCTCGGGCGCGGCGTCGGCGGCTTCGGCCCGCTGGTGGTCGGGGCGCTCGCGGCGCAGTACTCGTTCGCGGTGGCCATCGGCCTGCTGTCGATCCTCTACGTGGTCGACATCATCGCCACCGCCCTGCTGATCCCGGAGCGCAAGGGCGCCCCGCTGACCTGAGGCGGGCCGCATGAGGTGGCCCATCCGGCGCGGCACGCCGCGCCGGTCTGGTCCGGACCTCGACGAGCCCGCCCGAGGGGCGCACTCGCCGCCGAAACCCGCCAGGTAGGCCGGGTGCGCCCCTCGGACTGCCCGATCCCGACACGGATCGCGCGCCACGATCGCCGATCCGCCACGACGGTGCCAGAACGCAAAAGAGTGCCCCACGGGGCACTCTTTTTTTGTGCACGTCGTGTGGCGCCGACGGCGAGCGAGAGCGGGAGCGCGGCGCCCCGGACGGGCGCGCGCGGCGGATGCCGCTCAGCCGAGATCGGCGGCCGCGATGGCGTTGAGGGTGGCGAGCTGCTCGGCCGCCGGCGCGCGCAGCGACGCGGTGGCCCGCTCGGTGAACGCGATGAGGTGGTCGAACGCCTGGTCGGCGACGTCGCCGGTCAGCGGATGCTCCTCGTAGGAATCGATGAAGCGGCCGACCAGCAGGCCGAGGATTTGATAGAGCGCCACATGCTCGCGGTCGGTCGTCGCGAGGTGGAGCACCCGCTGCTGGAAGTCCTTGTAGGTCCGAAGGCCGTTGTGCTGCGACTTCAGCCAGGTGAGCAGTTCGTCCAAGAGCGTTCCCTCCCTCATGCGGCATGGACGGCCGGAGCGCGTCGCCCGGGCAACGTCCACGGAGAAGAAACTACCGTTAGTACCACAGCAAGCGGAAAAAAAAAGAGAATTGATGAGATGGAAAGACCCTGGAGAAATCCGGGAAACAACTGGCCCGGCTCTGCACACTGTCATGAGAGCGTTGTTCCGGCGGTATAAATTTGAAGGTTCCCGCGCCCCGCCATTGACAAGACGGCGCCCACCTGCGAATGTCTCAAAAAAGAGACGGTCACGGCCGCCCCCACCCGGTGATGTCCATCGGAGCCCGGCGGCCGGATTCGATTCGAGCGCGGGGCCGACCCGGCAGGGTCGGGTCGCCCGCGCCCCGGTCAGAAAGGGCGCCATGGGCCAGACGATCAGCCTGCAAACGGTCAGCCCCGACGACGCGCCGAGCCCGGCCGCAGCCGTTCTCCCCGCCCCGGCCGCCGACGTGCTCGGCGTCGTCGTCTCGCATGTGTGGCTGAACGACGAGTACCGTCACCTCGTGCTCGAGGCACCGGAGCCGGCGCCGCTCGCCCGCGCCGGCCAGTTCTTCAATCTCGAATGCCCGCACACCGCGGAGGACAAGCCGTATCTGCGCCGGCCCATGAGCCTCTATCGGGCCGATCCGGCAAACGGCATCGTCGAGTTCCTCTACAAGGTGACCGGCGTCGGCACCCGCGGGCTCGCCTCCATCAAGGTCGGCCGCACCATGCGGCTGCTCGGCCCGCTCGGCGTCGGCTTCTCGATCGATCCGGCGGCGCGCAGCATCGTGGTGCTCGGCCGCGGCGTCGGCCTGGCGACGCTCGCACCGCTCGCCGAGCTGGCGGCGAGCCGCGGCGTCGCCGTCACGGCGATCCTCAGCGCCCGCACGCCCGCCACCGTCATGTCAGTCGACCGCTTCGCGGCGATCGGCGCCCGCATCGAGATCGTGCTGGATTCCGACGGCAGCAGCGACCCCGCCAATGTCGAGCGCATCCTGCGCGCCTGCGCGGCGGAGGGGCGTGCCGACGCCTTCTATACCTGCGGCTCCAACCGGCTGATGCTGCTGATGCAGCGCCTCGGCCGCGAGCTGTCGATCCCGGGCGAGGTGGCGCTCGAGCAGCAGATGGCCTGCGGCCTCGGCATGTGCTTCTGCTGCGTGCGCAACTTCTCGGTCGGCGGCGACATCGAGGCGCGGCGGGTGTGCAGCGAAGGCCCCGTGTTCCGGCTCGACGAGGCGATGCCATGGTAGACGCCCGCACCGACTCCCATGTCCCGGCGCTCGGCGGCGGTGGCGATGCCGCCGCGGTCGACAGCCGCGTCCGCATCGGCGACCTCGTCCTGAGGAATCCGGTGATGCCGGCCTCCGGCACTTTCGCCGAGGGACTCGCCCCCGTGGTGCCGTTCGAGCGCCTCGGCGCGCTCGTCACCAAGACGGTCACGCCGGAGCTGCGCGGCGGCAACCCGACCCCGCGAGTCTGCGAGGTCGGCCAGGGCATGCTCAACTCGATCGGCATCCCCAGCAAGGGCCTCGACTACTTCGTCGCCCACACGGTGCCGTTCTATCGACAATTCTCGACCCCGCTGGTGGCGAGCATCTCGGCCCCGTCGGCCGATGCCTTCGCGGCCGGCGTCGAAAAGCTCGCGGTCCCGGGCGTCGCCGTCATCGAGGCCAACATCTCCTGTCCGAACATCGAGGAGGACGGCAAGGCGTTCGCCATGGACCCGCGGCCTACCGCCCAGGTCGTCGCCCGGATGCGCCGCGCCACCACGCTGCCGCTGTGGGTGAAGCTGTCGCCCAACACCGGCGACATCGCCAGCGTGGCGCGGGCCGCCGCCGATGCCGGCGCCGATGCGCTGGTGGTCGGCAACACCATCCTGGCCATGTCGATCGACATCGAGACGTTCCGGCCGCGCCTCGGCAACGTGATGGGCGGGCTCTCCGGCCCCGGCCTCAAGCCGATCCTGGTGCGGATGACCTATCAGTGCGCCCGTGCCGTCTCGATCCCGATCATCGGTTGCGGCGGCATCGCCACCGCGGCCGACGCCATCGAGTACATGCTGGCGGGCGCCAGCGCCGTGCAGGTCGGCACCGCCACCTTCGTGCGGCCGACCGCCATGCTGTCGGTCATCGACGGCCTCGCCGCCTTCTGCGCCCGCAAGGGCATCGCCCGCGTCGCCGATCTCACCGGCGCGCTGCACGACACCGACATGAAGGTCGAGGCCCACGACCACGATCACGACCATATGAGCGAGGCCGTGTCATGAGCGACGCCGCCGTCGTCCGCCTGCCCGAGCCGCTGCGCCTGCGCGACATCGCCGCCGACCTGTTCGACGCCCTGCGCGAGCGCAGCTTCGACGGCACCGGCATCACCCGCGAATGCTACGACGAGGGCGAGAACGCCGCCATCGCGCTGTTCCGCGAGACCGCCGAGCGCCACGGGCTGGAGGTGCGCTTCGACGCCGCCGCCAACATGATCGTGTCGCTGCCGGGCGACACCGGCACCAAGCCGGGGCTGCTGCTCGCCTCGCATGCCGACTCGGTGCCCCAGGGCGGCAACTTCGACGGCGCCGCCGGCATCGTGGCGGGGCTGCTGACGCTGATCCGCCTCGCCGCCGACGGCACCCGCCCGCCCTGCCCGGTGCGCGTCATGGTGCTGCGCGGCGAGGAGAGCGCCTTCTACGGGCGGGCCAATATCGGCTCGCGCATCCTGTTCGGCCAGATCGATCCGCGCGACCTCGCCGCCAAGCGCCGCGGCAGCGGCCGCACGCTGCGCGAGGCGCTGACCGCCACCGGCATCGACGCCGACGCCGTGGCGGCGGGGCGCCGCATGATCGATCCGGCGACCGTCAAGGCGTATCTGGAGCTGCACATCGAGCAGGGCCCGGTGATGGTGGCGCGCAAGTTTCCCACCGCGGTCGTCACCGGCATCCGCGGCAACCTGCGCCATCGCGCCATCGTGTGCCGCGGCGAGGCCGGCCACTCCGGCACGGTGCCGCGCTGGCTGCGCCGCGACGCGGTGTTCGCGGTGTCGGATCTCCTGGTGCGGCTCGACGAGCATTGGATGCGGCTCCTGGAGCGCGGCCTCGACCTCGTCGTCACCACGGGCGTGATCGGCACCGATCCCGACCAGCAGGCGATCAGCCGCATTCCCGGCGAGGTGACCTTCTCGTTCGAGGTGCGCAGCCAGAGCTACGAGACGCTGGAGGCGTTCTACGAGCTGTTCCGCTCGGAGTGCCGCGCGGTCTCCGACATGCGGCACGTCAAGTTCGAGTTCGACGATCGCGTCTACACCGAGCCGGCCCGCATGGACGAGGCGATCGTCCGCAAGCTGGTGGCGCTGTCGGAGCGGCTCGGCCTGCCGAGCGAGACGCTCGCCTCCGGGGCCGGTCACGATGCGGCGGTGTTCTCCAACGGCGGTATCCCGTCCGGCATGATCTTCGTGCGCAACGCCAACGGCTCGCACAATCCGGCCGAGGCCATGGACCTCGACGACTTCATGCGCGGCGTCGAGCTGATGCACGCCTTCGCGGTGGACGGGCCGTGAGGCCGGGCGCCGCACGCGCCGCGGGTATCCCGCAGCATGGCGGCGCCGATTCCGTTCCTCCCTGGCGACCCGATCATCCCTCGCGGGCCGACACGATGACGCGGCCCGCCGCTTTCGGCGGAGCCTGCCGCGCGAAGCTGGGGACACGTATTTTCGCCAACCCTGTGAGTCGGTTGACTGGTTGGTCGCCGGGCGCGATAAGAGCCGAGTCGCGCTCAGGTACGAGAGATGTCTCGGCGTCGGGGAGCTTGGCTCGTCGGCGTGTTTTCGCGCGCGGCTCATGTCGGTGCCAGAGACGGAGGACCCCGTGAGCACGTTTTCCCCCCCGACCGAGAAGCGCGTGATCGCCCATCAGACCGCGCGGATGCTGCTGGAGATCAAGGCGATCCAGTTCAACGCCAGCCAGCCTTTCGTGTTCACCTCGGGTTGGGCGAGCCCCGTCTATGTCGACTGCCGCAAGATCATCTCGTATCCGCGGCTGCGCTCGGCCCTGATGGACTTCGCCGCCTCCACCATCCTGACCGAGGTCGGCTACGAGTCGATCGACAACATCGCGGGCGGTGAGACCGCCGGCATCCCGTTCGCCGCCTGGATCGCCGACAAGCTGATGCTGCCGATGCAGTACATCCGCAAGAAGGCGAAGGGCTTCGGCCGCAACGCCCAGATCGAGGGCGAGGTGGTGGTCGGCTCCCGCACCCTGCTGGTCGAGGATCTGGCCACCGACGGGCGCTCGAAGGTCAACTTCTGCAATGCGCTGCGCAAGGCCGGCGCCCGCGTCGACCACTGCTTCGTGCTGTTCTATTACGACATCTTCCCGATGGTGTCGGGCAACATGCGCGATCTCGGCGTCGAGCTGCATCATCTCACCACCTGGCGCGACGTGCTCGAGGTGGCGGAGGCGAGCGGCCATTTCGATGCGGGCGTGCTGGCCGAGGTGAAGGCATTCCTCAACGCGCCGTCGCAATGGTCGGCCGCGCACGGCGGCATCTCGTCGTTCGACGGCACGCCGGAGAGCGTCGGCACCGGCGCCGGCGGCCCCAAGGGCGACGCGAGCGCGGCGGCCTGAGCGGCATGAACAGCCCGATGGTCGCCGGCCGGGCTGCGGGGCGATGCCCTTGGAAGCGATACCCGTGGAGGCGATGCCCGTGACGGCAGCGCGCGTCACCCTGCGTCGCCGTATCGTGCTGATGGATCTCGACGGAACCATCAGCGATCCGGCCGACGGCGTCTTCGCCGCGTTCCGTCATGCGGTCGCCGCGATGGGCCGGCCGTGGCCCGATGGTCAGCCGCTCGACTGGGTGATCGGTCCGCCGTTGCGCGAGAGCTTCGCCCGCGTGCTCGGGGACGAGACGGCCGCGACAGCGGCGCTGGAGCACTACCGCGTCCACTACGCGGCGGGCTCGATGTTCGACAACCAGCTCTATCCGGGCATCGTCGACGCGATCGGCGGACTGTGCGACGACGGCGTCCGCCTCTATGTCGCGACCTCCAAGCTGAACACTTTCGCAGCCGCCATCATGGCGCGATTCGGCCTCGCCGGTCGCTTCGCCGGCATCTACGGCTCGACTCCCGATTGCCGCGTCGAGACCAAGGCCGATGTCATCGCGAGCTGCCTCGCCGCCGAGGGGCTCGATCCTGCCGATTGCCTGATGGTGGGCGACCGCGAGCACGACGTGCTCGGGGCGCGCGAGCACGGCATCGGCTGCATCGGCGTCACCTGGGGCTATGGCAGCGCCGACGAGCTGGCCGGCTCCGGTGCGGTGGCGCTGTGCGATCGTCCCGCTATGCTGCCGGCCCTGGTGGCCGATGTCTTCGCCGCACGATCGCCCGCCTCAGCCGACGGCCCGGCCGGCTTGCGGAGCGATATGGCGCTGGACGGAGCCTCGCCCGACCGCCGGACGTCCTGACGGCGCCAGCGACGGCGACCGGGTGGGCAGCAACAACGACCGCTCCGGCGTCGCGGTCGGCTGGGCCGGTAGCGGTTGCACCGGTGCCGACGGTGTCGTCCCGACGTCCGATGTGATCGTGCGCGACGTGATCGGCATCGGCGCGAGCGTCTCCGCCTTCGCGGCCGCCACCATCGCCTCCAGGCGCTCCGGGGGGAAGCCGCCGGCCAGCATCAGGCGGCGGTCCGTCGCCCGCATCGCGAGCACGTCGAGCGGCATCGCCGGCCGTCCATCCATCACCGCCGCCCGCGCCAGCAGGCTGGTGGCGGCACGTGCCGCGAAACGCTCCTTCTCCTTGGCGAAGGCCAGCATGTAGGTGCGATAGCTCATGTCGTCGAGCCGGCGGCCGAGGATCTGGATGCCACGCCGGCTGTACTGGGTCAGCGGCGCGTAGACGGTGGGCTCGCACGAGCAGGCGAACCGGCTGAGCAGCACCATCAGCGACGCGGTGGTGATGCGCGCCTGCACGGCCTGGAAGTTGAGCTCGTCGACCAGCGCATAGGCATCGGCCGACGGCGACAGCACGCCACACAGCAGCGGGCGCGCGGTGTCTTCCAGGAAGGCGCGGACCTGCTCGCGCTGGCCGCGCCGCAAACGGTCGGTCAGATCCCAGTCGGCGAGCCAGCGGTCGAGCATCGGCAGGGTCAGCACCGTCGTCGACGTCATCCGCGCCGCGAAGGCTGCCTCGCCGGATCGCCATCGCGCCAGCGCCGCATCGATCGACAGGTCGTCGAGATACCGATGATCACGCATGTTCTCATTCCTGTTGGACGCCTTGCGGGAAAGCGTGCAGCATCGCCCGCCCCCATCGAGACGGATGCGGATGCGGCAGCGAAAGCGTCGAGCGTGCGGGCGAAACCCAGCGGGAGAGCGCGGGAGGCAGGCCCGCTGCGACGACAACGCATGAGGGCCCGATCGGTTCACCCGGCTCGGCCAGATCTTTTAGTTTTAACAAGGATGTAAATCAGTACCACAAGGGCATGATCGAGGCTGCGGCGCCGCTCTTGACCCAGGTCAACGTGCGGCGTCACGGTCCGGTGACACTCGACTCGGACGCGGCACGGTCTGTCGGGCGGCGGCGCCGAGGCATCCCACAAGGTATCCCGACGAGGCATGACTTGGCCCGGCATGCCGCGAGCAAGACGATCAGCAGGAGACTTGTCATGTCGAGACCACGATCCCTGGGCATCGCCGTGGTGGCGATCACCGCTCTCGGGCTGTTCGGGTCTGCGACCATCGCGGCCGCCCAGCCGGCGCCGGTTGGGCCGTCGGCGCCGGCCGAGGCCGCACGCAGCACCCGCGCCATGGTGCTGCTGCCGGGCGTGATGACCGGACCCGGCACGCTCGGCACCGGCGGCATGCGCCGGCTGTGCGATCCGCGCTCCGTCGGGCTCACGCAGTGGCGGGTGACCTGGATCGAGCGGGTGGTGCAGCCCAAGGACGCCCAGATCAAGGCGCTCGACGATCTCAAGGCCGCCTCCGCCAAGGCGGTCGAGCTGTTCGCCACCGCCTGCCCGCGCCGTGCGCCGCGGCTCCAGACCGCGACCGCCCAGCTCGAGATGATGGAGAAGCGTCTCGATACCGCCATTCAGGCGGTGCGCATGGTGCGCCCGGCCTTCGAGGCGTTCTACGCGAGCCTCGACGCCACCCAGAAGGCCAAGGTGGACGAGCTCGGCCCCAAGCGCAGCGGCTGGCTGTGGTGAGCCGCATCGCGTCGGTCGATATCGCGGCGATCAGTCGAAGATGCGGTCGCCCTGGAGGTCGACGATCTGCCGTGCCTTGGCTACCGTGAATGTCGTGGCCTCCTCCAACGAGGCATGGCTGTCGGCGCGGATGAACCGATGCTCCTTGCGGACGCCGTCGACGTCCTTCTCGATGCTGCCGGCGGTCTGGTACTGGCCGCCGTCATTGCGGAACGGCGCCGGGCGGATCACATAGCCGTTGTACTCGACCGGCTCGCCTTGCGGGGCCGCGGCCGCGTGGGATGAGGCGGGTCCCCCGCCGAACAGCGTCTTCCAGAACGACATCACCGATCACCTGGTCTCGCGATTCACCTGATCTCGCGATCGAGAGCGCTCACGCCACGGCACGCATGCGTCACGGCACGCATGCGCCACGCCACCGCCAACCGGGCGAGACCCGGCGCGGTGGCGCGGCCATCGCTTTATAGCAGCGGTCTCGCCGACCGTCACACCGGCCGGCGGCGCGGCTCGGCAGCCGGTGCCCGATCGCGCTTCGAGGTGTCGCGCAGCGTGCCGTCCATGGCCAGGATGGTCATGATCCAGGATGTGACGAAGTTGCCGAAGAACAACGTGAGAAAGACGAGGAGCCCCATCCCCTGCGAGACCGACCGCTCCACATAGGAGCCGACCAGCGCCGCCAGCGCAGCACCGATCACGACGAACAGGGTGTAGAGAACCAACGCCTTCATGCAGTCACCTCCAATCCGGGACGTCTTCGGACAACGCGGACCCTGGCGTGTTCGCACCGCGACGGCGCCGTGACGCGACGCCGCGCCACCCGGACGCGATGCGGCGCTCCTGCACACGCGCGTCGCTGTTGTGGCTCAGGGTTGTTCCGGGTGATCAGTTCGCCGTCGTTCCAGCGTGGCACCCGGCGACACACGTCAGCCGGCGGCAAACTCTGGACTTTCGGCTGGATTCCGGACAGCCGCTTCGCGGCTTCCGGAATGACCCCCGCATGGATCACCCGGATCTCGCATCACACCTGGAATTCGAGGCTGACGCAGCAGCCGCGCTGCGCCGGATAGGCGATCTCCGAGCCGAGGCCCCGCGCCATGGCGGCGACGATGCGGGTGCCCATGCCGGTCCCCTTCGCGGGTCCCTCGCCACGCCAGCCCACGCCGTCATCCTCCACCCGCAGGGTTACCTTGCCGTCGGCGATCTCGTTGAAGCGGACCCGGATCTCGCCGCCGCCGCCGTCCGCCGGATAGGCGTACTTGAAGGCGTTGGTGACCAGCTCGGTGACGACGACGCCGATCGACACCGCCTTGTCGGTGGGCACCCGCACCCGCTCGGCGGCGAGCCGCAGGGTGGCGGCATGGCCCGAGGCCCGCATGGTCGCTTCGAGATCACCCAAGAGGCTCGCCAGGTATTCGGAGATCTCGACCGAGCGCACGTCGTCGGAGTTGTAGAGCCGGCGATGCACGCCGGCGATCGCCATGATGCGCGCCTGCATCTCGCGCAGCGCGTTCTGGGCCGCCGGATCGCTCACTTCCTTGGCCTGCATGTGGACCAGCGCGGCGATCAGCGCGAGGCTGTTGGCGACGCGATGGTTGACCTCGTGCAGCAGCACCTCGGCCCGCTCCTTCGCCTCGCGCACCTCGCGCTCGGCGCGGTCGCGCTCGGCGGCGAGCCGCGCCTTCTCCAGCGCCTGGTCGATGGCGCTTTCGAGCAGGGTCAGAAACTCCTCGCCGACCGTCTTGGAGACGTAGTCGGCGGCCCCGGCCTTGAGGGCGGCCACCGCCACGGACGCCTCCCCCGACGCGGTCACGTAGACGACCGGCGGCGGTGCCGGCCGCTCGCGCAACACCGCTAGCATGTCGAGCCCGGTGCCGGTCGGCAGGAAGTGGTCGAGCACGATCACGTCGATGCCGTCGCGCTCCAGGCGGGCCAATCCCTCCTCGGCGGTGCTCACCCGCTCCACCACATAGCCGCGCCGCCCGAGCGCCCGCTGCACGAGCCGCGCCAGGCCGGGATCGTCGTCGACGTGGAGGATGGTGACGGGTTGGTGGGGCATGGGGATCAATCGGCTTCGGGAACCTGCATGACGGCGAAGAACAGCCCGAGCTGACGGATGGCGTGGGCGAAGCCCTCGTAGTTCACCGGCTTGGTGATGTAGACATTGGCGCCGAGATCGTAGCAGCGCTGGATTTCACGGGCATCGTCCGTGGTGGTGAGCACCACGACGGGAGCCCGGCGGGTGTGCGGGTTCGACTTGAGGCGCTCCAGAATGTCGATGCCGGTCATGTCGGGCAGGTTGAGATCGAGCAGGACCAGGAGCTGACGCCCCGAGCTGACCTCGCCGGAGCCGTCGGGGCCGAGCAGATAGGCGAGCGCCTCCGTGCCGTTGGCGAACGGCAGGATCTCGTTGTTCACGCCGGCGCGGCGAATGTTCTTCTCGATCAGCCGAGCATGCCCCTCGTCATCCTCGATCATCACGATTTTGACTGGTCTCGCGTGCTGGTTCACGGGCGTTCACTCCGGCTGATCTGAGGGATTTGCGCAGGTCGCGGGGGAGATCGACCTTCATCGTGGTTCCTCGGCCGAGCTGCGACGCGAGGGTGATGTCGCCGCCGAGATTGCGCACCATGGCGCGCACATGGGCGAGGCCGATGCCTTCTCCGGGCTGGTCCTGGGTGCCGGACCGGCGGAACAGGTCGAAGACACGATCGTGATCGTGTGCCGCGATACCGCGCCCGTTGTCCTCGACCTCAACGACGAGGCGCTGGCCGGGTTCCGACCGAGCCCCTACCCGGATGCGGATCGGCCGCTCGGGAGAGCGGTATTTCACGGCGTTGTCGAGAAGATTGCCGAACACCTGCTCGAGCGCCAGCCGGTCGGACACCACCGTCGGCAGCCCCGGCGCGATCTCGATCTCGCCGCCCGCCTCGACGACCTGATGGCGGATGCTGTCGGCCGCCGCTTCGAAGAGAGCCCCGAGATCGATCCGCTCCGGCCGCAGCGTCCGTCGTCCTTCGCGCGACAGCTTGAGGATGGCGTTGATCAGGCCGTCCATCTTGCGGGTCGACGAGCGGATGAAGCCGAGCGCCTCGGGCGCGTCCTCCACGGCGGCGAGCCGGGCATCCTCGGCGATCGGATCATCGGCCGGAACACCGGCCTTGTCGAACCAGGCGCGGATCGACGCGAGGCTCGCCTCCAGCTCGCTGGTGAAGCCCATGATGTTGACCAGGGGCGCCCGCAGATCGTGGGTGACGATGTAGGCGAAGCGCTGGATCTCCTCGTTGGCGCGGCCGAGATCGGCGGTGCGCTCGCGCACCCGCTCCTCCAGCCCGGCCGCGAGCGCCTCGACCTCGCGTTGAGCGGCGACGAGCTGGCGGGTGTAGACCACCGCCATCCAGGTCGCCCCCGCCACCACGGCGACGATGACGAGGGCGCCGAGCAGCGTCACCCAGTAGAGCCATTTGATGGTGGCCTGCTGGCGCGCCACGCTGTCGGCGATGCGCTGCTCGGCATTGGCCACCATGCTCTCGAATAGCCGGCGCGCCTCCTCCATCAGGACACGGCCACGATCGGTGCGCACGATCGCCAGGGCCTCGTCGCGGCGGCCGGCCTGCACGAGCTCGATGGTCTGCTGCATCTCGGTGAGCTTGCCCGAGATGATCTCGACCACCCGCGCGACCGCGGCGGTGTCCTCCGGCACGCCAGCGAGCCGCGTCCGCACCAGCTCGATCTGCGCCGCCAGGCGCCGGCGCGCCTCGTCGTAAGGCGCCAGATAGGTCTCCTCGCCGGTGAGCAGGAAGCCGCGCTGCCCCGTCTCGGTGTCCTGGAGGAGAATGCGCAGATCCACCAGCGCGGCGCGCTGCAAGCGGATCGCCATCGAGAGGCGCGTGTAGGTCCCCGTCTCGGACACCAGCCAGAACGTGGTGGCCACGATGGCACCGAGCGCCGCGAGGCCGATCAGGAAGGCGGCGATGGTGGAGCGGATGACAGCGAGCTTGGAGATCGGCATTGCGACTTTCGGGGGCGGCGAAGGACGGCCGCAACATAGGCATTCCGATCCGCCACGGACAGCCCGGCTCGCCCGGAACAGGGCTTGTACCCCGGAAGATTTGCGCGCCGACTACCGCTTTACCGCCTTCTGTTCAAACGTGAACACAAGGGCTTGGCCGATCGGCCGTCGCAGATCGGGTCGACGGATCGGCGCGACGCTCACTCGGTCAGCCGCTCGGCGAACAACGCCATCGTCTTGCGGTAGATCACCGAGCGATTCCACTCGCGCATCACCTCGAAGTTCGGCGTGCCCTCGCCGAACGGCGCGCCCGGCTGCCAGCCGTTCACCTTGAGCAGATTGGCGGTCGAGGCGAGCACGTCGGGGATGGAGTGGCGCAGGTCGACATGGCCGTTACCGTCGTAGTCGACGCCGTACTTGATGTAGGACGACGGCAGGAACTGGGTCTGCCCGAGCTCGCCCGCATAGGCGCCGATGAGATCGCGCAGCGGCAGGTCGCCGCGCTGGACGATCTGGAGCGCTGCGATCAGCTCGCGCTGGAACAGCTCCGTGCGGCGGCAGTCGTGAGCGAGCGTCGCGATGGTGCGCACCACCGGCAGCTTGCCCATGTCGCCGGTGCCGTTGTCGCTCTCCAGCGTCCAGATCGCCATCAGCAGCTCCTTCGACACGCCGAACTGCCGCTCGACGCGGCCGAGCAGCGCCGCGTGCTTCTGCATCAGCGTGCGGGCCCGCTTGATGCGGGCCGGGACGACGCGGGTCGCGGCATACTCCTCGAAGGTCTTGCGGAAGGTGCCGCGCTGGCGGCGGTCGAAGGCGAGCACGGCGGGATCGGCGGTGACACCGGCGAAGGCCTGATCGATCACGGCGCGCGACACGCCCTGCGCCTGCGCCTCCCGCCCCATAGCGGCCAGAAACGTGCCGAAGTCGCCGCCACACTGGGCCGCCACCGCCGGGCCGGCGCCGATGCCGACCGACACGGCCAATGCCGCGGCGAGAGGGCGCAGCCGAGCCGCGGCGGCGCGAATCATCATTCCGATCCCCATGCGAAGCGATCCCTGTGCGAGCGAACAGCGGCCGGAGATTGGCACCGGGGTGCGGCAGCGACAAGGCGGGGGTGTCGGGTGGGCGGGCGGTGGGCGCGCTCGCCACAGCTCGACGATGCCGAAGCCGGCATCGAGCGGGGACTTCCGGCTGAGATCGATCATCGCTCCCGGGCTTCGCTGCGCTCAGAGCCCAGGCTACAACTGGAAACACCTCGACGTCAGAATGCCTTCGGCAGCCCGGCCTGACGCAGGATGGCATTGGCCGTGTGGCGGCTGGGGATGCCGATCGGTACGGCGAAGTTTCGCTTCGTGATAGGGCTGTACCAGATCTCGTGGCTGCCGCGCCCCTGGCGAACGAGCCTGCACCCCGCCGCTTTCAGAAGTTCGCGCAAGGCACGGTCGAACTGCGGCGCCATCAGGCCGCCGCCAGCGGCTCGGCCTCGCGCAGTGCCGTGATCTGTACGAACACCGAGGCCGGATCGATGCCGGGATGGTTGTCGGGCAGCAGGTCGAGAGCCATCGCGGAGATCTTGGCCATCAGTTCGTCGAGCGTCGGCGCGTCGGCAGCGGCCGGGATGTCGTCGCAGTGGCCGCTCCACACTGCGGCCTCGGCGTCCCACACGGCCGAGATGGTGAAGATCACGGGCCTGGTCATTCGATCTGCCCTCCCGTGGGTGGCCCGCACAAAAGCGTACTCGCCATCAGTATAATCTGTCGCGGTCCGTGTGGGCACGGCGCGTCGCGCCTTTGCCCACCCTCGCCGATCATCCCGGTCAGTTGTCCAAAAAGCTCCGCAGCTTGCGCGACCGCGACGGGTGCTTGAGCTTGCGCAGCGCCTTGGCCTCGATCTGACGAATGCGCTCGCGCGTCACCGAGAACTGCTGGCCGACCTCTTCGAGCGTGTGGTCGGTGTTCATGCCGATGCCGAAGCGCATGCGCAGCACGCGCTCTTCACGCGGCGTCAGCGAGGCGAGAACCCGCGTCGTGGTCTCGCGCAGATTGCTCTGGATCGCCGCGTCGATCGGCAGGATGGCGTTCTTGTCCTCGATGAAATCGCCGAGATGCGAATCCTCCTCGTCGCCGATCGGCGTCTCGAGCGAGATCGGCTCCTTGGCGATCTTGAGGACCTTGCGCACCTTCTCCAGCGGCATGCCGAGCTTCTCGGCCAGCTCCTCCGGGGTCGGCTCGCGGCCGATCTCGTGCAGCATCTGGCGCGAGGTGCGGACGATCTTGTTGATCGTCTCGATCATATGCACCGGGATGCGGATGGTGCGGGCCTGATCGGCGATCGAACGGGTGATCGCCTGCCTGATCCACCACGTCGCGTAGGTCGAGAACTTGTAGCCGCGGCGGTACTCGAACTTGTCGACCGCCTTCATCAGGCCGATATTGCCCTCCTGGATCAGATCCAGGAATTGCAGGCCGCGGTTGGTGTACTTCTTGGCGATCGAGATGACGAGGCGCAGGTTGGCCTCCACCATCTCCTTCTTGGCCTGGCGCGCCTCGCGCTCGCCCTTCTGCACCATCTGGACGATGCGGCGGAACTCGAGGATCTCGAGCCCGGTCTCGGCGGCGAGCGCCTGGATGTCGCCGCGGATCTCCTTGATGCGGTCCTTCTCGCGGGCGACGAAGTTCTTCCAGCCGCGCGCCGACAGCTTCGACACGCGGTTGAGCCAGCGCGGATCGAGCTCGGAGCCCTGATAGTTGCGCAGGAACTCGTCGCGGGTCACGCCATGGCTCTCGGCGAGGCGCATCAGGCGCCCCTCGTAGCCGACCAGCCGCTTGTTGATGTCGTAGAGCTGCTCGACCAGCGAATCGATGCGCGCCTGGTTCAGCCGCAGCGACTTCACCTCGGCGATCAGCTCTTCCTTGAGCTTCTTGTACTTGCGCTCCTGGGCCGGCGACAGCGACTCGTTCTTGAGCTTGGACTCGACGTTCTGGTCCTGGAGGCGGCGCAGCTTCTTGTAGGTGTCGGCGACGATGTCGAAGGTCTCGAGCACCTTGGGCTTCAGCTCGGCCTCGATGGCGGCGAGCGACATGGAGCCTTCCATGTCGTCCTCGTCCATCTCGCCGTCCGGCATCGGGCCGTCGGCGGCCTCGTCGTCGCCGTCACGCGCCGGCGCGCCCCCGCGCACCGCCGGCTTGCCGCCGGCCGGCTTGGCGGCCGGCGCCACCGGCGGCGCCTCGACGGCGTCGTCACCGTCGCCCGCCGCGGCCGCTCCGCCCTTCGCCTCCGGCCCCGCATAGGTGGCTTCGAGGTCGATGATATCGCGCAGGAACACCTTGCCGGCGTTCAGCTCGTCGCGCCAGATGATGATGGCCTGGAAGGTCAGCGGGCTCTCGCAGAGGCCGGCGATCATCGCCTCGCGGCCGGCCTCGATGCGCTTGGCGATGGCGATCTCGCCCTCGCGCGACAACAGCTCCACCGAGCCCATCTCGCGCAGATACATGCGCACGGGATCGTCGGTCCGCTCGCCGGGCTCGGAGCGCTCGGTCTTGGCCGGGGTCGCGCGGGTGACCTCGACCAGCTCGCCCTCGCTCTCGTCCTCCTCCTCGTGGCTGTCGTCGGAGGCTTCCTCGGCGTCGTGCTCCTCCTGCTCGACGACATTGATGCCCATCTCGTTGAGCATCGCGAAGATGTCCTCGATCTGGTCGGAGGTGACCTCCTCGGAGGGCAGCACCGCGTTGATCTGGTCGTGGGTGACGTAGCCGCGCTTCTTGGCGAGCTTGATCATCTTGCGGACGGCGGCGTCCGTAAGGTCGAGCAGCGGCAGCGGAGTGTCCGGAGTGTCCGGAGTGTCCTTCTCGGTCGTTTCGTCCTTCTTGTCCTTCACGACCTTGTCCTTGCCGGCCGCCTTGGTCCTGATGATCGCCATGAGTTCTCCTGAAACCGCGCTCGCGCCCCGACCGCCGATCCGGGCGACCACCCCTCGCCGTCCGTGCCTTCGCCGCCGTGGTGAACGTCGGCGCCGCCCGCGCCGTGTGCACCCTGCGGGCAGCCCCTCACGGCCCACCACCTGTCCTGATCCGATGCGGGCCGTCTCCTCGATCGACCCGCCGAGGAGGCCGCAACCGGACTCGTCACCCGTCGCCCGCCGTCGTCACCCCGTCGCCTGCGATCGTGCCCAGGCCGGACCGGGGGAGGTATCGCCCCTCGAAATCCCCTCTCGATGGCGGCCTGTCCGCCCGCCCCGGCACCTCCCGGCGCGGCCCGGACAACCGATCTGCCCGAATCTGCCCCCCGGCCGACGCGAGCCGCCGCCACGGCGTATCAAAACCCCCTTGCCGGGCGCCCCGACAGGGCGCCGAAGCCCTCGATCGAGGCTTCCGTACCCTCGACCGCGGCGAGCCGCCCCTGAACGTCGCGCAACCATGCATAATTACGCTCGCTGGGCTCCTCGCCCAGCGCGCGCTCGGCCTCTTTGAGTTCCTTATTTAGCGTCCGGTTCTTATGATGCAAGGTGAGAACATGATGCCACCAGGGGCGGACATCCTCCGGGGCCGCGTCCGGGCGGGCCGGCCAGTCTGCCACATGGGTCAGCGCGGCCTCGATCCGCCCGATGAGGCCGGCGAGCCCCTGCGCCGCCACGGCCTCGCGCAGCCCCTCCCCGGTGATCTCCCGATGCGCCGCCTCCTCGGCCGCGACGGTGTCCAGTACGGCCCGGCGCAGCCGATCGGCGTCCGGATGGACGAGGTCGAGAGCGGCGAACACCTCCGCGGCGCCGTCGAGCAACCAGGGGTGGTTGAGGACGGACAGCACGATCAGCGCCTCGCGGGCCGGCAGCACCGCGCGGGCGCCGCGCACCAGCGGGCTGGCGGAGAGCCGCGGGCTCACCACGGTGGGGAACGGCTCGCGCCCGGCGCCGCCACGGCCGCCGAAGCGGCCTCCCTTGCCGAAGCGGCCGTTTCCCTTGCCGAATCCGGCGCTGCCGCCGGAGCGATCGTGGCCCCCGGCCCGGCTCGGAAACCGGCCGGTCGCGCCGCCGGCCGGCGCCATCAGGCTGCGCAGCCGCTCGGCCAGGTCGGCTCGGTAGTATTTTCGCACCGAATCATGGCCGATGCCGGCCAAGAGCCCGTCGAGCCGCGCCTCCAGGCCGGCCCGCCGCTCCGGCGTGTCGAAGCGGCCCGCCTCGGTCTCGCGCAGCCACAGGATGTCGGCGAGCGGCTGGGCCGCCGCCAGCACGTCCGCCATCGCGCCTTGGCCGCCGGAGCGGATCAGGTCGTCGGGATCGTGGCCCTGCGGCAGGGTGGCGAAGTACAGGCTCTTGCCGGGCTGGAGCAGCGGCAGCGCGAGGTCGACGGCCCGGAAGGCGGCGCGGCGGCCTGCGGCGTCGCCGTCGAAGCAGAGCACCGGCTCGTCGGCGATCTTCCACATCAGGGCGAGCTGGTCGGCGGTCAGCGAGGTGCCGAGCGGCGCCACGGTGCCGGCAAAGCCGGCCGTCACCATGGCGATGACGTCGATGTAGCCCTCGACCGCGATCAGCGGCGCGCCCTGGTGGGCAGCGGCCCGGGCGCGCGCCCCATTGTACAGCAGGCCGCCCTTGTGAAACAGTGAAGTTTCCGGCGAATTCAAGTATTTGGCGGGCGCATCCTTGTCCAGCGCGCGGCCCCCGAAGGCGACGATGCGGCCGCGCAGATCGGTGATCGGGAACATCACCCGGTCGCGGAAGCGGTCATAGGGAACCGGGATATCGTCGCCGGCGACCAGCAGGCCGGCCTCGACAATGTCGTCGACCGAGACCCCCTGGGCGCCGAGATGCTCCTTGAGGGCGAAGCGGTCGGGGGGCGCGTAGCCGATCCGGAAGGCGAGCTGGGTTGACGGGTCGAGGCCGCGATCGGCCAAATAGCCGCGGGCGCGGGCACCGGCCCGGGCCGCCAGCGTCGCCTCGAAGAAGGCGGCGGCGAGCTCGACCACGTCGAGCAGGGTGCGGCTGTGGCGGGCCTGGCGGGCCGCTTCGGGCGACGCCTTGGGCACCGGCATGCCGGCCGCCTGCGCCAGCCGCTCCACCGCCTCGGGGAACGACAGGCCCTCGGTCGCCATCAGGAAGTCGAACACATTGCCGTTGCGGCCGGACGAGAAGTCGAACCACATCCCCTTGGAGTCGTTGACGAAAAACGACGGGGTCTTCTCCTGGTTGAAGGGCGACAGGCCCTTCCACTCGCGCCCCGCCTTCTTCAGCTTGACGCGCCGGCCCACCACCTCCGAGACCGGCAGGCGGGCGCGCAGCTCGTCGAGGAATTCGGGCGGGAACCGCATGGTGATTCGCTGGTGATAACGGCTGCCCCGAATATAGGGTGCCGGCCCCCCGGCGTGACCCGCGAAGGCGGCGGAGCCGCGTTGTCCCGGATTTCCACAGGACGAGGGTGAACGCGCGAGGAAGACCGCGCGGGGCGGATGGCGACCCGGGATTATAGGGCAGCGATTAGGAAGTCGTGAATGGCCGGTCGCGCCGCTCCACCGGCGGGCCGCCCGCCGGTTCGTCCTTCCGGTCAGCCGCGCGGTAGGCTGACGAGGCGCTCCCGGCCGCTGTCGTCGTAATGCGCTCCGTCGGGCGCCGGCGCGCAGCCCTCCAGATCGTACTCGTCGAAGACGTGCTCGGGCACCGCATAGGGCGGCCCCTCGTACCAGCTCGGATCGTGATCGAGATCGAGGCGGATCGCCGTGACGGTGCGGGTGCCGATATCGGTGCAGCGCCAGCGGCCCGTGGCGGTGAGGAACTCGCACCCGATGCTGAAGTCCGACAGCGCCATGCCGAGACGCTCGGTGGTGGTCGTGCCGCGGTCCATGCATGCAGTCGTCATGATCACGCCTCCTGGTCGCCTGTCTGGGGCGCGGCGACCTCTGCCGCGACCGCGGCGATCTGCGCCGCGAAGGCATCGACCTTGTCCCATGAGGTGTACTCGACCACCGCGGTCGGGTCGGTGGGGCCGCTGGTGATCAGCATGATGAAGCGGATCGCCAGCCGGTCGAAGAAGCCGTAGCGGGGGTAGTCGAGCCGGCCCGCGAACGCGGTGGCGAGCACCGGGGCGAGCCCGTTGCGGGCGATCAGCTTGCGCAGATAGACGTTGCCCTCGGCGGTGTCCTTGCCGGGCTTGCGCGCCGTGAGGTTGACCGAGGCGAGCACCAGCGGCGGCGGCGCCGCGAGGCTCTTGAAGGTCTCGACGAAGCGCAGGCCCTCCGGCAGATGCTTGCCGTAGCGGATCGACATGATGGCGACGACCAACGGCGAACCGGCCAGATCGGCGGCCGAGGGCGTCGCCTCGGCCAGGTCGGTCGGCGTCGCCGCAATCCCGCGGGCGGCGAGACGGCCGGCGATGTGGGTTG
The DNA here is from genome assembly GCA_009720755.1 of Rhodoplanes serenus. Lineage (GTDB taxonomy): Bacteria > Pseudomonadota > Alphaproteobacteria > Rhizobiales > Xanthobacteraceae > Rhodoplanes > Rhodoplanes serenus. The sequence goes on from WNKV01000008.1 coordinate 169,658, forward strand.
CGATCTTGCGGGACTGCCCGTCGCGCGAGGCGAAATAGATCTGCATGGAACGGCTCGAACAATCAAAGAGTGTCAATGGCCGGCCGCGGCGGCGGCTCGGCCTACGGCTTCTCCTCCGCGGCGGCGACCGCGTCGACGAGGCGGATCGTCACTGGAGCAGACCCTTCACGATCGCGCTCGCCTTGGCCATGTCGAGCTGCCCGGCGTGGCGCTCGCGCAGGCGGGCCACCACCTTGCCCATATCCTTCATGCCGGCGGCCCCCACCTCGGCGATTGCCGCGCGGGCGGCCGCCTCGGTCTCGGCCTCCGACATCTGCTGCGGCAGATAGCCCGAGATGACCGCGATCTCGTCGCGCTCCTGGGCGGCCAGCTCGGGGCGGCCGCCCTTCTCGTACAGCTCGACCGACTCCTGGCGCTGCTTGACCATCTTCTGGAGGGTGCCCACCACCTCGGCATCGCCGAGCGGCGGCTTGCCCTGGCCGCGCGCCTCGATATCGGCGTTCTTCAGGGCCGAGACGACGAGCCGCAGGGTCGACACCCGGCGGGCGTCGTGGGCCTTCATGGCCTCCTTCAAGGCCGCACTGATGTCGTCACGCAGCATCGCCTGCCCTTTCACGCCGAGGCGGAACCTTGCCTCGGCGCCTTTTATACGCAAATAAGGCGGGACGACCAGAGCGAGCCGGCCGCCACGGCCCGAGGCGCCACCCGGGTGGGCTTCGGCCGTTTTGGCACGCCAGGCCGCAGACCCGCATTCGGAACGCACCCGGAACCCGCGCCCCATGTCGAACGACACCTCCGCCTGGGCGGACCCCACCCCCACCGCCCTGCTGGTGCTGGCCGACGGCACCGTGATCGAGGGCTTCGGCCTCGGCGCCATCGGGCACGCGGTCGGCGAGGTGTGCTTCAACACCGCCATGACGGGCTACCAGGAGATCCTCACCGATCCTTCCTATGCGGGCCAGATCATCACCTTCACGTTCCCCCACATCGGCAATGTGGGGACCAACGAGGAGGACATCGAAACCCTCAACATGGCGGCGACGCCGGGCGCCTGCGGGGTGATCCTGCATTCGGCGGTGACGTCGCCGTCGAACTACCGGGCCACCCGCCATCTCGACCAGTGGCTGAAGGCCCGCCGGGTGATCGGCCTCGGCGGCATCGACACCCGGGCGCTGACCAGCCTGATCCGCACCAAGGGCATGCCCAACGCGGTGATCGCGCATGCGCCGGACGGCCGCTTCGATCTCGACGCCCTGAAGCGCGAGGCGGCCGCCTGGCCGGGGCTCGTCGGCATGGATCTGGTGCCGCAGGTCACCTCCGGCCAGCGCTTCACCTGGGACGAGACCCCGTGGGAATGGGGCAAGGGCTACGGCCGCCAGGAGAGCCCCGATCTCCATGTCGTCGCCATCGACTACGGCATCAAGCGCAACATCCTGCGGCTGCTCGCCGGGGTGGGCGCCAGGGTGACGGTGGTGCCGGCGACGACCCCGGCCGACGACATCCTGGCGCTGAAGCCGGACGGCGTGTTCCTCTCCAACGGCCCCGGCGATCCGGCCGCGACCGGCGCCTATGCGGTGCCGGTGATCCGCGCCGTGGTCGACTCCGGGCTGCCCACCTTCGGCATCTGCCTCGGCCACCAGATGCTGGGCATCGCGCTCGGCGGCACCACCCGCAAGATGCATCAGGGCCACCACGGCGCCAACCACCCGGTCAAGGACCTGGACACCGGCAAGGTCGAGATCACCTCGATGAATCACGGCTTCGCGGTCGACCGCAACAGCCTGCCGGCGAGCGTCCGCGAGACCCATGTGTCGCTGTTCGACGGCTCGAACTGCGGCCTCGCCCTGACCGACCGCCCGGTGTTCTCGGTGCAGTACCACCCGGAGGCGTCGCCCGGCCCGCGCGACAGCCATTATCTGTTCCAGCGCTTCGCCGGCGCCATGCGGGACCACAAGCGGGCCTGAGCCGGCCGTCGCTCCGTCCTGGACCTGTGGTCCAGGGACGGAGCGAGGCGGAGGCCCCGCATTAAAGGGGCACCGAAAAATCGCTCGCAATAGTTGCATCAATCGCAATATTCAATATTCTGTTCGAGCATTCGCCCGACGCCCTCGTGCGCAGTCATTGCACATTTTCCTTGACGATGCGCAACCATTGCACTATATCGACTGTTATCGGGTAGATGGCAATGCCGGAGATCGTGCGGCTGAGCCAATGCAGGATCTGCATCTATCCCGGCGACCATCTGCCTCCGCACTTTCATGTGCGAGGGCCGGGTTGGACTGCGGCGGTTCAGATCGGATCGCTGCGGGTCATGAAGGGAGGAGGTCCGCGGAGTGCCCTGGAGGAGGCGATCCGGTGGGCCGGTTGCCCGAGCAACAGCTATCGGTTGTCGTACGAGTGGAGACGGCTCAATGAGCGAGACTGACATCCTCGACACGGGCGTTCTCGACACGGGCGTTCCGATGGCCCGGATCGCGGCGGCTCGCGTGGTCGGTCCGTCGCACCTGGAGATCACCTGGGCGGCCGGCAACCGCGGCGGACGCACCGAGACGGTCGACGTCGCTCCGCTGATCGGCAGCTACAAGGTCTATCGCCCGCTGCGCAGCGACGCCGCGCTGTTCGCCACCGCGCGGCTGATCGACGAGGGCGACGCAATCGCATGGGACGGCCCCGACCTGGAGATGTCCGCCGACCTGATCGAGACGATCGCCGAGCAGGAGATGGACAGTGCCGAGTTCGCGCGGTTTCTCAAGCGCAACAAGCTGACCCAGGAGGCCGCGGCGGCGCTGCTCGGCCGCAGCCGCCGCCAGATCGGCTACTACCTCAACCCCGGGCCGGTGCCGCGCATCGTCGCGCTGGCCTGCTTCGGCTACGAGGCGCTGGCCGCCAGGCGGCGCTCCGACGCGGCATGAGACCACAGCCGGGCGCTCCGACGCCGCATGAGACCAGCCCGGCGCTCGGACGTGGCGTGAGCGCCCGCCGGCGGCGACATGACGGACAAATGCCCGCAGGCATCCCACCACGGACATCGCCGCCCGCAACACTATAGCGTCGTCGATAGTATAACCCGGGCGATCCACCTAGATTCATCGCGACGAGGAGGTGGATCATGGGTGTCGGCTGCTGCGGTCACGAGGCGCGATTCGACGGGCTGTCGCCCGACTACCGGCGACGGCTGTGGCTCGTCATCGCCATCAACGCCGCCATGTTCGTGACCGAGATGACGGCCGGCGCGCTCGCCGGCTCGCAGGCGCTCCAGGCCGACGCGCTCGACTTCCTCGGCGACACCCTCACCTACGGCATCAGCCTGGCGGTGATCGGCGCCGCGCTGCGCACCCGCGCGCTGGCGGCGCTCGCCAAGGGGCTCAGCCTCGCCGCCATGGGCCTGTGGGTTCTCGGCTCGACCGCCTGGCATGTGGTCGTCGCCGGCGTGCCGCGGGCCGAGATCATGGGCGGCATCGGGGCGCTGGCGCTCGCCGCCAATGTGGCGAGCGTCATGATCCTCGCCCGCTACAAGGACGGCGACGCCAATGTCCGCTCAGTCTGGCTGTGCTCGCGCAACGACGCCATCGGCAACGTGGTGGTGATGCTCGCCGCCCTCGGCGTGTGGGGCACCGCGACCGGCTGGCCGGATCTGATCGTCGCCGGCCTGATGGCGAGCCTGTTCCTGTGGTCGTCGTGGCAGATCGTCGCCCAGGCGGCGGCCGAGCTGCGGGCCACCCGGGCCGGCCCGACAGCCGCGGGGCACGAGCACGGGGCGCACGAGCCCGCGGCCCATGCGCATAGCGCGACGGGCTGCTGCGGCAGCCCGCCGGCCGACCGGCGCGAATTGGAACATCTCGCTTAAGTGCACCTTAAACCGAGGCCCGCACACTCCGGCGAGAAGACCGCCGGCACAGGGCGGCCGAGGTGAAAGCATGCAACGAGACGAGTCTGCCTGGAGCACCCCCGAGACCTTCCGGTTCGCCGACGACGGGATCATTCCGAACAACCCGGCGCTCTCCCTGGCGGTGTTCCGCGACGCCATCGACCTGAAGGGCTCTCCCGATCCCGAGCACCTGATCGAGAAGACCTTCAGGCGGCACGGCTGGGTCGGCGTCTGGCGCAACGGCATCTACCCTTACGCGCACTACCATTCCCGCATTCACGAGGTGATGAGCATCGCGCGCGGCCGCGCCTGCGTGCGCTTCGGTGGCCCCCACGGGGCCGAGATCGATCTCAAGGCCGGAGACGTGGTGGTGCTGCCGGCCGGCACCGCCCATCAGAAGGTGCGGGCGACCGCCGATCTGGTGGTGATCGGCGCCTACCCGCCGAGCGGCACCTACGATCTCTGCCGCGGCAGCCGGGCCGAGCACGCCAAGGCGCTGATGTCGATTCCGGAGGTGCCGCTGCCCTCCACCGATCCGGTGCGCGGCAAGTCCGGCCCGCTGGTGAAGCTGTGGGCCGCCGAGACCCTGGCGGCTGCCGCGCAGCGGGCCGAGGACGCGGCCTGAGCCTGTCCCAGCGCGGCGGCTGCGCCCCGCTCCGTTCCCCCCTCCCATTCCTGTCCGCCCCCTCGACGGCGCCGCCTCCCCGGCGGCGCCGGCTTGATTCTTCGATCCGAGTGTGCCCTGAACGGCGCCGGCGCGGACAGCCAGGAGAACCAGGTGGCGGTCGGATCGGAACGGCGGACAAGGGAGCAGGGACCACTCCTCTCGATCGTGCTGCCCGCCTTCAACGAGGCCGGCAATGTCGGCCCCATGGCGGCGCGGCTCGGCGAGATGGCCGGCGCCCTCGGCCGCATCGAGATCGTCTTCGTCGACGACTGCTCGCGCGACGGTACGCTGGCCGAGCTGCGCCGGCTGGCCGCCGCCGACCCGCGCATCCGCTACGTCTCCTTCACCCGCAATTTCGGCCACCAGTCGGCGCTGCGCGCCGGGCTGCGCCACGCCACCGGCGATGCCGTGGTGCTGATGGACTGCGACTTCGAGCACCCGCCCGAGCTGATCCCCGAGATGGTGGCGCGCTGGCGCGAGGGCGCCCGCATCGTCGCCGCCCAGCGCGAGAGCGCGCCTGGTGACGTGTCGCTGTTCAAGCGGCTGACCTCGCGGCTCTACTACCGGGTGCTCGACGCCATCGGCGACGTCCGCATCGAGCCCGGCAGCGCCGATTTCCTGCTGCTCGACCGCGCCGTGGTCGACACCATCAACGGCTTCGAGCACCACGACCTGTTCCTGCGCGGCCTGGTGCGCTGGCTCGGCTATCCGCTGGTGACCGTGCCGTACCGCCAGGGCGTTCGCAGCGAAGGCGAGTCGTCCTACACGCTACGCCGGATGGTCGATCTCGCCGTCACCGGCATCATCGCCCACAGCGTGCGGCCGCTGCGCATCGCCATCCACCTGGCGCTCGCCTTCGCGCTGATCGGGGTGCTGCTGCTCGTCTACTCCGTCGTCAGCTTCCTGGCGATCGGCCACACCGTGGCGGGCTGGACGTCGATCATGTCGGCGATCGCCATTCTGGGTGCCGGCCAGTTCCTGGTGCTGGGCATCATCGGCGAGTACATCGGCCGGGTGCTGCGCGAGACCCGCCGCTGGCCCGCCTTCCTGATCGCCGAGACCGAGGCGTCGCCGCCGGGCGCCGCCGGCGAAACGCTACGCCATCAAGCACCACGCGAAGAGACGCCGCGCCGGGCGTCGGCCAGCTCATGAGCGCCCCCGCGATTACCGCCCCGACCTCGGCGGCGCGCCGAGCCATCGGCGCCTTCCTCGACCATGCCGACGACGGCCGCGCCACGCTGATCCTGCTGGCGCTGTTCGTCGCCGCCTGGACGGCGTTTCAGACCATCTCCTACGCCTCGCTCGATCTCCATCCCGATCTCGTCGAGGTCTATGCCTGGAGCCGGCATCCGAGCCCTGGCTACTACAAGCACCCACCGCTCGGCGCCTTGATGGCGGCGGCATGGTTCTCGGTGTTCCCGGTCGCCGACTGGGCGTTTCACCTGCTCGCCATGGTGAATGCCGCGCTCTCGCTGCTGATCGTCGACCGCATCGCGTCCCGCTACGTGTCCGGCGACAAGCGTGTGCTGGTGCTGCTCCTGCTGCTGATGACGCCGTTCTATCAGTTCCACGGCCAGCGCTTCGCCTCCAATCAGACGCTGCTGCTCACCTGGCCGCTGGCAACGTGGTGCTTCCTGCGTGCCTTCGAGACCCGCACGCTCCTGTGGTCAGCGGCAGCCGGCGCCGCCTGCGCGCTCGCCATGCTGGGCAAGTACTACTCGATCTATCTGGTGGCGAGCCTGCCGGTCGCGGCGCTGTTGCATCCGGCACGCTGGACCTATCTCAAGTCGCCGTCGCCCTGGGTGTCGATCGTCGCCGGCCTCGCGGTGCTGGCGCCGCATCTGTGGTGGCTCGTCGACACCGGATTCCAGCCCTTCGGTTACGCCTATGCGGTGCATGGCGGCGCCACCCAGGCGGCGATCCTGTGGAAGGCGGCCCTGTATCTGGTCGGCGCCCTCGCCTATGTGGCGGTGCCGATCCTGGTGTGGATCGCCATCGCCCGGCCCGACCGGCGCGCCGTCGCCGCAGCGTTGTGGCCGCGCGATCCCGACCGTCGCCTGCTGGTGCACCTCCTGGCGCTGCCGCTGCTGATCCCGGCCGCCACGGCGCCCTTCGTCGGGGTCGAGCTGACCTCGCTGTGGACCATGCAGGCATGGTTCCTGCTGCCGATCGTGCTGCTCGCGCCGGCCGAGGTGACGGTGCCGCGGTCGGCCGCCATCGTCGTTACCGCGGCGGTCGCCATCGTGACGCTGGTGATCGTCGCGGCGGCGCCGGCACTCGCCCTGGTGCGCCACTGGCAGGGCAACAAGGAAGGCCGCGCCTACTACGTCCCGTGCGCCGAGGCGGTCGGGCGCGAGTGGAGCGGCGCTACCGGGCGGCGCCTCTCCGTCGTCATCGGCGACCCCGACCTCGGTGCCGCCATGACGTTCTATCATCCCGACCACCCGGACTCGGTGCCGGGCTTCACCCTGACGCCGACGCCGTGGCTCGATCCGGACCGCCTGGTGCGCGACGGCTATGTCATCGTCTGCCGTCTCGACGATCACTTCTGCTGCGACGCGCTGCGGGCGCATGCCGAGCGCGAGCCCGATGCCCGCGTCGTCGATCTCACCGTCACCCGCACCTTTTTCGGCGACACCAACCGGCCGGCGCCCTACCGCATCCTGATCGTGCCGCCGCAGTCCGGGCCGCGCAGTGCCGCTCTCTCTGGATCCGGAGCCGCGCATCCCTGCAACGTGCCCTCTCCGGACAGGACATCGGCATGACCACCATCCGCGACTGGGTCGGCTTCTGGGACAATCCGCACTCGATCTACGTCAACGCGCGGCACGCCGACGTGCATTACCGCGACGTCGCCGAAGCGATCGTCCGCCTGCTGCCCGGCCCCGACGCGCGGGTGCTCGACTTCGGCTGCGGCGAGGCGCTGCATGCCGATCTGGTCGCCGCCGCGGCCCGCACGCTGGTGCTCTCCGACGCCGCGCCGAGCGTGCGCCGGAATCTCGCGACGCGCTTCGCCGCCGTGCCCAACATCGCGGTGGCGAGCCCGGAGGAGCTGCGCGGCGAGCCCGACGGTTCGTTCGACCTGATCGTCGCCAACTCGGTGGTGCAGTATCTGTCGCGCGCCGATCTCGACGCGCTGCTCGCCCAATGGCGACGGCTCATGTCGCCGAGCGGCGCGCTGATCGTCGCCGACGTGATCCCGCCCGACGTCGGTGCGGTGAGCGACCTCGTCGCGCTGCTGCGCTACGCCGCCGCCAACGGCTTCCTGATCGCTGCCGGCATCGGCGTCGCCCGCACCGCCTTCTCGTCTTATCGCAAGCTGCGCACCGAGCTGGGCATCGCCAAGTACACCGAGGCGGAGTTTCGCGGCATCCTGGCGGCCGCCGGATTCACGGCCGAGCGTCTGCCCGCGAACATCGAGCACAATCCGGCCCGCATCAGTTTCCGGGCGAGGCGCACCGATGCGCCGGCACGCGCAGGATCGTGATTTCGCCGGCGGCGGTCCTGCCGCCATGATCCCGGTGCCCCGAGCTCCGGGGTGCAATGGCGACGGTGACCGATGCGGCGATCTCTCGGCCTGGTTCTGATCGGACTGTCGCTGCTCGGCGCGGCTCTGGTCGCTGCGACCGCGATCCCTCTCCGGGCGGCGGACGGTCCCGGCACCGCCGCGGCGACGCCGGTCCTGCGCCCGCCGGTGGCGCCGAAGATCCCGACCTTCATCCGCGAGCACGGTGGCGCGCGTACCGATCCCTACCACTGGCTGGCCAACCGCGACGATCCGGCGGTGCTGGCCCATCTCGCCGCCGAGAACACTTATGCGGAAAGCCGGCTCGACCCGATCCGTCCGCTGATCGACGAGATCGCCGGCGAGATGACGGCGCGCCGCGCCCCGCGCGAGACCAGCGTGCCCTATCGGGACGGCGGCTTCCTGTATTCCCGCCGCTTCGCCGAAGGCGCCCAGTATCCGGTGATCGTGCGCCGGCCCGACACGCCCGAAGGCGCCGCCGGTGCCGAGCCGCCCGAGGAGATCGTGCTCGACGTGCCGGCACTCGCCGCCGGCCACGCCATGTACCGGCTCGGCCGCTGGCAGCCGAGCCCGGACGGCCGCCGCGTCGCCTTCATGGTCGACTTTTCCGGCGACCGTCAGAACCGCCTGTTCATCCGCGATATCGCCACCGGCGCGGTGACCGAGCAGGGCATCACCGACGGCGCCGAGAGCTTCGCGTTCGCGGCCGACTCGACCACGCTGTTCTACGTGCGGCGCGAGCCGGTGACGCTGCGCGGCTTCCAGGTCTGGCGCCACCGCGTCGGGGCGCCCTCCGATCACGACGTGCTGGTCTACGAGGAGCGCGATCCCACCTTCAGCGTCGCGGTCCGCCGCACCAAGTCGCGCCGCTACATCCTGATCGAGAGCGAGCACGAGGAGGCGAGCGAGATCCGCTATCTGGCGGCCGACGATCCGGACGGTCCCTTCCGGGTGGTCGAGCCGCGCCGGCCGCGCCTGCGTTACGACATCGACCACGTCGGCGACACGTTCTTCGTCCGCACCGATCTCGACGCGCCGGACTTCCGGGTGATGACGGCACCGGAGGCGACGCCCGGCGCGACGCACTGGCGCGAGCTGATCGCCGAGCGGCCCGGCCATGTGCTCCATCGCGTCGAGCCGTTCCGCGACTTCGTCGCCGTCGACGAGGAGCACGAGGGCGGCATCCGCATTCGCGTGCTGCGCCTCGCCGACCGTCGCGAGATCACGGTGCCGCTGCCGGCCGGCATCGGGGTCGCCACCACCGGCTTCTTCTTCGGCGGCTTCGGCGGCAATCGCGAGCCCGACTCGAGCGTCCTGCGCTTCCGCTTCAGCGGCCCGCTCCAGCCCGAGCGCATCTACGACTTCGACATGGCGACGGGCGCGCTGACGTTGCGGCGGGACGAGCCGGCGCTGTGGCTGCGGCCGCAGGACTACGCGGTCGAGCGCATCGCCGCGACGGCGCCGGACGGCGAGACGGTGCCGGTCACGCTCGTCTACAAGCCGGCGCTGCGGCGCCCCGGCGGCAACCCCACTCTCGTGGTCGGCTACGGCGCCTACGGCTACAGCCAGCGCCCGGTGTTCAACGAGACCGCCTTCAGCCTGATCGACCGCGGCTTCGTGCATGTGCTCGCGCATGTGCGCGGCGGTCACGAGAAGGGCGAGCGCTGGCACCGCGACGGCCGCGGGCTCGCCAAGAAGAACAGCTTCACCGACCTGATCGCGGTCGGCGAGACGCTGATCGCGCGCGGCATCGCCGATCGGCGCGCGATGTTCGCGCGCGGCGGCTCGGCCGGCGGGCTCCTGGTCGGCGCCGTCGCCAACATGCGGCCGGATCTGTTCGCCGGTATCGTCGCCGAGGTGCCGTTCGTCGACGTGCTCACCACCACGTCGGACCCCAGCGTGCCCCTGACCACCCTCGAATGGGTCGAGTGGGGCAACCCGCAGGACCCGGTGCAGCGCGCCTACATCGCCTCCTACTCGCCCTACGACAACATCGAGGCGAAGGCGTATCCGGCCATGTTCGTCACCTCGGGCTTCCACGATAGCCAGGTGCGCTATGTCGAGCCGGCCAAATGGGTGGCGCGGCTGCGCGAGCGGCGCACCGACACCCGCGAGCTCCTGTTCAAGACCGACATGGGCGCCGGCCATGCCGGCCGCTCCGGCCGGCTCGGCACGGTACGCGAGAGCGCCGAGATCGCCGCCTGGCTGGTGACCCGGGCCGGCGGGGCGGAGCCGCGGTAGCAACTCGCTACCGCGCCGACCGGCTGTGGATGCGGCGTGGCCCCGCCAGCGAACAAACCGCGAATCCGCTAGACTCGCGACGCGCGAATCGGTGCGCCGGCGGGTGCACTGCGGCGCTCGATCCGTGCCGCGTCACAGGTGTCCCATGCGTCTCGTCCATACCGCCGACTGGCAGATCGGCAAGCCGTTCGTCCGCTTCGGCGACAAGGCCGAGGCGCTGCGCCGGGCGCGGCTCGACGCCGTCGAGGCGGTCGGCCGGCTCGCCGTCGCCGAGGGCGCTGCCCATGTGCTGGTCGCCGGCGACATCTACGACAGCGACACCCCCGCCAACGTCACGCTGCGGGCGCCGATCGAGCGCATGCGCGGCTTCTCCACGGTGACCTGGCACCTGCTGCCCGGCAATCACGACGCTCATCGGCCGGGCGGCCCGTGGGAGCGCCTCGCGGGGCTGGGGCTGCCCGCCAATGTCCGCGTCCATCTCGGCGCCGAGCCGGTGGCGCTGGCGTCCGATGCGGTGCTGTTGCCCGCCCCGCTGACCAGCCGGGCCGAGACCCGCGACCTCACCGCCCGCATGGACGAGACGGAGACCTCGCCCGGCACCCTGCGGATCGGCCTCGCCCATGGCGCCGTCACCCGCTTCGGCGTCGCCGCCGACGAGGGCGAGGCGACCAACCAGATCGATCCCTGCCGCGCCGAGAAGGCCGGCCTCGACTATCTGGCGCTCGGCGACTGGCACCGCACCCGCGAGATCGGCCCGCGCACCTGGTACGCCGGCACGCCGGAGCCCGACCGCCACGACAGCCAGCCGGTCGGCACCGCGCTTCTCGTCGACCTGCCGCGGGCCGGCGCCCCGCCGGTGGTGACGCCGCATGCGGTCGGCACCTTCCGGTGGGCGAGCGAGGCGCTGGAGCTGGCCGACGCAATGCCGCTCGCCGGCCACGAGGCCGCCCTTCTCCGGACCCATGCGCCGCTCTCCCGGCTGGTGCTCAAGCTCGACGTCGGCGGCATGCTGTCGATCGCGGCGCGCCGCGCGCTCGACGAATGGCTGGAGCGGCTGCACGCCGCCGTCTTCCACCTCGATGCGGCGCTCACGCTGGCGGTCCGGCCCGATCCCGCCGATCTCGAAGCCATCGACTTCGACGGCGTGCTGCGCCGCGTCGCCGAGAGCCTGAAGGCACGCGCCGCCGATCCGGCGCTGTCGGCCGCCGACCGGCAGGTCGCCGAGGACGCGCTGCTCACCCTCTATCTCGACGCGACGGCGTGAGGACCGCGATGATCATCACCCATCTCGCCGTCGAGGGCGTCGGCCGCTTTCGCGCCCGCCATGTGGTGCAGGGGCTCGGCCCCGGCCTCAACCTGCTCTGCGCCCCCAACGAGGCCGGCAAGTCGACGCTGTTCCGCGCCCTCCAGCACGCGCTGTTCGCCCGCCACGGCAGCAAGCACAAGGACATCGGCGCCCTCGCCTGCCTCGGGGCCGAGTTGCCCGCGGTGGTCGAGGTCGGGTTTCGCCGCGGCAGCGACGATTACCTGATCCGCAAGTCGTTCCTGCGCAGCACCAGCGCCAAGTTCTTCCGCGCCGGCACGCTGGTGGCTGACGGCCGTGCCGCCGACGAGGCGGTGTGGGCGACGCTCGAGCTGACGCCCGGCACCTCGGCCGCGGACGAATCGGCCTTTGGCCTCCTGTGGGTGCCGCAGGGCCAGTCGTTCAAGCCGATCGAGCCGACCGACGACACCAAGGCGCTGCTGTCGCGCATCATCGAGGCCGAGGTCGGCGAGGTGCTGGGGGGCGAGCGCGGCGAGCGGGTGTGGCGGCGCGTCACCGAGCGGCTCGCCGAGGAGGAGACCGCCCGCGGCCCCAAGGCCGGCGGCACCTGGAAGGCGGCGCTCGACCGCCGCGCCGCCGCTCAGGCCGAGCTCGCCGAGCTGCGCCGCACCCTGGAGGCGCTGGAGGCCGACCGTGCCGCCCTCCTGGACAGGCTGCGGGAGCGCGACGCCCTCGCCGATCCGACGGGCGCCGCCCGGCTGCGCACCGATCTCGCCGCCGCCGAGGCGGAGGTCGCCGCCGCCATGCGGGCCGACCAGGCGGCCCAGCAGGCCGAGACCGAGCAGGCGCAGCGCGAGCTGATGCTCGACCGCGCCCGCAAGCGGCACGAGGACCTGCTGGCGCTCGACCAGCGGATCGCCCGGGCGCGCGAGCGGATCGCCGCCGAGGAGCGGCGGGCCGCCGAGGAGCGCGACGCCGCGGCCGCCCAGGCGACCGCACTGACGGCGCGCGAGAGGGATCTGGGCGAGGTGGCGACGCGGCTCGCCGAGGCCGAGCGGGCCGTCGACACAGCGCGCCGCCGGGAGACCGCGGCGCGCGACGCCGAGCGGGTGGCCGAGCTGACGGCCCGGCTCGACCGCGCCAGGCGGCTACGCGACGAGGAGGCGCGGCTGCGCCAGGCGATCGCCCGGCTCGCGGTGCCTGCCGAGGCGGTGCGCCGCATCGAGAGCGCCCAAGGGGCGCTCGATGCCGCCCGCGCCCGCCTGGAGGCGAAGGCGCCGCGGGTCCGCGTGCGGCTCGGCCCGGCGGGGGCCGGCCTGGTCACCTGCGGCGGCGAGCCGATCGCCGACGGCGGCGAGCTGGTGGCGACGAGCCCGCTCGCCGTCGCGGTCGCCGACCTCGCCACCATCGAGATCGTGCCGGCCGCGAGCGAGGACGCCGGCGCCGTCGCGGCCGCCCGCGACACCCTGGCCGGGGTGCTGCGCGAGGCCGGCGTGGCATCGCTGGCCGAGGTGCACGAACGGCGGACCCAGGCCGTGGATCTCGACAGCGAGCGGCGCGCCGTCATGGCCGAGCTGGCCGCGCTCGCGCCCTCGCCCACGACGGCGGCACGCCCGCCGTCCGGCGGCAAGCCGGGCCCCGGGTCGGACGACGGCCTCGCGGCGCTGGAGCGGGCGCTGGCCGAGGCCCGGGCCGGCCTGGATGCGCTGGGAGCCGCCCCCGGCGAGGACCTGCCGGACCGCGCCGCTCTCGCCCGCGCCCGCGAGGCGGCCGAGCAGCAGCGCGACGCGCTCCGCCGCGCCCATGCCGATGCCCAGGCCGGGGTGGCGGCGGCCCGTCAGCAGGCGGCCGCCGAGGCGGTTCGGCTCGACACCCTGGTGGCCGGCATCGAGGAGCAGAAGCGCCAGCTCGCCACCGATCTCGCCGCCAGCCCGGACGACCGCCGCGCCGGCGCCCTGGTGGCGCTTGCGGCCGAGGCCGCGGAGGCCCGCGCCGCCTTCGAGGCCGCCGCCCGGCAGGCTGCGGACCGGCGTGCCGCGGTGCCGGGACCGGACGAGCGCGAGGCCGTGGCGGCCCGCGTCCGCCGGCTCGCCGAGGCGATCCGCACCCGCGATGCGCGGCTGAACGCGGCCGAGCAGGAGATCGCCCGCCTCCAGGGCCGCATCGCCACCCGCGGCGGCGAGGGCTTGGGCGAGCGCGAGGCCGCCGCCGTCGAAGCTCTGGCGCTGGCCGAGACCGAGGTCGCCGCCATCGAGCGCCGGCTGGCGGCGCTGCGGCTGTTGCGCGACACCCTGGAGGCCGGCCGCCGCGCCGCACAGGACAGCTTCGTGGGCCCCGTGAAGGCCGCCCTGCGGCCCTATCTGCACGCCCTGTTCCCGGGCGCCGACGCGGCGCTGGCCGACCTCTTCGCGGTCGACGGTCTCACCCGGGCGGGCAGCGCGGAGCCGTTCCTGTCGCTGTCCGACGGCACCCGCGAGCAGATCGCCATCATCGTGCGGCTCGGTCTCGGCCGGCTGCTCGCCGAGCGCGGCCGCCCGGTGCCGGTGGTGCTCGACGACTCGCTCGTCTTCTCGGACGACGATCGCATCGAGCGCATGTTCGACGTGCTGACGCGCGCCGCCGAGAAGCAGCAGGTGATCGTGCTCACCTGCCGCAGCCGCGCCTTCCTGTCGTGCGGCGGTCGCACCCTGTCGATCGTGCAGCAGGACGGCTGATCCGAGATCCGGCTGATCGGTTCGGGATCTCACCCTCTCCCGTGGGGAGAGGGTCGGCGAGCAGAGCGAGCCGGGGTGAGGGCATGAGCATCTGGAATGGTGTTCACCCCCTCACCCGACGCGCTCTTGGCGCTGGCGCGCCGCGCGTCGACCTCTCCCCGCCGGGGAGAGGTGAAAGCCGTGCCACTCGCACTCCCCGAGCCGATCGAACGGATTGCGCATGAGAGCGATCCGGCTGCCGGAAGACGCCGCGGCGCCATCCCGGGCACAACCGGCGCGTCATGCAGCCGTCACCGCTCCCTCATCGGGACGCAACAGGAATCGACGACCGTCGGCGAATGATCGGCGGAGCGGTGTCGTCGCAGCGGGCGACGGCCTTCGCCGGCACCGCGACGGCCGATGCCGCTCACCGCCGACCCGTCCGCCGACACCGCCGCCCGGCCCGCCGACTGGATCGCCGCCGACTGGGCCGGCGCCGGCGAGATCCTGCGTCGGCCGCTGCCCGGCCTCGGCCTCGCCGACCGCTGGCTGCTGCGGGCCGTGGCCCTCTCGGCCTCGACCCGGATGAGCGCGATCACCGGCCTGGAGCACGTCCGGCCCGCCGCCGATCCGTTCGTCCTCATCCTCAACCATTCGACCCGCAGCGAGGCGCTGCTGGTGCCGGCACTGCTGACGCTCCTTCGCGGCGGTCCGCTGATCCATTTCATGGCCGACTGGAACTTTGCGCTGATTCCGGGCGTCGGTTTCCTCTACCGCAAGGCCGAGGTCCTCACCGTGACGGCGAAGCCGGCACGCCCGCGCATGCTCGACCGGCTGCGGCCGCTCTACCGCGCCGACATCTCGGTGCTCGACCGCGCCCGCGACGCGCTGCGGTGCGGCCGCTCCGTCGGCATCTTCCCGGAAGCCACCGTCAATCGTGATCCGCACCGGCTGCGGCCGGGCCGGCGCAGCGCCGCCCTGCTGTCGCTCACCACAGGCGTGCCGGTGGTGCCGGCCGGCATCCGCTTTCCCGACGCCTCCCCCGACCGGCCGATCCGCGATCGCGACCGCATGGAGCTGCGCATCGGCCCGCCGCTGCGGCCACCGCCCCCCAGCGAGCGCCCGGCGCCCGCCGATCTGCGCGCCTGGCACGCCACCGTGATGACCGCAGTCGCCGCGCTGTCCGGCAAGTCGTGGTCAGACACGGCGCCGGCCGCCGCAGCGGCGCCGACCGCCTGTTCCCCTCCCCCCACCAGCACGGAGGCTCGCCATGCGACTGGATGACCGGGTGACCGCCGACCGGGTGACCGACGAGGCCGGACGGCAGCAGGTGCTCGCCGTGCTGCGCGCCACCTACCTGCGCGAGAAGCGGTGGGTGAACGATCCCGAGACGCAGTTTCCGCCCGCGGATCTGGGCCGCGACGACGTCTCGTGGTTCGTGGTGGCGGTCCGCACACGGCCGATCGGCGTCCGGGTGCGGCCGGCCGGCGTGGTGCGGGTCGTCTACGATCCGCCGCTCGCCGCCTATGCGAGCTACGGCTTCGCGCCGCTCGACCCGTCGCTAAGTATCGAGGAGATGATCCGCGACAACCGCATCGCCGAGATCGGCCGCTTCGCCGTGGTGCCGCGCTTCCGCCGTCGCCTGGTGGTCGCCGCCGCGCTGATGCGGGCCGCCGCCGCCGAGACCGTGGCGCGCGGCTACACCCATTATCTCACCGACGTGTTCGAGGACGACCCTCACAGCCCCTATGGTTTTCATACCAGGGTCATGGGCTTCCACCCGGTCGCCACCCACGATGTCGGCGAGCTGAACTGCCGCAGCCGCCGCATCACCCTGGTGCTCGACCTCAAGGCCGCCTACCAGCGCCTGAAGGCGCGCGGCAACTGGCTGTTCCGCTACCTGACGGGTCATTGGGACGACGCGCTGCACCAGCGCCTGGTCGCCTGACATAGAACCGCGGCCGCGGCGATACGCGGCCCCGCGGCCCCGCTGCCAACAAGAGCGAACGAAACGTGAACTGGCCGGTATGCCGCGACGTCGAACATGCCTGTGGCATCGAGTCGGAACGGCGCCGGCGGGGCGGCGTTGAGTCGTCGTTTGTGCCGGAGTACGCCGCATGGCCCCGCGTGCGAACTGGAAAGGCCATCTGCGCCTTTCGCTCGTCTCCTGTCCGATCGCGCTCTACCCGGCGACCACGGACCGCGAGAAGATTCGCCTCAACCTCCTCGACAAGTCGACCGGCCACCGCATCCGCATGCAGAAGGTCGACGCCGACACCGGCGAGCCGGTCGATCCCGGCGACATCGTCCGCGGCTACAAGACCGCCGAGGGCTATGTCGAGATCACCGAGGAGGACCTCGACGCGATCGAGATCGAGAGCACCCGCACCCTCGACATCACCCGTTTCGTTCCCCGCGACGAGATCGACGACCTCTATAACGTCCGTCCGTATTACGTGGTCCCGGACGGCGATGCCGGCCGCCAGGCCTTCGCGGTGATCCGCGAGGCGATCCGCGCCCGCGGCATGGTGGCGCTCGGCCGCGTGGTGATTGCAACCCGTGAGCACATCGTGGCGCTGGAGCCGCGCGGCAAGGGCCTGCTGGCGACCCTGCTGCGCTACCCCTACGAGGTGCGCGACGAGGCCGAGTACTTCGACGACATTCCCGACGAGCCGATCCCCAAGGAAATGATCGACCTCGCCACCCACATCATCGACACCATGAAAGGGCCCTTCGAGCCCGACACTTTCGAGGACCGCTACGAGACCGCCCTGCGCGAGCTGATCGCCCGCAAGGAGGCCGGCGACGACACGCTGCCGGCCCGCCCCAAGGCACCCGCCAAGGTCGTGAACTTGATGGATGCGCTGCGCCGCAGCGTCGAGGCGCAGGCCGGCCCGCCGACCCGCAAGAGCCCGCCGCGCCGCAGCGCGGCCAAGAAGCCGCGCCGCGCCGGCCCCGCTCGGCGAAAGGCGAGCTGACCAGCGCGGCCCACGCGCTAACGCCCATCGGCGACGGACGGCGGACGGCGGACCGTCTGGATGCGGCGTTTCGCTGACCATGATGCAATGCGGTCGTGATCACGACGCCGGCCGCCCCGCCGCCGTAACGCCCCTCCTCCGCCACACCGACCTGCGCGCCGCCGGCCCCACACTGCCGCGCCCAGCCCCGTCGCGCCGGACACGCCTCAAGCCAGCGTGGTCCCGTTCGCTTACGCAGAATGCCGGATGATGCTGCGAGCCGAAGCGGCCGGCGCGGTCGGCGCCGCTGCGCGAGCGCCGCAACATCCCGTGCTACGGCCGCTTGTTGCACTGCGGCGGTGAAACTGACCGTCCTGTTGCGCCTGTAATGCGCGCCGCGCGGGGCAGGCCGCCGGGAGCCGTTGCTTTTCCCTGGATCACGGATGGGGCAGCATTCGGCGCGGCGACCATGCAGGCGCCAGCCGGAAGGGAGACCCCGATGAGCTCGATTCGGAGCACAGCGACGCCTCTGCGTCTGTTCGGTTCCGCGGCGGCCGCCGCTCTTCTGATCGCCGTGCCACTCGGCACGGCACGCGCCGAATTCCCCGACAAGACCATCGAGATGACCACGCTGTTCGGCGGTCCCGCCCAGACCACCAGCCAGGTGCTGGCCGATCTGATGTCCAAGAATATCGGGCAGCCGGTCATCACCGTCAGCCGGCCCGGCGGCGGCGGCGCCATCGGCTACACCTACGTGCAGAGCGCGCCGGCCGACGGCTACAGCATCGTGTTCAGCTCGAACTCGATCTCGACCGTCTACTATCAGGGCAACCTGCCGTTCAACTACACGGCGCTCGCGCCCATCGCACATATCGGCATGGAGGTTCCGGTTCTCGCGGTGCGCGCCGACTCCGGCTGGAAGGATCTCAAGAGCATGCAGGCCGCCGCCAAGGCGAGCGGCAAGAAGCTGCGCGTCGGCGTCTCCGGGCTCGGCACCTTCACGCATCTCGCCTCGGCCGCGCTGTTCAACCGTCTCGGCCTCCAGGTCGTGTACATCCCGTACGGCGAAGGACGCGCCCCCGCCGAGCTGCTCGGCGGCCGTGTCGATGCGGCCTTGCAGTGGTCGAGCCAGTTCGCGCCGCACGTCAAGGCCGGCACCATCAACGTGCTGTGCATGACCAGCAAGGACAAGGTCGACCTCGCAATCGAGACCGTGACTTGCGACTCGGCCGGTGCCACCGGCCTCGATCTCACCATCTGGCGCGGCATCCACGCCCCCAAGGACACGCCGCCCGCCGCCATCGCCAGGCTCGAAGCCTCGATCAAGCAGGCGGTCGAGTCGGCCGAGTTCAAGAAGGCCGGCGAGAACCTCGGCTTCACCCCGCTGTTCAAGTCCGCCAAGGATTTCGGCAAGCTCGTCGCCGACAACGACAAGGAGATCGGCGAGCTGATGACCGAGCTCGGCATCAACAAGAAGAAATAGCGAGACCGCACATGACCGGGACCGTACGCACCCGTGACCTGCTCACCGGGTCTCTTCTCCTCGTCGTCGCGCTGGTGTGGATCGGTCTCATCCTGACCACCATTCCCGACGCCGAGGGGATGCCGAGCAGCGCCCGCACCTTCCCGCTGGCGTCCGGGATCGGCCTCGCCGTCCTATCCGCCATCGTGGTCGCCGGCGCGTTGTTCGGAAACACCGCCGACGCCGACCAGAAGCGCGCCGGGCCGGGCCTCGACGCGCTCGAATGGCGAGGCATCGCCGCCACCTTCGGGTTCCTGGTCGGCTATATCGCGCTGCTCTGGGCGGTCGGCTTCATCCTCGCCACCGTCGTGGCGCTCGCCGCCTATCTGTTCCTGATGCTCGGCAAGCGTTCGCCGGCGCTGCTGATCGGCTATCCGGTCGGCTTCGCACTCGCGGTGTGGCTCATCCTCGGCAAGTTGCTGGCGGTCTATCTGCCGCGCGGCGTGCTGTTCAACCTGTTCTGAGATAGCGGCATGGACGCCCTCCTCACGGCTCTCGCGGCCTCACTGAGCTGGCAGTCGGTGCTGGCGACCTTCTTCGGCTCACTGGTGGGGCTGATCTTCGGCGCCATTCCGGGCCTGACCTACTCCATGGCGCTCGCCATGGTGCTGCCGATCACCTTCACCATGGGCCATACGCCCGCCATCGCCATGCTGCTCGGCACCTATATCGGCGGCATGACGGGCGGCGCCGTCTCGGCCATCCTGATCGGCGTGCCGGGCACGCCCTCGGCCGCCGCCACGGTGCTGGACGGCGAGATCATGGGCAAGCAGGGCAAGGCCAGCCTCGCCATCGGCATCGCCACCATCGCGGGCTGCATCGGCGGCATCCTCAGCCTGATCGTGATGCTGGTGAGTGTCGACGCGCTCGCTCGCGTCGCCATCTCGTTCGGCCCGGCGGAGATCACGGCGCTCGTCGTGTTCGGCCTGTCGACCATCTGCGGGCTGGCCGGCGGCTCCCTCGTCAAGGGGCTGATCGGCGGCGTCATCGGCCTCATGCTGATGAACATCGGCCAGGACCCGATCGACGGTGTTCCGCGCTTCACGTTCGGCTCGACCGCCATGCTCCAGGGCGTCGACCTCCTGGTGGCGATGATCGGCCTGTTCGCGGTGCCGCACGTGGTGACGGTCTTCGCCACCTACTGGCGTGGCAAGGAGATGAAGATCGATCCCGGCCATGTCCGCACAGAGCTGCCGTCGTGGCGGCTGCTGCTGGCGCAGCGCTGGAACTTCCTTCGCTCCGCCGCCATCGGCACAGTGGTCGGCGCCATCCCGGGCACCGGCGGGCCGATCGCGGCCTTCCTCGCCTACGATCAGGCCAAGCGGTGGTCCGGACATCCGGAGACCTTCGGCAAGGGCGAGGTCTCCGGCGTGGTCGCGCCCGAGGCGTCCAACCACGCCGTGACCGGCGGCGCCATGATACCGCTGATCGGCCTCGGCATCCCGGGCGATCCGGCGACCGCCATCATCCTCGGCGGCCTGCTGATCCACGGCATTCAGCCGGGGCCGCTGCTGTTCATGGAGAAGCCGGACGTCATCTCGTCGATCTATCTCCTGTTCGTGCTCTCCTACATCATCACCGCACTGATCCAGCTGTTCGGTGTCCGGCTGTTCGTCAAGGCGCTGCGGGTGCCGCCACACCTGCTGGCGCTCGGCATCCTGGTGATGTGCGTGATCGGCTCGTTCGCCATTCGAAACTCGCTGTTCGACGTCGGCGTCATGAGCCTCGTCGGCTTCCTGGCCTATTGGCTGATCAAGGGCGGCATCCCGGTGACGCCGATCCTGCTCGGCCTGGTGCTCGGCCCGACGCTGGAGCGTGAGGCGCGCACTGCGCTGATCATGTCCGAAGGCTCGCCGACCGTCTTCGTGGAGTCCTATACGGCGCTGCTGTTCTGGGGGCTCGCTCTGCTCATCCTGCTCAGCCAGGTCGTCACCATGGTGCGGGAGCGAAACGGGAAGGCCAGCAAGGCGACCACCTGATCCCGCCGCCCATCGCAGCCGGCGCCGCTCAGCCGGCGGCGCCTCTGCGGTGGTCCATGCCGGCGCGTCCGGACCAGCCGGGCCGCCCGCCTCGCCCGTCCGAGGCCGCCGTCGCGGCCCCCGCGTTTCAAGGATCGTTCCATGGACTCACCCGTCGTCTCTCCGGCCTGGCTCGAGCAGCATCTCGGCGATCCCACTGTCCGCGTGCTGGAGATTTCCAACGTCACCGAGCCGACCGCCTATTGCGAGGGCCATGTGCCCGGCGCCGCGTGGCTGTACTGGAAGTCCGCCTGCTGGCACGAGACCGACCGCGAGTTCGTGAGCCCGGCCGCGCTGGCGACGCTATTCGGCCGGCTCGGCATCGGTCCCGACACCACCGTCGTGCTCTACGGCGAGCCCGTGCAGTACGGCACCTATGCGTACTGGGCCTTCGCCATGGCGGGCCATCGCAACCTCAAGGTGCTCGATGGCGGCCGCAAGAAGTGGTGGGCCGAGAAGCGCCCGCTCTCCCGCACAATGCCGGCCTTCGCGCCGGTGGATTATCCGGTGCCGATGCCCGACGCCTCCATGCGGGTCGGCCGCGACGAGGTGAAGGCGCATCTCCATCACGGCCATCGGCTGCTGCTCGACGTCCGCTCGCCCGAAGAGTACGCCGGCAAGCGCGTCGCCGAGTACACCATGGCGTTCGACCACGGGGCCGAGCGCCCCGGCCGCATCCCGGGGGCGCGCCACTTCTACTTCCGCGAGGTGCTCAACGACGACGATTCGTTCAAGTCGCCGGAGGCGATCCGCGCCGCGCTCGCGGCCTACGGTCTCGCGCCGGAACGGCACGACGACGTCGTCTGCTACTGCCGGCTCAGCCATCGCGCGACGCTCGTCTGGGTCGCGCTCGCCGGCCTCGCCGGGTACGGGAATGTCAAGATCTACGACGGCTCGTGGACCGAGTGGGGCAGCATCGTCGGCTTCCCCATCGAGAAGTGACGACGCACCCCGCCGATGCCTCGGCGAGCCGCGCGACACGGAGAGATCATAAGGACCATGACCAGCTCGAACGACACCGTCCGGTTCGACATCCCCGAGACCATGAAGGCGTGGGTGCTGGACGATCCCGGCCAGCTGCGCTTGACCCAGAAGCCGGTGCCGCAGCCCGGCCACTCCGAGGTGCTGATCCGCATCGACGCCATCGCGTTCTGCGCCGGCGACATCAGCATCATCACCAAGGGGCCGCCGGCGCTGATCGAGGGCGGCAAGCCCTTCAACAAGAACTTCACGCCCGGCCACGAGTACATGGGCACGGTGGTGAAGCTCGGCGCCGGCGTCGACGAGTTCGCGATCGGCGACCGCGTGGTGGTCGAGGTGCATTACGGCTGCGGCCGTTGCGAACGCTGCCGCGCCGGCATGTACACGGCCTGCCTGAACTACGGCATGAACTATCCGGGCCACGACAAGGGCCACCGCGCCAACGGCTTCACCACCGACGGCGGCTTCTGCGAATACGCCGTCAATCACGTCAGCACCCTCGTGCACGTTCCCGAAGGCGTGGGCGACCAGGAAGCCACCTTGATCGTCACCGCCGGCACGGCGATGTACGCGCTCGACACCCTCGGCGGCCTGATCGCCGGCGAGAGCGTGGTGGTGCTCGGCCCCGGCGCCATCGGCCTGATGGTCACGGCGGTCGCGAAGGCGCTCGGCGCCGATCCGGTCATCCTCACCGGCACCCGCGACGCGCGCCTCGCTCTCGGCCGCAAGCTCGGCGCCGATCACGTCGTCAACATCCGCAACGAGGACCCGCTCGAAGCCGTGAGGCGTATCACCAGCGGCAAGGGCGTCAACTACGTGATCGAGGCATCGGGCGATCCCAACAGCCTCAATGTCGCCACCGACATGCTCAAGCGTGGCGGCAAGGTGTGCCTGGTCGGCTTCCCGGAGGAGAAGGCGTCGGTCGATCTCGCCAAGCTGATCCGGCAGCACATCTCGGTGTTCGGCATCCGTGGCGAGGGTCGCAGCGCCACCCACCGGGTCGCCGCCCTGGTGGCGCAGAAGCGCTTCGATCCGAAGCTCATCCACACCCACACGTTCCCGCTCGACGAGGTGCCGACCGCGTTCCGCTACTCGCGCGACCGCGTCGAGGACGCCATCAAGGTAGTGGTGAAAATGCGGAGCTGACCGCTCCGGCTTTCGTCATGCTCGGCGCTCGCACTCCCTCTCCCCGCCTCGCGGGGAGAGGTGAAGGCCGCGGCTTGCGGCCGTTTGTTCAGTCCTTCTCCAGCATCTCGGCGACCGTGACGCGGCGGCCTTCGCGGGCCGAGACGGTACCGGCCCGCACCACCGCGAGTGACGTATAGCCGTGCTCGCCGTCGGTCTCCGGCTTGCCGCCGCCCCGCACCACCGCGGCGAACTCCTCCAGCTCGTCCCGGATCGCGTCGTTCTTCTCGAAGGGGACCGCCTCGACCTTGTCGGAGTGGCGCTTCTGCAACCGCAGGCCACCGTGCAGGTCGTAGTAGGCGGTCGCCTCCTTGCCGTAGATGTTCATCAGATAGTACTCGCCGGCCGACGCATAGGAGGCATTGACGGTGGAGAGCGCGCCGTTCTCGTGCTCCAGGATCATGCTGGCGACGTCGGGGTTGTCGCCCGGCAGGACGAGCTGGGTCGCGCGTCCTGTGACCGCCACGACCGGCCCCATGATGTAGCTGAGCACATCGATGTAGTGGATGCCGATCTGCAACATCACGCCGCCCGGCATGCCCTCGGCGGTGTGGCGCCAGTGATGGGCATCGAACTTGCCGAGCCGATCACGGCTGATGTTCGACTCGGCATTGACCAGCTTGCCGAACACGCCGGCGTCGACCTGCTGCTTGATCCAGCGGAACTGGTTCTCGCGCCGGCGCTGGTAGCCGAGCTGAAGGATCACGCCGCCCTTGCGGCACACTTCGGCGATGGCGCGCCCGGTCGAGACATTGTTGGCGATCGGCTTGTCGAGAAAGACGTGCTTGCCGGCGGCGGCCGCTTGCGCGGTGGTCTCCAGGTGCACGTTGTTGGGCGTGGTATTGACGATCCCCTCGATCGACGGATCGGCCAGCATCTCCTCGTAGGTCGCCACCGGCTTGCAGCCGTACTTCGCGGCGAACGCCTTTCGCTTGTCCTCGGTCCGCGAGAAGCAGCTGACGATCTCGATCTTGTCCGACCGTTTGATCGCATCGGCGAGAACGTCGGACCACCAGCCCATGCCGATGCAGCCGACCCGGACGGGTTTGTTGCTCATTGGTTCTTCCGCCTCTTCTGTGTCGAGAGATCGCGCGCGCACCGGCGGCCGTGCCGTCGCACGGAGCCGCCGGTCCGGCACACCTCACTTGCCGTCGATGCTGATGGCCGCGCCGATCGACTTCACCGCCTCTTCGGCGATGCGCGCATCGATCTCCCAGCTGCCGCCGCTGACGCCGACGCCGCCGACGCATTCGCCGTCGAAGATGATCGGGCAGCCGCCCTCCATGGCGGTCCAGCGGTGGGGGCCGGCGGCGAGCGCCAGACCGATCGCGTGGGCCACATCGAGCGGCTGCGCCACGGCGCCCTTGGAGGTCGTCGGGCGCTTGTTGGAGGCGGCACAGACCGCCTTGGTGGTGGACGAATGGACGAGATGGAACCGTGCGGTGTCCATGCGTTCGAGCAGCAGCATATTGCCGCCGCCGTCGACGATCGCGACGGCGACCTGGATGCCGGCCTCGCGGGCCTGGGCGAAAGCAGATTCGAGGATCTTGCGTGCGCCCTCGTTGGTCAGTCGCTTGCTCGTGGCGGTGTACATATCGGGATGTCGGTGGACCTGTGTTGCGGGAGCCGCATTGTCGGCCGCACCCTCTCGCGGCGCAAGGCCGCCTCCGGTCCCGGCGCATGGCTCTCGCAGCTGCGAATGCAAAAGGAGCAGGGCTCGCGCCCTGCTCCTGGCTGCTGTTCCGAACGAGGGAACGCGGCGTCCCCTCACCCTGTCAGGCGAGGCCGTGCGCCGCCTTGCTGCGCTGCTCCTGCGCCTTGAACGTGTTGAACCGGGGCAGGAACTTGTCCCAGTCGATGAGGTGCGCGTCGAGCTCCGGGCCGTCGATGCAGGCGTGCTTGCGCACCATCTTGCCATCGACCGTGATCGGCACCATGCAGGCGCCGCACATGCCGGTGGCATCGACCATGATCGAGTTGAGGCTCGCCACCGTCTTGACGCCGTACGGCTTGGTGAGATCGGACACCACCCGCATCATGATCGGCGGGCCGATGGTGATCACCTCGGCGATCTTGCGGCCCTTCGAGGTCTTGTCGTTCTTCAGCATCTCTTCGAGGGGCGTCGTGACGAAGCCCTTGATCCCGAAGGTGCCGTCGTTGGTGGCATAGATCACGTCGAGCTGGTCGCCATACTTCGCCTGGAGCTTGCCGACACGCTCGTCCTCGCCGGTCCAGAACAGGAACTCCTTGGAGCGGAAGCCGGCGATCAGGGTGACGTGGTTGCCCATCTCGAGATGCGCGCGGGCGATCGGGTAGACGGGCGGCAGGCCGACGCCGCCGGCGGTGAACACCACGGTCTGATCGGGGCCGTAGTGATGCAGCTCGCTGGCGCGGCCGAGCGGCCCGGCGATGCCGGCGAAGGCGTCGCCGATCGTCATTCGGTTCATCAGCAAAGTCGAGGTGCCCATGCCCTGGATGACCAGGTCGATGGTGCCCTCCTCGGCGTCCCAGTCGGCGAGCGTCAGCGGGATCAGCTCGCCGTCGTCCCAGCCCAGCACGCGGACGAACTGCCCGGCCTTGGCGGAGCGCGCCACCATCGGGGCCCGCACCTTGAACTCGACGATGCCGCCGGCCAGCGGGATCTTCTCGACGATGGTCTGCTTCACCTGGCCGAGCTCGGTGTAGCGCGCCGCCTTGGCGACGCGCTCCTTGATCTCCTCGGCGGTGAACGGGATGTCGCCGACGATCTCGCGCGCCGCCGCCTGGCCGTCGCCGGCCGCCCGGATGGCGGTGGAGCCGCCGCGGGCCGCGTCGCCGCCCGAGTAGACGTCCGCGATGGATGTCTTCTGCGATCCGTCACCGACCTCGATGGTGCCCCACTTGGAGGTCTTCAGGCCGGGCTCGGCCTCCTTCATGATCGGATTGGCGGTGTTGCCGAGCGCCATGATGACGAGGTCGACCGGCACCCGCTCGGTCTCGCCGGTCGCCACCGGGGCGCGACGGCCCGACTTGTCGGGCGGGCCGAGCGCGTTGACGGCGAGCACGGCGTGGCTGACGAAGTGGGTCTTCTCGTCGCCGATGAACTCGATCGGAGCGCGCAGCACCTTGAGGTTGATGCCCTCCTCAAGGGCGTGATGCAGCTCCTCGACGCGGGCCGGCATCTCGCTCTTGGTGCGGCGATAGACGATGGTCACATTGGCGCCGAGCCGGCGCGCCGTGCGGGCCGCATCCATGGCGGTATTGCCACCACCGATGACGAACACCTCCTTGCCCTTGGTCTCCGGCAACGGCGTCTCGTACTTGTCGTCGAGCGCCCGCATCAGGTTGACGCGGGTGAGGAACTCGTTGGCCGACATGACGCCGAGGAAATGCTCGCCCGGCACGTTCATGAAGGTCGGCAGGCCGGCGCCGGTGCCGACGAAGATCTTCCAGAAGCCGTTGGCCTTGAGGTCCTCCAGGGTCGCCGTCTTGCCGACCACGAAGTTCCTTACGAAGCGGCCGCCCAAGAGGGTGATCTTCTCGACCACGTCGTCGATCAGCGTATTGGGCAACCGGAACTCCGGAATGCCGTAGCGCAGCACGCCGCCGAGATCGTGGAACGCCTCGAACACCGTCACCGGGAAGCCCTCGGCGGCGAGCAGATAGGCGTTGATCAGTCCCGACGGGCCGGAGCCGACCACGGCGATCGGCGGCTTCTCGGCGCGCGCCCACGGGCTGACGACGCCGGCGAAACGCTCGGCCGGCTTGAGGCCGACCAGCTTCTCGCGTTCGGGCAGGTACCATTCGAGCTGGCCGATCTCGATCGGCCGGCGCGTATGGGTGCACACGCCCTGGCACTGGAGCTCCTGGGGGCAGACGCGGCCGGTCACGTTCGGCAGCGGGTTGCAGCTCTCGATCAGCTCGAGCGCCTGGCGGAACTTGCCGTGGCCGAGCAGGTCCAGCATCTCGGGGATGTGGATCTTCACCGGGCAGCCGCCCTTCGGCTCCTTCTTGCCGTGGATCAGCACGCCCAGCTCGCACGGCTTGTCCTGGCACTGCTTGTCGCGCAGCACCTCCAGCCATACGAACATCTCGACCTCCCGCTGGGTGTAGCCGAGCGCCATGTAGCCGAGATAGCCAGTGTTCACGAGCTCGAAGTCGTGGGTGCGCTCCTCCGGCGGGCGGATGTAGGGCGGGATGAACACCTCGGCCGGCCAACCGTCCGACAGGCCCTTGAACATCGGGTACTTGTCCGACAGGTGATCGTCGATCGCCTTGATGAACTTGCGCTTGAACCGCAGCGGCATCGCCCAGATGAACCGCAGCAGCACGGTGCTCATCTCGTCGTCGCGCAGCAGCAGGCCCCACAGCGTGCGCGTGAAGGCGGCGCCCAGCTCCTCCTGCTGGAACTCCCAGGCGATCGCCTGGACACCGTCCGCCACGAACATGCTGCGCAGCGACTTGGGATCGCCCAAGAGGCGGCGCTTGAGGAGATCGAGCTGCTTCTGGAACAGCTCGACCGCCTCCGACTGCTCCAGCTCTTCGAGCTGGCTGCGAGTCTGCTCCAGCGTGCGCGACGTCTGGGCGTAGCGCTGGAGCTGCTCCTGGGGATTCACCGTCGTCATCGAATGATCTCCGCGTCGCAGTTGGCGGCCGCGCGTGCCACCCGGGCCTTCAGCTCGGGCGTCACCTGGAGGGTGTCGAGAACGCCCGGGATGGTGTGGGCGACCTCCTTGGGGGCGCCGTCCACGACGATCTTGGTCTTCTCGAACAGCTCCGGCACCTGCTGGTAGCAGGTCTTGCAATTGGTGCAGGACGCCACGTCCTCGTCGTGGATGTAGGGCACCGCGGCGCCGTTGGCCTTGGCGGCCGCGGCAGCCGGGGCGGCCGCCGCCCCCGGCACGGCGCCGAAGGGCGCCAGGGCGTCGGCAAGACCGGCCGCCTGCGCCGGGGCGCTCGACGCGGCGGCGAGCTCGCTCATCGCGCGCGCGATGGTGTCGAGCGTCGACTCCTGCGTCTTCACCGCCTCGTCGTACCGCTGCTTCAGCGCATCGAGCTCGACCTTGTGATCGGCATCGAGCTTCTCGATTTGCCGCCCCGCGAGGTATTGCAGCGTCCGCCAGTAGCGGCGCCGCTCCTCGACCAGATGCACGATGGTGTCGGACACTTCGAGCCGCACCAGTCGCTTGTCGTGGTCGGTCGCCCACACGAAGGTCCGCTTGCCGGCACGCTGCTCGGCGGTGAGCGCCACGTACTCGTCCACCGGGATCGCCTCGACGTCGGCGGCGAGCTTGCGGAAGTGCTTCTTGAAGCGGGTCTCCTCCTGGGCGAAGTAGGCCGGCGTCAGCGGCACGTCCATCAGCTTGGTGGCACCGTCCTCGACATACTCGATGGTGGTCGTCGTCCAATCCTTGTCGAGGTCCGGGTTGCCGTCGAGCGAGAACCACCCCTTGCGGGTCGGGTTGGCGCCCGGATCATGGACGAACACCGGGTTCATGCGGCTTTCCACCGCCAGGCGCGCCCGTCGGCTGGCGGCCGCGTCGGCGATGCCGTGCTCGGCCTGGCACGGCGTGTAGACGTCGAGCACCGCCGGCGACGCCGTATGGTTCAGGTAGCGGGTGACGTTCTGGAGGAAGTGCTGCTGGAGCGCCGTCGAGGTCTGCACCACGAAGACGTTGGGATGGAACGCGGCGATCAGGCCGAGCTCCTTGCGGTCCTCCTGCTTGCCCTGATGGGCCGAGCCGAAGCGGGCGAGATCGGAGTCCTGTCCGGTGAGGCTCGCGGTCGATGCCTGGCCGCCGGTGTTGGAATAGACACCAGTGTTGAGCACCACCACCTTCACGGGCGTGTTGGTGGCCAAGAGCCGCGACAGCGCGCCGAAGCCGATGTCGTAAGTGGCGCCGTCACCGCCCATGCTGATCACGGTCGGCAGCAGCGACAGCTCCTCGGGCGTGAACTGCGGCCACGCGAAGGTGCGGAACAGCTTGTCGTGCACCGCCGGATCGTAGGCGTCGTCCAGCTCCAGCCGGGCGATGCGCAACGCCTTGACGTCGTCGACCGCCGACGCCGTCAGCCCCTCGAACATGCCCTTGGCGACCGCCGGGGTGTCCTGGAACAGGCTGTTGACCCACGGATCGTTGTAGGGATTGAACGGGAAGGTCGAGGCGTAGACGCTCGAGCAGCCGGTGGCGTTGGCGATCACCGCCGAGGCCGGTCCGTTGCCGGTAGGGCCGCTCTCCAGCAGATAGAGACGCTTTTCGAGGACGGTCAGCACGCCGGCGATGCGCTCGCGCCGCGTGGCGTCGTCCTGCACGGCGGGCAGCTTCGCCTGGAGATCGGCGATCAGCGTCTCCAGCTCGCGCAGATGCTCCTTGCGACGCTTGGCCTGGATGGCGTTGTTGGTCGAGGTCACCAGGCGGATCGCCGTCACCTCGCCGCAGCCGCGGCAGGCGCCGTGGCCGCCCGTGGTGGCATAGTAGTTGTTGCGGTCGAGCATCAGCCGCTTGGTGTCGCCGTCCGCCGTCAAGGCCGCCTCGGTGAAGCGGGCCGGCGTGTTCGCCGTCTTGCTGAGGAACTCGAAGCGCGCCTGAAGGGTCTCGAGCAGCGCCGCATCCTGCTCGCGCGCCTTGAGGGCGCCCGGGCCGCACACGTCGATGCATTCGAGGCAGCCGGAGCATTTCCACGGATCGATGGCGACCGAGTAGAGGCCGCCGGTGCCGGGCCGCTCCTTCTCCATGGCGTCGAAGAACGGCCGCGTGCGGGCGACCGGGAAGCTCGCCAGCACCTCGGCGAGCTTGCCGAGATTGCGTTCGAGCGTCGGATTGTCGAGGCCGAGCCCGGCGACGGCGGCGACGACGACGTCGGCGAGCGGCTTCGTCTCCTTGCCGGACCGATACGCCTCCCGCACCGCCTCCGAGAGCGCGTACACCTGGCCGCGCACCGCCTCGCGCTGCGCCTCGATCAGATCGAGATGCTTGATGCCGGTGAGCAGCAGATCGTGAATGTCGTGCACCGTGTTGGGGATCGCCGCATCCGGGCAGACCAGGGTGCATTCCATGCAGCCGGTGCACAGATCCGGAACGAACTCCGGCACGTCGCGGCGGAACAGGCCCTTGTCCTTCCAGGCCGCACTGCCGGCCGGCATGAACAGCCCGGTGCCGGGCAGCACCGGCGCCTCGGCGATGGTGCCGTCGCGGAACGGCGCCGCCATCATCTCCTCGTAGTACTCGCGATCGAAGACGCCTTCGCTCGGAGCATTGCCGGCGACACGACACATCTCGGCCGAGATGGCGACGCTGCGCAGCGCCTTGACGCCCGCCTCGGTCTCCGCCTCGACGAATTCGGGCTGGGTGTAGTCGAGCGCCTGGGTGGCCTCCAGGCCCTCACGGATCACCGCCATGTTGCCTTCGACGACGGCGGCCCCCTTGGCACCGAACTTCTTGGCGATCTGCTGCCGGATCTTGGTGACCATGGCGTCGCGCGAGGCATCGGCGACGATCCGGTCGACATGGCCGCAGACGGCGCCGATGAAGGCGATGCCCATCATCCGGGTCTCCAGCTCGGGCGTCGGCGCGTGGCGCTTGGCCACCGCGAAGCCGTCGACCACGAACACCTTGATCTTCTTGTCGCGGATGGTCTTGCGGGCGCGCTTCGGCAGCTCCTTCCACACCTCGAGCGGCGACAGGTTCGATTGCAGCACGAAGGTGCCGCCCTCGACCAGGCCACGCAGCGGATTGGTGTGGCTGAACACCTTGTGGTCCGGCGAGACGACGATCTCGACGTCCTCCAGCTCGGCATTGGTGATCTTCACCAGCTCGGGGCTGAGTGTGATGTAGTAGTTGGTCGGCGCCCCGCTCTTCTCGGAGCCGTACTTGGGCGACGCCTTGGAGTGCATGTCGAGCACGCCGGCGAGAATGTCGGTGAGCAGCTTGCCGGTCGCGATGGTGCCGTAGCCGCCGACCGAGTGGAAGCGCACCCGGAAGGCCGAGGGCGGCAGCAGGGTCGGGTTCGGCTCCGTCTCGAGCGCCATCAGCTCGGTCTCGGGATAGGCGGCGCGCAGCCGCTCCTGGAGCGCGGCGAGCCGCGGCGACGGGTCCTTGGCGAAGAACTGCGAGCCGAGATAGACGAACGGCGCGTTATTGGTCTCCATGTTTTTGAACGCGGCGATCAGATGGCGCGGCTGGAGATCGTGGGCGCCGAGCCCGAAGATCGCGGTGGTCATCTTGGGCAGGCGGTCGATGGCGGCGATGCCGGGATGCCGCGGACCGGCCGCGTTCTCGACGGCCTTGAACAGCGCCTGGGTGACGAGGCTGGTCAGCGCGGTGACGTCCGACCGCTCGAGCACCGTCACGGCGGTCTTGCCCTTCAGCGCCTCGACCAACTCGGCCTCCGGGAACGGCTGGAGCAGCTTCACCGAGACGACGCCGACCTTCTTGCCCTGGCGGCGCAGATGCTCCACCACGGCTTCGACGTCGTCGGTGACCGAGCCGAGGCCGACCATCACATGCTCGGCGTCGTCGCACATGTAGGTCTTCACCGGCTTGTACTCGCGGCCGGTCAGCGCCGAGTACTCGGCCATCGCCTCGCGGACGAAGCGCGGCACGTCGCGAACGAAATGGGTGCGGTGATCGACCGAACCGGCCTGGAAGTCGGGCTGGTTCTGCACGCCGCCGGTGAGGCCGGGATTGTGCACGTCGACGAGCGCCGGCACGAGCTGACGGGTGCCCTTCTCGAAGGCGTTGAGCCACTGGCGGCGGAAGCGCGCGCGCAGCTCGTCGGGCACATGGGCGGCCGCAGTCTCGACGAGAGCGCCGGCATTGTCGGTCTCCACCGCATCGGCGTTGGCGTCGAGCCAATCACGCAGGGCGGTGAGCTGAGCGGGCGCGAAGTCGATCTCGTGGCGGGCGAGCCACTGGCGGATCTGCTGGACGCGGCCCTTGGCGCCGAACAGAATCTCCTGCGCCACCGTCGGGCACTTGATGCGCCCCGCCGGATCGCCGAGAAACTCGCGCAGCAGCTCGGGCTCCGGCATCAGCGCCTCGCTCATCATGTGCGAGGTGGCAAACCCGTCCATCGCGTTGGCGACCGGAATCAGCGAGGTGGCACTGACCTTGTAGGAGATCGCGGCGAGATCGGCCGCTTCCTGCGGATTGGAGCCGAACAGGATGGTGTAGCCGGACGGCAGCAGAGCATAGACGTCGTCGTGGCCGGCCATCACGTTGAGCGAGTGCTTCGACACCACGCGGGCGGCGACCTGGAGCACGAAGCCGCCGACCTTCTTGCCGACGGTCACGTAATGGGACTCCAGCCCATACAGGATGCCCTGGCTGGACGATGCGTTGGAGACGAACTTGCCGCCGGTGAGGGCCGCGCCGAGCGCGCCTGACTGAGCCGAATGCTCTCCCTCCGGCTCGAAGAAGAACGGATGCTTGCCCCAGACGTTGCAGCCGCCGGCCGAGCGGAACGCCTCGTAGATCTCGGAAATTTCGGTCGACGGAGTGATCGGGTAGCCGATGACGCCTCCGCAGACGTGGCCCATCACCTGAGCGACGGCACCGTTGCCGTTGATGACTGTCGAAATGCCGGGAAACTTCGCGTTCATCTGTTGCGTCCGTCTGGTCGTGAACACATTCGAGCGAAAGCCCGCGCCCGCGTGGCGGCCGGGGCGGCCGGGCGCGCTCGAACTCTTTGGGAATCAGCGCTCCGCCCCTGTGTCCTTCTTCGCAGCACGCCGCGCACGCGACGCGGACACTGTGCCACCTTGACTGGCTTCCTCTTACGCCTCGCCCAGCCCACCTTCTCTGACTATTGTCAAAAGCGGCCGGAGCCGCCCGGTCTGGTCGACGCAGTGCTGCGATCGAAACATGAGTTGATCCAACCGTGGCGATGCGCGCGAAACGCGGTGGCGACGTCACGCTGCGCCGCCGCGAAGACGGTCGTTCGGACGCGCTCGTCGCGACGCGACAAGTCCGCGCTCCGCAGGGGTTTCCTGAAGCTTCTGGGCAGCCGGACCGAGCGCCGCGGCGGTGCTGCATATGCGAACGCCACCGCTGCGGCACAGCCGTTTCGGCCCGCGAACTCGGCGGCCGCGCGCGGGTCGCAGACCCGCCATGTGAAATATCAAGTGATCTTCCGCGTGAGCTGCACAAGCGCCATGCTGGGGCGGAGCATCTGGCCTGCGGCCGATGCACGTCATCAAACTAAAAATGGCGAGAGCAGAGAATTCCTGTCGCGACTCGCGTCGCGAGCGGGTCGTCGGAGCGCCTCGTTTGGGCCGACGGGCCGGCAGCGCACGCCGGCGGCGGACCGCGCAAGGCGCACCGGCAGCCGACGGGCGGGCCGGCAGCGCGCCAACGCCCGCCGGCCGAGCGGACGCCGACGCCGCGCCGTGGCCTGGCGACGCCGCCCCTCAGCGCCGCCGCATCAGCCCGGCGGCCGTCAACGCCTTGCGGATGGAGCCCTCGACCATGCCGGCGAGCCCGCCGCGGCCGTCCCGGCCGGCACCCGCATCTCCGCCGGACGGGACGGCACCACCCGCGGGGCCGGCCTCGGGGTCGGCCTCTTGGCGCGGCATGGTGGCGGCCGGTGTTTGGGGCGGACGCACCGCGTCACGGCGCGTGTCGACGAGCCCCCAGAAGCGAGCGATGTGATAGGAGGACGAGATGCCGACCTCGATCAGATACTCGCCCGGCACGCCGTAGCTCTCCCCGGCGTGGGCATCCGCGGCCGCGATCGGCGTGCCGTGCGCCATCAGCGGGATCATGTAGGATTCGATCACCTCCTCGCCGCGCCCATCGAGCCAGACGTGACGCGGATAGCCGTCCACCGTCTCGGTCCGATCCGGCCGGGTCGAGAGGCCATGCACATCGGTCCACTGCTTCAGCAGCTCCTCGGCGTTCTTCGGCCGCACGACACGATCGGCGCCGCCCTGCCAGATCGACACCTTCGGCCACGGCCCGCGATGCGGCGAGGCGGCGCGGACGAGATCGCCCCATTCGGCCGGCGTGCGCACCCGCACCTGGAACATGCTCTCCAGCGCCTGCCGCACGCTGGTGGCGCTGCGATAGGGCAGGCCCGCGATGATGGCGCCGCCGGCGAACACCTCCGGATAGGTGGCGAGCATCACGGCCGCCATGGCGCCGCCGGCCGACAGGCCGGTGATGAAGATCCGCCTCGGATCGATATCGTGGTCGGCCGCCATCCGGGTGATCATCTGGCGGATCGAGGCGGCCTCGCCACCGCCCCGGACGATGTCGCTTTCGCGGAACCAGTTGAAGCAGGTCTTCGGATTGTTCTCGCGCCGCTGCTCCGGCAGCAGCAGCAGAAAGCCGTAACGATCGGCGAGCGTCGACCAGCCGGCGCCGAGATCGTAGCTCGCCGCCGTCTGGGTGCAGCCGTGCAGCACCACCACGAGGCTGCGGCGCGGCTTGCGCGGCACATACTTGAACATCCGAAGCTGGCCCGGGTTAGCCCCGAACTCAGGCACCTCGACGAGCCGGCTCGGTCCGGGCGGCTGCTCGCGGGCCGCGGGCCCGCCCGGCATGATGCGCAAGAAGTTCTCCCACTGCTTACGCTGGCGCGCCAGCGCCGCGATGGTCGATTCCAGTCCAGTCACGCGCGTCATCCTCTCGGTCGTGCCACGGCCGCAGCCGTGGCCGCGTCCGGCCGCGGTCGTCGGCGACGCGGGCCGGCATCGTTGTCGGTCTTCAGCCTTGTGTTGCGGGGGGATCACGGCTGTCCTATGGCGGCGGGATGACAGGAGAACACGCGCCATGGACCTCGCGCTCGCCGGCAAGGCCGCCCTCGTCACCGGCGCGACGGGCGGAATCGGCCGGGCCACCGCGCTCCGGCTGGCGCGTGAAGGCATGGACGTCGCACTGACCGGACGATCCGCGGAAAGGCTGGCGGCGTTGCACGACGAGATCATCGCCGGCGGCGGCCGCGCCGTGGCGGTCGCGGCCGACCTGCGCGAGCCGGAGGCGGCCGGCCGCGTCGTCGCCACCGCGGTGGCGGCGCTCGGCCGTCTCGATCTGCTGGTCAACTGCGCCGGCGCCACCAAGCGCGGCGACGTGCTCGCCCTCGACGAAGCCGACTGGACGGACGGCTTCGCGCTCAAGTTCTTCGGAACGGTGCGGATGGTGCGCGCGGCGTGGCCGCATCTGCGTGAGGCCGCCGGCGGCATCGTCACCGTGGCGGGCAATGGCGGGCGCACGGGTGATCGCGACTTCGCCATCGGCGGCAGCGTCAACGCGGCGCTCGGCCTTCTCACCAAGGCGCTGGCCGATCGTGGCATCGGCGACGGCGTGCGGGTCAACGCCATCAATCCGGGCATCGTCGAGACCGACCGCTATCGCGTCCGCCTCGCCCGCCTGATGGCGGAGACCGGCCTGTCGGAGCAGGACGCCGCCGCGCGGATGCGGGCGACACACCGCGTTGCGCGCTTCGCCCGGCCCGAGGAGGTCGCCGACCTGATCGCCGTGATGGCGTCGCCGCGCCTCGCCCACCTCAACGGCGCCATCGTGGATCTCGATGGTGGCGAGACGCGAGCGCTGTGAATCACGGCGTCGCAAGCGGGTGGATCAACCGCGCTGTTGCGGCTCGCTCGGGCGCGGCGACCGCTGGAGGCCGCGGCGCACACTGTCGCCGACCTGCTGGACGGCGCCGCCCATGACGATCAGCAGAAAGGTCGCGAGATGGGACATCTTCATGAGGCACTCCGGACGTCTGTGGAGATGGGCTTCCGACGGTACCACGAGAGATCCGCGAGACGATGCGCCCGACCGTGACGGTCGGGCGGTCGCGCACGCACCAGGATGCAGGGCGGGTCGGGGCCTGACGCGAATCAGCGCGCCGCGCCGGTGATCAGCTTGATGAACTCCAGCACCACCAAAGCCACCAGCCCGACCGCGACGATCGCCAGCGGCACCACTGCCATGCGGGTCGGCTCGGTGCCGGCGCCGAACACGGTCGATACCACGAGCGTCACGAAGACGACCGCGAGCATCGCCCAGATCAGCACGCTCATGCGTTCGTTGTAGCTGCTGCGATCCGTCCGCCGCATGGCGACATCGAGGGCGGCGGCGCGGTAGCGGCTGGTCGAGGGTTGGGTCATCGTCGTCTCGTCGGTTCGGGGGCGGCGACGCGGAACGAAGCGAGCAGGACGGCGTGCCGTTCGAGCCGTGCTGCGTCTACTGCGGCTCCGTCGTCGACAGCATCGACGCGGTGGTCTCACGCTCCGCAGTGTATGAACCTGGAGCGTAGAGATCCGTTCCGCGCGCCGACAAGCGAAATGGCCCGTGGACAGCGCCGCCGCGCGACTTCAGATCACATCGCGTCGGCTGTCACGACGAGCTGACAACGGCGTGCGTCAGTCACGGCCGCGCGCCGTGTCGACTGCCGCACCAAACCGGCCGCGCCATGCCCGAGACTGTCCGCGGGGCGTGACGCACGATGACGACGGCTGTCTTGTCTGACTGACACATGCGACCGGATCTGATCACGATCTCAGAATCATGCACGGCGCGCCGTGGCGGCGTGGAACTCGTCGCTCCGATCCGATTTGGCTTGGCAGACATCGGAGCCTCGCGAGGCCCCCGAGGCGTCGCGACCTGCCGGCCCGGAACGTCTCCGTGACCGACGATGCGCATGGCCCGACGCCTCCCTCGCTTCGCCGATCTCCACAGAACCGCTGGGAGAGCCACCGGACCATGACGGCCGCCGAAACAGCCGCGCCCGTCGCACCGGAGAGTGCGAGCCTCGGTACGCGGCGGCTGCTGCGCTGGAGCCTCGCGGCGTGTGGTCTCTTGCTGGTCCTCGATCTCGCCCGCTCGCTGATCGGACATTTTGGCTACGCCTCGCCCGTCTCGATGTGGCAGCCCGAGACGGACCGCTACGCCGATATCGTGTGGCCGCCCGCCGCGAGCGTGCCGCCGGGCGCATCGCGCGGGCAGCGCGTCTTCCTGGAGAACTGCGCCATCTGTCACGGCCCCGAAGGCCGCGGCAACGGTGCCGCCGCGCCCTCGCTGGCGCCGCGCCCGCGCGATCTCGCCAGCCCCGCCTTCAAGTACAAGTCGACGCCGGCGGGCGCACCGCCGCATGTCGACGACATCCGCCGCGTGGTGCGAGACGGGCTCGCCGCGAGCGCCATGCCGGGCTTCGGCGACATCCTCACTCCCACCGACCTGGACGCGGTCGTCGCCTTCGTGCGCGATCTCGGCGCGCCGGCCGCTACGGCGAGCCCGACGGACACCGCGCCCGTGGTCGTGTCGCCACGTCCGCCGGCGACGGCCGCGAGCGTCTCACGCGGGGCGACGCTGTATTCCGAGCAGGGCTGCGCGGGCTGCCACGGCGACGATCTGCGCGGCGGACAGGTGATGGCCGAAGCCGGTGACAGCTCCGTCACCAGCCGAGACCTGACGGCGCCGTGGACGTTCCGCGGCGGCGCCGCGCCTACTGACGTCTTCCTGCGCCTCACCACCGGGCTCGCGCCCGCCCCCATGCCGGCCTACGCGCATCTGCCGGAGCCCGACCGCTGGGCGCTGGTCGACTTCATCGAGTCGCGCCGCCGCCCCGCCCCCGGCGAGCCCGGCGCCGTGCTGGCGAGCCCCGGCCAATCGGCCGACCCGCTGGTGCGCGGCCGCTATCTGGTGCGCGCCGGCCTCTGCGGCCTGTGCCACACCGAGGTGAGCCGCATCGGGATCTATCGCGACGACCGCTATCTGGCCGGCGGCATCCGCGTCGCCGCGCATCCGCAAGGCGTGTTCGTCAGCCGCAACCTCACCCCCGACGACGAAACGGGCCTGGGCCGCTGGAGCGAGGCCGAGATCGCCCGCGCCATCCGCGACGGCCGCACCGCCAACGGCCTGCTCAATCCGTGGAGCATGCCGTGGCTGTTCCTGCACGGCCTGTCGGACCCCGACGCGATGGCGATCGCCCGTTATCTGAAGACGCTGCCGCCGGTGCACAACGCGGTGCCCGAGCCGCTCGGCTACGGCGCCGTCGAGACGGTGCTGACCAAGCTACGGAGCGGCGATCCGTGGCTCGGCCGGCCCGAGACGATCACCTATGCGGCCGGCAACTTCGCCGGGCGCAGCGGGCCGAGCCTCGCCCGCGTGCAGACGCTCCTCACCATCGCTCAGGCGGTGGTACTCCTGCTCTGGCTCGCCCTGCTGGCGCGGGCGATCCCGGCACGGCTGTGGCTGCCGCTCGGCCGGCGGAGCTGGCGTGGCGCCCTCGCCGGCACGGCGGCGGTCGCCGTCTATGCGGCCCCGATGCTCGGCCTCGTCCCGGCCGGCTTGGTGGCGGACGCGGCGCTGCGCGACGTGCCACAGCCAATTACCGACGGGCTCGCCCCCGAGCAGGCCGCCCTGATCGACCGCGGCCGCTATCTCTTCACCCATGCGTCCTGCGTGTTCTGCCACCGCGCCGACGGCAGCGGCGGCCTCAAGCTGAGCGGCCTGCCGGGCACCCTCTACACCGCCAACATCTCGTCCGATCCGAGCGCCGGCATCGGCGCCTGGAGCGATGCCGAGATCGCCCGCGCGGTGCGCTCCGGCGTCGGCCGCCGCGGCCGCCCGCTCTACTGGCAGGCGATGCCGTGGGACCACTTCTCCAACCTCGACGAGGAGGACGTGATGGCGCTCACCGCCTATCTGCGGCGGCTGCCGCCGGTGGCCACGGCGGTGCCGGCCTATCGGCCGCCCTCGGTCGACGATTGCCGCGACTACACGGTGTGGACGGTGCCCAGCACCACACCCGGATGCCGCTGACCCGTTTCACCCCCGACCGTCAGGAGTCCCCCGTGCGTCGTCCCGTTTCCCGTCCACAGCACTCGCCCGCCTCCCCATCGGCGTCTCCGCATCCCCCGCTGTCGTGGGAGCGCGACGGCCACGATTGGCCCAATCGACAGGCCAGCCACTTCGTCGAAGCCGCCGGCCTGCGCTGGCACGTCCAGGAGATGGGGCGCGGGCCGGTGCTGCTGCTGATCCACGGCACCGGCTCGGCCACCCATTCATGGCGCGATCTCATGCCGCTGCTGGCCCGCCACTTCACCGTGGTGGCGCCCGATCTCCCCGGCCACGGCTTCACCGAGATGCCGGCCCGCGAGCGCCTGTCGCTCGACGGCATGGCGGAGGACCTGCATGCGCTGCTCCAGGCGCTCGGCCGCTTCCCCGCCGTGGTGGCGGGGCACTCGGCGGGCGCTGCGGTGCTGGCCCGCATGTGCCTCGACGGGCGGATCGGGCCGCGGGCGCTCGTCGGCCTCAACGGCGCCATGCTGCCGATCGGCGGCATGGCCGGCCGCCTGCTGACACCGTTCGCACGGCTCCTGGCGGCGAGCGCCATGGTGCCGCGCCTGTTCGCCCGCTTCGCCGCCAACGATGGCTTCGTCGAGCGGATGATCCGCGACACCGGCTCGACCCTCGACCCCGCCGGCATCGCCTTCTACCGGCGGCTCACCTGCCATCCCGCCCACGTCGCCGCCGCGGTGCGAATGATGGCCAACTGGCGGCTGCCGCCGCTCGCCCGCGAGCTGCCGCATCTGCGCACCCGGCTGGTGCTGGTGACCGGCGGCAACGACAAGACCATCGCGCCAAACGACGCCGCGCGCGTCCGCGTGCTGCTGCCGGATGCGACGCTGGTGCCGCTGCCGGGACTCGGCCATCTCGCCCACGAGGAGCGCCCGGACGAGGTGGCGGCCCTCATGGTGCAGGTGGGGCGGGAGGCCGGCGTGCTGCCGGCGCTCCATCTGGTGGAGCAGGAGGTGGCGGTCGCGGCGGAGTGATCCGCCCGTAGCGGCGCCTCCATCCGGTTCGCCGTCGAAACCGCGACCATGAAAGACGTCTTGGAGCGGAATCCGATTCAGTTGAATCGGGTTCCGCTTTATGAAGGGCCTCGACCCCAACCGGAAGAACGAGGCCCGCCCGTGCGCCTGGACGACGTCGGAACCCCCGCCGCGGTGATCGACCACGCCGCGATGATGCGCAACATCGCGCGCATGCAGACCCGCATGGACACGCTCGGCGTGCGGCTGCGCCCGCATGTCAAGACGTCGAAATGCATCGCCGTGGGCACCCTGCAACGCGACGCCGGCGCGCCCGGCATCACCGTCTCGACCCTGAAGGAGGCGGAGGAGTTCTTTTCCGCCGGCTTCGACGACATCCTCTATGCGGTCGGCATCGCGCCCCAGAAGCTCGACCGCGTGCTGGCGCTGCGCCGCGCCGGCTGCCGGCTCGCCGTGCTGGTCGATTCGGTCGCCGGCGCCGACGCCGTGGTGGCGCGTGGCCGCGCCGAGGCGCACGCCTTCGACGTCGTCATCGAGATCGACACCGACGGCCATCGTGCCGGCGTCGACCCGGAGAGCACGACGCTGATCGACATCGGACGGCGCCTCGCCGACGGCGGCGCCACGCTCCAGGGCGTGCTGGCGCATGCCGGCAGCTCCTACGGGCTGAGCACCCCCGAGGCGTTGGCCCAGATCGCCGAGCAGGAGCGCCGCCGCACCGTGCGGGCGGCCGAGCGCCTGCGCGCCGCCGGCCTGCCCTGCCCGCAGGTCAGCATCGGCTCGACTCCGACGGCGCTGTCGGCGCAGAACCTGGAGGGCGTCACCGAGGTGCGCGCTGGCGTCTACGTGTTCTTCGATCTGGTGATGGCCAATGTCAGCGTCTGCCGGCCGGACGAGATCGCGCTCTCGGTGCTGACCACGGTGATCGGCCACCAGGTCGAGAAAGGCTGGGCGATCGTGGATGCCGGCTGGATGGCGATGAGCCGCGACCGCGGCACCCAATCGCAGGCGATCGATTACGGCTACGGCGCGGTGTGCGATGCCGACGGGCGGCTGGTCGATGGCTGGATCATGCTCGGCGCCAACCAGGAGCACGGCATCCTGGGGCGGCGGGCGGACGGCGCCGAGCGCGCGGGCGAGGGCGAGGGCGACGACGACGTGGCGCGCCGCTTCCCGATCGGCACCCGGCTGCGCATCCTGCCCAACCACGCCTGCGCCACGGCGGCGCAGTTCTCCGCCTACGCGGTCGTGGACGCGGCCGGCGACGTCCAGGAGTGGCCGCGGTTCAACGGCTGGTGAACGGCACCTAGACCGTGACGTGACGGCTGGCGGGCGCATGCGCGATCCGCCACCGCGGCCTCATACGAGATTCGGCTGATCCATTCGGTGTCATTCCGGGGCGGCGTGCAACGCCGCACCCGGAATCCAGCCGAGAGCTCCGAGTTTGCCGTTGGATTCCGGGCTCGCGGCTTCGCCGCGCCCCGGAATGACGGTCAACCGATCACCCGGAACAGGATCACGAACCACCGCGCACGCGCTCAGGCGGCCCGGCTCGCCGCGCCCCGACGATCCGCGCGGCGCTCGGGACCCGTGAAGCTCGGATCGTCGGTCTCGCGACGGTCGAGCGGCCCGGTGCGCACGTTGAGCAGGAAGCGCCGCACCTCGTCCTTCAGCTTGCCGCCCTCGGCGGCCAGCAGAACGGCGGAGTTGCGCACCTGCTCGGATGCGGTCTCGGTGGCGCTCGCACCGTGGCTCACCTCACCGATGGTGCGGGCGACATCCTGGGTGCTCTGCGACACCTGCTGAATGTTGCGCGCGACCTCCGACGTGGTGGCGCCCTGCTGCTCGACCGCCGCCGCGATCGCCGCGGCGATCTCGGCGATGCGGCCGATGGTGCCGCCGATCTCCTTGATGGCGACCACCGACTCGTGGGTGGCCTGCTGCATGCCGGCGATCTGGGCGCCGATCTCGCCGGTCGCCTTGCCGGTTTGCGCCGCCAGCGCCTTCACCTCCTGAGCCACCACGGCGAAGCCCTTGCCGGCCTCGCCGGCCCGGGCCGCCTCGATGGTGGCGTTGAGGGCGAGCAGGTTGGTCTGCTCGGCGATGGCGGTGATGAGCTTCACCACGTCGCCGATGCGGCTCGCCGCCTGCGACAGCTCGCCGATGCGGCTGTCGGTCTTCTCGGCCTGGCGGACCGCGTCGGCGGCGATGCGGGTCGATTCCTGCACCTGGCGGGCGATCTCGCTCACCGAGGCGGTCATCTCGGTGGTAGCCGAGGCGACGCTCTCGACATTGGCGGATGCCTGCTGCGACGCCGACGCCACGCTGATGGACAGATGCTGCGTGGTCTCGGCCGTCTGGGTCAGGCTGCCCGACGCCGCCTCCAGCTCGGACGCCGCGCTCGACACCTGGTCGACGATGGCGCCGATCGCGGTCTCGAAGCTGTCGGCGATGCGGTGAACGGCCGCCTGCCGTTCGTGGGCGGCCCGCTCGTCGGCGGCGCGCTGCTCCGCCTCGAGCGTCGCCAGCCGCTCCAGATTGTCGCGGAACGCCTGGGCGGCGCGGGCATTGTCGCCGACCTCGTCGCGGCGGCTCACATAGGGGATCTCCACCGACTTGTCTCCGTCGGCGAGCGCCCTGAGCACGATCCCGACGCGCCGGATCGGGCGCGCGATGGAGAGCTCGCCGAACACCGCCGAGCCGATCAGCACCAGCAGCACGAAGCCGCCGGCCGCGGCGTTGATCAGGGTCGCATCGGAGATGCGCGACGCGGTTGCCGCCATCTCCCGCTCGGCCGCCTGGTTGGCCGTCTCGGTGATGCCGTCGAGCTGCGCGCCGATCTGCGCCACGATCGGCTTCAGCCGGTCGCCCAGCAGGACGTCCTGCTCGCCGCTGGTGGTGATGATCTTGGCGGCGCTCTCGGAGATCGAGGCGACGATGGCGGCGAGGCCGTCGAGCGCGGCCGTCACCTCGGCCTGTCCGGACGCCGCGGTGCGGGCGCGCCCGAGCAGGATGTTGGCTTCGGCGGCGGCACGGCCCACCTCGGCGCCGCGGTCGGGGCCGCGCTCGCCGTCCGCCGCGAAGGAGGCGACCCGTAGCAGGTCGACCGCCGCGGCGGTGTCGCGCAGGCGCGCCTCCACGGCGCGCATGTCGCCCGCCTGGGCGGCGATCAGGTCGAGAACGCGGCCGAAC
The DNA here is from genome assembly GCA_009720755.1 of Rhodoplanes serenus. Taxonomy (GTDB): domain Bacteria; phylum Pseudomonadota; class Alphaproteobacteria; order Rhizobiales; family Xanthobacteraceae; genus Rhodoplanes; species Rhodoplanes serenus. The sequence goes on from WNKV01000008.1 coordinate 212,531, forward strand.
GTGGCGTCCCATTCGGCGCCGAGGCGGCGGCGCTCCGACCACAGGGCGACCAGCGCCCGCTGGCTTTCGACCAGCTCGGCGGCGCCGGTGAGATAGTCGGCATACAGCTCCTTGGCCTTGTCGAGCGTCTGGCCGACGGCCGGGTCCTTGTTGCGCTCGATCAGCGCATCGAGCAGCGCGAAGCCGTCACCGGAACTCTTCTCCAGATCGTGCAGCGCGGTATCGACCTCCGGCTCGGTGCGCGCCAGGCGGGCGTCCCGGGTGAAGGTCTGCATGCTCTGGAAGTGGTGGTCGACCCGCACCGCGTCCTGGGCGGCGCGCTGGCGCTCGTTGGCGACGCCGGTCATGGTCTGGATCGACCGGCCGTTGAGCCCCGTGTTGACGATCATTCCGACAACGAACAGCACTCCGATGGCTGCCGAAACAGCGAGCTTGGTTCCAATCCGACGAGCAACTCTGATCATGATATCGGCAATATGAGGCGCGTTGAGGGAAGCTCCCGACCCATCACGGCAGGCTCGCGCGGATCGAGCCGCCGATCTCGTCCAGACCGAAGCTGGACGACGGGTTGAAAGCCAGCATGCGCGACAAAGCGCCCAAACGCGCGGGGCCGCGGGCACCTTCAACTTGAACGATCTCGTCCGCTCACTCTTCGGGGGATCTCTTGAGATCGGGTTAACCCCCAAGCTGGTTAAGCCGAATTTTGCGCAGTTCGCACTTCCGGCGAGTTTTTGCTACACCTCCACGGGGAGCGGCAGGGTCCGCCCGCCGCCACCGCCCGTTCTCGTCCACAGGGTTCTGCGTCACACGCGATGGGTGCGCCCTCGATCCGGCCTGCCGCCACCCGCCCGCAGCATCGGGGAGCCCCCGTGCGGCGGGAGCCGGCGCCGTGGAGCGGGCGGATCGACCGGGCGCCGCAGCGCCGGCCGCTCGCCTGGCGGACCCTGGCGATGCCGCTCGGCGCGCTCGTGGTCGCGCTCGGGGTCGCGGCCGCCCTCTCGGTGGTCATGAGCCGCCCCGGCCGCGGCCCGGCGCCGCCGCCCGAGCCGAGCGCCGCCGAGGCCATCCGCCAGCGTTTCCCAGCCGAATGGACCGCCACGGCGTCGACCGACATGCCCGCCGCCAGTCCCGCCCTGCGCACCGATTTCGCCGACCGCTTCGGCAGTCCCGCCCCGCCGGCCGAGACCGCTGCGGTTCCGCCCGGCGGCGGGATCACCGCCTATGCGCCGGCGCCGGCGTGGCCGACCCCGGCGCCGCCGGCCGAGACGGCGCGCCCCCGCCCGTCCAACGCGCTTCTCAACGACGCTCAGATCGCCTCGATCAAGGGCCGCCTCAAGCTCACCGCCGAGCAGGAGAAGCTGTGGCCGCCGGTGGAGGCCGCGCTGCGCGGCGTGGTGTGGCGGCGCAGCGCCGACCGGCGCGGCACGGCCGTCCTCGACGCGCCGAGCATCGAGCGCCTCAAGGCGGCGGCCGGCCCCCTGATGGGTCGCCTGCGCGAGGACCAGAAGCGCGAGGTCCGCAGCCTGTCGCACGTCATGGGTCTCGGCGACATCGCCGAGAAGCTCTGAGCCTCCCTCCGCACCTCCGTCCGGCACCCCACCGTCCAGCGCGCCACCGTCCGGATGTCCTCCCGGCTGCCGGCCGCCCTGCGCTCGCGTGCGACGCGCCATGCCGGATCGCGCGTTGCCGCGGCGACCCGCCGCGGACTACACGACTGCGACGACCGGGCCATTCGCGCCGCGCCCGCTCCCCCCTCCGCCTCTCCGCCTATCCGCCGAAAAGGATCATTCCGGTGCGCATCGTCGACATCCGCGAGAAGACCTTCCCGATCGCCTCCGCCATCCGCAACGCCTACATCGACTTCTCGACGATGACGTGCAGCCTGGTCGCCGTCGTCACCGACGTGGTGCGCGATGGCCGCCGGGTGGTCGGCTACGGCTTCAACTCCAACGGCCGCTACAGCCCCGGGGCGCTGCTGCACGACCGCTTCCTGCCGCGCCTGCGCGACGCCGCGCCAGAGACGCTGATCACCGACGACGGCAGCAATCTCGATCCATTCAAGATCTGGCGCACGCTGATGACCAACGAGAAGCCGGGCGGCCATGGCGAGCGCTCGGTCGCGGTCGGCGTCGTCGACATGGCGGTGTGGGACGCGGTCGCCAAGATCGAGGGCAAGCCGCTGTGGCGCCTGCTCGCCGACCGCTACCGCGGCGGCGAGGCGGACGAGAAGGTGTTCGTCTACGCGGCCGGCGGGTACTACTATCCGGGCAAGGACGACGAGAAGCTCAAGGACGAGATGCGGAGCTACCGCGACCGCGGCTATCGCGTCGTCAAGATGAAGATCGGCGGCGCCCCGCTGGCCGAGGATCTGCGCCGCATCGAGGCGGTGCTGTCGGTGGTGGGCGACGGCGCCAACCTCGCGGTCGACGTCAACGGCCGCTTCGATCTGGAGACCGCCATCGCGTATGCCAAGGCGCTCGAGCCCTATGGCCTGTTCTGGTACGAGGAGATCGGCGACCCGCTCGACTTCGGCCTCCAGGCCGCCATGGCGCAGGTCTACAAGCACCCGATGGCGACCGGCGAGAACCTGTTCTCCATGCAGGACGCCCGCAACCTGATCCGCCACGGCGGGATGCGGCCCGATCGCGACTGGCTCCAGTTCGATTGCGCGCTCAGCTACGGCCTGGTGGAGTATCTGCGCACCCTCGCAATGCTGAAGGATCACGGCTGGTCGTGGCGGCGCTGCGTTCCGCATGGCGGCCATCAGCTCTCGCTCAACATCGCGGCCGGTCTCGGCCTCGGCGGCAACGAGTCCTATCCGGACCTGTTCAAGCCGTTCGGCGGCTTCGCCGACGGCTACGCGGTCGAGGACTCGTGGGTGCGGCTGCCCGATACGCCCGGGATCGGCTTCGACGCCAAGGCCGACGTGCTGACGGTGATGCGCGAGCTGGCCGAGTAGCCGGGCCACCTCTTCTCGTGCGCGGGAAGGAGGTGAGAAGAGCATCGCGGCGAGGGTCTTCCCATCCGCTGCGGCGCACCCTACATGCCGGGCATCGTCAACAACCGAAAGGAGGTGATCCAGTGTCTCATTGTCATTCGCCGTGGTCTCCGGCTGCGACCTGGATCCTCGCCTCTCGCGAGGTCCGCGCCGCCTGATGCGGCGTCGGCGCCGCCTTGCGCGGTGTCTCGTCCCATCAGCGGCGTCCGCGGTCCTCGCCGGACCCGGTTCGACAATGGAAGGGCTGCCCTCGCGGGCAGCCCTTCGCATGTGAAGGGACGCGCCGGACCGCCCTCTCGCGGTGGCGCGGATCGGAAAAACCCGCTATCGCGACCCGATGTCCATACCGTCCGCACCCGAACCGTCCGCGCCTCGTCGTCCGCGCATTCTCGTCGATGCCGACGCCTGCCCCGTGAAGGACGAGATCTACCGCGTCGCGGCCCGCCACGGCGTGCCCGTGGTCGTGGTGGCGGCCGGCTTCATCCGGGTGCCGCAGGACCCGCTGATCACCCGCGTGGCGGCCGGCGCCGGCCTGGATGCGGCCGACGACTGGATCGCCGGCGCGGCGGGTCCGGGGGACGTGGTGGTGACCGCCGACGTGCCGCTCGCCGCCCGCTGCGTGAAGGCCGGCGCCGCCGTGCTGGCGCCGACCGGCAAGGCGTTCACCGAGGCGGACATCGGCATGGCCTTGGCGGTGCGCGACCTGATGACCGACCTGCGCGCCGCCGGCGAGGTGACCGGCGGTCCGCGGCCGTTCGGCCCGCGCGACCGCTCCGCCTTCCTGCAAGCGCTCGAGCAGGCGGTGCGCCGCGCCGCTCGCGCCGTGGCGGCCGGGCGCACCGGCCCCGACAGTCGGGCGGGAGGCTGAGATGGCGCCCCCGCTCCTCCAGCTCAAGGACATCGGCCTGACCTTCGGGGGCCGGCCGCTACTCGACGGCGTCGAGCTGGCGGTGGCAGCCGGCGACCGCCTCTGCCTCGTCGGCCGCAACGGCTCCGGCAAGTCGACGCTGCTCCGCATCGCCGCCGGCCTCGTCGAGCCCGACCGCGGCGACCGCTTCGTGCAGCCCGGCGCCACCGTGCGCTACCTGCCGCAGGAGCCCGACTTCGGCGACGCCAGGACGACGCTCGCCCATGTCGAGGCCGGCCTCGGCCCCGGTGACGACCCGTACCGCGCCCGCTATCTGCTGGAGCAGCTCGGCCTCACCGGGGACGAGGAGCCCGCCACGCTCTCCGGCGGCGAGGCGCGCCGCGCCGCGCTCGCCCGCGTGCTCGCCCCCGATCCCGACATCCTGCTGCTCGACGAGCCCACCAACCATCTCGACCTGCCAGTGATCGAGTGGCTGGAGACGACGCTGGCCGGCTCGCGCGCCGCACTCGTGATGATCAGCCACGACCGCCGCTTCCTCGCCGGCCTGTCGCGGGCCACCGCCTGGCTCGACCGCGGCCGGCTGCGCCGCATCGAGCGCGGCTTCTCGGCCTTCGAGGCATGGCGCGACGAGGTCCTGGCCGAGGAGGAGCGCGAGCAGCACAAGCTCGACCGCAGGATCGTCGCCGAGGAGCACTGGATGCGCTACGGCGTCACCGCCCGGCGCAAGCGCAACATGCGGCGCGTCGAGCTGCTGGCGACGATGCGGCGCGAGCGTCGCGACTACCGCGCCGCCGCCGGCAGCGTGGCGCTGGCGGCGGCCCAAGCCGACACGTCGGGCGCCCTGGTGATCGAGGCCAAGGACGTCGCCAAGGCGTATGACGGCCGGCCGATCGTGACCGGCTTCTCGACCCGCATCCGGCGCGGCGACCGCATCGGCATCGTCGGCCCCAATGGCAGCGGCAAGACCACGCTGCTGTCACTCCTCACCGGAACGCTGGCGCCCGACGCCGGCACGGTGCGGCTCGGCGCCAACCTCGAGGTCGCGATGCTGGAGCAGGATCGCGACAGCCTCGATCCGGCTGCCACCGTCGCCGACACCCTGACAGGCGGTCGCGGCGACAGCGTGATGGTGGCCGGCAAGCCGCGCCATGTGGTCGGCTACATGAAGGACTTCCTGTTCGCGCCCGAGCAGGCCCGCACCCCGGTCGGCGTCCTGTCGGGCGGCGAGCGCGGCCGGCTGATGCTCGCCCGCGCGCTCGCCAAGCCGTCGAACCTGCTGGTGCTCGACGAGCCGACCAACGATCTCGATCTCGATACGCTCGACGTGCTCGAGGAGATGCTCGGCGACTATGCCGGCACGGTGCTGCTGATCAGCCACGACCGCGACTTCCTCGACCGCATCGTCAACGCCGTGCTGGTGCCGGAGGGCGACGGCCGCTGGACCGAGTATGCGGGCGGCTACTCCGACATGCTGGCGCAACGCGGCCGCGATCTCGCCCGTGCGACCGTCGCCCCGACCCCGAAGGACGCCGGCGACAAGGGGGGCGACGCCGCTCCGGCGACGCCGCGCGACAGCGAGCCCAAGGCCGGCAAGCGTCGCCTCAGCTTCAACGAGAAGCACGCGCTGGAGACGCTGCCGGCCCGCATCGCGGCCTTGCAGGCCCGCATCGCGGCGCTGCACGACACGCTCGCCGATCCCGGCCTGTTCGCACGCGACCGCAAGGCGTTCGAGGCGACGTCCGCGGCGGCGGCCGCCGCCGAGACGGAGCTGGCCGCCGCGGAGGAGCGCTGGCTGGAGCTGGAGATCCTGCGCGAGGAGATCGAGGGGCGGTAGAGCATTTTCCGGCGAAGTGGGACCCGGTTCGCCGTCGAAAATGCGATCAAATAAGGGCTTCTAGAGCGGGGCCGATCCAGTTGGATCGGATACCGCTCTAGGCGGAGCAAACTCCGCCACCTCGTGTCCCGGACGCGGCGCGACGCGCCGTGAGCCGGGACCCATGCGGCCGCACGCGCGGCGGAATTACATCGCCGGCATCACAGCGTGCGGCATCACATCGCGCAGCGATGGTAGCTCATCTCCATCCCGGACATGCCGGGAAAGACCCGCACCAGCGTGTCGGGCGACGGCAGCCGCACGCTGAACTGCACGCTCGACAGCATGATGTCGCTGGCGCAGCTGGCCAGCATGTGGACCACCTCACCGTCGACACGGCGGCTCTTGATCGTGCAGGTCACCGCCTTGCCGCGGATGCGGCTGCCCTCGATGATGAAGCCGCCGCCGTGGATCTCGGACTTATCGCGGAACGCGATTCCTTTCGCGTTCCTGACGAACAGCTTGTCACAGGCGGTGCCATCGGTGGCCCAGACGCCGGTAAGGTCGTCCGCCGCGATGGCCACCGACGGGAGCGCGACGCTCCCGATCGGGATGAAGGCCAAGATGGTCGCCAACATGGTGGCCGGCACGATGCCGAAGGGTCTCATGATGCAGTCCTCGTAGGCAACGCGAGACGAATTTGTTGGTCGTCATGTCTCCCGGTCCGACCGGGAGCGCTCCGCTCCGGCGTCGGTGGCTGCGACTGGCGTTAAAGGCGCGACCGCCGAAGGCCGCTCCACCTTCGGCCGGGTGCTCGGCCGCAACCGCTCCCGCACCGCTTGGAACGCGACATAGAGCGGCGGGATGACGAAGATGCCGAGGAACGAGGCGAAGATCATGCCGCCGAACACCGGCGTGCCGACGTCGCGGCGGGCGAGCTGCGAGGCCCCTTCCGCCACCACCAGCGGCCACAGCCCGAGGATGAACGCGAACGACGTCATCATCACCGGCCGGAAGCGCAGCCGTGCCCCTTCGGTGGCCGCCTCCAGCAGCGGCACGCCGCGCTCGCGCTGCTCCTTGGCGAACTCGACGATCAGGATGCCGTTCTTGGCGGCGAGGCCGATCAGCACCACCATGCCGATCTGGGCGTAGAGGTCGAGCGTCAGTCCCGCCAGCACGATCCCCACATAGGCCCCGAGCAGGCCGACCGAGACCGACAGCAGCACCGGCACCGGGATGGTCCAGCTCTCGTACAGCGCCACCAGGAACAGGTAGGCGAACAGCACCGCGAAGCCGAGAATGATGGCGGTCTTGCCCTCCGCCCGCTTCTCCTGGAACGCGGTATCGGTCCACTCGCCGGCGAACCCGGTCGGCAGCGTCTTGGCGGCGACCCGCTCCATGGCGGCGAGCGCCTGCCCGGACGACACGCCTTCGGCGGGCGCCCCCTGCACCGTCACTGCACGCCTGTTGTTGTAGCGGATCAGCGACGGCGGCCCGATCGCGATTTCGGCCTCGGCGAGGCTGCGCATCGGGATCATCTGGCCGTCCTTGTTGCGCACATTGATGCGGAACAGGTCGTCCACCGTGGCGCGGTCCACCGCCTCGCCCTGGAGCTGCACCTTCCAGGTGCGGCCGTAGAGATTGAAGTCGTTGACGTAGAGGCCGCCGAGCGTCGCCTGGAGGGCCTGGAACACCGACGACAGCTCGACCCCGAGCACCTGGGCCTTGTCGCGGTCGATGTCGAGCCGGATCGACGGATTGGTGGCCGAGAAGGTGCTGAACACCCGGCTGAGATCCGGGTCCTGGTTGGCGGCGATCAAGAGGCCGCGCAGCACCTGGGCCAGCACCTTCGGGTCGCCCGCCTGGAGATCCTCCAGCACATAGGTGAAGCCACCGCCGGTGCCGAGACCGATGATCGGCGGCGGTGCCAGCGGCAGCACCGTGCCGCCCGGGATCTGGCGGAGCTTGGGGGCGAGCCGGGCCATCACGGCGCCGGCCCCGAGCGAGCGGTCGGCCCGCTCCTCGAACGGCTTCAGGGTGACGACGATGAAGGCGGCGTTGGCCTGCGAGAAGTTGTCGATGAAGTTGAGGCCGATCACCGTGGTGTAATCCGCGACGGCCTTCTCGTCGGCGAGAATCGCCTCCGCCTGCCGTACCACCTCGGACGTGCGGGCCACCGAGGCGCCGCCCGGAAGCTGGGCGACGACGAAGAAGGCCCCCTGATCGTCCTCCGGCAGGAACCCGGTCGGCGTGATGCGGGCGAAGCCCCAGGTGCCGGCGAGCGCGACGCCGACCGCCACCAGGCTGATGGCGCTGATGCGGACGATACGGGCCGTCGCCGCCCCATAGGCGTCGCGCACCCGGTCGATCGCCCGCATGACGGCGCCGATCGGGCCGCGGCGCGGGCCGTGGTGGCGCTTCAGCAGCACGGCGCACAGCGCCGGCGACAGCGTCAACGCATTGATGGCCGACAGGAACATCGCCACCGCGACGGTGACGGCGAACTGCCGGAACAGCTCGCCCGAGATGCCGGGGATGAACGCCACCGGCACGAACACCGACAACAGTACCAGCGTGATGGCGACGATCGGGGCGGTGATCTCGGTCATCGCCGTCTTGGTGGCGTCGGCGACCGACAGCTCGGGGTGCTCCTCCATCACCCGCTCGACGTTCTCGACCACCACGATGGCGTCGTCCACCACGATGCCGATCGCCAGCACCACGGCGAGCAGCGACACCGAGTTGGCCGAGTAGCCGATGGCGAGCAGCACCACGAAGGTGCCGACGAGGCTGACCGGCACCGCGATGGTGGGAATCAGAGTGGCGCGGAAGCTGCCGAGGAACAGGTAGACCACCAGCACCACGAGCACGAAGGCTTCCACCAGGGTCTTCTGCACCTCGTGGATGGTCGCCTTGACGAAGGTGGTCGGGTCGTAGGTCACCTTCCAGGTCAGATCCTCGGGGAAGCGCTTCTCCAGATCGCCCATCAGGCGCTTGACGGCGTCGAGCGTGGTGATCGCGTTGGCGCCCGGCGCCTGGTAGAGGGCGATGGCGGCGGCCGGATTGCCGTTCAGCTCGGTGGTGGTGTCCGAGGTGGCGGCGCCGAGCTCGATGCGGGCGACGTCGGAGAGCCGCAGCGCCGAGCCGTCCGGATTGGTGCGGATGACGATCTGCTCGAACTCCGCCACCGAGGTGAGGCGGCCCTGGGTCTGGATGTTGAGCTGGAGACGCTGGTCGTCGGAGATCGGCCGGGCACCGATGCGGCCCACCGCCGCCTGCACGTTCTGCGACTGGATCGCCTTGACGATGTCGCCGGTGGTGAGATCGAGCCCGGTGAGGCGGTCGGTGCGCACCCACACCCGCATGGCGTAGTCGAGCGGCCCCCACAGCGCGGCATCGCCGACGCCGGGCGTGCTCTTGATCTGGTCCAGGATGTTGATGGTGACGTAGTTGGAGATGAACAGCGGATCGTGCGTCTGCTTCGGCGACGACAGCGCCACGACGCCGAGAATCGCCGACGACTTCTTCTTCACCGTGACGCCCTGACGGCGGACGTCCTCGGGCAGGCGCGACAGCGCGATCTGCACCCGGTTGTTGACGTTGACGGTGTTGATGTCGGGATCGGTGCCCAGCTCGAAGGAGACGAGCAGCGTATAGCTGCCGTCGTCGCCCGACACGCTCTTCATGTAGATGGACTTGTCGACGCCGACGATCTGGGCCTCCAGCGGCTGCGCAATGGTGGCTTCGACGACCGCTGCCGAGGCGCCCGGATAGCTGGTGGTGACCTGCACCTGCGGCGGCACGATGTCGGGATACTGGGCGAACGGGATCGACAGCAGCGACACCAGGCCCGCGATGGTGGTGACGATCGCGATGACGACCGCGAAACGCGGCCGATCGACGAAGATCGAGGACAGCATGGCTCAGCTCCGGCCGACCGGCTGTGTCGGGTTGGCGCGCACCGGCACGCCGGCGCGCACGCCCTGCAAGCCCTGGACGATGACCAGCTCGCCGCCCTTCAGGCCGGAGTCGACGACGACGTCGGGACCGATCGAGGTGGAGACCGTGAGCCGCCGCACCGCCGCCTTGCCGTCCTCGACCACGAAGACGTAGAGGCCCTGCTGATCGGCGATCAGCGCCGCCTGCGGAACCAGCACCTTCTCCTCGGCCGTGGCGGTCTGGAGCGTCACCCGGACGAACTGACCGTCGATGAGGCGGCCGTCCGGATTGGCGATGGTGGCGCGCGCCAGCACGGTGTCGGTCGAGCGGTTCACCGAGACGTCGATGAAGTTCATCTTGCCGGTCTGATCGTAGACGGTGCCGTCGGAGAAGCGCAGCGACACGGTCAGCTCCTCGGGCGAGCGCTTGCCGCCGCGGGCCGCCGCCTCCAGCAGCTCGCGCTGGCTGATCGGAAAGGTGACGTACATCGGGTCTTGGCTGACGATGGTGGTGAGCACGCCGGTGTCCGGCCCCACCACGTTGCCCTTGGTCAGCGCCGTGCGGCCGACCTTGCCGTCGATCGGCGAGGTGATCGCGGTGTAGCCGAGATTGATCTTGGCGGTGGCCAGGTTGGCCTCGGCGCTCAGCACGGCGCCCTTGGCCGAGGTCTCCTCGGCGATCGCCTGGTCGCGCGCCACCACGGTACCGGAGCTGCGGGCCAGCAGATCCTCGGCGCGCTGGCGTTGCAGGCTGGCGAGCGCCAGCGACGCCTTGGCACGTTCCAGGGCCCCCTGCGCCTGCTCCACATCGGCCGCGAACAACCCCTTCTCGATCGCGTAGAGCGGATCGCCGGTCTTGATCCGGTCGCCTTCCTTGAACTGCACGGCTTCGAGGAAGCCCTTCACGCGGGCTCGGATCTCGACCTTGTCGATGGCGTCGACGCGACCGACGAAGTCGGCCGACTGGTTGATGGCGCGTCGCTCGGCGGTCGCCACCCCCACCGGGATCGGGTCCGCTCCTGACTGCGCATAAGCTGAAAGTCCTAGTCCGAGAACAATCGCCGCCACAGAGACCCATGAACGCATGGTCCGCCCCCTCCTCGATCTCATCGGCCCGCCCGGCCGATGCACCGCACGCTTCGCCGACCTCCAGGACGTTTTGACTCCGGTCAAGGTCGGCGCCGTCTGCCATGCTCATACTTCCGTTGGAATGGCGCTTTAGCAACGGTCCTGATGAGACGGAGCCGGATTTTCGATGACCGGCTCACGGCGCTCACCCAGCGCGCCGACTCTTCCCAAACCCGCGGAGGCCGCCATGGCCGCAGCGTCCGAGACCATTCTTCCGACCGCCGACGACCTGATGAAGACGATCGCCCTCGCCGAGGCCGCGAAGGCCGAGGCCGCAATGCGACTGCGGGCCCAGGAGGAAGCCGAGAAGATGGCTCTCCTGGAGAAGTTCGAGAAGCCCTCGGGAGTGGACGACGCGGAGCGGCTGAAGCGAGCCGCCGCGATCATCAACCGGGCGGTCGCCAACGGGCTCACCGAGATCCAGGTGATCCGTTTCCCCAACGCGCTCTGTACCGATCGCGGCCGTGCGATCAACAACCAGGAGCCCGGCTGGGCGGCCACGCTCACCGGGCTGCCGAAGGAGCTGTACGACTTCTGGGATCGGCACATGAAGCCACGCGGCTATCGCCTCAAGGCCCAGATCGTCTCGTTCCCGAACGGCATGCCGGGCGACGTCGGCCTGACCCTGTGTTGGGGCTGATGGCGCTCCAGCACGGCCTGGACCGATCCGGGCCACGGCCCGCATCGATCAAACAACCGTGACTATCACCCCCACGCCAGGAGCCGATCATGGCTGCCGAACATAGTCCGTCGCCGCAGGCCGGCGCCGTCGTGACGGGCGGCAATGCCGCCGTCGCGGCCCTCTCCTACCTGATCGACTATGCCCAGCGCACTGTCCTGTTCTGGGACGTGATGCGCCAGCGCGGTAACGGCTATCGCGACCACATGGCGATGGCGGTGCCCCACGTCCTCGACTATGCGGCCGAGCTGGTGGTCGATGGCCGAACCCTGGAGCGGCCGGTCAATTACGGCCTCGTCCGCATCGTGCCGCCGGAGGGCGTCGCGATCGATCCGAAGCGGCGCCCGTTCGTGGTGGTCGACCCGCGCGCCGGCCACGGCCCCGGCATCGGCGGCTTCAAGGCGGACAGCGAGATCGGCGTCGCGCTCGCGGCCGGGCATCCGTGCTACTTCGTCGGCTTCCTGCCCGATCCGATGCCGGGCCAGACCATCGAGGACATCGCCCGCGCCGAGGCGGTGTTTCTCCAGGCGGTGATCGACCGCCACCCAGAGGCGGACGGCAAGCCCTGCGTCGTCGGCAACTGCCAGGCCGGCTGGGCCGTGATGATGCTGGCCGCCGTGGCGCCCGAGCTGTTCGGCCCGATCATCGTGGCCGGCTCGCCCTTGTCCTACTGGACCGGGCAGAGCGGCCTCAACCCGATGCGCTACACCGGCGGGCTGCTCGGCGGCAGCTGGCTCACCGCCTTGACCAGCGATCTCGGTCACGGCCGCTTCGATGGCGCCTGGCTGGTGCAGAACTTCGAGAACCTGAATCCCGCCAACACCGTCTGGAAGAAGCCCTACAATCTCTATGCCCATGTCGACGACGAAGCGCCGAAATATCTCGGCTTCGAGCGGTGGTGGGGCGGCCACGTCAACCTGAACGCCGACGAGATGCAGTTCATTGTCGACGAGCTGTTCGTCGGCAACAAGCTGGCGGCCGGCGAGGTGCGCTCCTCGACCGGCACCGCCATCGACCTGCGCAACATCCGCTCGCCCATCGTGGTGTTCTGCTCCAAGGGCGACAACATCACGCCACCCCAGCAGGCGCTCGGCTGGATTCTCCAGCTCTACGACGACGTCGACGAGATCCGATCCTACGGCCAGACCATCGTCTATTCGGTGCACGAGTCGGTCGGCCATCTCGGCATCTTCGTGTCGGGCGGTGTCGCCCGCAAGGAGCACGGCGAGTTCGCCAGCAACATCGATCTCGTCGATGTGCTGCCGCCCGGGCTGTACGAGGCCGTGTTCGTTCCCAAGGCCGACGATACCGTCAACCCGGACCTCGCCCATGGCGACTGGGTGATGCGCTGCGAAGCCCGCACCCTCGACGACATTCGGCGGCTCGGCGGCAACACGGCGGACGACGACCGCCGCTTCGCCACCGTGGCGCGGATGTCCGAGGTCAATCTCGCGCTCTACAAGACCTTCGCGCAGCCGGTGGTGCGCGCCATGGTCACCGCCCCGATGGCGGAGGCGATGTACCGGCTGCATCCGCTGCGGCTGCAATACGAGCTGGTGTCGGATGCCAACCCGTTCGCCGCGCCGCTCGCCGCCGCGGCCGACTGGGTCCGCCAGCACCGCCGGCCGGCCGATCCGGACAACCCGTTCCTGGCCTGGCAGGACAGGGTGTCGGAGCAGATCGTCGCCGGCCTCGACGCCTGGCGGGACTGGCGCGACGGCGCCAGCGAGGCGGTGTTCCAGGCCGTCTTCGGCTCACCCTTCGTCCAGGCGTTCTACGGCGTCGACCCGCAGTCGGAGGCGCCGCTGCGGCGGGCCGGCAAGAGCGCGCTGCACCGCGAGCTGGTGGAGCGGCGGATCGCCGAGCTGCGCGACAAGATCCCGGTCGGCGGGCTGCGCGAGGCGGTGGTCCGCGCCATCGTCTATGTCGGCCTGCCGCGCGCCTCGGTCGACGAGCGCGGCTTCGAGATGGTCCGTCGCATCCGCAGCGCCAGCGAGAAGACCCGGGCGGTGCCGCTGGCCGAGTTCAAGACGCTGCTGCGCGAGCAGTTCTTCATGCTGCTGATCGACCCGGAGGCGACCGTGGCGGCCATCCCGTCGCTGCTGCCCGACGATCCGGCCGCCCGCGCCGAGGGGCTGGCGATCGTCCGCCAGGCGCTCTCCGCCTGCGGCGAGCCGACCGGCGAGATGGAGACGCGGCTGCGCCGGGTCGTTCGGATGTTCGGCGGCGAGGCCGGACCGAGCCTCACGGTGGTGCCACGCGAGGCGACCATCCGCGAGGCGTCGTAGCGTGCCGGCGCCGCGCGGCCCGCTCGTCCCGCGCGGCGCTCCCCCTGCTGGGCCGCACGAGGGGCTGGACGCCCCCGCCGACCCGCCCGCGCCCGGCGGTCCATCTTTGGCCTTACCTCCGTCGTTGTCCCGTCGTTCTCCCTCCGCCATCGTCGCACCGGGATGTCGCCGAAGGCGGCGCCACCCACAGCAGAGAGACAGCGCATGATTCCCGCCTACAAGGCCCGCATCCACGAGGGCAAGCGTGGCCTGATCGTCGGCATCGCCAACGACCAGTCGATCGCCTGGGGCTGCGCCCGGGCGTTCCGCGCGCTCGGCGCCGAGCTTGCCGTCACCTATCTCAACGAAAAGGCGCGGCCGCATGTCGAGCCGCTCGCCCAGGAGCTGGAAGCCGACATCGTCATGCCGCTCGATGTCCGCGAGCCCGGCCAGATGGAGGCGGTGTTCGAGCGCATCACAAAGACCTGGGGCCGCCTCGACTTCGTCGTCCACTCGATCGCCTTCGCGCCGCGGGAGGCGTTGTCGGGCCGCGTCATCGATGTGGACCGCGACGGCTTTCTCACCACCATGGACGTGTCGTGCTGGTCTTTCATCCGCATGGCGCACCTGGCCGAGCCGCTGATGACCGAAGGCGGCGCGCTTTTCACCATGACGTATTACGGCAGCCAGATGGTGGTGCAGAACTACAACATCATGGGCGTCGCCAAGGCGGCGCTGGAGAGCGCAGTGCGCTATCTCGCGGCCGAGCTGGGACCGAAGGGCATCCGGGTGCACGCCATCTCGCCCGGCCCGCTGGCGACGCGGGCCGCCTCCGGCATCCCGGAATTCGACGAGCTGTTGGAGAAGGCACGGGGCAAGGCGCCGACCCACGCGCTGGTCAGCATCGACGATGTCGGTCTCACCACCGCCTTCCTGGCGCACGACGCGGCGCGCTCGATCACCGGCTCGACCCTCTACGTCGACGGCGGCTATCACATCGTCGACTGACGGTGGGCATCGCCGCGTGGCGGCCGCTCGCCGCTGCTACGGACCGAGGCGGTCGGCCGCCTCGGCGGCCGCCTCGGCCATGGTCAGGAACACGACGCCGGCCTCGATCAGCGTGTCCAGCACGTCGCCGAGGGCCCGCAGGCCGGCGCCGCGGCCGATCACCGCCGGGTCCAGCGCCAGGGTGAGCACGCCCCAGTCGAGGCTGTCGCGCATGAACAGGGCCTCGTCGAGCAGGGTCTGAAGGGCGAGGCGGGGCGCCTCCAGCGCCAACGCCGAGACCGGGACCGGGTGCGCGCCGTCAACGCCGGTCCGCGCCACCGGCGGCCAGCCGATGGGCATCTCGATCAGGCCGGCGGCCGTCGCGTCGTCGCCCGTCGCGCCTTCGCCCGGCGCGGCGGGGCCGTGGCGCGGCAGCCGCCAGGGCCAGAGGTGCCCGCTGCGGAGCGACGAGTCGTAAGTGAATCGCTGCGCGTCGAGCCGCGCCAGGGTGGCGTCGTCCAGCGCCGCGCCGGCCGCCCGAAAACCGCGCGGCGGCTGTCCGCTGAGCCCACGGATCGCCGCGATGCCACGGCTCAGATCGGCGTCCGCGGACGGCAGCCCCGCGGGCGCTGCGCCCACACCGAGCAGGCCGATCTCGTGCCCGGCGAAGACCGCCCGCTCGCACAGCTCCGGATGCGCCGCGATGGCCTCCGTCGCCATGAACCAGGTGGCCGGCAGCCCGCGCCGCCCGAGCAGATCCAGGAGGCGGGCGGCACCGACCGACGCGAATGGCGTCGCCGGCCGCGCCACGGCCGCGCCATGCGGCGGGGCGGCGAGATCGATGGTGAGGCAGACGATGGAACGCGGCACGGTCCGGATCTCCCGCGCGAAGGTCGTGCTCGGTGCCGATCCGCTCACCGGCCCTCCAGGAACGGCAGCACGGCGGCGAGAAAGTCCTCCGGCGCCGTCTGCGAGCAAGCGTGACCGCCCCATGGCAAACGCGCCAGCCGCGCGTCCGGGATGCCGGCGGCCAGCTCCTCCGACAGATGGGGCGGCGTCAGGATGTCGTCCTCGGCGCAGACCACGAGGGTCGGCGCGCGGATCGCGCCGAGCCGAGCCCGCCGGTCGAAGGCGACGATCATGTCGATGCGCGCCGCGATCGCCTCGGCCGGGGGCGGCGCCGCGTCGGCGTCGGCGATGATCTTGGCGACCCTGTCGCGGTGGCGCGCGATCCAGCGCGGCGGATAGAGGAACAGCGGCCCCATCTCGTTGTAGGCCGGCACGCCGCGCTCGATCAGCGCGCGGCGGCGGATCTCGAAGCAGTAGGAGAAGTGCGGGTCGGGTCCGGCCCAGCCGGCGTAGAGCACCAGCCGGTCGAGCCGCTCCGGATGGTCGAGCGCCATCACCTGCCCGACCGCGGCGCCGGTCGAGTGACCGATCATGTGGCAGCGGTCGCAGCCGAGATGGTCCAGGAGCGCGGCAAGGTCGGCGGCCAGCGCCTCGACGCTGTGGGTGGTGCGACGCGCGCGGGCGCGCGACGCGCCGGTCGGGATCTGATCGTGTAGGATCACCGAGAAGGAGCGCGACAGCACCGGCACCAGGTTGGTCCAGTAGGCCGCCACCCCGCCCAGGCCGGTGACCAGGGCGAGCGGCGGGCCTTCGCCGACCACCTCGTAGGCGAGTTCTCCATCGGGGCGGGCGAGCGTCGGCATGGCGTCTCTCGTCGTCTCGTCGCTTGGTCGCAGGATGAGGCATCGCGCCGGCCACCCGGCGGCCGACGCGAGGACGCCGCCAGGCGGCTATTCGGGCTTGATGCCGGCGGCGCGGATCACCTCGCCCCATTTCGCCGTCTCGCTCCGGATGAAGGCGGCGAACTCCTCCGGCGTGCCGCCGGCCGGGTCGCTCGCCTGCGACACGATGCTGTCGCGCACGTCGGGCATCTGGAGGATGGCGTTCAGCTCCTTGTTGAGCCGGGCGACGATCTCGGGCGGCGTCCCCTTCGGCATCACGACGCCCTGCCAGTTGTAGGACTCGAAGCCGGGCAGCCCCGCCTCCGCCATGGTGGGCACGTCGGGAAGCTGTGCCAGGCGGTGATTGGCGGTGACCGCCAGCGCCTTGATCTTGCCCGCCTCGATCGACGGCAGCGCCGCATAGCCCATCTCGAACATCATGGAGATATGGCCGGCGAGCAGATCGTTGGCGGCGGCGCCGCCGCCCTTGTAGGGCACATGGACGATGTCGATGCCGGCCTGGCGGCCGAACATCACGCCAGAGAGGTGGTGCGCGCCGCCGATGCCGGACGAGCCGTAGTTGATCCGCCCCGGCGCCGCCTTCGCCCGCGCAATGATGTCGGCGACGCTGGCGAGCCCCTGCCCCGGCGCCGCGGTGAGAACCAGCGGCGACCGCTCGATCAGGATCACCGGCACCAGGTCGGTGGCGGGATCGTAGGGCAGCTTGCCCATGAGCGAGACGTTGACGGCGAGCGGCGCCAGATTGCCCATGCCGATCACCGAGCCGTCGGCCGGCGCCTTGGCGACGGCGGCGGTGCCGAGCACGCCGCCAGCGCCCGCCTTGTTGTCGATGATCACGGTGGCGCCCAGCGCCTTGCCGAGCTTCTCGGCGATCTTGCGAGCGCGGATGTCGGCGAAGCCGCCGGCCGCGTAGGGAATCACCCAGGTGATCTGGCGCGCCGGATAGTCGGGCGCCGCCGGCGTCTGGGCGCGGGCGGCGGGGGGCGCGGCGAGCTGGCCCACCACGAGGACCGCGAGGGCGGCGGCGAGAAGGCGGAGCATGGTGCAGGTCTCCCGATGACGAGCGCCGCCCTCAGGCGGCGCGAGAGGAGGACGCGAGGACGGCGGCCGGCACATGCACGACCCCCTCCATCAGACGGCGGGCGGTGCGGCTGAGCACCGCCTTGTCGATCACCACGGCGCCGTCGCGGACCGACGTCTCGGCGCCGACCGGCAGCACCCCGGAGGCGTGGCCGAAGCGGACCGGCCGGCCGCCCGCGGCGCCGCGCGCCGCGCCGGTGCCGTGGCCGAGAAGGTCCGCCACCAGGGTGCCGGGCAGCGCCGCCGCGACCGCCAGCGCCACCGCGCCGGTGCCGGTCAAGGCGTGGTGCATCTTGCCCATGGAGATCATGCGGGCGACGACGTCGACCTCCTCCGGCGCGATCGCCCGGCCGCCGGCCGCGACATACGCGGCTGGCGGGCCGACCAGCGCCAGCTTGGGGGTGGCGGGACGCTTGGCGGTCGCCTCCGCAGCGGAAGCGGCGAGGCCCATGGCGACGGCGCCGGCCGCCCGCACGGCCTCGCAGCGGGCCACGAACGCCGCATCGGCGTCCGCCTCGGCGGGCCGCACCGTCGCCGAAACGCCGAGCGCCGTGGCCGCGATGATCACGGTCGGGTTGCCGGCGTCCACCAGGCTCGCGGCGACCGGCCCGAGGCCGGGCACGTCGAGCGTGTCGCATGGCCGCCCGGTCGGCAGCACGCCGGCAGCGCCGCCACCCGGATCGAGGAACTCGAGGCGGATCTCGGCCGCCGGAAAGGCGACGCCGTCGAGCTCGAAGGCGCCCTCCTCGACGACCTCGCCATTCCGCACCGGCACGTGGGCGACGATGCGCTTGCCGAGATTGGCCTGCCACAGCCGCACGACACGTAGGCCGTCCGGCCCCGCCGGCACCAACCCCTGCTGGATGGCGAACGGCGCCACCGCGGTGGTGAGATTGCCGCAATTGCCCGACCAATCGATCAGCGGCTCGGCGATGGAGACTTGCCCGAACAGATACGCAACGTCGCAATCGGGCCGCGGCGAGCGCTGCACCAGCACCACCTTGCTGGTGCTGGAAGTGGCGGCGCCCAGGCCGTCGATCTGCTTGCCGTAAGGATCGGGGCTGCCGATCACCCGCAGCAGCACCGCGTCGCGCCGTGCCGGATCGTCCGGCAGGTCGCCGGCATGGAAGAAGACACCCTTGCTGGTGCCGCCGCGCATGTACACGGCGGGGATGCGAAGCCCACTCATCGGCGGTCCTCTCGCGTCAACATAGCGGGGCGACGGCACGTGTCCAGGGACGGGTGATGACGGGCGGGCGGGGAATCGCGGCGCACGCCGCGCCCGACCATGACGCCGCGGCGGCGCCACCGCAAGCGTGCGACCACCCGCATGCGACCACCAGCATGCCGGGGCGCGTCGACAGCCGCCGAGGAGCGCGGTAAGCGTGGTCCGACGCGCTCACCCCGTCCTCCACTCGCGCCCGCGACAGCGGGAAACCAGAGCCACCCATCAAGCCGCCGGTCGAACAATCCCTGTCCTCGCCGTCGCGGGGACGAACGGACCTCGAGGTGGGCGCCGCGCGGCCGGACGATTCCCCCGAACAGCGACCATGCGGCCACCGCCGGCCGCGGGAGACAGCCATGACCTACCTGATCTCCTCGGATTGCCCTGCGGCCCCCGCCGGGCAGCGCCTGCGCGCCCTGCTCCAGCGCCCCGGCATCCTGCCGATGCCGGGCGCCCACAACGGTCTCGCCGCCCTCCAGGCGAAGGCCGCCGGCTTCGAGGCGCTGTATCTCTCGGGCGCCGCCATGACGGCTTCCATGGGCCTGCCCGATCTTGGCATCGTCACGGTCGACGAGGTGGCGTTCTTCGTCCGCCAGGTGGCGCGCGCCGCCGGCCTGCCGGTGCTGGTCGACGGCGACACCGGCTATGGCGAGGCGCTCAACGTCATGCACATGGTGCGCTGCTTCGAGGAGGCGGGCGCCGCCGCGGTCCATATCGAGGACCAGCTCCTGCCGAAGAAGTGCGGCCACCTCAACGACAAGAAGCTCGCCGACCCGGCCGACATGGCGGCCAAGATCCAGGCCGCCGTGCGGGCGCGCCGCGATCTCGTGATCGTCGCCCGCACCGACGCGGCAGCGAGCGAGGGGCTCGACGGCGCCGTCTCGCGCGCGAAACGTTACGTCGAGGCCGGAGCGGACGTCATCTTCCCGGAGGCACTGACCACACCCGAGATGTTCCGCGCGTTCGCCCAACGCCTGCCCGGCGTGCCGCTGCTCGCCAACATGACCGAGTTCGGCCGCACGCCGTTCCTCACCGCGGCGGAGTTCGCGGCGCTCGGCTACAAGATCGTCATCTGGCCGGTGAGCGCGCTGCGCTGCGCCGCCCGGGCACAGGCCGATCTCTACGCGACGCTCGCCCGCGACGGCAGCACCGAGGCGATGCTGCCGCGCATGCAGACCCGCGCCGAGCTGTACGCCACCATCGGCTACGCCGACTACGAGGCGCTGGACTCCTCCATCGTCGCCACCGTGGTGCCCGAGATGCCGGCACGCGGGACGACCGGCTGAGGCCGGCGCCCACCGGCCGACATCCTCGTCGCGGGTCGCGGGTCGCGGGCGCCCCTGCCCTATCGTGGCGGGACGCGGCGCCACGCCGCGGGCCGGCGGCTTGCCGACGGGCGATAGGGGATTAATCTGGTTGCGTGTTGCGGATGATACCGGGGGTCCGCGTGCGCGACGGGTCGGGTGCGGGCGACGAGCAAGCCGACAGCTTGCGGGCGGACAGCCTGCGGGCCGAGAAATCGCGGGCCGGCAACTTGAAGGCCGTCTCCCTGCGAGCCGACCGCCTGGGAGCCGACCGCCGGCGGGCCGATGAACGAGCCGGCGACGAGCGGGCTAGCAGTCAGCAAACCAGCAGCAAGCAAGCCAGCGACGAGCGGGCCGGCGCCGGGGTCCGTTCGGTCCACCTCGCTCTCGACGTGCTCGAGGCGATCGCCTTGTCGGGCGACGAGCTCGGCGTCACCCAGATCGCCGATCGCCTGGCGGTCACCAAGGGCGCGGTTCACCGCCACCTGCACACGCTGGTCGAGCGCGGCTACCTGACCCGCAACCCGACGACCGCGCGCTACGCCCTCGGCCCCAAGAGCCGGCTGCTCGCCCGCTTCTCGCCGCAGACCGACCTCGTGCAGGCGGCCGACGGCCCCATGCGCGCGCTGCGCGACCGGCTCGGCCACACCGCGGTGCTGTCGGCGATGACGCCGCGCGGCGCCCTGGTGCTGGCGACGGTCGCCGGCGCGTCGACCATCGAGATCGGCGTGCGGCCCGGCAGCGAGCTGCCGTTCCATGCCTCGGCCCAGGGCAAGGTGCTGCTCGCCTTCGCGCCGCCCCCCGTGAAGGAGCGTGTGCTGGCGCGTCCGCTCGAAGCCTTCACGGCGCGGACCGTGGTCGACCGGGCGCGGGTCGAGGCCGAACTCGCCCGCATCGTCCAGCAGGGCTATGCCACCGCACCCGAAGAGGTGGTGGTCGGCATCAATGTGATGGCGGCGCCGGTCTTCGATGCGCGGGACGGGTGCATCGGCGCCCTGGCGGTGGTCGGCTCGATCCGGGTCCTTCCCGAGGAACCGAACCCCGACACGGTGACGAGCCTCCAGGGCTACGCACGGCAGTTGTCGCGGCGGCTGGCCCAGCCTCGCCGGGTGCCGTAACGCGGCGCGAGCGTCACGTCCCGGTCACCGACGAGGCGTCCACCAGAGGGGGGCCGCACCGGCGATCACGTTCCGGACGAACGACTGGACCTCACGCCTCGCCGGCGCAGCGCCGGCGACGCAAGGAGTCGGGCCGCAGGCGGTTGCGATCCCGCCAGCCGCGCCGGACCACCCCCGGCTCGTCGCGGTCGATCTCCGCCATGACGGCGCGAAGCCTGCGCCCGAACGGCACCCCGTCGGGCTCGGCCGCATCCACCACGGCGACGATCCGCTCCAGGTCGACCAGGATGCGGTTGTAGTCCCGCCGCAGATGCGCCAGCAGCGCGCGGCGACGCTCGACTGATTCGCCTGCCGCCGACAACTCTCCGACGAGCTGCTCCAGGCAGGTCGCGTAGACGTCGAGCACGCTTCGCAGTCGCGGCAAGTCTGCCCGCAGCACGGTTGCCAGGGCGCTGTCCGCACCACTGACAACGCCGTTTCCCATATTCTGGGAGTTGTGGCAGTAGTTATCCATTCTCGCCATTCCTGTGAGGATTCGGCCCGTCTCTCTCTTGTCGAACGCTACCGTCTGATCCAATCCTTACCGAAATTCTGCGAATATGGGGGACTTGGCTGTCAGTTGACAGTCATACGACGGACGGCCAGACGATGGACGGCCTGTCGTGTCCCAACTCGCACGCGAATTTGGAATGCGCTGATGTTCGAGATCTGCGGGCGCTCGTTAGGACCGTGACCGCGTCGGCATGCCGCCGCGATACCGATCGCGCTCTCGGCCTCGGTCAGCGGCATCGCGAATCCAGTCGGCACTGATCTCGGCCTCGCCGAGCAACCGGAACCTCGCCCGTGCTGCGTTCGGACGGCACTCTCGAACTCTCCGAGGCCGAGATCAGGGCAGCCCTGACTCGCGTCCTCGCCAGCCCGCGCTTTCGGGATTCGCCTCAGATCAGCGCCTTCCTGTCCTATGTGGTGGACCGGACGCTGGCCGGGCGAAGCGACCAGATCAAGGGCTACACCATCGCGGTCGAGGCCCTCGGGCGCGACGCCAGCTTCGATCCCAACTCCCAGTCGATCGTCCGCACCGAGGCGGCGCGCCTGCGCCAGGAGCTGGCGCGCTACTATGCCGATGCGGGCCACGACGACGCGGTCCGCATCACGCTGCCGCGCGGCCGCTACGTTCCCGTGTTCGAGTGCGGGCCACCGGCCGTCCCCCCCGAGACCGCCGAGATGCCGACCGTCGACGCCGCTGCGCCGGCGCCAGCTGCGACCGCCCCCCTCGCTCCCGACATTCGCACCGTCCCGGCGCCGGCTGGCGGCGACCGTCGCGGGCGGATCGGCGCCGCCTGGCTGCCGGTCGCCGTGATGGTGATCGGCGCCCTGGTGGCCTATGGGCTGGTCAATACCCTGGTGCTGCGTGCCCAGAGGAGCCGAACGCCGGCCGTCGAGCAGGCCGACGACCCGGTCCGCGCGTCCGCCTACGCCGCCCGCCACGGCGAGCCGCGCATCGCCGTGGCACCGATGACGACGACCGGCGCGGTCCGGGAGGGCCGCGTCGATCCGGCCGCCGTCCACACCATCCTGGTCAATGCACTGTCGCGGTTCGAGGACATCGTCGTCGTCCTGGCGCGGCCCGGCAACGACCGGCCCGGCGCAGTGCCGGCCGACTATCTGCTCACGCCCATCCTGGTCTATGGCAACGAGAGCGACCCAGTGCTGACGCTGCGGCTGACCACGCTGCCCGACCAGGCGGTGATCTGGCACGCCGACTTCGAGACGGCGCGGCCCGGCGAGACACGCGAGGTGGCGCGCCGGCGGGTTGCGCTGGAGGCCTTGAGCATCCTGCTGGAGCCGTTCGGCATCGTCGCCGCCGCGGAACGCCGCAAGCAGGAGCAGCAGCAGCCGCCGCGCTACGGATGCGCCCTCCTGGCCGCCAAGGTGGCGCGCTACTACGATCCCGGACGACACACCCAGACGCGGGAGTGCCTCGAAAGGGCGATCGCCGACGATCCCGGCTTCGTCCTCGCCCATGTGCTGCTGGCCCGCCTGCACGTCCGCGACTACGTGCACGGCCTGAGCGTGTCGAGCGATCTGTCGACCGCGGTGGCGCTGGCCCATCGCGCCGTCGAGCTCGGCCCCAACAGCGCGCGCGCCCACTACACCCTCATGCAGATCGAGCTCGCCCGCGGCCGTGTCGAGCGCGCCCACGAGCTGGCCCGCAAGGCCCTGGCGCTCAATCCCTACGACGTGCGCGTGCTGATGCAGGTCGGCGGCTTCATGGTGGCGACCGGCGACGTCGACGGCGGCCTGGCGCTGCTCCAGCAGGCCCGCCGCCATCTCTCCACCAACCCGCATCCGCTCGCCTGGAGCCTGTTCCTCGCCCACTATCTCCGCGACGAGATGGCCGAGGCCGCAGCCGACATCGCGGAGATGCCCGGCGAGTACGACATCAACCTGGTCGCGCGCGCGCTCCTGTCGGCCCGCACCGGCGACCCCGAGGGCGCTCGAGCGGCGCTCGCCGTGCTGCACGCCCGCCAGCCCACATGGATCGAGGGGGCGCAGGAGCGGCTGTCGCGCCTGGTGGCGGCGCCATGGATTCGCGATCGCCTCGAGGCCGACTTGAAGGCCATCGGCGGCGCCGACACACACTGATCGGTGATCCGGACGGCCCGCCGCCGCGCAGTCCGGCCGGCGGTTGTCCGGTCGCGCGCTCGCCCGAGCGGCCGGCCGTGCCCGTATTTGCCCCGGCTGCTCGGCACGACGCGCTGCGCTACCATCCCGCACGGCGAGCCCGCGTCGCCCCGCGTCGCCCGCCCCGTCGCGACGTTCGTGTGGAACCCTTCATGACCAAGCCTGCCGAACCGACCTGCTCCGAATGCGGACAGCTCGACTGCTATCACCAGCGCGGTAACCCGCCCGCCTTCTGCGTCGGCAAGAAGACCGCCCCGGAGGTGGTGGAGGAGGTGGCGGAGCGCTATCGCGGCGACGGCCCGGATGCGGTTCTGGCGCGCGCCTCCGCCGAGGTCGAGGGCACCTATTACGGCAAGCTCAACCGGGTGGAGGAAACGCTCGCCTTCGCGCGCCGTATCGGCGCCCACCGCATCGGCATCGCCACCTGCGTCGGCCTGATCGAGGAGGCGCGGTTGTTCGCCACCATCCTGCGCCGCGGCGGCTTCGACCCGCAGACCGTGCTGTGCAAGATCGGCGGCCTCGACAAGACCGAGATCGGCGTGCCCGACGCCCACAAGATCAAGCCGGGCGGCTTCGAGGCGTGCTGCAACCCGGTGCTCCAGGCGGTCGCCCTCAACGCCAAGAAGACCGACCTCAACGTGCTGATCGGCCTGTGCGTCGGG
The DNA here is from genome assembly GCA_009720755.1 of Rhodoplanes serenus. Lineage (GTDB taxonomy): Bacteria > Pseudomonadota > Alphaproteobacteria > Rhizobiales > Xanthobacteraceae > Rhodoplanes > Rhodoplanes serenus. The sequence continues at coordinate 237,034 of WNKV01000008.1, forward strand.
CACGACGCCCTGTTCTACAAGCACTCCGACGCGCCGGTGACCACCCTGATCACCAAGGACCGGGTGCTCGGCCACAATCCCGCCGCCGCCCTCTACACCGCCAAGAGCTACGGCAAGCGGGTGCTCGACGAGGATCGCCTGAAGGACCTTTAGTCCTGTTTCCGGAGATCATTTCGCCGTCGTTCCGGGGCGCGGCACCCGAATCGGCGCGTCGCGCCGTCCGGGCGCCGCGAACCCGGAACCCAGCGACACACGTCATTCCGCGGCAAGCTTTTGACTCTCGGCTGGATTCCGGACAGCCGCTTCGCGGCTTCCGGAATGACCGCCGAGTGGATTAGCCGGTCTCGCACAAGACCATTCCCGGCGAAGCGGGACCCCGGCTCGTCGTCGGGACTGAGATCGATCAAGGACGGCTGGAGCGGATTCCTGCTTCACATCGCGGCGACCCGCCACGGGGCCCGATCGGCCGCCGTCGTGTCACCGTCTCCACCGCACGGCGCCGTCGCGATGGTGTCCCGCATCGCACCGATGTTCCGCGTCCCGCATCGCGACGACGGCGCCCCGCGCCACGCTCGCCCGACCAGAGAGCCGCATGCCGATGTTTCGAGCCGATCAGATGTTCCGGACCAAGCAGATCGCCACGGTGAGCGACGACATCGGCAAGACCGGCCTCCGCCGCTCGCTCGGCGCCTTCGACATGGTCATGCTGGGCATCGGCGCCGCCGTCGGCACCGGCATCTTCGTGCTCACCGGCGTGGCGGCGGCCCGCTACGCGGGTCCCGGCATCATGCTCTCCTTCGTGCTGTCGTCGGTGGTCTGCGGGCTCGTGTGCCTCGCCTATTCGGAGCTCGCCTCGTCGATCCCGGCGGCCGGCAGCGCCTACACCTATTCCTACGTGGCGGCCGGCGAGTTCGTCGCCTGGCTGGTCGGCTGGAACCTGATTCTCGAATACTCGGTCGGCGCCTGTGCGGTCGCCGGCGGCTGGTCGGCCTATCTGGTCGGGATCCTCAAGTCGGGCGGCATCGAGCTGCCCAAGGCGATCACCGCGGTGCCGCACGACGGCGGCGTCGTCAATCTGCCCGCCATGCTGATCATCGCCTTCGTCACCGTGCTGCTGGTGCGCGGCATCCGCGAGAGCGCCGCGGTCAACCGCACTCTCGTGGGCCTCAAGCTCGGCACCATCTTCCTGTTCCTGCTGCTCGCCGGGCCGCGCGTCGACGTCACCAACTGGACGCCGTTCCTGCCCTTCGGCTGGGCGGGCATCTCGGCCGGCGCCGCCATCATCTTCTTCGCCTATCTGGGCGTCGACTCGCTCACCACCGCGGCCGAGGAGACGCGCAACCCGCGCCGCGACGTGCCGATCGGCATCATCGTGTCGCTCGCCATCTGCACCCTGCTGTATGTGGCGGTCGCCGCGGTGCTCACCGGGGTGGTGCCGTTCGCCCGGCTCGACACCGCCGAGCCGGTCACCTACGCGCTGCGGACGCTCGGCTACAATTTCGGCTCGGCACTCGTCGGGGTCGGCGCCATCTCGGGCCTCACCACCGTCTGCCTGGTGATGATCTACGCCCAGACCCGTGCCTTCTTCGCGATGTCGCGCGATGGGCTGATCCCGCCGGCGCTGTGCCGCGTGCATCCGCGCTACGGCACGCCCCACGTCGCCACCATCCTGGTCGGCAGCGTGGTGGCCGTGATGGCCGGCTTCACCCCGATCGGCCTGGTCGCCGAGATGTGCAACATCGGCACGCTGTTCGCGTTCGTGGTCGTCAGCGCCTGCGTGCTGGTGCTCCGCCGCACCCAGCCCGATCTGCCGCGGCCGTTCCGCTGCCCGGCCGCCGTCGTGGTGGTGCCGCTGGCGATCGCGTCGTCGCTCTACATCATGATGAGCCTGTCGGGCGCCACCTGGGTCCGCTTCGTGGTGTGGACCGCCGTCGGGATCGTCGTCTATGCGGGGTATGGGGCGCGCCACAGCCGGCTGAACCAGCCGACCGCCGTGGCGGCGGTCGCCTGACGGTCGCGGCGACGTCCGTCGCGGCGACGTCCGTCGCATCGCCGCTTGGCCGCGGCGTCCGGCGGCGGCCCGGCATGGTTGAATTCTGTTGTGGCGGGGCGGCCCGGCGCAGTAATCAGGCAGCGTTGGTGGAGCCTTCGACGGCCCGCCGAGACCTGTCCGTTGCCACTGGAGCTCCGATGAACCTCTCCGAAATCTCGCCCGGCCGCAATCCGCCCAAGGACATTCACGTCGTGATCGAGATCCCGCTCGGCGGCGAGCCGGTCAAGTACGAGATCGACAAGAAGTCGGGCGCCCTGTTCGTCGATCGCTTCCTGCACACGGCGATGTACTATCCCGGCAACTACGGCTTCATCCCGCACACGCTGTCGCCGGACGGCGACCCCATCGACGTGATGGTGGTGAACCGGGTGCCGGTGTTCCCGGGCTCGGTGGTCCGCTGCCGGCCGGTCGGCGCGCTGCTGATGGAGGACGAGTCGGGCGGCGACGAGAAGATCCTCGCGGTGCCGGTCGACAATCTGCATCCCTACTACACCGACATGCAGAACTACACCGACCTGCCCCTGATCGTGCGCGACCAGATCGCCCACTTTTTCCAGCACTACAAGGACCTGGAGAAGGGCAAGTGGGTCACCATCGCGAAATGGCTCGACACCGCCGGGGCCGAGGACCTGATCATGAAGGCGATCGCCCGCGCGGCCGAGAAGGCGGCGCAGGAGGGCTGAGGACGGCGGACGACGTCGACCTCGACCGCCTGGTGGCGCACCACCCGCAACACTCCGTCGCCGGACCGCCGGAATACGGCCGTCCGGCGACTGCGTTTCGGCCCTGACTTCGCCGCGGTCGGGGACTGACATACCGCCGCCACTGCGGAGCCGTCGCCGGTCCGCCGCGGCGGGGGCGCGCGAGATCGGCCGGTCCGGGTCGAACGGCGCGAGGCCGCGCCGCGACCAACCTGCGCCATCGGCACTGCACGGCTCGGTTCCCTAGGACCCGGTTCCGCACGACCCCGAGCTGCCGCCACGCCAACCACGAGGCCCCCATGTTCGCGCCGACGCCGCCATCGCGGAGCAACCGCCCGACGCTGTCCCTGCCTTTCACGGCCCGCCCGTCGCGACGCGCCCGCCTCGCCGGCGGCCTCGCGGCGGCCGCGCTCCTCGCCGGGACGACGGCCGGCGCCGCCGAGCTGCCGCTCGTCCGCGTCGTGCTGTCGAGCGCCGGCCTCGCCCAGTTCCTGCACGCCGGCCCGGTCACCGGCGGCGGCAGCGTCGAGCTGCCGGTGCGGCTCGACCAGGTCGACGACGTGCTCAAGAGCCTCACCGTGTTCGACCGCGAGGGTGGCGTCGGCGCCGTCGGCCTGCCCGGCAAGCAGCCGCTCGCCGAGCTCTACCGCGACCTGCCGTTCGGTCCGGACGCGCTCGCCTCGCCGACCGCGCTGCTCAACGCGCTGGTCGGCGCCGAGGTGGAGATCGCCGGCCCGGTCACCGCCACGGGTCGGGTGTTCCGGGTCGAGCCCGAGGAGATCGCGTTGCCGAACAACGGCGGCACCGTCACCCGCCACCGCCTGTCGCTGATGACCGGGCGCGGCCTCGTCCAGGCCGTGCTGGAGGACCTGACGACGCTGCGCTTCACCGATCCGGAGACGCGCGCCCAGATCGAGCGGGCGCTCGCCGGCCAGACCCGCAACCGCGCCAAGGACCGCCGCACCGTCTCGGTCGGCTTCCTCGGCGACGGCACCCGGCGGGTCGCGCTCGGCTACGTGGTGGCGGCGCCGGTGTGGAAGACCTCCTATCGGCTGGTGCTGCCCAAGGAGGGCGGCACGGCGCGTCTGCAAGGCTGGGCCGTGGTCGAGAACCTCACCGGCGGCGACTGGACCGATGTCGAGCTGGTGCTGGTCTCGGGCAATCCGGTGGCGCTCCGCCAGGCGCTCTACACCGCCTTCTACACCGATCGCCCCGAGGTGCCGGTGACCACCGCCACGCGGGTGATGCCGCGCAGCGACGACGCCGATGCGGCCGAGCAGCGGCCCAAGATGTACGAGGGGGCGGCGCCCCGCCGGATGCCGGCCCCGCAGGTCGGGCAGATGCAGCGCATGGCGCCGGCCCTGGCGGCGCCGGCCGCGATGCCGCCGCCGGCGCCCGAGACCGAGAGCATGGCGAACCTGGCCCGGGCCAGCGAGGCCGAGGAGGCGGCGACCCAGCTCCTCTACCGCTTCCCCGCCAAGGTGACGGTGGCGACCGGCCACACCGCCATGGTGCCGTTCGTCGATCGCGACGTGCAGGCGACCCGCACCTGGCTGTACCAGCCGGAGACCTCGGCGCGGCGGCCGCTCGCCGCGGTGCGCATCAAGAACGACGGCGACACCAGCCTGCCGCCCGGCATCGTCACCGCCTTCGACGGCGCCGACGGCACCGCCGCCTTTGTGGGCGATGCCCAGTTGCCGCTGCTGGCGCGCGGCACCTTCCGGTACGTCACCTTCGCGCTCGACGCCAAGACCGACATCCGCCGCGAGGATCTGGGCATCCGCCGCACCACGCTCGGCAAGGCGGTGGACGGCGAGCTGAGCCTGACGGTGAAGTCGCGCCGCACCCTCTCCTACGAGATCACCCCGCCGGCCGACGAGGATCGCGAGATCGTCATCGAGGAGGCGCGTGCCGACGGCTTCGCGCCGGCGCCAGACCAGAAGGGCGTCGAGGAGACGCCGACCCGCGTCCGCGCCACCGTCGCGGCGCCGCGCGGAAAGACCACCAAGGCGTCGCTGGTGCTGGAGCGCACCGACCGCCAAACCGTGATCCTCACCGATCTCGCGCCCGAGGAGATCCTCGCCCGCATCCGTGGCCTGGAGAACGAGACGCCGGCCGTGAAGGACACGGCCGCCAAGCTCGGCGCGCTCGTCGGCGACATCAACCGGGCGCGCGGCGAGCGGGGCCGGCTCGACGCCGAGCGCAAGCGCATCGGCGACGACCAGGCGCGGCTGCGCCAGAACCTCGGCGCCGTCGGCTCCGGCACCGATCTCGGCCGCCGCTACATCGACACGCTGAAGACCCAGGAGGATCGCCTCGCCGAGATCGGCCGCGCCGACCAGGCGCTGGAGGCCGACATCGCCGCCAAGCGCCAGGCCGCCGTGCAGCTCGCCCGCCAGCTCAAGCTGTAGGCCCGGGCTCGTCCGGGCGGCGACGCCCGCCGCGACGCGGATCTGCTATCGATGCCCTCGGCACGGTGTCGCCGTGCCCCGTGACGAGGACATGCGATGAGCCCGACCCTGCTACAGTTCGATTTTCCTTATGACGGCCCGTTCGGCGCCGCGATGACGGCGGCCTTCGACGGGCTCGCTCGCGACATCGCGGCGGAAGACGGGCTGATCTGGAAGATCTGGACCGAGAACACCGAGACGCGCCGCGCCGGCGGCGTCTACCTGTTCCGCGATGCCGAGGCGGCGGAGCGCTACCGCGCCAAGCACGCGGCCCGGCTGGCGGCGTTCGGCGTCACCGGCATCGTGGCGCACGCCTTCGACGTCAACGGACCGCTGTCGGCGATCACCCGAGCGCCGCTCTGATCCGCTCGCCGCATCGCGCGGCGCGGCTCAACCGCGCGGCGCGGTGCGGGATCAGGTGTACGGCGCGGCTCAGCCGCGCGAGACGGTCAGCGACTGGATCTTCTTGGCGATGACGAGCGCGACCGGAATGGCGGCCAGAAAGCCGGCCGCCGCGGCGATCGGGATCAGGCTCATGCCCTGCGCATAGAGCGACGGCACCGTGACGATGACGACGACCAGAACCCCGGCGAGGGTGATGCCGACGATCATCCAGACGAGAACGGCGATCTTCAGCATCGTGCTTCTCCGAACTGGTTCGAGCCGGCTCGCCTTATAGGCAACGGGCCACGACCCCGGCTTGACCTGCATCAACATGCGGATATGTGCATGCGAGAGGGGCACCCAGGCCGGGCGGGCAGCCGACCACCGCCAGGCCACATCGGAGCGTGACGGCCGCCGTCGCCTACTCGGCCGCCGTGCGTCCCTGGCCGCCGCCGGTCACGCTGGTGGCGCCGGTGCCGTAGCGGCGCTCGATGTAGTCCATCACCATGGCCTTGAACTCGGTGGCGAGCGTCGGGCCGCGCAGGGTGGCGACCTTCTTGCCGTCGACGAACACCGGCGCGGTCGGCTGCTCGCCAGTGCCGGGCAGCGAGATGCCGATGTCGGCGTGCTTCGACTCGCCCGGCCCGTTGACGATGCAGCCCATCACGGCGACGTTGAGGGCCTCGACGCCCGGATAGCGCGTCTTCCACTCCGGCATCGAGGCGTGGATGAAGCCCTGGATCTCCTGGGCCAGCTCCTGGAACGTCGTCGAAGTGGTGCGTCCGCACCCCGGGCACGCCGCGACGAGCGGCACGAACACCCGGAACCCCATGGTCTGCAACAGCTCCTGAGCGACCTTCACCTCCAGGGTGCGGTCGCCGCCGGGCTTCGGCGTCAGCGAGATGCGGATGGTGTCGCCGATGCCCTGCTGGAGCAGGATGCCGAGCGCCGCCGACGAGGCGACGATGCCCTTGGAGCCCATGCCGGCCTCGGTGAGGCCGAGATGGATGGCATAGTCGGAGCGTGCCGCGAGGTCCTGGTACACGGCGATCAGGTCCTGCACGGCCGACACCTTGGCGGACAGGATGATGCGGTTCCGCGGCAGGCCGATCTCCTCGGCCCGGGCGGCCGACAGCAGCGCCGACTGCACCATCGCCTCGCGGGTGACGGCGCGCACGTCCTTCGGGCTCGCCGCCTTGGCGTTCTCGTCCATCAGGTGGGTCAGCAGCTCCTGATCGAGCGAGCCCCAGTTGGCGCCGATGCGCACCGGCTTGCCGTGGCGGATCGCCATCTCGACGATGGCGCCGAACTGCCGGTCCCTCTTCTCCTTGAAGCCGACATTGCCGGGGTTGATCCGGTACTTGTCGAGCGCCTCGGCGCACGCCGGATGGTCGGCGAGCAGCTTGTGGCCGATATAGTGGAAGTCGCCGACGATCGGCACGGTGACGCCGGTCTTGAGCAGCTGCTCCTTGATGTGCGGCACGGCGGCGGCCGCCTCGTCGCGGTCGACCGTGATGCGGACGATCTCGGAGCCCTGGCGGGCGAGTGCCGTGACCTGGGCGACCGTCGCCTGCACGTCGGCCGTATCGGTGTTGGTCATCGACTGCACGACGATCGGCGCGCCGCCGCCCACCGTGACGTTGCCGACCTTCACGGCCACCGTCCTGCGGCGCGGGGCCGGCCCTGCCAGATCACTCATCGCACTCTCCTCCGGCCTGTGCGGCCCGTCCGTGGAGCCCGCGGCCCGCCTGCGGAGTGCCAGACCCGCAGGCCGCCGTCAACGCGGGCGGCAGTCCACCAGCGACGCGGGGCGGCAGGCCGCCGTCAACGCGGGCGGCAGTCCACCAGCGACGCGGGGCGGCAGGCCGCCGTCAACGCGGGCGGTTGACCAGCACGAGCCCGGCCACCACCAGGGCGGCGGCCACCGCGAACGGCCAGTCGATCGCCTCCCCCAGCACCACATGGCCGGCCGCCACCCCGAACAGCGGGGTGAGAAACGTGAAGGCGGACAGGCGGCTGGCCGAATAGTGCTTCACCAGGGCGAACCACAGCCCATAGGTGATTCCGACCACCCAGACGGTTTGATAGGCGAGCCAGCCGATCGCCCCGGGGCGCGGGGCCGCCGTCAGGCTCTCCCCGAACACCATCGCGGCGACCGCGAGCACCGGAATCGACACCGCGAGCTGGTAGCCGAGGGTCTTCTCCGGGGCGGCATGGACCAGCCGGGTCCCCTTGATCACCAGGGTGGTGGCGGCCCAGCCGACGCCGGCGATCAGCAGCAGCGCATCGCCGACCAGGGTCGAGCCCGCCGGGGTGGTGGCCGAGGCTTGAGGAGCCCCGAACGCCACCACGACACCTGCGAAGGCGAGCCCGAGCCCGAGCCACTGCGACGGCCCGAGCCGCTCGCCGGGCAGCACCCGCGAGCCGATCAGGGCGACGAACAGCGGCGCCGTGTAGAGGAAGATGGTGGCGCGGCTCGCGGTGGTGAGCGGCAGGCCGCGATACACCATGACGAATTCGACCCCGAACAAGAGGCCGGCGGCGAGCCCGGGCAGCAGGCTGCCGTCGCGGGAGAACAGCCGCACGCCGCGCGCCCACGACCAGGCGAACAGCATCAGCAGGGCACCGGAGGAGCGGATCACCCCTTGGACGAGCGGCGGAATGTCCGGCAGCGCCGCCTTGATGGCCACCTGGTTGAGGCCCCAGCTCAGGCTGAGGGCGACCACCGTGACGGTCGCGAGGGTGTCGAGCGGGCGGGCATGGGGGGACATGGAGGGCTCGGGGGTGGAGTCCGGAAGGGGCGCGGCGCCTCGGCGGCGCGTCCAGGGGTTCGGGTTCGTCAGGAGGCGCGGCCGGCCGGGTCAGGCATCCCGGCAATGGGCGCACAGGCCGGTCACCTCGATGACCGAGATTTTGGGCGAGAAGCCCATGGCGGCGGCCGCCGATCCGATCGCCTCGGAGATGGCGGTCGCCGGCGCCTCGCCCACCGTGCCGCAACGATCGCAGATCAGGAACGCCACCAGGGCGCCGCTGGCATGGCGGTGGGCACAGGCCAGGAAGGCGTTGCGGCTCTCGATGCGGTGCACCAGGCCCTGCGCCATCAGGAAGTCGAGCGCCCGGTAGACGGTGATCGGCGCCGGGCGCGGCCCGTCCGGGGCGGCCAGCTCCATGATCTCGTAGGCGCCGAGCGGCTTGTGGCTGTCGGCCAGGATGGTCAGCACCTGCCGCCGCATCGGCGTCAGCCGCTCGTGGCGCTCCTTGCACACCGCCTCGGCGTGCGCCAGGACGGCGGCCGAGCAGCGGGCGTGGTCGTGGTCGGGGGTCGGGAAGGTCGCGGCCATGAGGTCTATTTATCGGCTCCGCCGACGTTTTTCAAAGCCGGCCGGCCTGACGCCGGGCGGGCAGGCGGAACCGCCAGGGCGCGCCCCTGTCGGGGGCGGAGAGCGCGCCGGAGGGCCGCCGGCGGCGCCGCCGCATCACTTGCCAACCGCGCCGCCGACCAGTATCAGGGAGCCCGACGCCGCAATAGCTCAGCCGGTAGAGCACATCATTCGTAATGATGGGGTCGGGGGTTCGAATCCCTCTTGCGGCACCAAAGGCTTAGCCGCCGCTCTCGTCTTTGCGACGCCCTCGGGTAACGCACGGGGTAACGCCCTGCGTGCAAACCACGTTGCCCGCCGGTAACGGAGCTTCAACGATTCAAGAGCGCAACTATGCCTCAGTTGACGTGTTCAATGACTGTGTGGCTGAATTGACACTGCAAGGTACCGGAGGATGTTCGATGGAAATCCGCGACAACCCAATCGTGCGGGTCACGGTCACCATCGAGAAGCGTTGCGATGGCGGCCTGTACGTCTATTCCGATGACCTGCCGGGCTTCGTTCTGTCTCACATTGATGCCCACGCCGTGCTGGCCGACATCGAGCCGGCACTCGGAGTCTTCCTGTCCCAGCGGCTTAACCGGAGCGTGTCGGTCAAACCGATCGTCGGACTTCGCGATGCTCTGATTAGGGAACAGATGATCGATCCTACCCCCGGCGCTCGGATCACGCGGCGCGAGTACGGCGTGGCGGCCTGATCCAACAATGATCGCGCTTCGGTTCCTGCCCCGCGAAAATTGGGAACCGAGGCTCAGATATTATCGCTGCCGTCCACTTGAAGGGAAAACCAAGCTGAACACGGCCGAGTGGTGGATCAGCGAGTGGGGCTTCGTCTTTACTGTACCTGTCGAACCTGCGGGTTGCTGTCAAGAAGACGCTTTTCAACGCGTCGTCGCAAGTGTCGTTGGATCGGCACCGTTTGACACTCGATTTCCTGGTCCTTGAGCATGAAGAGAGTGTCAGCCTAGCCCACGGGGGCCGACGGCTCCCGCAAGCCGCCCCCGGAGCGCCGCGCCGACGGCAGCGCGTGCAGCCCCAGCAGCCGCGGCATCGGGGCAGCCGGCCCGCAGCGGGCGCATGTGAGGCCAAGCACCAGGGCGGCAACGGCGCCTTCCGGGTGGCGATCGACCCGCCGCAGGTCGACGGCGCCGACGGTCTGGCATGCCGGGCACAGCACCTCGAGCCCCGGCATGCCGGCGATCAGGGCGCCGCGGATCAAAGGAGACACAACGGCACTCGCCGCCGATCAGCTCGGCGTTCCACCGGGCGACGAGCTCGCGCGCCTGGTTGCGCCGCGCCGCGCTCTCGGCGGCTTCAGCCGACCGGGCCAGCATGCGGGGAATGCCATGAGCCCCGATCGGAACTCCCTATCGGCATGGCGCCCCCCGCACCGCCCGATATTCCGCGTCTGCGGAGGCCGCAAGCGGGTCTCTGCGCTCGCCGGTACACATGCGCGGTACAGATGCGTCAGGGCGTCCAAACGGATTCTAGACCGGTATCCGATCCAACGGGATCGGCCCCGCTCTAGAAGTCCTGATCTGATCGCATTTTTCGACGGCGAACCGGCGTCCACTTCGCCGGAACATGCTCCAACACCACCAGGCTCGTATTCGCCCTCACCCCGCCTTCAGCATCTCCAGGGCGGCGGCGTGGACGCGGCGGTCGCCGGCCGCCACCAGGCGGCCGCCCTGCTCGGGCGCCTCGCCCTCCCAGGTGGTGACGATGCCGCCGGCCCCGGTGATGATCGGGATCAGGGCGGCGACATCGTGCGGCTTCAGCTCGGTCTCGATGACGAGATCGATGTGGCCGGCCGCCAGCATGCAATAGGCGTAGCAGTCACCGCCGTAGCGCGACAGCCGCACCTTCTCCTCGATCCGCGCATAGACGGCGCGATCGGCCTGGTTCATCAGCCGCGGGCTGGTGGTGAACAGCACGGCGCGATCGAGGCTCTCGCAGGGGCGCACCATGAGAGTCCGCTCGCTGCGCGGCCCGCGATAGCGAGCCGTCTTGCCGTCGCCGCTGAACCGCTCGGCGAAGAACGGCTGGTGCATCATGCCGAACACCGGGTGGCCGTGGCGAGTCAGCGCGATCAGCGTGCCCCAGGCCGGCATGCCGGCGATGAACGACTTGGTGCCGTCGATCGGGTCGAGCACCCAGACGTATTCGGCGTCCGGCTTGTCGGCGCCGAACTCCTCGCCGACCACCCCGTGGCTCGGAAAGGTGTCGCGGATGAGCGCCCGCATGGCGAGCTCGCCGGCCCGGTCGGCCGCCGTCACCGGATCGAAGATGCCGCCCGCGCTCTTGTCGTCGACCGTCAGGGCGGTGCGGAAGAACGGCAGGATCGCCTCTCCCGAGGCCGTCGCCAGACGGTCGATGAACGCCGAAAACTCGATGGCCGTCATGATTGGTGGTCCCCCGCCCCCGCCGGGCCGTCCGGCCCCGTCCGCGGCGTCCTGCCGAGGTCCTGCCCCGGCGCGCTCCGCGACCTCACCCCGATGCCGTATAAGACGCCGCGGCGGCGAGCAACCCGCCCGTTCGTCGCGTGCCGCCACGCCCGCCGGCCACGCCCGCCGGCCCACCGCCCGGCTTGCCTCGGCCCGCGACCGCGTGCGACGACAGGCCGGGCCGGATCGGCCGGCCGGCCACAGGAAATGCCATGACCGAGACCACCTCCCGTCCATCCGGCGCGATGGGCGGACCGACGACCGTCGCCGTCGGCCTCGTCGCCACCCTCGGCGCCAGCTACGTGGTCAGCCAGTTCCTGCGCAACAGCATCGGCGTGCTGGCCCCGACCCTGACGACCGAGATCGGCCTCACGGCGCGCGACCTGGCGCTGATCTCCAGCCTGTTCTTCTTCGTCTTCCTGGCCGTGCAGATTCCGCTCGGCGTGGTGATCGATCGCTTCGGGCCGAAGCGCTGCATGCTGGCCTGCGCGGTCCTGGTGGTCGGCAGCACGCTGCAATTCGCGGTCGCTACCGACGCCGCCGAGATGCTGGCGGCGCGCGCCCTGATGGGGCTCGGCACCTCGTGCTTCCTGATGGGGCCGCTCACCTATTACGCCCGCACGGTGGCGCCGGAGCGGTTCGCGGCGCTCGCCGGGCTCCAGCTCGGGGTCGGCACCCTCGGCTCGCTGCTCGCCACCGCGCCGCTCGCCGTCGCCACCGCCCTGGTCGGCTGGCGCGCCGCCTTCGTGGCCATCGCCCTGGCCATGGCGGTGATCGGCGTGCTCATCGCGCTCCTGCTGCGCGAGCCGCCGGCGCCGCCCGAGGCCCGCCACGAAACGGTGGCGGAGGGCCTGCGCGGTGTCGCCGCGGTGTGGCGCCAGCCCGACATCCCGCGCCTGTTCGTGATGCATCTCACCGCCTATGGCGGCTACGTGATGATCGTCGGCCTGTGGGGCGGCCCCTACCTGACCCATGTGTACGGCTACGACCTGACCGAGCGGGGCACGCTGCTGTTCATTCCGGCCCTGACCCAAGCGATCGGCATGATCGCCTGGGGAGCCGCCGACCGGGTGTTCGGGGGCTACCGGGCCGCCACCCTGGCGGGGGCGAGCAGCACGGCAGCGCTGCTGCTCCTCCTCGGCGTGCTCGGCGCCCTGCCGGCGTGGGGACTGTGGGCCTGGCTCGCCGCCTTCGGATTCTGCTCGGCTTTTCTGCCTGCCGTCATCGCCCATGGACGGGCCTTGTTCCCCCCGCATCTGATCGGGCGCGGCATGACCTTGATGAACATGGGCACCATGGGGGGCGGCTTTCTGTCGCAGCTCATGGGGGGAATTCTGATCGATCGCTTCGATTCGGTCGGGGGCACCTATCCGCTGGCCGCCTACCAAACGGTATTTCTTGCACAATTCGTGTTCTGTCTGGCCGGGCTGCTGGTTTATCGTGCAGTCCGCGAGCCCCTACGATAGTCTAATGCAACGAAGCAACGGTTGTAGAGAAACCCTCGGCAAGCTGATCAGCCATGACCCCGGCGTCTTGCATTTTGTGCGCCGCGATGACATATTTCGGCGGTGCGGTAGCGCGATGACTCGTGTTACCGCCGCCCTCCTTGGGCGTTTCCTCCCTAGACTTGGGCCGCTGGCACACGCTGGCGGCCTCTTTTTTTGTGGCTACACTTGGGCAGGTGGCCGCTAGATCTTTATCAACCATAGCTGGACGCTGGAATACAGACGGACCGGTTATGGCGGATCAGCCCCAGGGCCAGTGGCCCCGACGAGGTTCTATAGGCGTGTCGTCCCCGGTTATGAGCGCGACGGCGCGCGGGACCGAGAGGGCTGGACGGAATGCCGTCGCGCCGGCCGGCAGACGGACGCCGCGCCATCCGGCACCTCACTCGGCGGCCGCCCGCCACGGCTTGAGCGACTCGACCGGGATCGCCGCCAGCCGCTCGACCACCACGGCGAGATCGGCCACCACCGCCCCGAAGCCCGGACCGCGAAGCTGGCGGCGCTCGTCCATGTAGAGGGCGCGGTTGATCTCGAACTGCACGGTGTGAAGCCCGGTGGCGGGATGGCCGTAATGCTCGGTAATGAAGCCGCCCGCATAGGGCTTGTTGCGGCCGACCGCATAGCCGAGGCCGCGCAGCGCCACCTCCAGCGTGTCGGTGACGACCGGGGCGCAGCTCGTGCCGTAGCGATCGCCCAGGATGACATCGGCCCGGGGGCGCTCGTCGCGCGGACCGGCATTCGAGGGCATCGAGTGGCAGTCGACCAGCACCGCCACGCCGAAATCGCGATGGGTGCGGATGAGCAGGCGACGCAAGGCCCGGTGGTACGGCTTGTACAGCGTCTCGATGCGATCGAGGGCGTCGTCGACCGGGATGCGGCCGCCATAGATCTCCTGGGCGTCGCCGACCACCCGGGCCACGGTGCCGAGCCCGCCGGCGACCCGCATCGAGCGGGTGTTGGCATAGGACGGCAGCCGGCCGATGAACATCCGCGGATCGAGCTCGTAGGGCTCGCGGTTCACATCGACGTAGCAGCGCGGGAAGAAGGCCCGCATCAGCGGGAAGCCGCGCGCCACCACGCCGGCGAACAGCTCGTCCACGAAGGTGTCCTCGGAGCGCCGTAGGATCGGCAGGTCGAGCCGGGTCGTCTCCAGGAAGCGGCGCGGATAGATGAAGCCGCTGTGCGGGGAGTTGAACACCAGCGGTCCGCGCCAGTGGGCCGGCTCCAGCACGTCGAAGGGGGGGTCGAGCTCGTCGTGCGGATCGGTCATGCGGCTCCGGCGGGATCGGGGGGCGACGGTCGGCGGGGCGGATGCGGCATCGAGGGCGGACGCGACTTCGAGGGTGGACACGGCATCACGGGCGGACGCGCCGACGGAATGGCGCGGCCGGGCAGCATTCGGCACGGCTCCGGGCGCGGGCACCCGGCGGCGAGCGCCCCGGGTGGAGGGCCGAGAGCCCGGGTGGAGGGCCGAGCGATCGCGCCGGGCCCGCCGCCCTGCTGGCGCGAGCGCCCCTATGGGCCCCCTGTGAGCCCGGACCGGCCTCCTCTGCCGAAACCGACCCGGCGGCCCGGAGTTCGGTCGACAGGACCTCCGCAGAAGCCCGGTCGGCGTGCCGACGGCGGGCGGCGCCTTCGGCAGGCGCTCATTGTCCATGATGTGACAGTCGCTGCCAAGATCGTCGACGGCTTCACCTCGTGTTTACCAGGACTCGCGCTTATGGAATCCTGAACAAGGGACCGGGGCACGACCGCGCCACAGCGCCGGGCGTGCGGAAACCACGACCGGGTGCGGGGCATGTCTAGAATTCTGCTGGCCGAGGACGACAACGACATGCGGCGCTTTCTGGTGAAGGCGCTCCAGAATGCCGGCTACGAGGTGACCTCGTACGACAACGGCCTCTCGGCCTACCACCGGCTGCGCGAAGAGCCGTTTCAGCTCCTGCTCACCGACATCGTGATGCCCGAGATGGACGGCATCGAGCTGGCGCGGCGCGCCTCCGAGCTCGATCCCGACATCAAGATCATGTTCATCACCGGCTTTGCGGCGGTCGCCCTCAACCCCGATTCGGCCGCCCCCAAGCACGCCAAGGTGCTGTCCAAGCCGTTCCATCTGCGCGAGCTGGTCACCGAGGTGCAGAAGATGCTGCCCGCGGCCTGAGGCCGCGGCGCACGACATCGCCATGGCGCCGGGCCGGCTCCTCACACCACACCCTTGCCCCGGCCGAAACGAGCCGATATAGGAACCGTCACCGTCGACCGGCGGCCCGGGACCTCGCGAAGGCCCCTCCGATCCGGACCGACACGGGCGCGTAGCTCAGCGGAAGAGCACTACCTTGACATGGTAGGGGTCACAGGTTCGATCCCTGTCGCGCCCACCATCCCGGTCCAGTCCCGTCATCTTACGATTCTTGCCAGCCGCCGACCCATTTGGCGAACGTCCGGCCCGTCAAAGGGGAACCATGCGCATGGCATCGCCGTGACAGCGATCGTGCCCGGCACGACAACCTGTCGTTGACGCGCTCGCACCAGACTTCAATACTGTCCTTTTGCATCGGCTTGATGGCTCTTCCTATGCCTTGATCATCTTGGGGCCGAGATGAAGTACGAAATGATCGCCCAGCTCACGGACGCATTCGAAGGACACGCCCAACAGACTGAAGCAGGCGTCGAATATTGGTTGGCTCGCGATGTCCAACATCTACTTGGATATGCCGAGTGGCGTAACTTTCAGAATGTCTTGTCGAAGGCAAAGACAGGCTGCGAAGTCGCTGGGCATACAGTTGCCCACCATTTTGTTGACGTCACCAAAATGGTCGAACTCGGTTCCGGCAGCCGCCGCGAGATCGACGACGTCCTGCTGACCCGGTTCGCCTGCTACTTGGTCGCCCAGAACGGCGACCCTTCGAAGCCGGAAATCGCCTTTGCCCAAAGCTACTTCGCCATTCAGACGCGACGCGCCGAGCTGATCCAGCAAAGAATGCTGGAGGTCGAGCGGCTTCACGCGCGGCGGAAGCTCACGGCAACAGAAAAAGACCTCTCCAGCGTGATCTACGAGCAGACAGGCGGGAACCAGGACTTTGCGCTCATCCGAAGCAAGGGCGACCATGCACTGTTCGGCCGATCGACCCAGGCCATGAAGGCTCAGTGGAAGGTCCCGGACAGTCGCCCGCTCGCCGACTTCGCCCCGACGATCATCTTGAAGGCGAAGGACTTCGCGACCGAGATCACCATCTTCAACGCCCGCGCTCACGCCATGAAGACCGAAGCAGCCATCTCGGCGGAGCACGTTACCAACAACCGAGCCGTCCGCAGCACGCTGCTCGATCGCGGCATCCGGCCAGAATCGCTGCCGCCGGACGAGGACATCAAGAAGGTCGAGCGGCGCGTCGCGTCGGATCAGCGGAAGGCTATCGGTAAGCCGGATCGCCTCGACGAGGATTGAACGCCCGAGTCATCGGGGGCCCCGCATCGACGGCGGCACCACATACCCGCCCCCATGCGGGAAAACCCGTGGCTTGTGCCGGACGCTTGTGGGCGAGGCGGCCCGGTGACATAGGATCGAGCCGGGGCGGCGCGGATGCCGCCCGGGCCCGACCATGACCGACCTGCATCATCGCCTGCTCGACCGTCTCGGCCTGCTCCTCGGCGCCGCCGCCCTTTTGGCCGTGCTGTGGCTCGCCCTGCGGGGCGGCCTGCCGCCGGCGCTCGCCGCGACGCCCGGCACCGCGCTGGCCGAGCTCGCCGAGGCGACCGCGCTCCTCGCGGTTGCCGCGGTGCTGGCCGGCGGCGCCTTCGTGGTGCTGCTGCGCCTCACCGTGCGGCCGACCATGCGGCGGAGCTGCCTGTTCGGCATCTTCCTGCTGACCCAGCTCGACCGCTACCGCCCGGTCGCCGGGGCCCATTACGCCGCCCGCCACGCCGCCCTCGCCCCGTTCGGGGTGACGCGCGGCGAATCCGCCACCGCCGCCATGGCCGAGGCGCTGTGCCTGCTCACCGCGGTCGGCCTGCTGGTCGCCGTCGCGGCGATTGCCGGGCGGATCGACTGGAGCCTCGGCCTGCGGGTCGCCTCCGAGTTCGCGCTGCTGACCACCGGGCTCGCCGGCGCCGCACTGCTGGTGATGGTGGTGCTGCAACGTTCCGTCGTCGCCCGCCTGTTCGCGTCGCGCCGCGCGGTCGTCCGCATGCTGGTGGCGGTCGGCCACTACGCCGCCATGCTGGTGCTGACCGGCGCCGCCCTCGAAGGGCTGACCGCCCTGGTGGCGCCGGCGGCCCCGCAGGATCTGCTGGCGATGTCCACCATGGTGGCGGCCGCCTGGCTGGCCGGCCTGGTGATGCCGGGCACACCGGCGGGTCTCGGCGTGCGCGACGTGGTGCTGACCGCGCTGCTCGCGCCCACCACCGGCCTCGATGCCGCCGCGGCGGCGGCGATCGGGTTGCGCCTCGCCGGCCTCCTGGCCGACGCGCTGGCGGCCGGTGCCGGCCTCGTCATGGTGGCGCTCGCCCATCCGAAGCCGTCGGTCGGCGTCGACGTCCGCTGACGTCGCCCCTCCGGTTTGCCAGCCGCCGGCCTCGGCGGGGGCGCCGCTCAGGACGGCCTTGCGTGATCGCATTGTCGACGGCGAACCGGGTCCCACTTCGCCGGACAATGCTCAGGCGACCCGCCGGCCCGCGCACCACACCCGGCGCACCGCCGCGACCCCGTCGACGTCGCGCACCCGGATCAGGTCGGCCCGCTTGCCGGGCGCGATCTCGCCGCGGTCGGTCAGGCCCACCGCCTCGGCCGGGGTCTTGCTCGCGGTGCGCACCGCCGCCGCCAGGTCGATCTCGGGCGCCACCTCGGGCAGCCGCAGCACCGCCGCCAGCAGGCTCGCCGGCACATAGTCGGACGACAGGATGTCGAGCACGCCCGCGTGTGCGAGGTCGACGGTGGCGACGTTGCCGGAATGCGAGCCGCCGCGCACCAGGTTGGGCGCCCCCATCATCACCCGCACGCCGGCGGCGTGCAGGCCGGCGGCGGCCTCCGGCGTGGTGGGGAACTCGGCGATGGCGATGCCGTCGCGCACCGCGTCCCCCACATGGTCGAGCGTGGTGTCGTCGTGGCTCGCCAGCGGCACCCCGCGGGCGCGCGCGAGTTCGACGAGGGCGCGGTAGTTCTCGTCCGCGTGGGCGGCCTGGAAGGCGACCCGCTGGGCGAACAGCGCGTCGAGCTCGGCGTCAGAGAGCCCCGCCTTCTTGCCGCGATAGTAGGTGCGCAGCTTCGCCTCGTCGCGGAACTGGCGCTGGCCGGGCGTGTGGTCCATCAGCGACAGGAGGCGCACGTCGGGGCGGTGGATCAGCTCCTCGGTCTGGGCCACCGCATAGGGCATCGGCACCTCGCAGCGCAGATGCAGGAAGTGATCGACCCTCAGGAGCCCGGCATCGCGCGCCGTGTCGATGGCGACCGCCAGCGTCGCCGCCTCGCCGCTCACCTCGTCGGCGCCCTCCTCGCGCCACACCCGCAGCGAGTCGAGCACCGTGGTGATGCCGCTCACCGCGATCTGCCCGTCATAGGCGACCACCGCGGCGGCGGCCGGCCAGGTGACGGCCGGGCGCGGCATGTAATGCGCCTCGATGTGATCGGTGTGCAGCTCGACGAGCCCGGGCATCAGCAGCTCGCCGGCGCAGTCCTCGCCCCGCTCGGGCGCCGCGCCCTCGCCGACCTCGACGATGCGGCCATCGGCGACCGCGACATAGCCGCGCTCGATCACCCGGTCGGCGAGCACCACGCGCGCATTGGTGAGGAGGAATTCGGACGGGTCGCTCATGCTGCACTCTTCGGGATGAAGGCGGTGACGTCGACGACGCGGTCGGCGATCCGCTCGCGGACGTCGTCGTCGTGGACCACCGCGACGACCGCGGTGCCCTGGCGCTTCTTCTCGCCGATCAGCTCGACCACGCGGGCGCGGTTCTTGGCGTCGAGCGAGGCGGTGGGCTCGTCGAGCAGCAGGATCGGCCGCGCGGGCAGGAAGCCGCGGGCGATGTTGACGCGCTGCTGCTCGCCGCCCGAGAAGGTGGCGGGCGGCAGGCCCCACAGCCGTTCCGGCACGTCGAGCCGGCGCAGCATGGTCTCGGCGGCACGCCGCACGGCGGGGTCGGCGGAAGCACCCACCGGCTCCGCCACCACGTCGATCGCGGCGACGCGCGGCACCACGCGGAGAAACTGGGTGACGTTGGCGATCACCCGGCGGCGCAGGCTCAGCATGCGGCGCGGCGGCGCCGTGGCAACGTCGACCGTGTCGTCGCCGTCGCGCACCAGGATGGCGCCGCGGTCGCACCGATAGGTGCCGTAGATCATCTTGAGGATCGACGACTTGCCGGCCCCCGAGGGACCGGCCAGGACGACGCATTCACCGGGCTCGACGGTGAACGACACGTCGGCCACCACCGGCAGGCGGAGCCCGCCACGCAGATGCATCGTGAAGGTTTTTTCGGCTCCGCAGAGCACGAGCGCAGTCATCGGCGGTTCTCTCACGGCGGCAGGATCGAGGAGACGAGAAGCTGGGTGTAGGGCTCGCGCGGATCGTCGAGCACCTGGTCGGTAAGGCCGCTCTCGATGACGGCGCCACCCTTCATCACCAGGATGCGTTGCGACAGCAGGCGGGCGACGGCGAGATCGTGGGTCACCACCACGGCGGCGAGCCCCAGCTCGGCGACGAGCCCGCGCAACAGATCGAGCAGGCGCGCCTGCACCGACACGTCGAGCCCGCCGGTCGGCTCGTCCATGAACACGAGGCGCGGGCCGGTGACGAGATTGCGGGCGATCTGGAGGCGCTGGCGCATGCCGCCCGAGTAGCGGGTCGGCGGCTCGTCGATACGGCCGGTGTCGATCTCGACCCGCGTCAGCCAGTCGAGCGCGGTGCCGCGGATGCGGCCGTAGTGGCGTTCGCCAATCGCCATCAGCCGCTCGCCCACATTGGCGCCGGCCGATACCGCCATGCGCAGGCCGGCGGCGGGGTCCTGATGCACGTAGCCCCAGTCGGTGCGGAACAGGAAACGGCGCTCCGCCTCGGAGAGCGCGGCGACGTCGCGGGTGACGCCGTCGCGCATGCGGTAGCGCACGCAGCCCGCATCCGCCTCCATCAGGCCGGCGAGAATGCGCAGCAGCGTCGACTTGCCGGAGCCGGACTCGCCCACGATGGCCAGCACCTCGCCCTCGTGCAGCTCGAAGGAGACGTCGCGGCAGCCGAGCTGCCGGCCATACCACTTGCTCAGGCCCTCGGCGATCAGGAGGGGCGTATCGACGGGTGTCATCGCACGCGCTCCACATCGACGGCTGCGGCCTTGCTTGCGGCGGTCTCGCTCACGGCGCCGTCGTTGCCGAGATCGACCCGGAAGCTGTAGCCGTGACGCGCGAAGCCGAGCCCTTCATAGAAGGCGTGGGCGCGCTCGCGTCGAGCGTTGGAGGACAGCATCATCTTGTAGCAACCCTTGTCTCGGCACGCGCCCAGCGCGAAGCGCATCATGGCGGCGCCGACGCCGCGCCCCTGCGCGTCCGGGGCCACGACGACATCCTCAACGATCGCCGAGGGCGCGCCGCGATGGCCGATATTGTCCATGACCAGCAGCGCGAAGCTGCCGACCACGACATCGCCGTCGAGCGCGACGTAGAGCGTGTAGTCCGGATAGGCGGCGAAGCGATCGAGAAAGCCGACCGCCTCCGCCGGCGTCATCACGTCGCCGTCGTCGAAGTCGGGCTGGGCATAGAGTGCCAGCACGGCGGGAAGATCCGCCACCGTCGCCGGCCGGATGACGAGATCGGAGCGGTCAGCCACGGGCCACCTCCGCATCTTGGACGGTGGGCTGTGACGGCGCGGCGCGGCGGCTCTCGCAATGGTCGGTGTCGGAGCAGACGAACATGCGGCCGCCGCGATCGTCGGTGATCACCTCGTCGAGGAAGCTCGCATCGTCGCCGCACAAGGCGCACGACGCCGGATGCCGCCACTGCTCGAACGGATGGTCCTCGAAGTCGAGCGACACCACCGCGGTGTGCGGCGGAATGGCGTAGATGCGCTTCTCGCGGCCGGCACCGAAGAGCTGGAGCGCGTCACTGTTCGACAGCTTCGGGTTATCGAACTTGGGGATCGGCGAGGGGTCCATCACGTAGCGACCGGCGACCTTCACGGGATACGCATAGGTGGTGGCGATGTGGCCGTGGCGGGCGATGTCCTCGTACAGCTTCACGTGAACGAGGCCGTACTCCTCGAGCGCGTGCATGCGGCGCGTCTCGGTCTCGCGCGGCTCGAGGAAGCGCAGCGGCTCCGGGATCGGCACCTGATAGACGAGGATCTGCCCGGCTTTCAGCGGCGTCTCCGGCACGCGGTGACGGGTCTGGATCACCGTCGCCTCGGTGGTGTGCGTGGTGGTGCGCACGCCCGCGGTCCGGCCGAAGAATTTTCGGATCGACACCGCGTTGGTGGTGTCGTCGGACCCCTGGTCGATCACCTTGAGCACGTCGGCGGGGCCGAGGATCGCGGCCGTCACCTGCACGCCGCCGGTGCCCCAGCCGTAGGGCATCGGCATCTCGCGGCTGGCGAACGGCACCTGATAGCCAGGGATCGCGATCGCCTTCAGGATGGCGCGGCGGATCATCCGCTTGGTCTGCTCGTCCAGATAGGCGAAGTTGTAGGCGGGGGCGTTCATTCGGCGGCCTCGCGGGTGTGGTCGGCAACGGTCGCGTCGGCAACTGTGGCATCGGACAGCGTCGCGTCGGCGGGGCTCTCGCCGCCGGCGGTGGTCCGGGCCGCGTGCTCGCGGCGCATCTGGCGCACCAGCCCCAGCTCAGCCTGGAAGTCGACATAGTGCGGCAGCTTGAGGTGCTCGACGAAGCCGGTCGCTTGCACGTTGTCGGAGTGCGACAGCACGAACTCCTCGTCCTGCGCCGGCGCCCCCACCTCCTCGTCGAGCTCGCGGGCCCGCAGCGCGCGGTCGACCAGCGCCATGCTCATCGCCTTGCGCTCGCAATGGCCGAACACCAGGCCGTAGCCGCGGGTGAAGCGCGGCGGCTCGCTCGCCGAGCCGTGAAACTGGTTGATCGACTGGCATTCGGTGACGGTGATGCGGCCGACCGGCAGCACGAAGCCCGCATCCTCGGCGAACACCTCCACCGCCACCTCGCCGAGCCGGATCTCGCCGGCGAACGGATGGGTGCGGCCGAAGCCGCGCTGGGTCGAGTAGGCGAGCGCCAGCAGAAAGCCCTCGTCGCCGCGCGCGAGATTCTGCAAGCGCAGATCACGATCCGCCGGGAACGACAGCGCCTCGCGGGTGAGATCGCCGGGCGGCGCGGCGTCGTCGATCTCGCCGGCGCCGGGCGAGCGCTCGATCAGGTCGTCGGCGGCGAGCAGGTCGGTGACGCGCGGCATCGGTGTGCCGACGCTGTCGGCAACATCGCTCTCCGTCGTGGCGGGCTCCGGCGGATCGGCGGCGGGCATCTCCAGCAGGCGGTGCGTGTAGTCGAAGGTCGGGCCGAGCACCTGGCCGCCCGGCAGATCCTTGAAGGTCGCCGAGATGCGCCGGCGCACCCGCATGGCGGCGGTGTCGACCGGCTGGGTGGCGCCGAAGCGCGGCAGCGTCGCCCGGAAGGCGCGCAGCAGGAAGATCGCCTCGATCAGGTCGCCGCGTGCCTGCTTGATGGCGAGCGCCGCGAGATCGCGGTCATAGAGCGAGCCTTCGGTCATCACCCGGTCGACCGCGAGGCCGAGCTGGCCCTCGATCTGGGCGAGCGAGATCTCCGGCACGGCGCGGTCGCCGCGGCGCTCGTGCGCCAGCAGCCGATGGGCATTCTCGATGGCGCGCTCGCCACCCTTCACGGCCACATACATGTCAGCGCTCCATCACCGGCATCACCGAGCGCGGCAGCGCCGCGACCGCGTGGCCGGCGGTGAGAATCAGATCGACACCGCGCGGGAACAGCGCCCGGTTGGCGGTGAGACGCGCCACCATGTCGGGCGGCAGCGGCGCGACGCGCAGCGTCGCCCGATCCGCGATCCCCGGCCCCGACAGCACCAGCGGCGCGCCGTCGTCGAAGCGCTCGACCTGGAGGATCAGGGTGGCGGAGCGGTCCGGATCGTCGAGGGTCCCGATCGAAAAATGCTCGAACGGCGGCGCCGACGCCGGGTCGGCCAGGATCGCGAAGGCGGCATCGGCGGGCCGATCGACGAGCGGCGCGCCGGTGTGGAAGCGCAGCCAGGCGGCGACCTCGGGCCCGGCGGCAAGCCGCGGGTCGAGCCACACCGGGGTGTCGCCGTCGACGAGCGTCAGGGCGACCGCCGCCGTGGCGGCGGCGAGCGGCGGCGGTGCCGCCACGGTGTCGATCACCGGCACCACGGTGCCGGGGCGGGCGGTCGCGTCCATCACGGCCCGGAAGGTCGCCTGGGCGGCGAGCACCGGATCGGCGAAGCCGGCGGTGAGCGTGGCCATCTCAATCCTCTCCGCGCACCAGGGTGAAGAAGTCGACCCGCGTCGCCGCCGTGCGGGCCTCCGCGAGGCGCTGCGCGGCCTCCTGGGCGGCGCGCAGCGGCGCCACCACGTCGCGCTCCACGGCGCCGCCATGCGTCGCGGTCTGCACCAGCGCGTCGCACAAGGCGACGAGCCTGGCCTTCTCGGCATCGCGACCGAGCACGCAGGCGAAGCCGGTCTCGCCGCTGGCGAGCCGCACGGCGGCGCGCGTCACCGCGACCTCGCCGACATTGAAGGCGCGGCCGTCGCCGCCGATCCGGCCCTGCACCATCAGGAGACCGGCCTCGGGCGGGCGAATCACGGTGTGATCGGGCGGCGCCAGGCGCGCCACATGGGTGGCGAGCGCGTCGGTCGGCGCCTCGACCAGCACCGCCATGGCGGCGCGGCGGATAGCAATGTCGCCCGCCAGGGCGGCGGGAGCGGGTGCCGCGGTGGCGGCGGAAGAGGAAACGGCGGTTTGCTGTGGCATGACCATGTTGTCTATGATACTAGACAACTTCATAAGGTCCACTCTTGACCGCAAGATGACAGCGACCACCGATCATCGACGTAGCCGAACCGGCCCTCCGGCCGCCGGCCACCGCGGTGCTGCCGCGCCCGCCGGCGCGACGCTGCCGGGTGTGACCCTGTGGCGGCGCGTCGCCGACCAGATCGCCCAGGCGATCGCCGTCGGCACCTATGGGACGGGCACGCGGCTACCGGCCGAGACCGAGCTGGCGGCACATTACGGCGTCAACCGCCACACGGTGCGCCGCGCCCTGGCGGTGCTGCGCGAGCGTGGCTTGGTGCGGCCGGCGCGCGGCAGCGGCACCTATGTGGAGGCGCCGCGGCTCGCCTATCCGATCGGCACGCGGACGCGGTTCTCCGAGATCGTCGGGGCGAGCGGGCGCCAGGCCGGCGGCCGACTGATCACCGGCGCCCAGGAGCCGGCATCGATCGAGGTGGCGCGGCGGCTCGGCCTGAAGGCCGGCGCCCCGGTGGTGCGCCTGGAGCTGATGCGAGAGGCCGACGGCGTGCCCCTGTGCGTCGCCACCACGTTCCTGTGCGCGACGCGGTTTCCCGGCGCCGACCGCGTCTATGCGGCGCGCCGCTCGATGACGCGCACCCTCGCCCAGTTCGGCATTGCAGACTACCGACGCGGTGCCACGCGGGTGACGGCGACGACCGTCGACCTCGGCGACGCGGCGCGGCTGGACGTGCGGCCCGACAGCCCGATCCTGGTGGTCGACAGCATCGACGTCGATGCCGACGGGCGCCCGCTGCTCACCACCCGGACGCGCTTCGCGGCCGAGCGCGTCGAGCTGGTGCTGGAGAGCTGACGGGAGCCCGCCGGCGCGGTCGCGTAGCGTCGTGATCATACCAACGGCAGCACTCTCGGACTACGTCCTCCGTCATGGCCGGGCTTGTCCCGGCCATCCACGTCTTTGTTGCTGCTCGGCTTAAGGTCGTGGATGCCCGGCACGAGTGTTCAGCCCGAGGACATGGTGAACACCTGTTCGGAGACATGGCTGACGGGTTCGGGCGCCGTCAAGTCGATCGCAGCGATCTGGATGGCGCCGAAGAAAATACCGTAGCGGCCGTCGGCCGACAGCGGACGGAC
>WNKV01000009.1 GCA_009720755.1 Rhodoplanes serenus
CGTGCCACGGCATGGACAGGCCTCCTTCGTAGCCTCCCATGCTCCTCCACTACAGTGTCAGCCATGTCCCCGAACACTTGTCAGCTATGTCCCCGGGCCAAACATCGAGCCCGCGCATGACGCTGTTAGGCGTGGCACCCGATGTGTGCATGCCCTAGCGCGAAAGCGGGGACCAAGGGGCCACGCAGCAAAGCCGTTGTTTCGAAGGGGCTGGAGTCCCGCTTGCGCGGGACTGAGCGGAGCCTTGGGGATGGCTCTCGCGTGCAAAGAACCGGAGTCCCATCTGCGCGGGACTGAGCGGGGTGGGGCGCGGCCGTGGTGCGGCCGCGCCAGTGATCGCTCAGCTCAGGTTGCCGCAGAAGCGCTGGATGCGCTCGCAGGCGTCCTGCAAGGCCGAGGTGGCGGTCGCATAGGAGATGCGGAAGTTCGGCCCGTGCCCGAAGGCGGAGCCCTGCACCACCGCGACGCCCTCGGCGTCGAGCAGCTCGGTGACGAAGTCCTGGTCGGTCTCGATCCGCTTGCCCGACGGGGCCACCTTGCCGATCGTCCCGGCGCAGGACGGGAACACGTAGAAGGCCCCCTCCGGGGTCGGGCAGTCGAGCCCGTTCGCCTGGTTGAGCATCGACACCACCAGGTCGCGCCGCTCCTTGAACACCTTGTTGTGGGCCGGGATGAAGTCCTTCGGCCCGTTCAGCGCCTCCACCGAGGCGTACTGGGCGATCGAGTTGGGGTTCGAGGTCGACTGCGACTGCACCGTCGCCATCGCCTGGATGAGGGCCTCGGGTCCGCCCGCGAAGCCGATCCGCCAGCCGGTCATGCAGTACGCCTTGGAGACGCCGTTGACCGTCAGGGTGCGGTCGAACAGGGCGGGCTCCACCTGGGCCGGCGTGGTGAACACGAAGTCGTCGTAGACCAGGTGCTCGTACATGTCGTCGGTCATCACCCACACATGCGGGTGGCGCAGCAGCACGTCGGTGAGCGCCTTCAGCTCGGCGCGCGTGTAGGCGGCGCCGGTCGGGTTCGACGGCGAGTTGAGCAGCAGCCACTTGGTCTTCGGCGTGATCGCCCGCTCCAGCGCCGCGGCGGTGAGGCGGAAGCCCGATCCTTGCGTGGTCGGCACCTCCACGGGCGTGCCGCCGGCGAGCAGCACCATCTCGGGATAGCTGACCCAGTAAGGCGCCGGAATGATCACCTCGTCGCCCGGATTCAGCGTGGCGATGAAGGCGTTGTACAGCACCTGCTTGCCGCCGGTGCCGACGGTGATCTGCGACGGCTTGTACTTGAGGCCGTTCTCGCGCTCGAACTTGGCCACGATCGCCGCCTTCAGCTCGGGGATGCCGTCGACATTCGTGTACTTGGTCTTGCCGTCGCGGATCGCCTTGATGGCGGCGTCCTTGATGTTTTCGGGCGTGTCGAAGTCGGGCTCGCCGGAGCCGAGCCCGATGACGTCGCGGCCGGCCGCTTTGAGGGCGCGCGCCTTGTCGGCCACCGCGATGGTGGCGGACGGCTTGATGCGGGCGAGCGAGTCGGCGAGGAAGGCCATGGTCAGCTCCTGAGCTTCGGGCGCCGTGTGTCCTAAAGGGCGCCGGGCGTGACGGCAAGCTCGGCGAGGCCGCATGGCGGCACCGACGTGCGCGATTCACACGAAACCGCACCGCTCGCCGGGTCTGCACCGCTCGCCAGGTCTGCGCCGCTCACCGGGTCCGCGCGGTGCGCCCGCCTCGGCCGTGCCGGTGCCGCCATGCGGACCGGGCGGGGTGGCTCCGGTGCGTCCGCACTGGTCGCCCGCGCGTCGCCGCCGTATAGCGCGCCCCGAGACAGTCGCTCTGCCGGCGGGATCGGCCCGCCGGCGCGCCAGCCGCAGCGGAGCCCCCATGGTCGCCTCGGAGCAGACTTGCGATGTCGTGGTGGTCGGGGCCGGCGGGGCCGGGCTCGCCGCCGCCATCGAGGCGCGCCGGGCCGGCGCCGACGTGGTGCTTCTGGAGAAGAACCCGGCGCCCGGCGGCTCCACCGCCTGGTCGGTCGGCTCGGTGACGGCCTCGGGCTCCTCACACCAGGCCCGCGCCGGCGTCGCCGACGACCCCGCCTCGCACTGGCGCGACATGGCGGCCTTCAACGGCGATCTCGATCCGCGCGACAACCCGGCGCTCCGCCGCGTGCTCGCCGACGCCATGCCGGAGACCATGGACTGGCTGGAAGCGCAGGGCCTGCGCTTCTTCGGCCCGATGCCGGAGCCGCCCCACACCCGGCCCCGCATGCACACCGTGCTGCCGAACGCCCGCGCCTATATCGTGCATCTCGGGCGGGCCGCCCGCCGGCTCGGCGTCCGCGTCGCCACGCAGACCCGGGCGGTGGCGCTGGTGCAGGAGGGGGGCGGGCCGGGGGGCGGAGCGGGCGGCCGCGTCGTCGCGGTCGATTGCGACACGCCGCACGGCTCGGTGCGCCATCGCGCCCGCCGCGCCGTGGTGCTCGCCACCGGCGACTTCACCAACGATCCCGAGCTGAAAGGCCGCTTCATGGGGCCGCGCGAGGCGCGGGTGCCGGGCGTCAACGAGACGGCGACCGGCGATGGCCAGAAGCTGGCGCTGGCGCTCGGCGGGCGCATCCTCAACGGCGATCTGGCGCTCGGCCCGGAGCTGCGCTTCATCCCGCCGCGGCACAAGACCCTGACGGCGCGGCTGCCACCCTGGCGGCTGCTCGCCGACCTCATGGTGTGGTCGATGGCTCACCTGCCGGCGGCGCTGCTGCGGCCCTTCGTGATGAGCTTCGTCACCACCACCCTGGCGCCGACCCCGGCGCTGTTCGACAGCGGTGCCATCCTGGTCAACCGGCGCGGCGAGCGCTTCGCCGAGGAGACCGACGCGCCCGCCTTCGCGCTGCCCGACCAGCCCGAGCAGGCCGCCTGGATCGTGCTCGACGCCCGCGTCGCCGGACTTTACGCGGCGTGGCCGCATTTCGTCTCGACCGCGCCGGGTGTCGCCTACGCCTATGTGGACGACTACCGCCGCAACCGGCCCGACATCTTCACCGCGGCGCCGACGCTGGCCGTACTCGGCGAGCGCCTCGCCATGCCGACGGGGGCGCTGGAGCGCACCGTCGCCGACTACAACGCCGCCCGACCGGCGACGTCGCCGCGGCCGCCGGTGGGGGAGGGGCCCTATGTGGCGCTCGGCCCCGTCAAGGCGGTGTTCATCCACAACGAGGGCGGCCTCGCGGTGGACGCCGAGCACCGGGTGCTCGGCGCCGACGACAGACCGATTCCGGGGCTCTACGCGGCCGGCGCCACCGGCCAGGGCGGGCTGCTGCTCAAGGGGCACGGCCACCATCTCGCCTGGGCGTTCGCGTCCGGCCGCCGCGCCGGGCGGCTCGCCGCCGCCGCGCCGACGGCGGGATGAGGCCCAGCCAGCCGGCGGCGGATGGCCTCCGGCCGGATACCAACCGTTAGGTGCCATCCCTTAAGCTCGCCGCTCCTCGATCGGGGGCGACGATGCGGCGTCTCGACGGCCTGTGGAGCATCGCCCGGAGCGGCGAATGGCTCACTCGTGCGCGCGTGCGCCTGTGGGCTCTCGCGCTGCTCGGCTTCTCGACCGTCGCCCTCGTGGTCGTGGCGGCGACCTCGAACGGTTGGACCGACTGGCAGGGCCGGCCGCTCGGCACCGACTTCTCGTGCTTCTGGACCGCCGGCCTGCTGGTGCTCGACGGCCGCCCGGCGCTCGCCTTCGACCCGGCCACGCTGCATGGCCTCCTGCGGGCGATCTTCGGTCCCGACACCGCGTTCTACGGCTGGCTCTACCCGCCCCCGTTCCTGCTCGTCGCCGGCCTGCTCGCGCTGATGCCCTATCCGGTGGCGCTCGGCCTGTGGCTCGCCGCCACGCTGGCCCTCTACCTGGTGGTGCTGCGGGCATTGCTGCGGGCCGCCTCGGCCGATGGGGCGGCGCCGGCGGCCGCGCCCGATCCGCTGTGGCTGCTGCTGGCGCTCGCCTTCCCAGCCGTGTTCGTCACCGCCGGGCACGGCCAGAACGGCTTCCTCACGGCGGCTCTGTTCGCCGGCGCGCTGGCGGTGATCGACCGGCGGCCGCTGCTGGCCGGGGTGCTGTTCGGGCTCCTGGTCTACAAGCCGCAGTTCGGCCTGCTGATCCCGGTGGCGCTCGTCGCCGGCGGGCGCTGGCGTGCCGTCGCGGCCGCGGCCGTCACGGTGGCGGGTCTCGCGCTGCTGACCTTGGCGGCGTTCGGCACGGAGCCGTGGCGGGCCTTCCTGGAGGGCTCCGGCGCGGTGCGCACCGAGGTGCTGGAAGCCGGCAGCGCCGGCTGGCACAAGCTGCATGGCGTGTTCGCCTGGACCCGGATGTGGGGCGGGGCGGTGCTGCTCGCCTACGCGCTGCACGGCGCCGTCGCGCTGGTGGTGGGCGGGGCGGTCGCCTGGATCTGGCGCGCCGGCCTGCCGCTGTCGCTGCGGGCCGCTGCCCTTCTGATCGGCGCCTTTGTTGTTGCACCGCACAGCCACGATTACGACCTGATGCTGCTCGCACCGGCTCTCGCGATGCTGATCGTCGACGGTTTGCGGCGTGGTTATCACGAAGGGGAGAAAACTCTCTTCGCCGTCGTCTTCGTGGTGCCGCTTTTCACCCGCGCGGTTGCCGAGCACACCGCGATTCCCCTCGGCACCGTGGCGGCACTGACGTTGTTCGCGGCGGTTCTGCGGCGCTGCAACAAGGTCGGTCGGCGTGAGAACATAGACGACGTGAATGGTGTCGCCGTCTCCTCACGAGAACATCTCCAAACTCCTGCCGCGTCCTAATTGAAGTCGCAATTGCGGCGTGCAATCCTCGCGGTGGTCGAACGGCCGCGTGCGCGGATGCGTGGTCGCGCGAATGAAGGGCCGCGGGAACTCAGGGCCGCGCGAACTCAGGGTCGATCGGCCGCTCGTGCAAAACGAAGATCATGTCGGGGCAGCAGTGCGGGCAGAACGAACGCCGTCGGGGAGTCGCATGTACACGCTCTATTCGATGCAGCGTTCCGGCAACTGCTACAAGGTCCGGCTGGCTTTGGCGCAGCTTCGCATTCCGCATCGGCTGATCGAGATCGACGTGCTCAAGGGCGAGCACCGCACGCCCGAGTTCCGCGCCAAGAATCCGAGCGGCCGGGTGCCGCTCCTCGAGGTCGCGACGGGGCGTCATCTGCCCGAATCGAACGCCATCCTGTGGTACATCGCGGGCGGCACGCCGCTCGCCCCCGAGGATCGTTTCGAGCGGGCCGAAGCGTTGCGCTGGATGTTCTTCGAGCAGAACAGCATGGAGCCGACCATCGGGGCCGCCTATTTCTGGCTGACGCTGGTGCGCGGCGGCCGCGAGCTGAAGATGCACGAGATCGAGGGCTGGACCGAGTCGGGCTACGCGGCGCTCGGCGTCATGGAAGAGCACCTCGACGGCCACCGCTTCTTCGCCGCCGACCGTTACACCATCGCCGACATCGCCCTTTATGCCTACACCCACATGGCCCATAAGGCCGGCTTCGATCTCGGCGGCTTCCCGGCGATCCGGGCGTGGCTGAAGCGGGTCGCCGCGCAGCCGCGCCACATCGCCATGGATGCGGTGCCGGCGCAGCCCGCGCCCGTCGCGGCCTGTCAGTAGAGCCCTGGCGCATTCACCGATCCGTCGTGATCAGGAGCCCGGTTGGTGCGGTGATCAGAACCGCGCCGACGCGCCGACATAGAACGCCCGGCCGTCGCCCGGCAGGAACGCTGCCTGATCGGGCCGGGTGGCGCGGCCGATGGTCAGCGTCGAGGCCGCGTAGTTGGTGTCGAACACGTTCCGAACCTCGACGAAGCCGCTCCATGTCGCGTCGTGACGATAGCGGGCGCGGGCATTCACCACCGCGAAGGGCGCCGCGAACAGCGTGTTGGCGTTGTCGACCGGCGTCCGGTCCGGCACCCAGCGCACCTCGCCTTCGACCCACAGCCGCGGATCGACGGTGTAGCGCAGCGTCGCGTCGACGACGTGGCGTGGCGCTCCGGCGATGCGGTCGTTGGCGTAGCGCGGATCGTCGTCGAAACGGAAGTCCTGATACGTGTAGGCGAGGCGTGCCGAGAGCTGGTCGGTGAGCTGCACGCGGCCGCCGAGCTCGATGCCGAAGTGGGTGGTGCGGTCGGCGTTGACAGTGGTGATGGCGCCCGACACGGTGGTGGTCCTGATCAGCTCGTCGTCGAGCCAGGAGCGATAGACCACCGCGTCCCAGGCGACGCGGCCGAGGCTGCCGCGCCATCCCGCCTCCGCCGTCACGGCGCTCTGGCCCTTGAGGTTCGGAGTCGTGAAGCCGGTCGGGCTCGTATTGGCGGTGCCGCCGCTCGCCTCCAGCAGATCGTCGAAGGTCGGCGCCTCGAAGCTGCGGCTCACGGCGGCGAACACGACATTGCCGGGCGCGATCGTGTGCAGCAGCGCGAGGCTCGGATTGACCGCCTCGTAGCGGCGCGCGAAGCCGGTGTCGGCCGCCGCCACCGAGCCGGTCGCGCCCGTCGCGGCGTTGACGGTCGGTCGGCGCGCATAGGCCCAGGTGTCGGTGTTGTCGCGCGTCGCGCTCATGTAGGCGATCGCCGGCGCAAGCGTGACGGCGCCGACCGGCAGGTTGAAGCCCGACCACACCGACAGCGTGTCGGCGGCGAGCTGGTTGCTGCCGAAATCGGTCGTTCGGGTACCGCGGACATTGTTCGCGTAGGTGCGGTCGGCGCGGCCGGTGACGTAGAGCGCGGTCGTCTCGAACAGCGGCAGCGCGGCGCTCTTGTCGGGCTGGTAGGCCCAGCGCAGCGACGTGGTGAGGTCGCCCCCCTCGGTGATGCGATAGCCGGTGCCGACCGGAAACCGGAAGGTGTCGTCGGTGTTGGTCCAGCCGACCGCGACATCGACCACATGGGCCCCGAAGGTCGCGGTGGTGCGCGAGCCGAGCCGGGCCTGCTCGGTGTCGCGGCGCGGCTTGTCGCGTACCGCGTTGGGGCCGGGCTCGGTGGGAACGCCGTTCACCACCACGGGGCCGGGGGCGGCCTGGCGCGGGTCGGCCATCATGCGTTGCCACGACAACGGCCCGGCGACCTCGAAGCCGAGATCGGTCCAGCCGAAGAACAGGCGGGTCGACACGGTCTCGCTCAGCCGGGCGCCCGCATTGGCGCTGAACACCAGGCGGTCGGAGCCGTTCCAGGCGCGGTAGCCGTCGCGCTGGCCGTAGGAGTACTGCACGAAGGCGTCGCGGTCGCCCTGGCGGCCGCCGCCCTGCACCTGGGTGCGGGCATAGCCGAAGCTGCCGCCCTCGACGTCGATCGTGGCGCCCGGCGATCCCGAGCCGGTCGGCGACACGAAGTTGAGGGCGCCGCCCAGCACCGTGGCGCCCAGCCGGTTGGCCGTGTAGCCGCGATAGACCTCGACGAAGTCGGCGAGGCGCGGATCGATCAGGCCGACGATGTAGGAGCCGTCGGCGCGGTTGAGCGGCAGGCCGTCCTGGAGGATCAGCAGGCCGCGCTCGGTCGGGTTGGATTGCAGGCCGGAGCCGCGGATGTGGATCTTCGGCTGGTCGCTGCCGCCGAGGAAGCTCGAGGCGACGACGCCGGGCGCCTGGCGGAACGTGTCGGCGATCGACACATCGGCGCGGCCGGCGACATCGCCTTGGTCGATCACCTGGGTGCCGCCGGGCGTCGCGGCGAGGCGGCGCTTCGCCTCGGCCTCGCTGGTGGTGGCGGGCGGGGTGCCGGGTGGGGCGGCGGTGCCGGTCCCGCGATCCGCCTCGACGACCAGCTCCTCGAGCACCACGGTGCTGCCCGGCGCCGCCGACTGGCCGAGGGCCGGGGCGGCACCGATCAGCGCGACGAGCGATACCCCGGCCGCGAGCCCACGGCCGCGATGCGCGCGCAAGAAGGCGGCGGCGATCGTCGGCGGCACAGGCACGTCGGCTCTCCGGGTCGTGGACGCCCCACAGACGCCCTGCCGCGGTCGCCTTGGCAATCGGGGTCAACGCGCAACTGGTCGTTTTTCGCCCGGGTGTGGCCGGCGCGCGCGGGCCGGCTACTCGCCGCCCAGATACCCGGCGATCTTCCAGCCGCCGGCATCCTTGACGTAGCAGAGCTGCTCGAAGATCAGCGGCAGCACCGCATCGGCCGCCACGAAGCCGGTCTTGCCGGCGGGCGTCACCACCCGGAGGGGCGGCATCGCGCCCCCGCCCGGACCGCCCGGACTGCCCGGACTTCCTGGGCCGTCGGTGCTGCCGGGTGCGCCGGCCGCCGGAGCGCCCGCCGGGGGTGGTTGGTCCGGCTCGGGCAACACCCGGACCAGGATGCCGGTCAGGGTCTCGGTCACGGGGGCGTCGGCGGCGGCGCTCGCCCGCACCGCGACGCTGCCGCGGGCCGGATAGGCCCATTCGAACACCTCGGTGCGGCTCGACCGCAGGAGCTGCTCGAACGCCTTGTCGTCGAACACCGGCGCGGCGGGAGCGCATTGCACGCCCTTGCGCTGGGGCAGCGGCTGCAAGGTGGCGTCGCCGGCGGCGCTCGCCAGCAGCTCCCAGCCGCCGCCGTCGACGGCGTCGAGCTCGATGGCGGCCGCGAGATTGTCGATCGCCGGCTTCTTGCGGTCGGCCTTGTCACCCTGCGCGGCGAGCCAGAAGAAGCTCGGTGCCACCAGGCGGGCCAGCGCGGCGCGGTCCTTGTGCCCGGCGGCTTCGCCGAGCTGCTTGCGGAACGCCTCGAAGCTCGGATCGGTCACCGGCGTCGGTGCCGTGATGGTGACCGGCTTGTAGGGGCGGGCGGGGGCCGGCTGGCCGGCGCCGGGCGGGCCGGCACCGGGCGGCCCGGCTTGGGCGGGGGCGGGTGGCCGGGCCGGCTGGGCCTGTGCGGCGGGGGCCTGCGCGGCGGGGGTCTGCGCGGCGGGGGTCTGCGATGGTCGGGTCTGGGGCGTCGCGGGCCGTGGCGGGGCGCTGCCGGGGCCACCGGCCGGCGGCAGCTCGCTCGGGCGCGGCAACGCCGATTGGGCGGCGGCCACGGAGGGCAGGGCGAGGCCGAGGGCGATCAGCCCGGCGGCCGGGACGATCGAGATCGAACGGCGGATCGAACGGCGGCGCATGCGCGGCTCCACGAGGCAGGAGGAAGCCGGGCGGCCCGCCGGGCGGCGTCCGCCGACAACCTGCATCGTCGACCTAGGAGCAAATTGCGCCCCCTGTGCGGCCGTCGCGTCACCGGGCTCGCCCGGCCGCCGCGATGCCGCCGCGCCATCTCCGGCTACACAGAAGGGCCGCCGATTCGCCGCGCCGTGCCGCGGTCCCGTCCCGTCCGCCGAGAGATCCGCCGATGCCCTCGTTCCTCGCCTCGCCCTACGTCACGCCCGTGCTGCTGCTGGTCGCCTCCAACCTGTTCATGACCACCGCCTGGTACTGGCATCTGCGCTTCAAGGAGGTGGCGCTGTGGCAGGTGGTGCTGATCAGCTGGAGCCTCGCCCTGGTCGAGTACTGCCTGGCCGTGCCGGCCAATCGCTGGGGCGCCACCGTCTACGCGCCGGCCGAGCTGAAGACCATCCAGGAGGTGGTGACCCTGGTGATCTTCGCGGTGTTCTCGTGGCTCTATCTCGGCCAGCCGCTCGCCTGGAACCACGCGGTCGGCTTCGCCTTCGTGGCGCTCGGGGCGTTCTTCGTGTTCCAGCGCTGGTGAGCGGGGGCGCGGGCGGCGGAGACGCCGGCCGCGTGCCGTGTCACCGCACCCGGCAGCGCGCCGGGAAGCCGGCCTTGCCGATCGCTGCCGCGAAGCCCCCGCCCGGGACATGGACCTGGCGGGCCGCCACGAAGGCGTCGGCATGGCTGGGCGCGATCGTCACCGTGACGGCGGTGGCGCCCGGCAGGGCGGTGGCGACGCCGCGGGCCGCCGTGTCGAACGCGACCCACGCTCCGGAGAAGCCTTCGACCACGAGCCCGACCGGCGCCGCCTGGTCGAGTGCCACGGTGATCGGCATCTGGGTGAGATCGCCAGGGCCGCCGGGCTGCGGCGACAGGCGCGGGACCAGCCCGAAGCCGAGCCCGTCCCGGGTGCAGAACACGAACAGCTCGTCGCCGGCTGCCGTCGTGGTGGTCACCAGGGTGCCGAGTTCGCCGCCGCGGCGGGTCGACCAGCCGGCTTCGGCCGGCGGGATCGTCGAGAGGGTCGCGAGGACAATGGCGAAGATGGCCCACAAGATGACCAGGCCGGGACGGTTCGGGCGCATCGCAGGGCTCGCGGCAGCGATCGGCAGGGACGGCCGGCGGCTGTGTGCCATCGTCCGTCCATAGCGGCTTTCCGGGCGGACTTGAAGCTGCGGGACGTCGATCAGTCCCGGCGGTCGGCCGACATCGAGGCCCGCAGGCCGGCGATGAGCACCGTGAGGCCACCGACCGCCACCAGGGCCAGGCTGGCGATCCAGGCGATCGGCAGGTCGTGGCGCAGCGGCGCCCCGGCGGCGGCGACCGTCGCGAGCGGGCTCGCCTCGGCGATCTGGAGCGTCATCGCCGCGATCACCGCGGCGATCGAGAGAACGAGCGCGACGGCGGCGGCGATCTGGGTCGCGAGGGCGACGGGCCGGCATCGCGCGCGAGGGTCGTGGTCGATGCCGAAGCCGCCGGTGCCGATCGGGGAAGTGGTCATGGTTGGCGTCGAATCCTGTCGCGCATGTTGTCGCGGATGAACCGGGCGGCGGTTCGGCCCGGGTGCGGCATTCCCGAGGCATCGTCTTAACAGCCGGTTAACGAACGCATTTCCGGCGCTTCTCGGCTCTTCTCGGCGCCCTCGCCGAAACCATCGTGTTCGTAATTTCGCCGCGCTTCCGTCCTTGAACCCCACCGGGGCATTGTTGGGACTGGGACGCATGCAGAGACTGGGACGTGGGGTGGTCGCGATGGCGGCCGTGGGGCTCGTGGCGACGGTGGTGTCGGCCATGGGGGCGCCGGTGCACGCCGCCGACAACGGGCTGATCGGCAAGTGGCAGATCGTCGACGCGGTGCCGGGGCCGTGGGTGGCCGCCAAGGCACGCGGCAATCTCACCGAGCAGGCGCGGCGGCTGGTCGAGACCGAGGTCACCTTCCAGGCCGGGGCCGTGCTGTCCAAGAGCCAGGGGCTGTCCTGCAAGCGCGCCCGCTACCAGACCGGCACCTATCCGACCGACGCGCTGTTCCGCGGCTCGCTGCCCGACGGCAGCCAGGACCGCATCGCCCGCGAGCTGGGGCTGGGCGGGGTCGAGGTGCCGAGCGTCGACGTCGACTGTGCCGGCGGGCATTTCACCTACCACTTTCGCGACCGCAACACGGCGCTGTTCGCCCTCGATGACGTGATCTACACGCTCAAGCGGCGCTGAGGCGCCGCGCGCGGGCGGCACGCCCCCAGTCGGGAGGAGAGCCACGATGGACGAGGATCTCGACACCCTCGATCGCGCCGCGCTGATCGCCGAGGTCAAGCGGCTGCGCGCCGGCATCCGGCGGCACCGCGATTCCTCCGGGCACGACCTGTGCTGGTTTCATCCGCAGTTGTGGGGCTTGCTGCCGGAGCCGATGGCGCCGGAGGTGGCGGTGCCGCCCTGGCCGAAGTTCATGCGCGGCTGTGTGGCGTTCCGCAGCAGCCTCGACAGGGAGCTGCCGGACGCGCCTGTCGCCGACGTCGAGTTCGATCAGCGTTGACGGCACTGCAAAAATCCGATTCCCTCGCTGCGGCCGGGCTCTTATGATCCGGCCCGGGCCCCTGTGGCGAAACGGTAGACGCGCCTGACTCAAAATCAGGTGGTCGCAAGACCGTGCTGGTTCGAGTCCGGCCAGGGGCACCATTCGCTCGCACAATCTCTCGATCTTCCGATCTCTCGATGATCCGTGCGCCGGCGTCCGGCCGCCCAATGTCGCCGCAGCGGACTGCGTCGCAGCCGGCTCCGCGACGAGGCATCGACATAACCGAGAGCGGAATCCGATCCAACTAGATCGGCCCCCGCTAGAAGTCCTTGCGTGATCGCGTTTTCGAGGGCGAACCGGCGTCCACTTCGCCGGAAAATGCTCTGGTGGTTCGACAGTAAGCTGTTGCGCTAAGTATTGCGGCGTGATACTTAGCCTCATGGATCACTATTCGGATCGCCTCGACGGCATCTTCCTGGCGCTCGCCGATCCCACCCGCCGGGCGGTGCTGAGCCGGCTCGCCGGCGGACCGGCCAGCGTCGGCGATCTGGCCAAGCCGTTCACCATGGCGCTGCCGTCGTTCCTAAAGCACATCCGGGCGCTGGAGGAGAGCGGCCTGATCCGCACCTCCAAGCAGGGCCGGGTCAGGACCTGCGCGATCGCACCGGAGTCCCTTGCCGCCGTCGAAACCTGGCTCGCTGCCCAGCGGGCCGTCTGGGAGACCCGCTCCGACCGCCTCGACCGTTTCGTCACGCGCGCCCAACAAAAGGATGATCCGACATGACCGGCACCCCCGATCCCGATCTCGATCTCACCATCAGCCGCATCATCGCGGCGCCCCGGGACGCCGTGTGGCGCGCCTGGACCGACCGCGCCAGCTTCGAGCAGTGGTGGGTGCCGGCGCCGGCGAAGTGCCGGGTCGAGACGATGGAGCTGCGGCCGGGCGGCGGCCTCGTGACCCGCATCAGCGAGAACGGCGGCGCCTTCGCGCCGCATCTCGATGCCTGCTTCCTGGCCGTCGACGACCGCCAACGCCTCGTCTTCACCGACGCGCTGCGGGGCGGCTGGCGGCCCGCCGAGCGTCCGTTCATGACCGCCGTCATCACGCTGCGGGATCATCCCGGCGGCACCGAATACGCCGCCCATGTGATGCATCGCAACGGCGCCGACCGTGCGAGCCACGCCGAGATGGGCTTCTTCGACGGCTGGGGCACCGTGATGGCGCAGCTCGCCCGTCTCGTCGAAACCGCCGCGTGAGCCGGAGACCTCCATGCGCAGGATCTTGCTCCAGATGATGACCACGCTCGACGGCCGCGTCGACCACCCGATGGCGTGGGTCCACACGGTCGGCGACGACCAGTACGCCGCGATCGACCGGCTCTATGCGGGCTGCGACACCGTGCTGGTCGGACGCTCCACCTACGAGGAAATGGCGGCCTACTGGCCGCGAACGCTGGCCGAGCACGAGGGCACCGCCACCCACCGGGCGATGGCGCGGCGGATGACCGACTACCGCAAGCTGGTCTTCTCCCGCGACGGGCGGACCGCACCGACCGCGTGGGCCAACACCGAGCTGGCGGTGACGCCGACCGATGCGGCGCTCGCCGATCGCCTCGCGGCGCTGAAGGCGGAGCCCGGCGGCCACCTCCATCTCGCCGGCGGTGCCAGCTTTGCGAGTGCCGTGGTGGCGCTCGGGCTCGTCGACGAGTTTCACCTGTTCGTCTATCCGGTGGTGTCGCCGGGGGCGACCTGGATGGCGCCCCTGCTGGATCGTCTCGATCTCGTGCTCGAGGACGTCGACCGCTACCACTGCGGCGTGGTCCGGCTGCATTACGCTGCCGGACGGCGGGACCGTCGGTCGGTGACGGGCTTTTCGGAGCTGCTGTAGCGCTGCTCCGGCGGGTGGATACGAGGAGAGAGACGTGCTGGTGCGGACGGCAGGCGCATGATCCGGGTGATCCTGGAGCAGGGCGCGGGTGCGCCCCGCCTGCTGTTCGCCGATCCGCGCCGGATCGTCGTCGCATGGGAGCCCGGCGAGGTCGATGCCGCACTCGCCGAGATCGAGGCGGCGGTGGCCGCCGGCCGTCATGCGGCGGGCTTCCTCGCCTACGAGCTGGCCTATGCGCTGGAGCCGCGCCTCGCCCCGCTGATGCCGGCGCGGCGCACCGTGCCGCTCCTGTGGTTCGCCATCGTCGAGGAGCCGGCCGATATCCCCGACGACGACGGTGCGGCGGACGTCGGCCCGGCGGCAGTTGAGCCCGCGGACGATCCGCGGCCTCGCCGCGAGGATGCGATCCCCGAATGGGACGCGGTCGCCTACCAGCACCGCTTCGATCGCGTGAAGCGCTACATCACGGCCGGTGATGTCTATCAGGTGAATCTCACCTTTCGGGCGCGCTTCGCCTGCCGGTCGCCGCGCCGTCTCTACGAGGTGCTGCGTCGGGCGCAGCCGACCCCCTTCGGCGCCTATATCGAGACGCCCGACTTCACCATCCTGTCGTGCTCGCCCGAGCTGTTCTTCGAGTGCGCCGGCGGCCGCATCGTCACCCGGCCGATGAAGGGCACGGCGGCGCGCGAGCGCGACCCCGACAGCGACCGTGCCGCGGCGCGGCGGCTCGTCGACGACGAGAAGACCCGGGCCGAGAACCTGATGATCGTCGACCTGATGCGCAACGATCTCGGCCGCCTCGCCCGGCTCGGCAGCGTGCGCGTCGACCGCCTGTTCGAGACCGAGACGCATCCGACCCTGCATCAGCTCACCTCGACGGTGTCGGCCGATCTCGCGACCCCCGGGGTCGCCGGGCTGGTGCGGGCGCTGTTTCCGCCCGGCTCGGTCACCGGCGCGCCGAAGATCCGCGCCGAGGAGATCATCGCGGCGCTGGAGACGTCGCCACGCGGTGTCTACACCGGGGCGATCGGTCACTTTGCGCCGGACGGGCGGGCACGCTTCAACGTCGCCATTCGCACCGTGGTTGTCGACCGCGACGGGCGGGCCGAGATCGGTGTCGGTGGTGGCGTTGTGCACGACTCGGTGGCGGCGGCCGAGCACGCCGAGGCCCTCCTCAAGATGCGCTTCCTCGCGCGCCCGGCGGACGACGGCCTCGGCCTGATCGAGACGCTTCGATGGGAGCGCACCAGCGGCTTCGTGCGGCTCGACCGCCATCTCGCCCGCCTCGGCGCCTCGGCCGTGCAGCTCGGCTTCGTGCTCGACCCGGCGACGGTGCGGGCGCGGCTGCACGCGGCCGTCGCGGCCGCGACGGAAGAGCGCCTGCGGGTGCGGCTGGTGCTGCGCCGGTGCGGCACTGTCACGGTCGGGGTCGGCCCGATCGTCGATCTCGATCGTATGCACGTCCGGCTCGCCGGCACTCCGGTCGATCCGCACGACCGGCGCCTGCGCCACAAGACCACCGAGCGCGCCCGCTACGACGACGCACGCCGCGCCGCCGCGGCCGAAGGGTTCGACGAGGTGCTGTTCGTCAACACGCGCGGCGAGCTGACCGAGGGCAGCTTCACCACCCTGTTCGTCGCCCTGCCCGGGGAGGACGTGCTGCTCACCCCGGCGCTCGCCTGCGGGCTGCTGCCGGGCTGCCTGCGCGCCGAGCTCTTGGAGAGCGGCCGCGCCCGCGAGGCGGTGCTGACGACCGAAGATCTCGCGCGCGCCACCGCCATTCACGTCGGCAACTCGTTGCGCGGCCTGCTGCCTGCTGTCCTGGCGGCGCGCGTGCCGAGCGTGACCCGGCGGTGAGCCGCACCGCGACCGCGCCGGGCGTCAACGAAGGAGATGAGTCATGGACCCGGTCTCGGCCGTTGTGGCGTTCTCGGCTGCGGCGGCGTTGCTCACCGTCACGCCGGGGCTCGACACCGCGCTGGTGCTGCGCACCGCGGCGGTGGAAGGCGGCCGCCCGGCGATGCGGGCCGGCGCCGGCATCGTCACCGGCGTGCTGATCTGGGGGCTCGTCGCAGCACTCGGGCTCGGCGCCGTCCTGGCCGTGTCGGAGATCGCCTACAGGCTGCTCACCCTCGCGGGCGCCGGCTATCTGATCTGGCTCGGCGGCGGCATGCTGTGGCGGGCCCTGCGCCCGCCCGCCGCCGCGGTGTCGGCCGCCGCGGAGAGCGGTGGTGAGCACGGGGGGCGGCCCGGTGCGCAGGCGCCCGCGTGGTTCCGGCGCGGGCTCGTTACCAATCTGCTCAATCCCAAGGTCGGCGTGTTCTATGTCGGCCTGCTGCCGCAGTTCATCCCCGCCGACATGCCGGTGGTCGCGTTCGGGGTCGGCCTCGCCGCCATCCATGCCGTCATGGGGCTCGCCTGGTTCGTCGTGATCACGTCGGCAACGCGCCCACTCGCCGGCCTGTTGCGCCGTCCCGCCGCCGTCCGCGCTATCGAGGGGCTGACCGGATCGCTCCTGGTCGCCGTCGGCCTTCGCCTCGCTCTGGCGCCGCGCGGGTGAACGGGCGCGCCGCCTGCATCTCGTGATCCGCTCGCGTGATGCGCTGTCGTGACTCGTAATCATCTGGCGCATGTCGCAGAGAAGCGGCCGTTCTCACGAGGGTGAGACCGGGACGCCGACGTGGCGCCGATCGCGAAGTGACGACGCTCGCCGTTACGACGCGGTCAATGATGATGACTCGCCGGACCGGGTGATGGATTTAGCTCGTTTTGGTAGGGCTTTTTGCGTTGTTTGTAGACCACGACCAGGTGTTCTGCGTTTGCGCCTTTTCATACTTATTTAGTCGGAGAACTGGAAAATGGTTGCCTGAGTTTCAAGCGGGTCGATTCGACTCGAGCTTGCCGATTTCGAGGTCATGAACGCCGCGTTCGCCGCCCGTCCGGAGCGGTCGTTCCGATCGTCGTGACAATGTGCGTCGCCATTACGAGAACGACGGAGCGCTCGTCGTGTCCAGATCAATATCATCGACCAGTTCGGCCCGTCGCTTCGCTTCCCTGTTCGACGATCGCAAGATCGGGACCAAGATCCTGATTGGCTTCGCGGGCGTGCTGGCGATTCTGGCGACACTGTCGGTCTTGTCGATTCTCCGCTTCAGGGAGGCGGCCGACGGCTTCGAGATGTATGCCCATCGCGTCGGGGTGGTGAAGCTGGTCCAGGAGATCGACCGGGATATTCTCGACCTGCGTCGCAATGCGCGCGATTTCTGGCGCACGGGCACCGAGGCCGACGCGGCGGCCGCCGAGACCTCGCTCCGGGAGGTGCAGGCCGACATCGCGCGCGGTCTCGAACAGGTCAAGAATCTCGAGTGGCTCGTCTCCCTGAAGAAGCTCGACAAGAGCTTCGAGACCTATTCCAAGAGCTTCGCCACGCTCGTGTCGATGAAGCGCGAGCAGGACCGGCTGATGCGGGAGGTTCTCGATCCCAGTGGCCAGATGCTCCGGACCGAATTCGAGACGCTGCGCACCGCCGCCATCGCGGCGAACGACGGGAGCGAGCGTTGGATCAGCGACGGTCTGCAATCCGCGATGCAGCTCCGGTTGAACGTCAACAAAATGCTGGCTCGTCACGACGAGCAGGTGGTCAAGACGGCGGAGCGGTATCTCGACGAGCTGAAGAGCCGCGTGGCCGACATCGAAGGAACCACGCTGCGCAACGACGACATTCAGAGGCTGTCGGATATCAAGCAGCTCACCGAGCGCTACGGGAAGTCATTCCACCAGACCAAGACGCTCGGCGACCAGATCGAGCAACTGGTCACCGTCGACATGTCCAAGCTCGCGGCCGATATCGCCGCCGACGTCAGCGTCATCAAGGACGGTGGCCTCGCCGAAGAGAAAGCGATCGAGACGCGGACCCTCACGATGGTCGAGGAGACCGAGCGGCTGAGCCTGTGGCTCGGCACGGTCGGGTTCGCGTTCGGCGTGGTGCTGGCCTGGCTGATCGGCCGGGCCATCTCGATCCCGGTGCGCCGCATCGGCGCCGTGCTGGCGGCGCTCGCCGCCGGCGACAAGAGCGTGGTGGTGCCTTATGTGGCGCGGCGCGACGAGGTCGGCGATACCGCGCGGGCGGCCGAGACGTTCAAGACCAATCTGCTACGCATCGCGGCGATGGAGGCCGAGCAGAAGCAGGCGGAGGCGCGCGCCGCGGCGGAGCGCCGGACCGCGATGCATGGGCTCGCCGATCGGTTCGAGGCGGCCGTCGGCCATGTGGTCGACACCGTCTCGGCCGCGTCGAGCCAGCTCGAAGGCGCCGCGACATCGCTGACCCGCACCGCCGAGACGACGCAGCGCCTCTCGGTGTCGGTGGCGGAGGCGTCCGAGCGCGCCTCGACCAGCGTGCAGAGCGTCGCGTCGGCGACCACCGAGATGTCGGCCTCGGTGGACGAGATCGGCCGCCAGGTGCAGGAGTCGGCGCGGATCGCCGCCGAGGCGGTCGAGCAGGCGGAGAAGACCGACGCCCGCATCGTCGATCTCTCGCAGGCGGCGAGCCGGATCGGCGACGTGGTCGAGCTGATCACCGCCATCGCGGCGCAGACCAACCTGCTGGCCCTCAACGCCACCATCGAGGCGGCGCGCGCCGGCGAGGCCGGCAAGGGCTTCGCGGTGGTGGCCCAGGAGGTCAAGGCGCTGGCGGCGCAGACCGGAAAGGCAACGGGCGACATCTCGACCCAGATCGCC
Organism: Rhodoplanes serenus; assembly: GCA_009720755.1. GTDB lineage: Bacteria > Pseudomonadota > Alphaproteobacteria > Rhizobiales > Xanthobacteraceae > Rhodoplanes > Rhodoplanes serenus. The sequence goes on from WNKV01000009.1 coordinate 18,275, forward strand.
GGCATGCAGACCGCCACCCAGGAGTCGGTCGCCGCCATCAAGGAGATCGGCGCGACGATCGGCCGGATCTCGGAGATCGCCTCGACCATCGCGGCGGCCGTGCAGCAGCAGGCCGCCGCGACCCACGAGATTTCGCGGAACGTCCAGAGTGCCTCGGAGGGTGCGACGCGCGTCGCCGAGCACATCACCGAGGTCAACCAGGGCGCCGGCGAGACCGGGTCGGCGTCCAACCAGGTGCTGTCGTCGGCGCGCGAGCTGTCGGCGGAGAGCCGGGTGCTGGCGGGCGAGGTCGAGAAGTTCCTGGCCAGTATCCGGGCCGCCTGAGGCAGGCGCCGGCCGACCCGGTGCCGCGATGCGGTCGACCACGGCGGCCCGAGGTGGTAGAGCGGAAACCGATCCATCTGGATCGGATTCCGCTCCAGAAGTCCTTGCGTCATCGCATTGTCGTCGGCGAACCAACGTCCACGTCGCCGGACGATGCTCTCGCGAGGCGCCGTGATCGAGGGCCGAGGCACGGCCCGTGCCGGCGGGACGACCCGCCGGTGGAGCCGTCGAACTGGGGACGACCCCGCCCGGAGGTCCCCCGTGTCGCGTCCCGATCCGTCGTTGCATCCATCCACCACCGAGCCGATCGGCCTGCGCGCCGTGCTGCCGCCCGTCACCATGCTGCGGCTGGCGGCCGCCTGGGCGGTCCTGGCGGCGTTCCGCGTCGGCGGCGCCGCCTGGCTCGCCGCACCGGCTCCTGTCGCCGCGGTGGCCTTCGCGGTGCTGCTCGCCGCCATCATGACGGCCGCCTTCGCGGTGGTGCGCGAAGCCGACCGGCTCGCCGATCGGCTGGGCGAGCCCTACGGCACCCTGATCCTCACCCTCTCGGTGGTGACCATCGAGGTGATCCTCATCGTCGCCGTGATGCTCGGCCCCGGCGACGCCCCGACCATCGGCCGCGACTCGATCTTCGCCGTGATGATGATCATCCTCGCCCTCGTGGTCGGGCTGTGCGTGCTGGCCGGCGGGCTGCGCCACCACGAGCAGAGTTACAACGCCCAGGGTGCGGTCGCCTATCTGTCGATGACCGGCCTGCTGGTCGGCGCCGCTCTGGTGCTGCCCAACGCCACCGGCCCGGGCGACGGCACGGTCCGGCCCGGCGCCGCGCTGGCCCTCGGGGCCATCACGGTGGTGACCTACGGGGCGTTCCTGGCGATGCAGACGGGTCGCTGGCGTCGCCTGTTCGTGCAGCCGGAGGCGGGGGCGCTCGCGGTGCCGCCGTCGCCGTCGCCGTCGCCGTCGCCGGCGCGCCGGGGCGGCGATGGCCCGTCCGCCGCGGGTCCGGTGGGCGACCGGCGCATCGTCGTGGCGCGGGCCGTGGTGCTGGTCGCCGCGCTGCTGCCGATCGTTCTCCTGGCGCATGATCTCGCCGTACTGGTCGATCGCGGCATCGCCGGCCTCGGCGCGCCGCCGGCGCTCGGCGGCCTGCTCATCGCCATCATCGTCTTCACGCCGGAGTCGATCACCGCGGTCGGCGCTGCCTGGCGCGACGCCATGCAGCGCACCGTCAACCTGTGCCTCGGGGCATTCCTGTCCACCGTCGGCCTCACCGTCCCGGCGGTGCTCCTGGTCGGTCTCGCCACCGGGACGCCGGTGGTGATGGGCATCGGGCCGGCCGAGACGGTGCTGCTGGTGCTGACGCTGGGGCTGACCGGGCTGACGTTCCTGGGCCAACGGACGTCGCCGATCCAGGGCATCGCCCACCTGGCGCTGTTCGCGCTCTATGTCGTGGTGCTGTTCGGCGCCTGACAACGGCACCGCCGCCGCGCCGGGAGCGCGACGGCGGAGATGCTGCGAGGGGCGGCTTGTGGCGACGTCCCGGTCTAGCCGTCGAGGCGGAACAGCGGCCGCAGCAGCAGGCCGGCCGCATTGCCGGTCAGGGCGGCGACGATCCACAGCCAGCCGTGCAGGCTGCCCGAGGCGATGCCGGAGAAGTAGGCCCCGATGTTGCAGCCGGTCGCCATCATGGCGCCGAAGCCGAGCAGCAGCCCGCCGAGCACGGCGGCGGCGACGTGCGGGAGGGGCACCCGCGCGGTCGGCGCGAAGCGACCGGCGAGCCCGGCTGCCATCAGGGCGCCGAGGATGATGCCGATGTCCATCACGGTGGTGACGTCGGCGGCCAGCGGCCGATGCATCGCGCCCGCCCGGGTCGGCACCTCCCAGAACGCCCAGAAGGCCGGATTGCCGAGGTCGAGCCACTCGACCAGGCTCGATCCCCACAGGGTGAACGCCTGGGTGACGCCCCACGGCCGGCCGGCGAGCAGGAGCGTGACGGCGTTGAGCCCGGCCAGCGCCAGCGCCCCCCACGCATAGGGCCACGGGCCGTGCAGCAGCGAGGCGGTGCCGTCGGGCCGGCGGAAGATCGGCTCGATGCGGCCGTGCTGCGCCCGCTCGATGCGGGCCACCGTCACCCAGATGAGACCGAGCACCGCGAGCGTGGCGGCGAGGCCCGGCCACAGGCCGAGGGTCTGCACCGCACCGATCGCCGGCAGGGCCGGCAGCACATGCCACAGCTCGTAGGTGGCGGCCGCCGTGGTGCCGCCGACGATGAAGAAGGCGAGGGTGATCAGCATGCGGGTCGAGCCGCCGCCCGCCGTGTAGAGCGTACCGGAGGCGCAGCCGCCGCCGAGCTGCATGCCGATGCCGAACAGGAAGGCGCCGATCGCCACCTCGAAGCCGGCCGGCAGCACGAAGCCGCGCAGCGGCTGGCCGAAGATCGAGCCGGCGGCGAGCAGCGGATAGAACATCAGCACGGCGGCGCCGAGCATCAGCATCTGGGAGCGCACATGGGCGCTGCGGCGCTCCCGCAGCAGCACCCGGAACCCGTAGGTGAAGCCGTAGGCGGCGTGATAGAGGGCGATCCCGAGCAGCGCTCCGACGCTCCACAGCGCCGCCTGGCGCCAGCCGGGCCCGGCCGCGAGCGCGGCGGCGCCGAGCACCACCAGAAGGCCGGCGGTGCCGACCACGGCGGGCTGAGCCCGGCGGCCGGCGGCGGGGTTGCGAGATGGAGCGATCGCCGGGCCGGGGCGCAGCGCAGCCGCGGCGGCGGGCGTGTCGATCGAGCAGGCGATCGTATCGTTGGCATAGCTGGACATGACGACGAGCTAGGAACGCCGGCCGCGACGGGTCAATCAGCCCGCGAGAATAAGCACGACCACGCTTTCGGCGCTGCTCTTGGAACAAGGCCCTTGCGTCGCCCCGGGCCGGCGGAGAACGGCGTTCTCTCCCGCTGCGACAGCCTGCCGCACCCGGGTGGGCTATGCCGGAGCGGGAGAGCGACGATTCAATGATCCAGGTCAAAGTGGGGACGGTCTGGTCTGCGTACAGACCATCCAGGCGCTCCGCTCGTTTCGCGGGGGCGTGCGGCGTGATGCGCTACGGGCGGCCGATGAGAGTTTCTCACGGTCGCCCGTTTCTTTTCGGTCGCCGACCCCGTGGGCCGCGAGATCATCTCCCGTCCATGCGTTGCGCAACCAGGATGACCGGCCGGCGCCGCGGCTGCACAGTGCTTCGCAAAAAACTGCCCCCGGCGGCTGGTCCGTCCGAGGGCAGATCATCGCACGCAGCCATTCTCACGAACCGGGCGTGCGGACCTGTAGACTACTCCCGAGAATCTAGTCCCCGCCACTCGGATTAATCCGGATCGGCAGCCGGCCGCCCGGCTGCCCGGCTGCCGGACACTATGCCCTGTCCACCACCGCGAGCGCGAACGCATAGGCGAGCGCGACCTCGCGCAGCCGCTCGAAACGGCCGGCGGCGCCGCCGTGGCCGGCGTCGAGATTGGTCCGCAGCAGCAGCGGATTGTCGTCGATCTTCAGGCGGCGCAGCCGCGCCACCCACTTGGCCGGCTCCCAATAGGTGACGCGCGGATCGGTGAGCCCGGCGAGCGCCAGGATGGCCGGGTACGCCTGCGCCCGCACATTGTCGTAGGGCGAGTAGGCGCGAATGGTGTGGAACGCCGCTTCGTCGCGGATCGGATCGCCCCATTCGAGCCATTCGGGCGGGGTCAGCGGCAGCGTCTCGTCCAGCATCGTGTTGAGCACGTCGACGAACGGCACCTCGGCGATGAGGCCGGCATAGAGATCGGGCCGCAGATTGGCGAGGGCGCCGATCAGCATGCCGCCGGCGGAGCCGCCGTGCGCCACGATGCGGTCGGGTGCCACAATGCGCGCGGCGACCAGATGCTCGGTCGCCGCGATGACGTCGCGAAACGTGTTCGGCTTGAAGGCGAGCTTGCCCTCGCGATACCAGCGCCAGCCCTTCTCGGTGCCGCCGCGGGCATGCACGATGGCGTAGACGAAGCCGCGGTCGACCAGCGACAGCCGCGCCGTCGAGAACGCCGCCGGGATCGACATGCCGTAGGCGCCGTAGCCGTAGACGAGCGCCGGCGCGGTGCCGTCGAGCGGCGTGTCGCGGCGGGCGAGCAGCGAGACCGGCACCGTCTCGCCGTCCGGCGCCGGGGCGAACAGGCGGCGCGTCACATAGGCGGCCGGGTCGTGGCCGCTCGGCACCTCCTGGCGCTTGCGCAGCACACGGGCGCGCGTGGCGCAATCGTAGTCCCACACCTCGGTCGGCGTGGTCATCGACGAGTAGTTGAAGCGCAGCGTGTCGGTGGCGAACTCGTAGCCGGGATCGATGCCGAGCGAATACGCCTCCTCGTCGAACGCGATGGTGTGCTCCTCGCCGGTGGCGAGCCGGCGCACCACGATCCGCGGCAGGCTCTCGCTGCGCTCCAGCCGGATCAGCCAGTCGGCGGTGACGCCGTAGCCGAGCACGAACACGCCGGGCCGATGCGGAACGAGGTCGCGCCAGTGGGCGCGGCCCGGCGTCGCGAGCGGCGCCGTGACGATCTTGAAGTCCTCGGCGTCGTCGGCATTGGTGCGGATGACCAGCACCGGCTCGCCGCCGAGATCGGGATGGTGCTCGATCTCGTAACGCAGCGAGGTTTCCCGCGGCGCCACCAGGGTCGGGGCGGCGGGCGTCGCGAGATCGAGCAGCCAGGCTTCGGCCGATTCGTGGTCATGCACGGAGATCTCGGCGAAGCGGCCGGATTGCAGTCGCGACAGCGAGACGAAGAAGCCCGGATCGTCGGTGCGGAAGATCTCCTCGTCGGTCTCCGCCGCGGTGCCGACAACGTGCCGGAAGACTTTCGTGGGCCGGTGCCGCTCGTCGAGACGGACGTAGTAGAAGGCCGTCGAATCGCTCGTCCACACGACGCCGCCCGACACCTCGGGCACGATGTCGGCGAGGTCCTGGCCGGTCGCGAGGTCGCGCAGCCGGGTGGTGAAGAACTCCGAGCCGCGGTCGTCGGCGCTCCAGGCGAGCAGCCGGTGGTCGGGCGAGTGGGTGGCGGGGCCGATCTGAAAGAACGCCTTGCCGTCGGCGAGGGCATCGCCGTCCAGCAGGATCTGCTCGTCACCACCGTGGCGGGGCGTTCGGCAGATCAGCGGATGCTCGCCGCCGACCCGGTGCCGCGCATAGTAGGCCCACGGCCCATCGGGCGCCGGGACGCCGGCATCGTCCTCCTTGATGCGCCCCTTCATCTCGGCGAACAGCGTTTCCTGGAGCGCGGCGGTTGGCGCCATCACGGCGTCGGCATAGGCGTTCTCGGTCTCCAGCACGGCCCGGATGGCGGGATCGAGCACAGCCGGGTCGCGCATCACCGCCTGCCAGTTCGGATCGCGCAGCCAGGCGAACTCGTCGACGAGCGTGACACCGTGACGCACCGTCACGGCCGGCTGCTGCTCGGTGACACGCGGCGGAACGGGAGGGCGGGGAACGCGGTCCAGCATCGATGATGGCTCGGGTTGTTGCGAGGGGCCGACAGGCGTCTCGGCGACGGCGGCGCGACGGCCCGACGATGGGCCTTCATTTAGAGCATATTCGGATGACGTGGCACTCGGTTCGCCATGGGGGCGGCCACGATGATCTCGGGCCCGCAGAGATACGCGGGGTGATTGCGGCCGCCACGCGAGCCGCTGGGACGGGCCCGCAGCGCAAGAAGCACGCTTTGGGTCATGCAACCGTAGATTGATCGATCAGGGGCGCTATAACTGCTTCGTGCGGCCGCTGTGTCGACAGCACGACTGTCCCGTACATTTCGAGGTACAAACCTGTACTAGCGGATAGGTCCGGCGAATAGTTGGCGCGTTTGAAGTCGACTTCGCGAGGACTTCTAGCCGAAGGAATTCTGTTCTTGCTTTCCCTAGCAATGAGGATAAATAAGAAGAGTTGTCGCGAGTCGTTTACCCGACAGTTGGGGCGCTCGCGCGCCGTTCGGGGCCGTCGGCGTTTGGGTCCTGTCGGGGAGAAAATTGGGCCGATTCAAAGAGAAATGAACGAGATGGGCGAGAACGGACAGAATTATATTGAGCTGACGGCCGACATCGTCTCTGCCTATGTCAGCAACAACAGCATATCCGCAGGCGATATTCCGGGCCTGATCAATCAGATTCATTCCGCGTTGCTGCGCGTATCCGGCGGCCAGACCGAAGCGCCGATCGAACCGCTCAAGCCGGCCGTGTCGGTCAAGAAGTCGATCACGCCGGAGTACATCGTGTGCCTGGAGGACGGCAAAAAGTTCAAGTCCCTCAAGCGGCATCTCCGGACTCAGTACAACATGACGCCGGAGCAGTACCGCGAGAAGTGGGGGCTGCCGCCCGACTATCCGATGGTTGCTCCCAACTATGCGGCGGCGCGCTCGCAGCTCGCCAAGCAGATGGGCCTCGGCCAGCAGCGACGCCGCCGCGCCAAGTAGAGCGCGGCCTGCGCCGCCGGACACGTGTGCGAGAAGCGCGGAACGTGGCCGGCGCTCGCACCCGGACCCGCGGGTTCGGGTGCCGACCCGATGCCGAAGGCCGCCGCGTGTCGAGTCGTCGGCCGACATCTCCGGGAGGCCGATGGGGCCTCATCGGCATCTCGCCCCTGATATCCAAGGCCGGCCTCGCTCGTCTCCGAACCGAACGGTGTCCGCGGTCGCCGAGCGCCTCGATGATCAGATAATAGTCCTATCGAACGGACGTCCCGCATTGCGGTTCTGACGATAACCGTCTTCGTTAACTGACACTTCCCGTTGATCGCGAAACTTATCCCCGTCGCCGAAATCGCGCCCATAATCTAGGTAAGTTATCCTAGAAGCGTGCCGACGAGGGGACCATGACGTATCGCCTGCCGCCGTTCGGTCCATCGGTCGAGGCCCTGTCGCCCGACCGCGCGGTGTCCCTGCGACAGCGCCGCGCCCGCTCGGTCGCGGCCGCACGGCAGCGCCCCGGCCGTGTGGGCGGAGCCGACGACTGCCCATTCGACGCGATCGCGCGGCAGGTGGCGGCGGCCTTCGCGCTGCCTCCGGGGGCGCTGACCACCCGCGGGCGTGGCCCGGCCACCGCAGCCTTCGCCCGCCAGGTCGCCATGTATCTGGCCCATGTGGAGTTCGGGGCCAGCCACAGTGCCGTGGGGCGGGCCTTCGGGCGCGATCGCACCACCGCGGCGCATGGTTGCCGGGTCGTCGAGGAGCGGCGCGACGATCCACAGGTCGACGCCCTCCTGGAGCGCCTGGCGCGGGCGCTCGCACCGATCGGCGGGCGGGGCGCCGGCTGCGGTCGTATGACCCGCGGAGGCTGCCCATGAGCGGCCCGGCGCGTCGTGCCTCTCGTCGCTCTGCCGTCTCTGTCGAGGGCAGGCTGGCGATGCCCGTGCCGGCCACGGCCGAGATCGGCGTCCAGCGGGCCGCCCGCCTGGCCCTCGGCCGCCGCGCCGATCCCGATGCGCCGGGCGGCGCCGTCACGGTCAACGAGGCCGAGAGCCCGCTCGCCTGGCTCGCCCGTCGCAAGGGCCGCGACGGCCGGCCGATGATCGAGCCGGTGCAATTCCTGGCCGGCGAGCGGCTGCGGGCCGACTTCACCTTCGCCCAGATGGGGCCGCGCCTGTCGATCGACTGGACGGCGCCGCTCGCCGCCGGCAGTGGCGGCGGGGCTGGCGGCCCGGCGGCCCTGACCGACGCCGTGGTGGCGGCGCGGCGGCGCCTGGCCTCGGCCCTGACGGCGGTAGGCACCGAGTTCGCCGGCCTGCTGCTCGACGTGTGCTGCTTCCTGAAGGGGCTCGAGGAGGTCGAGCGGGAACGCGGCTGGCCGCCGCGCTCCGCCAAGGTGGTGCTGCAACTCGGGCTCGACCGGCTGGCGCGACACTACGGCCTCGCCGCCGAGGCCCGTGGCCGCGCCGGCGCGCCGCTGCGGGCCTGGCGGGCGGACCGCGAGGGAACGGAGACGGGGGAGTAGCGCGGACCGCTCGCCCGCCTCATTCCACCGTCGCCAGCGCCGCCTCGGCGTCGCGCCGGATGCGCGCCACCATCGATTTCAGGCCGTTGGAGCGCTGCGGCGTCAGGTGCTCGCGCAGCCCGAGCCGCTCGAACACCGCGGTCGCATCGACCGACAGGATGTCGCGGGCGTTGCGGTCCGCGTAGAGCGCGAACAGGATGGCGATCAGCCCGCGCACGATATGGGCGTCGCTGTCGCCCTGGAAGTGCAGCACCGGCCCGGCGGCGCCGTCCGGCTCCACCCGGGTGGTCAGCCACACCTGGCTGGCGCAGCCCTGCACCTTGTTGGCCTCGACATGGTCGGCCTCGGGCAGCGGCGGCAGGCCGCGCCCCAGCTCGATGATGTAGCGGTAGCGGTCGTCCCAGTCGTCCAGCAGGGAGAAGTTGTCGAGGATCTCGTCGATCGGCGTCATTCGCGCGTGTCTCGGTGCTCGCGTGTCTCGGCTCGCGTGTCTCGGTCCGGTCCCGCGCCCGACGCGGCCGGCGCCGCATACATAAGCGCGATCGAGCGGCTTGGAAACGCGATCCGAGTGCCGGCGCGACGCCGGCCGCGACCGCCGGCGCGTGCACCGGCCGTCCGTTCTCGTCGCGGCGGCTCAGCCCGGCGGACGGGCGGCCTGCTCGCGGCGTGGCGTCGGTCCGCGCCACTCCGGTACCAGATCGGCGGTCGACAGCGTGTGCTGCGACGAGGTCGGGCGGGCGATGTCCAGCTTGCCGGCCGCCCCGGTGGTCACCGGCGCGCGCTCGGAGCTCGACAGCGTCTCGCTCACCATCTCCATCATGATCTTGGCACCGGCCTGCGCCTTCTGGCCGATCGCCGACGCCACCTGCATGCCGACCGCGCAGACGTCCGGCTGCCGCGTGCAGAACTGCCGCAGATCCGCGACCGTCGAGGCCGCCGCCGAGGCGGCGTCGGCGGCGCTCACCGCGCTCTGTCCGCCGTCGTCGGAAGGCGAGCGCGTGACGGTCGGCAACAGCACGGCCACGACGCCGAGCCAGAAGGCCGTGCGCAACAAGAACCCCATCTGCCTGTCCCCGTGTCCCCGTCTCCCTCGTCCCGTGTCCCCGAAAGTCTCGTTCCCCACCGGCACGCTAGCAGCGCGGCTTTGACGTGCGGTTGGCCGCGCCGCCGGCATTCGACGAGAGTTTTCGTCGAATTCGAACGATCGCGTTCACCATCGTGCAGCAGACGGCATCGGCGAACGTCATGGCGGCGTCGCGAGTTCCATCCTCGCCGCACACGCGGCGCACGGATCACCGTGACGACGGCATCAACCCGCCGCATCGGCTCCCGGAAACCACTCGTTCACCAATCAACACATGGTTCACCATTCAACGTCGTGTTCACCATGGAGGGAGATTGCCGTGCGTGGTTCCGGCGAATTCGGCGGCATTGGAGCAACCGTGTCCGCCAGCCGGTGCGTCCTTAGTGTTCGCTTAATGGCGGTCTGAGACGATCCCCCTGCGACGCGAAGGGGCGCGTCCATTCGGACGTGCAGTGGGCGACGTGAGCGTTCTCAAATCACTCGGACATTATGTCGATGCGCTGGTGCACCCGTCGGTGCAGGGCGATCCGCTTGCGAAGGCGCGGCATCGTGCGTTCATCGCGCCGCGGCTGATCGTCGGGCTGACGGCGCTCGTCGCGTTCCCGGCCTATCTGGCACTGCGCGGCGCGCCGCGCGGCCTCGAAGTGCTGATGTTCTGCTGGCTCGTCGCGCCGATTCTCACGTCCTACTTCCTGTCGCGCACCGGCCGCTACGAGAGCGCGCACGTCCTCTCGGCGGCGGCGCTCACCGTGCTCGTCGGCATGGTGGCGGCGCACACCGGCGGCATCGACTCGTTCGCCGCGATCTGGCTCGTGGTGGTGCCGCTCGAGGCGGCGCTGTCGGCGTCGCGCCGCGTGGTGGCGATCGCCTCCACGCTCGCGATCGTCGCGGTCGGCCTCCTGGTCGGTGCCGGTGCGTTCGGCGTGCTGCCGCCGCCGTCCACCGATCCGCAGAGCACCGCCGCGCTCGCCGCGCTCGGCGTCGTGTCCGCCGTGCTCTACGCGGCCGGCCTCGGGCTCGGGGCCGAGTCGCTGACGCGCACCAGCGTGTGGCTGCTCTACGCCGAGGAAGACCGCTACCGTCTGCTCGCCCGCAACATGACCGACGTCATCACCCGCCATGGCCCGAACGGCACGGTGATGTTCGTGTCGCCGGCCGCCGAGCAGCTGTTCGGTGTCGCTGCGACCGAGCTGCGCGGCCACGGGCTGTTCGATCGCGTCCACATCGCCGATCGGCCCGCCTATCTGAGAACGCTCGCCGAGGCGGCCTCGCACGCCGCCGACGGCAGCATCGAGTTCCGGGTGCGCCGCGATCCGTCGTCGCCCGACGAGGCGGTGCAGTTCGTCTGGATCGAGATGCGCTGCCGGCCGCTCGATCGCGCCGTCTCGGGTGCCACCTCGGATCGGCACGAGGTGGTGGCGGTGATGCGCGAGGTCACCGAGCGCAAGGAGCAGGAGCGTGCGCTCGAGCAGGCGCGCGCCGAGGCCGAGCGGGCCAACTCGGCCAAGAGCCGGTTCCTGGCCACCATGAGCCACGAGCTGCGCACGCCGCTGAACGCGGTGATCGGCTTCTCGGACATGCTGATCAACGAGAAGGCGCTCAAGATCACGCCCGAGCGGCGCCTCGAATACGCGCGGCTCATCAACGAATCCGGCACGCATCTTCTGGCCGTCGTCAACGACATTCTCGACATGTCGAAGCTGGAGACCGGCGAGTTCGAGATCCGGCCGGAGCCGTTCGCGCTGGCCCCGGTGGTGCGGTCGTGCTGCGACCTGCTGACCCTCAAGGCGCGCGAGCAGGACATCCGTCTGGAAGCCGACATCGATCCCACGCTGCCCGAGATCGTCGCCGACAAGCGCGCCCTCAAGCAGATCCTGATCAATCTCTTGTCCAACGCCGTGAAGTTCACCGACCGCAGCGGCTGCATCACGGTGTCGGCGCGGCGCGAGGGCGCCAAGGTGGCGATCGCGGTCGAGGACAACGGCATCGGCATCGGCGAGGACGATCTCGGCCGCATCGGCAATCCGTTCTTCCAGTCGCGCGACTCCTACGATCGGCCGCATGCCGGCACCGGCCTCGGCCTGTCGATCGTCAAGGGGCTGGTGACGCTGCACGGCGGCGAGATCGCCATGCGCAGCCGGCTCGGTGCGGGCACTTGCGTGACGGTGCGGATTCCGCTCGATTGCGAAGCGGCCCGGGCGGCGCGACGGCTGTCGCCGTCGCTGGTGCCCGAGGCGGGGGCGACGGTGCGGCGGCTCACCATTCCGAGCGAGCCGGTGGCCGTGGAGCCGGTGTCGCCGGTGCCGCTGTCGCCGGTGCCGGTCGCGGCGGAGGGCGCACGGGTCGAAACGTTCAGTGGTGAGGTCGCGGTTGCGGTCAAGAAGCGTGCGTGAGGCGATCGACGTCGACAGGAATGATCGGGACGCCGGGGCCGGGCGGTCCGGCCGCGGCCGTGTGGCCGGGGTCGCGCTGGCGGCGCTGCGCCGGCCGCGGGACACGCTGGCGGCTCTGGCCGCCACCGCGGCGGTCACCACCATCCTGATCAATGCGCTGTTCCTCCAGCCGGGGCCGCATCCCGCCCCGATCTTCGCGCTCAAGCCGGAGCGTCCGCTGGTCGCCGCCAGCGGCCGCGAGACGACCGGGCGCGAGTCCACCGGCGCGCTGTCGGTGCTGCCGCGACCACGGCCCGTCGACGCTCCGCTGGCCGGTCGCGCGGAGCCGGCCGCCCAGCCGGCGAAGCCGGCGGCCCGGCCGCGCCCGGAGCTCGTCACCGAGGTGCAGCGCGAGCTGTCGCGTCGCGGCTATTACGATGGCCCGATCGACGGCCTCGCCGGCAGCAAGACCGAGGCGGCGATCCGCGAGTTCGAGCATGCCGCCGGCCTGCCGGCGACCGGCGAGGCGAGCGACGCGATCCTGAAGGCGATCGCGCGCGCCCCGGTGAAGCCGCGCGCCGCCGCGGCTGCCCGCCACGATCCGATCGCCGGGCTGATCGCCCAGCCGTCCCATCCTCAGCCAGCCCATCCTCAGCCCGCCCATGCGCCGCCGGCGGTCGTCAAGGCGTCGGCGCCGGCGCCCACCGCGTCATCCCAGCCGCCGCAGCCGCCGCTGCCGGTCGCGACCGCGAAGCCGGCGGCCACACCGGGCTCGGCGCAGATCCGCTCCGTGCAGCGGGCGCTCGCCGATTACGGCTACGGCCAGGTGCGGCCGACCGGCGTTCACGACACCGAGACCCGCGCCGCCATCGAGTCGTTCGAGCAGGCGCGGCGGATGCCGGTCACCGGCCAGGTCAGCGACCGGCTGGTGCGCGAGCTCACCGCCCTCACCGGGCGGTCGATCGAGTAGCGGCGAGCCCATGCGCCTGAAATCCGGCATCTGGGTCGCCGCCTATATTCGCCGCTGTGGCGTCGAGGGGGTGTTCGCCGCCGTGCGCCGGCGTGGCGCCGAGGAGGCCGGGGCCATCTTCGTGGTCGTCAACCGCCTGGACGGCACCGCCGATCTCTACGGCCCGGCGCCCCAGAGCGCCTTCGACGACGAGCGGCCGGCCGACCGCGCCTTCAGCCGCGTGCTCGGCGACGCCCCGGCGGCCGAGAGTGCCGTCGAGGCATTCATCGCGCGCGAGAGCCGGTTCGATCCCGACGTTTGGGTGGTGGAGATCGAGGAGCGCTCAGGACGCCACTTTCTCGACCGGATCGTCGCCTGACGGCGGCTCGCCGCCGGCCGCTCCGCCGACGGCCGGCCGCTCGGGGCCGATACGGTCGGAGCCGACCCGATCGGGTGTGGCCCGCCCCGGCAGGGCGGGGCGCTCGCTCCCCGGGATGCGGCCGCGTGCCGGGCTGCCGCCGGCACCCTGGCGGACGGGCCGCGGGGCCTCGCCGGGCTCGGCGAGGCGCCAGGCGGACGCCAGCCGCAAGGCTGCCGCCGGGCTGATCTCCGAGAATAGTGCACTCAGGGCATAGACCCGGCGCACCGAGTGGCCGATCGCCGGGTTGACGAACAGCAGGATGCGCTGAAGCACCGCGGCCGGCATCGCCAGTGCCCGCGCCGCCACCACCAGCGGCTCGCCGCCGAGATCGTTGACGATGCGCTCGGCGAGGCCGCGCCCGATGCCGAGCGCCCGCTCCAGCTCGCGCACGAAATCGCCGGGCCGGCCGGCCAGCACGCTCGTCTCCAGGCGGCGCGCTACCTCGGCGGAGGGGGTCGGCATCGCCGGCGTGTCGGCGGCGAGCGGGCCGGCCCGATCGAGATCCTGAAGCAGGGTCCGGCGGCCGTCGCTGTCGGCGGCGAAGAAGTCGCGGACGAGGTCGCGGGCCGAGGCCCGGGCGCGGGTCGCGGCCTCATCCGTGGGCTGGGGCGTCGGTCGCGGCGCGGTGGCGCCACGGCGGCCCTGGAGGCGGTCCAGCACGGCGGCCGGAGCGGCCGGATAGGCGGCGAGCTTGCGGGCGACGATCTCGCGGGTGGACGGGTCCACGGCATCGATCAGCCGCAGCGACAGCTCGACATACTGGCGCTCCTCGTCGGGCGTATGGGCCGGGGTCTGCACGTAGAGGTCGGTCAGCACCCGCAGCAGCGTCGGCTTCACGTCGACGCCGTGCCGGGCGAGCCCCACCAGGCTGTCCAGTCCGGAAAACATGGACGACATCGCGCAAGAGCCCCCGCCGATCGTGTCGATCGGCTTCCCCCGACGACCGCGAAAAGAGCCTAGGCGCAGACTCGTTAGCGGAGCCTTAACCCCAACAACCCGTTAACCTTTTCGGCTCAACTCGAAGGATCGGCGAGCCCCGGGGCGAGGCGGGCCGCAGCGGCCCCGCCGGCGGCCCGGCAGGGCGCCCGCCACGGCCGATTCGGCCGCGTTCGCAGCCCCCGCCCGAACGTCCGGGCAGTCCGGTGTTGCGGCCGTACAACCCTGTCCAACCAAACAGTTACGCTTAACGGGCCGTTAACCAAACGGCCCGCCTAATCGACGGTGGCAAGCCGCGGATCATGCCCGATCCGATGGAGGGAGCCATGGGGATCATCATCACCTTCCCGGCCGGTCGTCGTCTCTACGATGCGGGCCGGGGCCACAGCTCGGACGAGCCCGCCACCATCATCATTCTGCCGGTGGTGCGGGTCGATCGCCACGGCGACGAGCCGCGCGACGGCCTCGGCGACGGCGGCAGAGCCGCCGGCCGCAAGGGTCGGCGCCCGACGGCACGGCGGTGAGTCTGGGGGCGTGGTGACACAGGTGGGGAAGCCGGACGCAGGTCCGCAGAGTCCGGGGGGGCGGCGCCTCGTGCGGTTCGCCGTGCTCGCGGCCGCGACGCTGCTCGGCGCGTGCAGCGCCAACGGCGACTTCGGCCGGGTGAAGCCCGGCCTGGTGCGCGACGGCGTCCACGACTGGATGGGACCCGCGGTGGCGGCGCGCGCCGGTGTGCCGATCTCGGCCTATCCCTACACCGACGACGAGCGGCTGATGCGCGATCTCGCGTTCCAGCTCGTCCAGCCGGTCTATGATCGCAATCGGTGGTACTCGATCCTGGAGGAGTACGGGATCACCCGCGGGGTGCGCCAGGAGTGGTGCGTCTTCAACATCGCGGCCTACGAGCAGATCCTGATGCAGACGCCGTATCGCTCGGCGACGGCCCGCTACAATCGCGTCAACGAGGACATCCGCAACGACGTCACCCGGCTGCCCGCCTGGGTCGCAGTGGCGCGCCGCGTCATCGACATGGACATCAAGCGCGGCAAGAGCCTCGCCCACGTCGCCGCGCTCACCCCGGGCGAGGCCGGCAATGCCGGTGCCCGCATGGCCGAGAATGCGCTGATTATCAGTTGGGTGCAGCAGGCGCTGGTGAACCGCGCCGCCTCCTACGGCTTCGCCCTGGAGCGGCTGGTGATCGCCACCCCGGTGCCGGCCGCCGTCGAGGTCGAGCGGTCGCTCACCCTGTTCAAGACCCGCATCGTCGAGGCGCGGCTGTTGCCGGGGCCCGACATCCTGCCGGGCTCGATCGTGTTCGTGCCGCCCTATCCGCCGCCGGTGCTGCCGCCGATCGTCAAGGGCGCTCCGGTCGCTGCGGCGCCGCCGCCACCGGGGCCACCAGCTCCGACCCTCCTGTCCGCCCTGCGGCTCTGATCCGGCGCCGGCGGTTTCGACCGCGATCCGGCCGCATCCGCGCTTTCACCGCTTGGCCGCGGTGTCAAGCCGACTTAACAATGGGGCGCGGCCACGACGGCCGCCGCGCCATCGGCGCGCTCGAGCGGAATGCGCCCTTGACCACAGAAGCCGAAACCGTGCCGCCCGTCTGGGCCGCCCCCGTGGGGCCGGCGGTGCGCCGCGACCTGTGCACCGACTGCGGCATCTCCCGCACCGCCGATCCCGGCCGCTGCGGCCATGCCTGCCAGTTCCTCAAGCCCGACTATCCGGCGATGGAGCAGGCCGTCCACGGCCGCGCCCGCGACCCGGAGCGGCCCGACGAGCTGTTCTTCGGCCCGTTCCGCCGGATGCTGCGCGCCGCCCTGAAGGAGCCGCGGCCCGGCGCCCAGTGGACCGGCATCGTGACGCGGCTGGGCGAGCGGCTCTTGGAGACCGGCGCGGTCGATGCCGTGCTGGCGATGGCGCCCGACCCCGGCGACATGTGGCGGCCGCGCCCGGTGCTGGTGACCCGCCCCGACGGCATGGCGCAGTGCCGCGGCATGCGGATGGGCTACGCGCCGCTGCTGGCGCTGCTGGAGCCGGCGCGCCGCCAGGGCTTCCGCCGGCTCGCGGTGGTCGGCATCCCGTGCCAGGTCTATGCGCTGCGGGCGCTGGAGCAGGAGCTCGGCTTCGAGCGGCTCTATGTGATCGGCACGCCGTGCTCCGACAACACCACGACGGAGCGCTTCCACGAGTTCCTGGCGCTCCTGGCCGACGATCCGTCGACCATCACGTATCTGGAGTTCCGCGCCGACTATCACGTCGAGCTGCGCTTCTCGGACGGACGGCACAAGCGCATCCCGTTCCTGATGCTGCCGCTGTCCAAGCTGCCGCGCGACTTCTTCCCGCTCACCTGCCGGACCTGCGTCGACTACACCAATGTGCTCGCCGACATCACGGTCGGCTACATGGGCGGCGAGGGGGAGCAGTGGCTGCTGGTGCGCAACGCGCGCGGCGAGGAGATCCTGGACCTGCTCGGCGACGAGGTGCGGCTCGCCCCGCCCGGCACCGGCGGCAAGCGGCGCGCCCCGGTGAAGGGCTTCATGAAGAACACCGAGCGGGCCGCCGGCGGTCTGCCGGTGCGCGGCACCCCGGACTTTCTCCGCCCGCTGGTCGGCTGGCTGATGCCGCGGATCGGCCCGCGCGGCCTGGAGTTCGCCCGCGCCCGGCTGGAGATGAAGGCGATCGAGACCGTGCTGCATCTGCGCCGCGAGCGGCCGAAGCGGCTGCGCCACATGGTGCCGCGCCATGTGTGGGACCTCGTCGCCCCCTACGGCCTGACGCCGGGCGAGGGCGAGCGGTAGGGCGGCGCACCATCCGGGCCAGTCCGGCGGGACGAGGCGAGCGCGCTCGACACGCAGGCCGTGTTTGCTACGCTCCGGATACCAACCGGAGGAGCCCTCATGCCGCATCGTCTGGCCGCTGCCACCGCCGCCCGTCCGCTCGCGACCGCCGTCGTCCTCGCGACCGCCGTCGTCCTCGCGGCCGCCAGTCTGCTCGCCGGGGTGGCGCCGGCGCGGGCCGAATGCCCGTCCGACCAGGCGGTGGCGGCGCTGGCCGAGAAGATCGCGGCGCGCCAGCCGGCCGAGAGCTACGGTCCCGGCCTGTCGGTCGCCGACGGCCTGTGCGCCCAAGAGAAGCTCGTCGGGATGCTGAAAGCCTCGCTCGGGCCGGTGGTCGGCTACAAGGCCGGGCTCACCAACACGGCCGTGCAGCAGCGGTTCGGCGTGCCGCATCCGGTGCGCGGCACGCTGCTCGCCGGCATGATCCTCAAGGACGGCGCCACCGTCGACCCGGCCTTCGGGGCGGCGCCCTTGTTCGAGTCCGACCTGATCGTCACCGTCAAGGACCCCGGCATCCACGGTGCCAAGGGGCACGTCGAGATCCTGCGTCACCTCGAGTCCGTCGTGCCGTTCCTGGAGCTGCCGGACTTGGTGCTCGCCAAGGGCGCCCACATGGACGGCGGCGTGCTCACCGCTATCAATGTCGGGGCGCGGCTCGGCGTCACCGGCACGCCGATCCCGGTGGAGGCGAGCCAGGACTTCGCCGACCGCCTCGCCAAGATGACGGTGGTGCTCTCGGACGACAGCGGGCGCGAGATCGCCAGGAGCCCCGGCACCGCGATCCTCGGCCATCCGCTCGACGCGGTGGCGTGGCTGGTGGAGGATCTCGGGCGCGCCGGTATCACGCTCAAGGCCGGCGACATGCTCAGCCTCGGCAGCTTCTCGCCGCTGTCGCCGCCGGCGCCCGGCCGCACCGTGACGGCCCGCTACGAAGGGCTCGCCGGCCTGCCCGTGGAGGTGAAGGCGACGTTCAAGTAGCCGCGTTGCGGTGAGTGGGGCCGGTGTTCACGCCTCGGCATCGACATCGGGGCCGGCGCGGATGCCGGCCGCGATGAAGCGCACCAAGAAACGCGCCTTGGTGGGGATGTCGCCCGGCTTGTAGCGGTGCTTCGACAGGCGCGACATGCGCTCGTCGAAGAAGTTCATGACCAGCGCGCCGACCGCGAACAGATAGGCCCAGTGCAGATACTCGGGCGACTTGTCGGGCAGGGCGCGCTGGAGCGCCGCGATGAACTCGCGCGCCATGGGGTCGTAATAGTCGCGCAGGATGCCGCGCGACTTCTCCTGCGGGTCGGATGCCTCGCGGACCGTCAGCAGCGGGTAGTACTTTCCCTCCGGCCGCGCTTGCAGGCGCATCACCGGCATCACGAAGGCGGTGGCGATGCGCTCGATGGCGTCCGGCCCCGAGACGTCGATGGTGCGCAGCTCGGTCAGACGTTCCGCGAACAGCTTCTGGTGCTGGGCGAACACGGCGCGATAGAGGTTCTGCTTGGTCTCGAAATGATAGACCACCACGGACAGCCCGACGCCCGCCGCATCGGCGATGTTGCGCATGGACGCACCGTGGAAACCCTCGAGCGCAAAAAGCTTCTCGGCTGCCGCGATGATGCGAGCGCGGCGCGTCGGCTCGGCATCCGCCGTGCCGGACGTCGGTGCTCTCGGTTTTCTCCGGGATGCGGCGGTGGTCATGCGGGCTCGCGGGAATGAAGCTTGCGCTGAAGGAACTGGCGCTCGACCGCGATGGTCCGTCTCGATCGACCTCGACTCGTCCTGATCATCACTTTACTCGCGCGCCGGCTGCACTGTCCACCCGTGGACCCGAATTCCGGACCAGACTCGCGACGGATCGGTACTGGCGGTACTGGCGGGCGATGCCGGGCGTCGCGTCGGGCGGACACGCCCGCGATGTCGGCAGGCGCGTCGTGCGGGCCACGTCGCTGCACGTCGGTGTCTCGCGGTGAAACCGCACCGCCGCGATCGCGCGTCGACGATGACGGTATCGTGGTTCTGATCCCGCTGTCGTCCATTCCCGCGAAATCCGCGATCGCCGAGGCGGCGGCGGTGCCGTCGCTCCGCTCCTCGGTGGGTGAGCCGTCGCATCGTAGGCCATTCTTTTCTGTCCCGCCGTTCCCGCAGGTCTTCCACGCGCTCCATGCAGTGGCCATCGTACTTGTCCGGATATACTGTACGTACGTACAGTCTAACGTGGCGATGCGGCGAAACCACGATCCCCGGATCGCCGCGACGGCAGCCGACGCTCTTCGCGCCGCACGCGGAGGGCGACGCCGGACATTCGCCCGGTCGCCCGGCTCCCGTCGCGACGATCGTTCAAGAACCCTGGGTGTTCGAGCATGAAGAACGACAACACCAAATGGCGTGTCCTGGCTGGCGGATTCGCCGGCTACACGTTCGATGCCATGGATCTCGTGCTGCTGGCCATGGCGTTCCAGCCGATCATGGCGGATCTCGGCCTGTCACGGTCGGAGGCGGGCCTGCTCGCCACCGCGACCCTGATCGGCGTCGGCATCTCCAGCGTCGTGATGGGCTGGTACGCCGACAACTACGGCCGCCGCAAGGCGATGCTGTGGTCGATCATCAGCTTCAGCATTCTGACCATGGCGATCGCCTTCACCAGCACCTGGCTGGAGATCCTGATCCTGCGCTTCCTGGCCGGCCTCGGCCTCGGTGGCCTGTGGGGCGTCATCGCTGCTTACATCGCCGAGACCTGGCCGACCGAGCAGCGCGGCCGCGCCGCCGCCTTCGTGATGAGCTCGTTCCCGGTTGGCGTCGGCCTCGCCTCGTTCCTGGCCGGCAAGATCATTCCCATGTGGGGCTGGCGGGCGCTGTTCCTCACTGCCGGCATCGCGCTGATCGTCGCGGTGTATGTCTACTTCTTCGTGCCGGAATCGGAAGCCTGGAAGGCGCAGCGCGACGCCCGTCAGCGCGGCGAGGGCAAGACCGCCGAGAAGGTGTCGGTGAAGGAGATCTTCGCGCCGGGGCTCGCCAAGAACACCATCCTGGCGACCCTGATCTCGGCCTTCGCGCTGACCGCCTATTGGGGCACCACGACCTGGCTGCCGACCTATCTGGTCAAGGAGCGGGGCCTGTCGGTCGCCGACATGGGCATGTTCATGACCATCCTCAGCGTCGGCATGTTCTTCGGCTACAACGTGTTCGGCTGGATCGCCGACTTCATCGGCAAGCGCAACGCGCTGCTCCTGTCGCTCGCCGGCTCGGCCGTGATGCTCGCCGTGTATGCGATGACCGAGAACCACGCCACGCTGCTGTGGATGGGGCCGGCCTATGCGTTCTTCATGGCCTTCGTCGGCCTGATGGGCTCGTACTACGGCGAGCTGTTCCCGACCCGCATCCGCACCACCGGCTCGGGCTTCTGCTTCAACGTCGGGCGCGGCATCTCGGCCTTCGCGCCGTTCATCCTCGGCGGCATCGCGACGGCGACCTCGTTGCAGACCAGCATCCTGCTCTGCGCCATCCCGTTCCTGCTCGCCGCCATCCTGACGGCCTTCCTGCCGAGCACCGAACGGCCGGCGGCGCAGCCGGCGGCGGTCGCTTCACCGCGGGGCTGATCCTCCCGCCCGCCCCGCACCCCGCGTCCGCAGTCGGCGGACGCGGGGACCCCCTCGAGCGGACCCGACCAGCGACGGCGCGCGCCGGCGGCCGGGTCTGGAATTGGAGACCATCATGCGCAAGATCATCGACCTTTCCATCTACTTCGAGAACGGCACACTGGCCGATCCGCCGATCTACGAGCCGAAGATCAACTACCGGAACCACAAGGAGACCGTCGACGAGCTGCTGCCGTTCTTCCCTGGCCTGAAGGCCGAGGACCTGCCCGACGGCGAAGCCTGGGCGATCGAATGGGTGCAGATCACCACCCACAACGGCACGCATCTCGACGCGCCTTATCACTTCGCCTCGACCATGAGCCGCGGTGAGCGCGCCATCACCATCGACGAGGTGCCGCTCGACTGGTGCTTCCAGCCCGGCGTGAAGCTCGACTTCCGCCATTTCCCGGACGGCTACGTGGCGACCGCCGGCGACGTCGAAGCCGAGCTGAAGCGCATCGGCCATACGCTGAAGCCGCTGGAGATCGTCGTCGTCAACACCCGCGCGGGCGAATGTTACGGGCGCGAAGGCTACGTGGCGGCCGGCTGCGGCATGGGCCGCGACGCGACCCTCTATCTCACCGAGCGGGGCGTGCGGGTGACCGGCACCGACGCCTGGAGCTGGGATGCGCCGTTCGTCTACACGGCCAAGAAATATGCGGAGACCAAGAACGCCGGCCTGATCTGGGAGGGCCACAAGTCCGGTCGCGAGGTCGGCTATTGCCACATCGAGAAGCTGCATAATCTCGAGCTGCTGCCGCCGACCGGCTTCACCGTCGCCTGCTTCCCGGCGAAGATCCGCGGCGCCTCCGCCGGCTGGACGCGCGCCGTCGCGATCCTGGACGCCTGACGCGGCGACGGTACGGCTCTCCTCCCGCCCCGTTCCCTCCGCGGGATGGGGCGCGGCCGCGTCCAGACCGGAATCCGATCCAACTGGATCGGACTCCGCTCCAGGAGTCTTTGCGTGGTCGCATTTTGCCCGGCGAGCCGGCGTCCACCTCGCCGGAAAATGCTCCGTGCCGCCGCATCACCGTCGATCCCCCGAACCCTCAGGAGTTGTCATGTCCAAACTCGTCATCACCGCCGCGGTGACCGGATCGGTGCACACGCCGAGCCTGTCGCCCTACCTGCCGGTGACACCCGCCGAGATCGCGGCCGATGCCGTGAAGGCCGTGCGGGCCGGCGCCGCCCTGGTGCATGTGCACGCCCGTGATCCGCAGACCGGCAAGCCGAGCGCCGATCCGAAGCTCTACGAGGAGATCGTCCGCCGCATCAGCGCCGAGACCGATGCGCCGATCTGCATCACCACCGGCGGCTCGAAGGAGATGACGGTGGCGGAGCGCGCCCGCTCGGTGATGCTGCTGAAGCCGGAGCTGGCGTCGCTCAACACCGGCTCGATGAACTTCGCGCTGCATCCGCTTGCCGCCAAGATCAAGGAGCCGAAGTTCGACTGGGAGATTCCCTTCCTCGAAGCCACGGAAGACTGGATCTTCCCGAACACCTTCAAGACGCTACGCGAGTTCGCGACGTTCATGGCCGAGGCCCGCACCAAGCCGGAGCTCGAAGTCTACGATGCCGGCATGCTGGGCAACATCCAGTTCCTGATCGGCACCGGCGTACTGACCCCGCCCGTGCATGTTCAGTTCGTGCTCGGCATTCTCGGCGGCATGCCGGCGACGGTGGGGAACCTGGTGTTCCTCTACGAGTCCGCCTGCCGCATGCTCGGCGAGAAGACCTTCACCTGGTCGCTGTCGGCGGCGGGTCGCGCGCAGCTGCCCATGATGGCGACCGCCATGGGCATGGGCGGCAATGTCCGGGTCGGGCTCGAGGACAATCTCTATCTGGCGCCCAAGCAGCTCGCCAAGTCCAGCGCCGAGCAGGTGGAGCGCGTCGTCGCCATCGCGCAGGCGCTGAGCATCCCGGTCGCGACACCGGCCGAGGCGCGACAGATCCTCGGCCTCAAGGGCGCCGACGCGGTCGGCTGGACCACGGCGGCCGCGCCGACGGCGTGACGCCGCGCCCGGTCGTCGTCATCGCCGGGCTCGGCTTCTCCCCTCGTCACCGCCGGGCTCGACCCGGCGGTTCATCGATCACGCGACAAGCGCTCGTCCGATCGTGATGGTCGCGCGGGGCGAGCCCGCGCGTGACCAAGCAGGATGGATGCGCGGGGTGTGCCGCGTATCGGGGCCGAAACAGAAAACCCGCGGGGAGGGGCTCCCGCGGGTTCCTGTTCACCTGTTTTCGCAGGGGTGGCCGTCAGGCGGCGACCCCGAGATCCATCTCCGGCACGTCATCCGGAATGATCAGCTTGGCGCTGGTGGCTGCGACGATCTGCTCGATCGTGACGCCCGGCGCCCGCTCGCGCAGCACCAGCCCGTCGTCGGTGGGCTCGATGACGGCGAGATCGGTGACGATCAGGCTGATGCGCCGGATCGAGGTGAGCGGCAGGGTGCACTTCGGCACGATCTTGGGCGCGCCCTTGGCGGTGTGGTTCATCGCCACGATCACGCGGCGAGCGCCGGTGACGAGATCCATGGCGCCACCCATGCCGGGTACCATCTTGCCGGGCACCACCCAATTGGCGAGCAGGCCGTTCTCGTCCACCTCGAGGGCACCCAGCACGGTGGCGTCGAGATGGCCGCCGCGGATCAGGCCGAACGAATAGGCGCTGTCGATGGTGGCGGCTCCGGGCACTGCCGAGACGGTGCCGCCGCCGGCATCGGTGAGGTCGGGATCGTCCATGCCCTCCGGCGGCTTGGCGGCCAGCCCGACGATGCCGTTCTCCGACTCGAACAGCACGTTGGCATGCTCGTCGATGAACTTGGCGACGCCGGTCGGAAGGCCGATGCCGAGATTGACCAGGCTGTTGGGCTTCAGCTCGCGGGCGACGCGGCGCTGGATGATCTCTTCGGGTTTCATCAGGCGGCCCTCTCGATCAGGTAGTCGACCACGACGCCCGGCGTCTTGACGACGTCGGGAGAGATCATGCCCACGGGGAGGATCTCGCGCGGCTCGCAGATCACCGTCTCGGCGGCGAGCGCCATGATCGGATTGAAGTTGGTGGCGGTGAGCTGGTACTGGAGGTTGCCGCTGTAGTCGGCCTGATCGGCGGCGATCAGCGCGAAGTCGGCCTTGAGGGGCTTGGCGAGCAGCCACTTCTCGCCGTCGATCTCCACCACCTGCTGGCCTTCCGCCGCGATGGTGCCGAGGCCGGTCTTGGTCAGCACGCCGCCGAGGCCGTAGCCGCCGGCGCGAATGCGCTCGACCAGCGTGCCCTGGGGCACCAGCTCGACCTCGATCTGGCCGGCGATCATCGCCTTCTGGGTCTCGGGATTGAGGCCGATATGGGAGGCGACCAGCTTGGACACCGCGCCGGCGCGGATCAGCTTGCCGATGTCGACGCCCGGACGGGCGGTGTCGTTGGCGATGACGGTGAGATTGCGCTTGCCGGACTGGGCCAGGGCTTCGAGCAGCCGATGGGGCGATCCGACGCCCATGAAGCCGCCGATCATGAGACGGGCGCCATCGGGGATGAGCTTGACCGCTTCTTCCGGTTTCAGGTGAGGTTTCATGAGGACACTCGTGGTTCGTCGGGGAGCGGCCAGAGTCGCCGCCGGTCCGGGTCCGGAACAGACGTGTGTCCTTATGCTGCGGCGGCGCGAACGCCGCATCGGTAGTACACCTGAATCGTAGAGCTACGTCCCGTCACCATGTGGCGAGAACAGTGGGACGTGATCCGATGCCGCACGGTCGCCGGCGAGGCGCCTGTTCGACGAATGTGACGCCCCGATGCTCACCGCGATGGTCGGCCCGGTGTCTGCTGCCTCACGCATGACAGAGTGATGACAGGGACCTCGTTGTTCCGCATTCCGCCGCATCGTGCCGCGCTCGGGCGCGTGATGTGATGGCGTGGTGATGTCCCGTTACCGACCGGGATCACGTCGCCGCCACGGACTTCGGCGACGAACCGGAGTCGGGCTAACCAGAATCGGGCGAGCCAGAGTCGAGCTAACCAGAATCAGGCAACCGGGGTCGCACGCATCGTCGATGTGAAGGCCGTCGATGTGAAGGCCGTCGATGTCAGAATGGTCGACGTCAAGATGGTCGACACGAGGATGGCCGATGTGAGGACGGCCGATGTGAGGATGGCCGGTGTCGAGACGGTCGAGTCGACGTGAGACCGTGTCGCCGCGCCGCTCGTTCTGACACCTGTTCTTTTGTATGAAACGAGATAGCTCACGTGTCGTCTTGTTGCGGTGCACCCGATCATTCAGGGCTGTGTGACAGTCGGCCAGCAACCCGGTCCGCTCGAAAAGATTGCAATGCTGTCGAACCCAAGTCGTATTTGCACGTAATAGTCCTATTACCTAGGTCAGGAGCGTTTGATAAAAGTCAAAGCTGCGGCAGGAGGCCGCGCCTACAGGCTGACCACTCCGAAAACGTTCACCTTGTCGTCGGTCGTCGGCAAGGCGTCAGCTCTCACGCTCAAATGTCCTGCCGCGCACAGTAGAGGCGCAACTCTCCTCCAGTAAAAATCTCCGGCGCGCCAGCACGTTTCCAAAGTCTCGGGGGTGCACGTCTATGAATTTCCTGATCTGCATAGGAGCGCTCGCGTTCCTGATGTTCGTCGCCTATCGCGGCTACAGCGTGATCCTCTTCGCGCCTGTGGCCGCCATGGGCGCGGTGCTGCTCACCGATCCAGCCGCCGTTCCGCCGATCTTCACAGGCCTGTTCATGGAGCGGATGGTCGTCTTCGTGAAGCTGTACTTCCCGGTGTTCTTGCTCGGCGCCGTGTTCGGCAAGGTCATCGAGCTGTCGGGCTTCTCACGCTCGATCGTCACTGCGGTGATCGGTCTGATCGGCCGTGAGCGCGCCATGGTGTCGATCGTCGCGGTGTGCTGCCTGCTCACCTATGGCGGCGTCTCGCTGTTCGTGGTGGTGTTCGCGGTCTATCCGTTCGCCGCCGAGATGTTCCGCCAGAGCGACATTCCGAAACGCCTGATTCCGGGCACCATCGCGCTCGGCGCTTTCACGGCGACGATGGATTCGTTCCCCGGCACGCCGCAGATCCAGAACATTATTCCGACCACCTTCTTCAAGACCACGACCTGGGCGGCGCCCGTTCTCGGCACCTTCGGGGGCCTGTTCATCCTCACGGTGGGCCTGCTGTATCTGGAGTGGCGCCGCCGCTCCGCCCTGAAGGCGGGCGAGGGCTACGGCACCGGCCACATCAACGAGCCTGAGCCGATCGCCGCCGAGAAGCTGCCGAACCCGATCATCGCGATGTCGCCGCTGGTCATCGTGCTGGTGATGAACTTCATCTTCACCGACCTGATCAAGCGGCTCTATCCGGCCACCGTCGAGGTCGCGTTGATCCCGGGCGGCTCCAAGGTGATCCAGCAGACGGCGTCGGTCGCCGCCATCTGGGCCGTCGAGGGCGCCCTCATCATCGGTATCCTGATGGTGCTCGCCTTTGCCTGGAAGGCCGTCACCGCGAAATTCGCGGCCGGCAGCCAGCAGGCCGTCGCGGGCTCGCTGCTCGCCTCGCTCAACACCGCCTCCGAGTACGGCTTCGGCGCCGTCATCGCGGCGCTGCCGGGCTTCATCTTCATCCGTGACGCGCTGACCGCGATCCCCAACCCGCTGGTCAACATCGCCATCTCGGTGACGGTGCTGGCCGGCATCACCGGCTCGGCATCGGGTGGCATGTCGATCGCGCTCGCCGCGATGGCCGACCAGTTCGTCGCCATGGCGAACGCCGCGCAGATCCCGCTCGAGGTGCTGCACCGGGTCGCCTCGATGGCGTCCGGCGGCATGGATACGCTGCCGCACAACGGCGCCGTGATCACGCTGCTCAATGTCACCGGCCTGACTCACCGGCAGTCCTACAAGGACATCTTCGCCATCACGGTGATCAAGACCGGCAGCGTGTTCGTGGTGATCGCCCTCTACTATCTGACCGGCCTCGTCTAGGGCCGGCCCCGCCGTGCGGCTTCGGCCGCACGGCTTCGTCGCGGTCCGATCGCGCGGGATCGACGGGGTGCTCCCGCGACGGCGACCGGATCATCGGCGGGCGGCGCGTTCGCCGGTCGTGACACTGGAGCAGGGAGAGTCTCATGTTAAAAGGTAAGGTCGCCGTCGTCACTGGGTCGACCAGCGGCATCGGTCTCGGCGTGGCGCGGGCGCTGGCCGCGAAGGGCGCCGACATCATGCTGAACGGCTTCGGCGACGCCGCCGAGATCGAGAAGATCCGGACCGGCATCGCGGCCGAGTTCGGGGTGCGCACCGCCTACAATGGCGCCGACCTGTCGAAACCGGCGGAGACCAAGGGCCTGATCGAGGCCGCCACCAAGGAGCTCGGCAAGGTCGACATCCTGGTCAACAATGCCGGCATCCAGGTGGTGTCGCCGGTGCAGGACTTCCCGGACGACAAGTGGGAGCTGGTGCTGGCGATCAATCTGTCGGCCGCGTTCTACGCCATCAAGGCGGCGGTGCCGCAAATGAAGGAGCGCAACTGGGGCCGCATCATCAACATCGCCTCGGTGCACGGCCTCGTCGCCTCGGTCAACAAGGCCGCCTATGTGTCGGCCAAGCACGGCCTCGTCGGCCTCACCAAGGTGGTGGCGCTGGAGAACGCCGAGACCGGCGTCACCTGCAACGCCATCTGCCCCGGCTGGGTGCTCACTCCGCTGGTTCAGAAGCAGATCGACGCCTGGGCCGAGCGCGACAAGATCGACAATACCGAGGCCGGCCGCCGGCTGCTCACCGAGAAGCAGCCGTCCAAGCAGTTCGTGACGCCGGCGCAGCTCGGTGAGCTCGCGGTGTTCATGTGCTCGGACGCCGCCTCGCAGCTTCGTGGCACCGCCATCAACATGGATGGCGGCTGGTACGCCCAGTAATCCCTCCACGGCCCTGCCGGGGAGATGCGGCGGAGCGGTCGGGGCGCGAGCCCCGGCCGTTCGTCGTTTTCGGGAGGGCGAGCGGCCGCCGCGCCGGAGCGCGGCGAAGCCGCGAACCCGGAACCCAGCGGCGAGCTCGGAGCGCTTGGCTGGATTCCGGGTGCGGCGCTGCATGCCGCCCCGGAATAACCAACCCCACTGATCAGCCGGATCTCGGCTCAGAGCTGCTCAGGGCTGCGGCTGGCACTTGGCCGCCGACACGGCGGCGTCCGCCATCGCCCGCAGCCCTGCCTCGGCCACCAGGGCCCGCACCACGATCAGCCCGGTCGAGGTCGGCGACTCGACGATCAGCCGGTCGGCGGCGGTGACGTCCTCCTCGGCCGGCAGGGCGTCGCGCTGCTTGGTGGTCATCAGGTCGAGCTCGATGGTGCGGCGGCCGGCGGCGCGGTCGTTGATGGCGTAATAGGCGACGCCGGTGCGGGTGTAGAAGGTCACCGAGGTGTAGGCTTGGCTCACCGGCGCGGTCAGCTTGATCGGGCCGCCGTCGAGATCGTAGCGGCAGACCGATGCTGCGAAGGCGGGGTCCATGAACGGCACCGCGGCCCGTTCCGGGGTCGGCTCCGGCAGCAGCGTGAAGGCGTTGACGGGGGTCGTCGATTCGAGCCGCGCATAGGCGTCGCGGGTGGCTGCCTTGGGCAGGGTCAGCACGGTGACGAGATGCACGATGCCGCCGAGGATCAGGCCGGCGAGCAGCCACAGCAGCCAGCGGATCACGGCAGGCTCCTGGTGGCGAGATCGAGGGTGGCGGGCGTCCTCATGAGCAGGTCTCCGCCGCCGTGATGGCCGGCATCGGCGCCTCGCGCTCGGCCCTTGTGGCGATGCCGACGGGGGTGTCGTAGAGGCGCAGCAGCAGGATGTAGCGCTCGACCCCGCCGGTGGGCAGCCAGTTGCCGGGGCGGGCGCGCGGCGCCAGCACGATCTCGAAGGAGCCGTCGGACTGGCGCACCAGCTCCTGGCTGGTGAAGCCGTAGCGGCCGAGCGAGTTGGCGACCAGCGCCCCGTCGGGCCGGTAGAGCGTCAGGGTGAAGTAGCGGGCCTGCGGCGTGGTGCCGGCGACCCTGACGTCGCACCGCCCGTCGAGGGCGCGGCCGGCATCGTCGGTGCGGGCTAGGAAGGCGACGCCGTCGCCGAGACCGAGCGGCAACAGGCCCCCGCGCGACACGGCGGCGCGCGCATAAGGGTCGATGTCGGCGCTGCCGGCGCGCGGATAGGCGGTCCAGGCCCCGAGCGTGACGGCCCCGAACGCGACCCCCCGGGTCAGCGTCAACCAGGTCGCGCCGAGCCCGATGGCGGCCGCCACCACGAGAGAGAGAAGAGCACCGATCAGCAGCCGCACGGGACGATCCGATCTCGCAAGTCGCTGGTCACAGACGACGAGGGGGAGAGACGGGCGTCACCCCGGTCCCGACGTCACCGCCGGGCGCGACCCGGCGATCCATCGCTTTCGCCAGAACGTTTTCTCCGGATGGAGGTGCGGGTCAAGCCCGGCCGGGGCGATGTTCGATCCGTCCCCTCGCGGAGCGCAGCCGTCGCGGCGCCGGAGATCGATCCCACCGCTCATTCCGGCGCAGGCGGGGACGCAGTCAGTCCCGCCGCCTGGCCGGCAGCGCCCCGACCGGCAGCGACCCGTCGGCCGCCGCGGTGGCGCCCGGGGCGGGGGCTTCGGTCTGCGGGCCCACACGGGGCGTGGTGGCGACGGCGGCGCGGGCCGCCTCGTCCATCAGCCGCTCGATCCGCACCAGCGCCTGAGCCGCCTTGGTGGACAGCATGGCGGGGCGCGGCACGTCGCTCGTCTCGGCGATCTTGGGGCCGATCTGGGCCGGATTGGGCGGCAGGCCGGGGATGTTCTTCAGCTCCACCCCCTGATGGGCGTACTCCATCACGGTATGCCACACCATGGCGGGCATCGAGCCGCCGGTCATCCGGTTGAGCGGCGAGTAGTCGTCGTTGCCGAACCACACGCCGGCGACGAAGTTGCCGGTGAAGCCGACGAACCAGGCGTCGCGATAGGCGTTGGTGGTGCCGGTCTTTCCGGCCGCCTTGACGCCGTTGAGGATGGCGCGCCGCGCCGTGCCTTCCTCGACCACCTTGTTCATCATGAAGTTCATGTCGGAGGCGACCTGCGGGGGCATCACCTGCTGGGGCTTCTTGCCGTCGCGGTCGAAGCGCCAGATGGTCTCGCCCATGCCGGTGCGCACCTCCAGGATGGCGTGCGCCGGCACCGCCTTGCCGCCGTTCGGGAACGTCGCATAGGCCACGGTGTGGTCCAGCACCGTCACCTCGGCGGCGCCGATCGGCAGCGACGGCGTGTCGGTGAGTGGGGTGCGCAAGCCCATGCTCCGGGCGAGCGCCACGATCTTGTTGCGGCCGGCGCGCGGGCTGCCCTTGCCGGCCGTGTTGGCGAGCTTGACCGCGATGGTGTTGATCGAGCGCTTCAGCGCGTCGGTGAGCTGCATCGAGCCCGAGAAGCCGCCCGAGTAGTTCTTCGGGCACCAGTTGCCGACGCAGACCGGGCTGTCGACCACGACCGACTTCGGCGTCAGGCCGGCCTCGATCATGGCGGTGGCGTAGACATAGGGCTTGAAGGAGGAGCCGGGCTGGCGCAGCGCGTCGGTGGCGCGGTTGAACTGGCTCTCGCCATAGTCGACGCCGCCGACGATCGCCCGCACGGCGCCGTCGACGTCGGCCACCACCACGGCGGCCTGCTTGGCGTGGTAGTCGCGCCCGAACTGCCTGATGGCGTTCTCGATGGCGTTCTCGGCGGTCTGCTGGAGACCGGGATCGAGGGCGGTGCGCACCACGAAGGCACGCTCGGTGATCGACTTGGGCAGCGTGTCGACCAGCTTGCGCATCTCCTCGAAGGCGTAGTCGAGGTAGTAGTTGGGGGCGCTCTCGTCGCGGCGGTCGATGGTCTTGGCCGGGTTGCGGCGGGCGCCGAACACCTGGCCCTCGGTCATGAAGCCGGCCTCGACCAGGTTGTCCAGCACCACATTGGCGCGGGCGCGCGCCGCCGGCAGATTGATGTGGGGGGCGAACTTGGTCGGCGCCTTGAACAGGCCGGCCAGCATGGCGGCCTCGGGCAGGCTGACGTCGCGGGCCGACTTGCCGAAATAGTACTGCGCGGCGGCGTCCACCCCATAGGTGCCGCCGCCCATGTAGGCGCGATCGAGATAGAGCTTGAGGATCTCGTTCTTGGTCAGCCGGCTCTCCAGCCACAGCGCCAGGAACGCCTCCTTGACCTTGCGCTCGATGGTGCGCTCGTTCGACAGGAACAGGTTCTTGGCGAGCTGCTGGCTGAGCGAGGAGCCGCCCTGCACGACGCCGCCGGCCCGCGCATTGGTGACGACCGCCCGCATGGTGCCGGCGATGTCGATGCCGAAATGCTCGTAGAAGCGCCGGTCCTCGGTGGCCAGCACCGCCTTGATTAGGTGGTCGGGGAAGTCTTCGAGCGGGATCGAATCGTTGTGCTTGATGCCGCGCGAGCCGACCTCGTTGCCGAAGCGGTCGAGGAACACGACGGCGAGCTCCGACTTCTTCAGCCAGTCCTCGTCCGAGGTCTCGTGGAAGGCCGGAATCGCCAGCGCCAGCATCAGCATCAGGCCGGCGAAGCCGAGCGTCAGCGCCTCCGAGGCGGGCTCGACCAGGAGCCAGCGGCGCCAGCCGCCGACATGGAAGCGATCCATGAACACCACGAATCGCTCGACCACCTCGCGGGTCCAGCGGAAGCCCTTGAAGATGCCGAAGTCGAGCCGCGAGTCGAGATCGAGCATGAAGCGCCGGAAGCGCTCCATCAGGGAGACACGCGGCCTGTGATCGGTGTCGTCCTCGCGCAAGTCTCACGTCCTCGTCAGCGGAGTCTCCGGTCGCCCCGGCGGAACGCACGTCCTTCGACAGTTGCGAGATCGACCCGGTTTAGCCGATCGGCCGCGGGGGGCCAATGGCGCCGTCGTCACAAGCGCGCCATGGTCACAAGGCGCGCCGTCGTCACAAAGCGCAAGGAATATGGGGGGAGTGTGGCCGCCCGCCGGGCCGGCCGTGCCGATGAGGCCGCCCGGCCCGCCCGCCCTCCGCCGATCGGCCGTGTCCGGGGTCGGTGCCGGGCCGGGGCCGGCTCGGGGCGGGTCAGTAGAGGGTGCGGACCGGCGGGCCGTAGATCATCCAGCGGCGCGGATCGTAGCCGCGCGGAAAATGGCACTTGAACGCCACGTAGTCCCCGTAGCGCCGGTGCACGCTGGTGATCTGGGCCGCCTTGAAATACTGGGCGCAGTGAGCCGCGGCGATGTCGCGATAGACGAGATCGACCGCCGGCGACCAGGCGATGATGCCGCCGGTGTCGTTGCCTTCGAACGGCCGGGTGTCGAGAAAGCCGGCCGTCGCGGGCGCCGCCGCGAGGGGCAGCGCCACCAGGGCGGCGAGCAGGGTCGGGCGCAGCGCGGGCAACGGACGAGCGGGCAACGAACAAGGGGGCATCGGACCAGCGGACCTCCGGTCGGCACGGCTCTCGCCATGCGTCGTGAACAACCCGGACGATCCCATGCCGGCTGCCCCGGCCGCAACCCGGTGGTGCGGATTCCGAGACGCTGTCGCGCTCCGGCCACAGGCCCGCGGCGGCAGGGCCGATCATCTCCCGAGATCGTGATCGGCAAGACCACCCTATGTTGCAACTTTTCAGCATCTCGGTGGTTTGCTTGCGCACGTCCGGCGAACCGCCCCGCCTCCTGTTCCGACCAACCCCTGCGACCGACCGGCACCGAGACCGAAGCGCACGACCGGACGCCGAGCCAGAAGCGCAATCCAGAAGCTCGATCCACGAGCCGCCCAGTTCCGAAATCGCATGCAAAGAACAACCGACGCCTGTCTGCTGGGAGCGATGTCATGAGTATGCGAACGCTGCTGCGGTGTGGAGCTGCCCTCACGGGTCTGGTGCTGGCGCTCGTGGCCGTTCCCCTTGCCGGAGGCAGCCCCGCCGCGGCGCGGGAGAGCGCCGCGCGAGAGGCCACGGCGACGACCGCCAAGGGGTTCCTGGCCGGCATCTACCAGTCCTATGTCGGCAGCTCGGCGCAGGCCGCGAAGGGTGTCCGTCTCGATTCGCCCGAAGCGGTGAAGCGCTACTTCTCCCATGGGCTCGCCTCGGTGATCCTGGAGGACGGCCCGGCGGTCCGCCCGGTGGGCGGCCCCCTGGTGCTCGGCAGCGACCCGTTCGTGGGGCGCGAGAGCTGGGACATCGCGGACCTGTCGATCGACGTGAAGGATGCCGGGCCGGCCAAGGCGGTTGGCACGGTGCGGTTCTCCAATTTCGGCCAGCCCGAAACCGTCACGGTGGAGCTGCTCAAGGTCGGCGAGGCGTGGCGGGTGGCGGAGATCAAGTGGGGCCCGCTGACCCTGCGCGGTCTCTACAAGTCAAAGTGGCAGGCGACTCGGCCGCAAGCATGGCTCGATCCGAGCCACGTCGAGAATCGCGTGAAGTGAGGCGCCGAGCGGGGCGGCCTCGCGATGGGGCCGCCTCGGGGCGTGCCGGGCGGGTCGCGCGGGGGGCCACCCCCGACGATCAGTCGTGCCGCCAGCCCGTCCGGGCCGCGATCCTGATCGGCCGCAACCGCAGCGGCATGGCGCGCCCGCTGCCGCTGCGCGGCTCGTCCTCTCCGGCGAGGCTGAGGCCGGTTCCGAACGCGGCACAGCTGAACAATCCGGCAAACGCGAGGATCAGCATGACGGCTCCGAGCCCGTGCTCGATGGCCAGCAGCGGGCCGTCCGGACGGCTGTCGCCGAGCGCCGCCAGCCCGCCCACCAGGACCACCGACA
Organism: Rhodoplanes serenus; assembly: GCA_009720755.1. Classification (GTDB taxonomy): domain Bacteria; phylum Pseudomonadota; class Alphaproteobacteria; order Rhizobiales; family Xanthobacteraceae; genus Rhodoplanes; species Rhodoplanes serenus. The sequence goes on from WNKV01000009.1 coordinate 51,579, forward strand.
GCGCGCCGCCGAGCACGGCGGGGGCGGCGAAAAGGCGAGCCGGTGCGGCGGCGTGGCGGCGTCGATGCAGAGCCATGGCGTGTCCGTCGCTCGCTCCCCCGCTGGCTCAACAGGGGGGCGGCGTGGCGGTTCCGCCGCCCTCGCGGTCGCGACTGTCGCTCCCGTATCGCCGCCCTATACTGCCGCTCCGGCCGCCATGCGGGCGGCCGCTATTCGTCACAGGTGGAGAACGGCTCATGGACATTCAGGCTTGCGGCAGCGTGCCGTCGCGGCGGGTGAACCCCGATTGGTTCACCGGGACGGTGTGGCAGGACCCGGTGGTCGAGGCGCCGGCGCCGGCCCGCATCCGGTCCGCCTGGGTGCGCTTCGAGCCGTCGGCCCGCACCAACTGGCACACCCATCCGCTTGGTCAGACCCTGGTGATCGTCGCCGGCAAGGGCCGGGTGCAGACCTGGGGCGGGCCGGTCCGCGAGGTGCGGGCGGGTGACGTGGTGTGGATTCCGCCAGGCGAGAAGCACTGGCACGGCGCCGCCCCCGACGTCGCCATGGAGCATCTCGCGATGCACGAATCGCTCGACGGCAAGCACGTCGACTGGCTGGAGCGGGTGACGGACGCGGACTACGGGGCACCGCTCGGCGCCTGACCGGACCGGGCCGTCGTCCCGGCGGCCCGGCTCCCACTGCCCCGCCGATAGAACCACCACAACAACTTGCAGGGAGGAACTGCCATGATCCGGAAGGACCATCATGGTGCCGGGCGGCCCGCCGTCCGGGGTGCCATTGCGGCGCTCGCCGGTGCGGCCCTGCTGGCGGCGGCCGGGACGGCCGTGGCCCAGCAGTCCGCCATGACGTTCTTCGTCACCAGCGTCGGCATCGGCCAGGGCGGCGACCTCGGCGGCCTGGCCGGCGCCGACCGCCATTGCCAGAGCCTCGCCGAAGCGGCGGGGGCGAGCGGCAAGACCTGGCGGGCCTATCTGTCGACCCAGGCCGAGGGCGGCACCGCGGCCGTCAACGCGCGCGACCGGATCGGCCGCGGGCCGTGGCAGAACGCCAAGGGCGTGGTGATCGCCAAGGATGTCGACGAGCTGCACGGCACCAACAACCTGACCAAGCAGACCGCTCTGAACGAGAAGGGCGAGGTGGTGAACGGCCGCGGCGACAGCCCGAACCGCCACGACGTGCTCACCGGCTCGCAGGCGGACGGCCGCGCCTTCCCGCCGGGCGAGGACCGCACCTGCCGCAACTGGACGAGCAGCACGCAAGGGGCCGCCATGGTGGGGCATCACGACCGCACCGGGCTCGACGACTCGGCGCCCGCCAAGTCGTGGAATACGTCGCACCCGTCGCGCGGCGCGGGCGGGGGCTGCTCCCAGGCGGATCTCCGCTCCACCGGCGGCGATGGCCTGCTGTACTGCTTCGCGGCGAATTGAGCGGGCGACACCGGCGCGCGGCTCTCGACCTCTCCCGGCGTGCGGGGAGAGGTCGGATTTCACGCGCTCGCGCGAAATCCGGGTGAGGGGGCGAACCGTCGGTTTCGGCGTTGCCGAAGCGCCCCTCATCCGGCTCGCCGCTCGGCGGCGAGCCACCTTCTCCCCGCCAGCGGGGAGAAGGAACGCCGGTCCGGGGCGCCTTGTCCGGGGCCCGCGGTGCAGCCGCCTCTTGGGTCCTTGCCTTCTTGGGTCCCTGTCTTCGCGGGGCCGATCGGCACGTGACCGTTCCCCTCCGGTCCTGCTCTCCCCCAAAGCCTGCAATCGTTCTATAAGCCGGCGATCCCACTTCCGAAGGATGCCGCCATGAACGCGCCCGCCAACGTCATCCCGCCCTTCAAGTACACGCCGCTGTTTCCGACCGGGCAGGACGCCACGCCCTACCGCAAGATCACGGCCGAGGGGGTGCGGGTCGAGAAGGCGCTGGGCGGCGACGTCCTGGTGGTCGACCCGAGCGCCCTGAAGGCGCTGGCCGAGGCCGCCTATGTCGACATCAGCCACCTGCTGCGCCCGGCGCATCTCAAGCAGCTCCGCGCCATCGTGGACGACCCCGAGGCGTCCGCCAACGACCGCTTCGTCGCCTACGACTTCCTCAAGAACGCCAACATTGCGGCGGGCGGCGTGCTGCCCATGTGCCAGGACACCGGCACCATCATCATCTCGGGCAAGAAGGGCCGCCGGGTGTGGACCGAGGGCGACGACGAGGCGGCGCTCGCCGAGGGCGCCCGCGACGCCTACCTGAAGAAGAACCTCCGCTACTCGCAGCTCGCGCCGCTGTCGATGTTCGAGGAGACCAACACCAAGAACAACCTGCCGGCCCAGATCGAGATCGCCGCCGACACCCACGGCGATGCGCTCGCCTACAAGTTCCTGTTCATCGCCAAGGGCGGCGGCTCGGCCAACAAGTCGTTCCTCTACCAGGCGACCCCGTCGATCCTCACCCACGACCGGATGGTCGCCTTCCTCAAGGACAAGATCCTGTCGCTCGGCACCGCGGCGTGCCCGCCCTATCACCTCGCCATCGTGATCGGTGGCACCTCGGCCGAGCTGACCATGAAGACCGTCAAGCTCGCCTCGGTGAAGTATCTCGACGGCCTGCCGACCGAGGGCTCGGCCGACGGCCACGCCTTCCGGGATCTGAACATGGAGGCCGAGATCCACAAGCTGACGCAGTCGCTCGGCGTTGGCGCCCAGTTCGGCGGCAAGTATTTCTGCCACGACGTGCGGGTGATCCGGCTGCCGCGCCACGGCGCCTCGCTGCCGATCGGCATTGGCGTGTCGTGCTCGGCGGATCGCCAGGCGGTCGGCAAGATCACGCCGGATGGCGTGTTCCTGGAGGAGCTGGAGCACAACCCGGCCCAGTATCTGCCGGAGATCGACCTGCACAAGCTCGGCGGCAAGGTCGTGCATATCGACTTGAGGAAGCCGATGACGGAGATCCTCGCCGAGCTGACCCGGCATCCGATCAAGACGCTGTGCAAGCTGTCGGGCCCGATGATCGTCGCCCGCGATCTCGCCCACGCCAAGCTGCGCGAGCGGCTGGAGAGCGGGCAGGGGCTACCCGACTACGTGAAGAACCATCCGATCTACTACGCCGGCCCCGCCAAGACGCCGGAGGGCTATGCGTCGGGCGCCTTCGGTCCCACCACGGCGGGCCGCATGGACTCCTATGTGGCGGACTTCCAGGCGGCCGGCGGCTCGCTGATCACCGTCGCCAAGGGCAACCGCTCGCCGGTGGTGCGCGAGGCGTGCCAGAAATACGGCGGCTTCTATCTCGCCTCGATCGGCGGCGCCGCCGCGAACCTCGCCGAGCACTGCATCAAGAAGGTTGAGGTGCTGGAGTATCCCGAGCTCGGCATGGAGGCGATCTGGCGCATCGAGGTCGAGGACTTCCCGGCCTTCATCGTCGTCGACGACAAAGGCAACGACTTCTTCAAGGAGCTGAATCTGGGGTGACGGGCGGGCGCCGTCAGCGCGCCCGGCGATCGGCCTCTCGGACGGCGACGGGCGATCCGGCGCGGTGACGCATCGCGGCCGGGTCGCCTGCTCGCGAGCCATCTGCTCGCGTATGATCAGCTCGCGGCGTGGCCGGCGCTCGGCTCACGGCTTGAAGTCGAGCGGAAGCGGCGGCTCCTCCCGCATCAGCGTGATGGTGACGCGGCGGTTGGCGGCGATATAAGGGTCGTCCGGAAAGAGGGGCAGGATGTCGGCCCGTCCGGTCACGCCGTAGAACTGGCTGGTCGGCACACCTTCTTCCTCCAGGATGCGGCGCACCACATTGGCGCGCTCCGCCGACAGCTCCCAGGGTCCGAAGCCCGGGCGCGATGCCGTCTTGGTGGCCGAGGTGTGACCCGTGATGGTGAGGCGGAACGGCGCCGCCTTGATCGGCCCGCTGAGCTTCTCGATCAGCCGGCGGGTGCGCTCGTAGGGCTCGCGTGACCCTTCCGGGAACATCGAGCGGCCGTCCTGGTCGACGATCTCGATGTTCAGCCCCTCGCGGGTCTCCTCGATCATGATGTGCCTGCTGATCTCGGTCAGCTCCGGCATGTCCTGGAGGGCCTGCCGCAGGGTGGCGCTCGCCAGCGCGAACGCCTTGTCCTCCTTCAGCCGTGCGCCGGCGGCCCGGTTGCGATCGTGCTGGTCGGGGGTCGGGTTGGCGGACGCCTCCTCGGGCGGAATGTGGGCGGCGTTCTTCAGCCGCGGCCGGGTCGGCAGGCCGGCTGCTTCGATGATGCCGGAATAGCGGACGATGTGCTGAACTCCGAAGGCGTCGCGCATCGAGCCCGCGACGGCTTGCAGCTTCTGCTGATCCTGGGTGGACGACGCGGCGAGCATCACGAAGAACGCGACGAGCAGAGCCATCAGGTCGGCGAAGGTGACGAACCACCCGTGCCCCCCATGGTTCCCGGACTTCCGTCGTGCCATGGCCACATCTCCCTCGTCCGCACGCCGGAGCGGCCCGGTGCGGCAGCCTCAGGTGTTTTCGGGAGATCTCGTCGCGATCCCGAAAACCTCTCACCGAACATCCCTGTTCGGTGACGGGATTTCGGCAGTCGGACTGCGATGTCGGGCTCGACGAGCCGGACGCCGTATCGCCGCAGGGGGCTGCGTGCCGCGCAAACCCTGCGGTCCCGTTCACGTCCTCACCCATACCGTCCGGGCTGTCCTAATCGGGTTACCTGCGGCGGCCGATGGGCCGACATTCATGTTGTATGTAAAGAGCAGGTAAAGATCGATGCGTCGGGACCGACGGGGGAGCGATGGCGTCGATCGGGCTCGCGCCTGGGGTGCGACGCTTGCGCCATCGGTCCGCGAAGGACGGCGGGACGGCTCACCGCCCAATCCGATACTCGGTTGGAAAACCGTTCTCGGCGCCGTCATACATGATCAGCACGCGCAGCGGCTCGCCCGGCCTGTCACGCAGCACCAGCACGGTCTCGGCCTTGGCGCCCTCGGGCAGTCCGGTCGGCGGTGCCAGCGGGCCGAGCGGGCGCAGCGCGCCGGTGCGAGGCCGCCACAGGTAGAGGGCGGGCGCCACCGGCTGATCGTTGACCGGCCCGGTCAGCACGAGAATGCCGCCGCGCACCGCGGCGAGATCGCGGATGCCGGTCGCCGTGCCGAGCGCCAGGCGTGTCACCGTCGGATGCAGGGGCTTTCGCGCCGTGAACACCGCGTCGGCATCGACGCTGAGGACGAAGCCGTCGCCCGCGACCGACGGCCCGCGGAAGCCAAGATGCATGCGTCCGCCGGCGACCGCCACGCCCTCGATGTTGACGCCGTTGGCGGCGAGCGGCTTGCCGTAGAAATCGCCGAGCCCCGTCGCCTCGCGGATCGCGTCGCCGAGCCGGGTCGACGCCGCGACGCCGGCAGGCTCGTCCGCGGAGGGCGGCACCATCGGCCGGCCGCGGCGGTCGGCGGCGACGCGCAGCACCACGAAGCGGGAGTCGCCGGCCTCGTCGCCGTGCCGGGTGCGGCCGTGCGAGCCGATCACCCAGAAATAACCGTCCGCGAAGGCGGCCCCCTCGGCGTCGGGGTCGCCCCGCTGGTCCTGGCCGGTGAGGCGGATCACCGCGCCGGGCCGCAGCGTGCGCCCGTCGATGCGGAAGAGCTGGGCGTACTTCTTCTCGTCGTTGACGATCAGGCACACGGCCGAGCGCAGCGGCGGCGGCGCGCAGGCGGCACCCGACAGGTTCATGCGGGCGCGATTGCGGGGCTGCTCGTCGTCGGCCGCCTTGGCGAAGTCGCCATCGACCAACCAGCGGGTGGGGCTCGGCACGAGCGGCCGCAGGGCTGTTTCGGCGGAAGCCGGTGCGGCAGCGACCAGAAAGCCGGCAAGTCCGGCAGCGGCCACCATCCGCAGTCGACGGAAAAACGAATGTCTAATCGCGGTCGGCATCGTGGGTCTCCGGCACCGAGGTTCCGTCACGGCGGTCCCGAATGCAATCCTGGCCGCCTGCATCGGTCTCGTCTGCGCCAGGCCGCCACACCGGGAGGGATGGTCAGCCTCCACGAAAGGCGCTTTGATGCGGATCTCGCCGGGCGCGGCGGAACCGCTCCGGTGGGAGTTCGCGTTCTGTCGAAGACCCGCTCCAGCCAAGGACCCGCGATGCCGACCCGTTCGTCGACCCGCCGTCGCCTGCTCGTCCGTGCCCTGCTGTCGCTCGCCGCAGCCCTGCCGCTCGTCGCCGCCCTGCCGGTCTCGGCCACCCGTGCCGAGGACCCGTGGCCGACTCGCCCGGTCACCATGATCGTGCCGTTCGCGGCGGGCGGCTCCACCGATGTGATCGGACGCATCGTCGCCGAGGGTCTGCGGGTCGAGCTGGGACAGCCGGTGCTGGTGGACAATCGCGGTGGTGCCGGCGGCACCATCGGCACGGCCGCGATCGTGAAGGCTGTGCCCGACGGCTACACCATCGGCATGGGCACCGCCTCGACGCTCGCCATCAATCCCGCCGCCTACAAGTCGCTCGGCTACGACGTGCTCACCGGCCTCGTGCCGGTCACCAACATCGGCGCGGTGCCCAACATCATGTCGATCAATGCCGACGTTCCGGCGGCCGACATGGCGGCGTTCATCTGGCTGGCGAAGGCGCAGGCCGGTAAGATGTCCTATGCGTCGGCCGGCATCGGCTCGGTCAGCCATCTGATGGGCGAGCAGTTCAAGCTGGCGACCGGGGTCGACATCGTCCATGTGCCCTATCGCGGCATCGGCCCGGCCCTCAACGACGCGGTTGCCGGGCAGGTCCAGGTGCTGTTCGACAACCTGCCTTCGACGCTGCCGATGGTACAGGCCGGGAAGCTCAAGGCGCTCGCCGTGTCGGGGCCCAATCGCGTGCCGGCGCTGCCCGACGTGCCGACCTTCACCGAGCTCGGCCTCGACGATCTCGGCTGGATGGCGTTCTTCGGCCTCGTGGTGCCGGAGAAGACGCCGCCCGCCGTCGTGGCCAGGCTGCATGCCGCCGCCGTCAAGGCGCTCGCCCAGGACGAGGTGAAGAGCCGGCTCACGGCCCAGCAGGCCGTGGTGATCGGTAATCGGCCGGAGGAGTTCGCGGCCGAGATCCGGCGCGATCTCGAGCGCATGCGCCGGGCCGTCACCGCCGCCAAGATCGAGCTGAACTGATCAGACGAACGCCTCTCAGGCGCCGCGGCGGCGCGCCACCAGATAGTCGAGCGACACGGTGCCGGCGCCGTGCTTGATCAGCAACAGCAGACACACCGCCCAGGTGCCGTGGGTCGGCCAGGCGTCGGGATAGACCAGGATCTCGATCACCAGCGTCATCGCCAGGAGCGCGAGCGACGACAGCCGCGTCGCGAGACCGAGCACCAGCAGCACCGGGAAGAGGTGCTCCGCAATCGTCGCGGCGGTCGCGGCGAGCGCCGGGTCGACCAGCGGCAGCCGGTACTCGTCGCGGAACAGGTCGACCGCGGTCTCCGACACCCGCCAGCCGTCGAGCTTGGTCTGGCCCGAGCGCCAGAACACCCCGGCGATCGACAGCCGCGCCAGAAGGGCGAGCGGTCCGTATGGAAAGCGCTCGAGGATCGACGTGGCCGTGGCGAGAAAACTGGGCTGGCGATCCGGCGTGGCCGGGGGAAGCACGGTGTCGGTCATGGCTGGGGCTCCGGATCGAACGCGATGGTGGTTGCGACGCCGGTCCCGACCACGACGGCGAGCGCCGCCGTGAGGTCGAAGCCGGGCGTCGCGCCGCTGGCGGTCGTGGCGGCCTCGGCGAGGGTGTCGCCCGCCGTGAGGGCGGCGAGCAGAACGGCGGTGCCGGGCGGCAGCCGATGCACCACGACCGTGAGGGCCGGGCGCAGCACCAGGGCATCCTCGGGAACGCCGAAGTCGACCGGGCCGAGCGGCGCTTCGTCGCTGTTCATCGCCCAGACGGTGACGATCGGCCAGGACGAGCGCACCACCACGGCGGAGGGATGCAGGGCGATCCGCGCGGCGCCGAGCCGGGCCGGGTCGAGCGCCGCAAACGCGGCCGGGTCGAGCGGCGTCGCGTCGGCGGCGTGGTAGGCCACCGTGCGGGCCGTCTCCAGCCGCGCCACGTCGGCGAGCCACGGCATCTCGGCGGCCGGCGGAAAGCCGGCGACGAAGTCCGGAAAGGCATCGCCATAAATCGCCAGGATCGGCGAGCGGGGCGGATGGGCGCGCACGAAGGTCCGGGCCATGGCGTCGAAGAAGTCGTCGCCGACGATCCGCTCGATCGCCGGGAAGCGGGCCCGCACCGCCTCGATCAGCCCGACCGTGACGTTGTTGCGATAGACCGCGAAGCGGCGCACCGGATGCCGCGTCGTGTGCGAGGTGACGTCGGCCGGCAGAGGGTGGTCGGGATCGAGCAGCGCCGGCGCGAAATCGTCCTGCGGAGTCGTGAGAAGCGGAGGCGCCGTCATGACGGTGCTCACGCGGCGACCGGATGCAGGACCGCAGCGCCGCCGGCGCGGAGGATGGCGCGGGCGCGCGCCGCCTCGGCGGCCAGCACCGGCCAGGCCGGCACGTCGTTGTCCCACTCGATCAGGGTCGGCAGCGGCCCGGTGCGGACGATGGTCTCGGCATAGAGCGTCCACACCGGATCGGCCACCGGGGTGCCGTGCGCGTCGATCAGCAGCGGGGCGCCGGTGTCGTCGGTGGTCTCGGCATGGCCGCCCAGATGGATCTCCTTCACGCGGGCGAGCGGGAAGGCGGCCAGATAGGCGCGCGGGTCGGTGCCGTGATTGAGGGCCGAGACGAACACGTTGTTGACGTCGAGCAGCAGGCCGCAGCCGGTGCGCCGCGCCACCTCGGAGAGAAACTCGGTCTCCGGAATCGTGCTCGTCTCGAACAGCACGTAGGTGGACGGATTCTCCAGCAGCATCTCGCGGCCGAGCGCCGTCTGCACCGCATCGACGTGCTCGCAGACCCGCGCCAGCGTCGCCGCCGTGTAGGGCGCCGGCAGCAGGTCGTTGTAGTAGACGTCGCCGTGCGACGACCACGCGAGGTGCTCGGAGAAGCTCTGCGGCGGATGGCGATCGCACAAGGTCCGCAGCCGGGCGAGGTGATCGCGATCGAGCGGCCGTGACGCCCCGATCGACAGGCCCACGCCATGGATCGACAGCGCGAACCGCTCGCGCAGCATCCGCAGCATGGCATGCGGCGGTCCGCCGGCCCCCATGTAGTTCTCGGCGTGAATCTCGACGAAGCCGATCGGTGCGTCGCCGGCGAGAAGGTCGTCGAGATGCTGCGGCTTGAAGCCGACGCCGGCATCGTCCGGCAGGGTCGCAGGGAGGGTCATCGGGGTCTCTCGAAAGCCGGAGTGGCGCGGCGAAGGTTGGCGGATGCGGAGCGGGCGCGACCGAAGCCTCGCCTGCTCCGCCGTCGTCGTGATCAGGACGACTTCGCGGTCAGCGAGCCGTTGCCCTTCGGGGTCGTCATCGTGGTGCAGGTTCCCTTGGCGACGTACTTCCAGGCATTGCCCTGGTAGTCGGTCTTGGAAGTTCCGGCGCAGGTGGTGCCGGGGCCGGCCGCGCAGTCGTTCTGGCCCTTCAGGGCGACGCCGTAGCACTTCTCCTTGTCGGAGCCCTGCGCGGCGGCCGGATTAGCCGTGAACGACAGGGCGGCGGCGAGCGACGTGGCGAGCACGGTGGCGGCGAGGGCGGTCTTGGTGGTCATCGCACAGTCTCCTGGTCTGGCCGTCGGCCCTGCGGGCCGGCACGGTCGGGGTCCGTCGCGGCACTCCGAGGCACCGCCGGCGGGCCGGGTCGGCCGCCGTACCTGCTTCTTTCGGGCGCGGAGGTGTGCCATTACGGCGCTCACGAGCATGTGTTTCGAAGCGCGCTGGCCTCACGTCGGCGTGTTGATCCGCATCATTCTCATCAGGGCGCGTAACAAACGTCGCCGGTGGCCGAAGGACCGACCGAAGTGGCCAGGACCGAGAACGATTGGAGTGATTTGATGCGGCTCGCGATCGCCGGCGATTCGGGGGCCTACGAGCGGTGCTTGCGCGACATGACGGCGGTCCTGCGCGTCGGTGTTCGTCGCGCGGTGACACGGGCGGGCCTCGCTGCCGGCGAGGCCGAGGACATCGTCCAGGAGATTCTGCTCGCCGTTCATCTCAAGCGGCACACCTGGGACACGACCCGGCCGATCGGTCCGTGGCTCCAGGCGGTCGCGCGTCACAAGACGATCGACGCCATCCGGCGGCGCGGCGGCCGGTCCGGGGTGCCGCTCGACGATGTGGTGGAGACTTTGCCGGCCCCGAGGGAGGAGCCGACGATCCGCGAGACCGAGCTTGTCCGTGCCCTCGACAGCCTGCCGCCCGGCGAGCGCGCCGCCGTGACGGCGATCGCGCTGGACGGGGCCAGCTTCGCCGAAGCGGCCGTCCGGCTCGGCACCACCGAAGGAGCGCTCCGGGTCGCGCTGCATCGCGGGCTAGCGCGGCTCGCGCGGACCGCGCACGAGCGTACATGAGACACGAGCGCACATGAGACACGTCTCGAAACGAGAGCGGATGTGAGCCGATGAAGACCGACGATCTCCTCCGCGTCCTGGTGGCCGACGGCGGCACGATCGAGCCGCCGGTCGCCACGCGCCTGTGGCGTCTTCTGCCGCTCGGGCTCGCCGCGACGGCGCTGCTGTTCCTCACGACGCTCGGGCCACGTCCGGACATCGCGGCGGCGGTGCAGACGGTGCGCTTCGTCCTGAAGCCGATCGAGATGGCGCTTCCGGCGGTGCTCGCGGCGGCGCTGATGCTCCGGCTGGCCCGACCCACGGACCAGCGGACCGCTCGCCTGAGCGCCGGCCTGGCCGCCGTGGCGGCCCTGCTGGTCGCAGGCGTGCTGGCGGAGCTGGTCGTCGTGCCGTCGTCCGAGTGGGGCCGGCGGCTCGTCGGCGAGCGGGCGGTGGCATGCCTGGTCAGCATCCCGGTGCTGGCGGCGCCGCTGCTGGCGGCGAGCCTCGCGGTTCTCCGCCGGGGTGCACCCCGGCGCCCCGGTCTCGCCGGTGCCGCGGCCGGGCTGTTCGCCGCGACCGCAGGTGCGGCCTTCTACGCGCTGCATTGCCCCGACGATTCGCCGCTGTTCGTGGCGACCTGGTACTCGCTCGCGATCGTGGCTGTGACTGCGATCGGCGCACTGGCGGGCCGGTGGCTGCTGCGGTGGTGACAGGCGGCGTCGCGCCGCCGCCCCCCGTGCACGGAACAATCCCCGGCGCGGCCGTTTGGTGATCGGGCGCGGCGCACGCCGCCGATCACGGAGGAGCGCATGCATCACGATGACGAAGCCGGCCATTCGGCCGATGAGCGGTTCGCTCCGATCCTCGGGGCCGCGGTGGTGACCATGTGGAGCCGGCTGCCGCAGGACGTGCAGCACGACCTGTTCGAGGCGGCCGTGCTGGCCGGCCATGCGAACGAGCGCGACGAGAGCCTGCGCGAGAAGCTCGCCCTGTTCCTGCACGATCGCCATCCGCGGACGGCCGACGCCTGAGGGATCGTTTGAAAACGCGGACGGCGGCCGTTTCGGTCGGCAGGCGTGCCGGGACGCTTCTGCAACCATAAAGGAAGCGTTAACCATATCGCCTTAGCGTCGGTTCCCGGGGAGAGGGGATCGACAAAGGGTGATCCTCGCATGACCAACCGACGTTCATGGAGCTGGCTCGTTCCGGTCGCCGCCGCCCTGGCGCTCCCCGGCTGCGCCACCCTGGCCGACACGGGGCCGCTCGGCCCCGCCCCGAAAGCCGCGTCCATGCTGGCCCCGACGACGGGCGCCCAGGGACCGCGGGTCAGCACCGCCGCGGCGGCGACCCGCACGGCCGGGCCGGCGCGCGACACGAGCCCGGTCCTGTACCGCATGGTGGTGATGGGGGCCGGCTATTGAGGGCGGCTGCTCGCGTCGGCGGCGTCCGGCCTTGGAGTCGCCGCTGTCCTCGGGCACAAAGGCGCATGGCCCGATTCCCGACCGTCACGTTCCCGACCGTCACGTTCCCGGTTCTCGCGACTGTCGCTCTGGCGACCGTTGCCCTGGCCACCGTCTCGCTGGCGACGGCATCTCCGGCCGGCGCCGCAGCGGACCCGCCTCGTGCCACGGCGTCGGCGGAGTCCGCCTCCGCGCCTGCCGTGAAGACGGCGGCCAAGTCGAGGCGGACCGCCGTGACGGTGCGGCCGCGCGGCCGCGGCTACGGCTTCCTGCCGGGCTACGAGCCGCCCGACCGGCCGAACGTCTTCCGCGGCTCGTCCTCGTCGTGGATCGCCCGGCCCTATGGTCCGGGTCGCCGCTATCTCACCCCGTCGGGCTGGCAGTGGGTCTATGGCTGGGGCGGCGCTCGCTACTATCAGGGCCGCTGGAACGGCGGCGGCTTCGGGCCGTGCTGGACCGACACGCCGATCGGCCCAGTGTGGAACTGCGGCCGCTGAGAGGGCGCTCGCCCGTCGCTTCTATCGATCCGAGGACCGCGCTGGCGCGTCGGCCGGGGCGGGCGCTGGCGCTGGCGGCGGCGCAGGTGCGTCCGCCGGTGTCGAGGCCGGTGCGGTGTCGCGGCGCCGCGTGCAGGCCGTCTCGCGCGGCGTGCAGGCCGGGCCGGGATTGGCGCAGACCGGCCGGCCATCCTCGCCCCGCAGGCAGGTGACACAGCCGTCCCCCCAAGCCAGGCAATCCGCGTTTCGATCTCCGAAGCTCTGAACCGAGCGGCGCTCCGCCTCGATGTCCACGGTCGGGCCGCTGGGCGCGGCGGGACTGCCGGGGGCGGCGCTGGGCGCAGCGGGGCTGCCGGTCTCGCCCGGGCTGGCCCGGGTCGGCACGACATGGTCGACGTCGTCGGGGCCGGGCAGGTCGGCGGCGGCGACCGTCGCCGTGGCGGCGCCGAGGCTGATCGCGAGCGCCGCGAGCCCGACGAGCAGCCGTCGCGCCGGCCGGAGGCTCCTGCGGGCGGAGAATGGACGGCAGGAAAAATCGGTCGGCATCGGCGGCCCCGCGGTTCGGTCGGTCGTCCGCATAGCACGAGCGGATCGGCTGTTCAGCTTGGCGTGGGCGCACCCTAACCCGCGACGGCGCGCCACAGCAGCCAGAGGCCGGCGATAGCCGACAGTCCCCACAGGCCGACGATCACCACGGCGGCGGCCCGGCAGGCCGGAAGGCCCACCTCCGCGGCGGCGGCGCGGTGCTCCGCCATCACGGCGAGCGGAATCAACCGGACCACGAGGGCGATGCCGAGCGGCAGCAGGATCATGTCGTCGAGGAAGCCGAGCACCGGAACGGCATCCGGGATCAGGTCGATGGGGGACAGGGCGTAACCGGCGATCACCACCGCCAGCGCCTTGGCGAGCCACGGCACGCGCGGATCGCCTGCGGCACGCCACAGGGCCCCGACGTCACGCTTCAAGGCCTGCGCCCAGGCGATCAACCGGGCCTTGATGTGGTGCCACATGGTGGACCCCGTCGAGATCGCCGCCGGCGCGACAGAAGGCGTCGCCGGCGAGCGGGCGTGCCGTCGTGTACAACAGAGCCGTCGCGTCCGACGGGCAGGAGAATGGGGCAGATGAGCACGGCAGAATCGCGGCGCGATCCCGATCCGGCGCCGACCCGGCTGATCGACGGCATTGCGGCTCTGATGGGCAGGGTCGATGCGGTGCTGGTCGACCAGTGGGGGGTGCTGCATGCCGGGGGCGACGCCTTTCCGCCCGCGGTGGCGGCGCTGCGGACCATCGCGGCCTCCGGCAAGCCGATCGTGGTGCTGTCGAACTCCGGCCGGCGGGCCGCCCCGAACGCGGCCCGGATGATCGAGGCGGGCGTGCCGGCCGGGCTGGTCGAGGCGGTGGTCACCTCGGGCGAGGTGCTGTGGCGCTGCTTCGCCGAGGGGCGCGACATCGACGGGCTGCGGCCCCGCGCCCTGCACGTCGTCGCCCGCACCGCCGCCGACGTGGCGGAGTGGTTCGACGGCCTCACCGAGCCGCGTCCGGTCGCGGCGCTCGACGAGGCGGACGCCATCCTGGTGCTCAGCCTGCCCGATGGCTTGGCGCTCGACGACTTCGACGATCTCGTCCGCGCCGGGCTCGCCCGCGGCCTGCCGATGATCTGCGCCAATCCGGACCGGGTGGCGCCGCGCGACGGCGGCCGGCTGCTCGTCTCCTCGGGGGCGCTGGCGGCCCGTTACGCCGAGGCCGGCGGCACCGTGCGCTCCGTCGGCAAGCCGTGCCGCACCTTCTTCGAGGCGGCGATCGCCCGCTTCACGCATCTGCCCCGCGGCCGCATCCTGATGATCGGCGACTCGATGGAGCACGACGTGGCGGGAGGCGCCGCCCTCGGTCTCTCGACGCTGTTCGTGTGCGGCGGCATCCATCGGTCGGCGTTCGAGCGCCTCGACGATCCGGCCGAGATCGGCCGCCGCATCGGCCGGCTCGCCCGCGAGCATGGTGTGCCGCCGCCCGACTTCGCCATCGACATGCTGCGGTGAGCCGCGGCCATGCTGGCGCTCGGCATCGATATCGGCACCTCCGGGGTGCGTACTGCGGTGATCGATCGCGGCGGCGCGCTGGTCTCGTCGGCCCGCGTCGCCATGCCGCCGCCCGCCGTGATCGCCGGCCGCTCGCAGCAGGACCCGGCGGTGTGGTGGGACGCCGTCGACGCCTGCCTGTCGGCCCAGGCGGCGGCACTGCGCCAGGCCGGCCACGCGGCCGATGCGGTCACGGCGATCGCGGTCGACGGCACGTCGGGCACCATCCTGCTCGCCGATGCCGATCTGCGGCCCGTTGGGCCGGCGCTGATGTACGACTGCGCGGGCCTCGCCCTGGAGGCCGCGGTGATCGATCGCCACGCTCCGGCCGGCACGATCGCCCGTGGGCCGGGCTCGACGGTGGCGCGGCTCATGGCGCTTCAGGCCGGGGAGGGGGCGCGCCGCGCCCGCTTCGCGCTGCATCAGGCCGACTGGATCGCGGCTCGGCTGACCGGGTGTGGCGGCGTGTCCGACGAGAACAACGCGCTCAAGCTCGGCTGGAATCTCGATGCCGCCGCTTGGCCCGACTGGCTCGACGCCTGTGGCATCGACCGGCGGCTGTTGCCGGCCGTGCGGCGGCCGGGCGACAATATCGCGCCGCTGGCCGACGATCTCACCCGCCGCTTCGGCTTCGGTCGCGGCGCCCGCGTGGTGGCCGGCACCACCGACAGCATCGCGGCCTTCCTGGCGGCGGGCGCCGACCGGGTCGGCGACGGCGTCACCTCGCTGGGCACCACGCTCGTCATCAAGCTTTTGTCGGAGCGGCGGATTGATGATCCGGCGCGCGGCATCTACAGCCATCGCCTGCGTGGCCTGTGGCTCGCGGGCGGGGCGTCCAACAGCGGCGGCGGCGCGCTGCTCGCCCATTTCGACGCGGCCGAACTGCCGGCGCTCTCGGCCCGCATCGATCCCGACCGGCCGACCGGGCTCGACTACTATCCGTTGGCGCGGCCGGGCGAGCGCTTCCCGATCACCGATCCGGACATGGCGCCGCATGTGACACCGCGGCCGGCCGACGATGCGGTGTTCCTGCAAGGTCTCCTCGAAGGGATCGCCGCCGTCGAGGCGCGCGGCTATGCGGCGCTCGCCGCGCTCGGCGGACCACCGCTGCGCCGCGTCCTCACCGCGGGCGGCGGGGCCGCCAACCCGGCCTGGACCCGCATCCGGGCCCGCCGTCTCGCCGTGCCGGTCGAGGCCGCCCGTCATGTCGATGCCGCGGTCGGCGCCGCCCGCCTGGCGGCGGGGCTGGTGCCGGGCTGACGGGCCGCCGTGCCGGCTGTTACCCGACCCGGTGACCCATGAGCGCCACCAGCACGAGGCTGATGCCGAGCAGCGCCAAGAGCGACAGTGTCACCGTGAGCGTCACCCGCCCGCCGACCTGGCGGATCACCCGCAGGTCGACCGCGAGACCCAGCGCCGCCATGGCGATCACGGTCAGCACCGTGGCGGTCGGCACCAGGACGCCGAGCACCGCGTCCGGGATCAGGCCGAGCGAGCGCAGCGCCGTCATCGCCAAGAAGCCGACGATGAACCACGGAACGATCTGGGCGGCCTTGATGCCACCCCCGGCCTCGCCTTCGCGGCGGGCCCGGCCGACGGCGAGCGACAGGCCGACGATGACGGGGCCGAGCATCAGCACGCGCACGAGCTTCACCAGCGTGCCGACCTGGGCGCTGGCGAAGCCGACCGGCAGCGTCGCGGCGAGCACCTGCGGCACCGCATAGACGGTGAGCCCCGCCAGCATGCCGTACTGGCCGAGCGACAGGTCGAGGAGCGGCGCCAGCAGCGGCAGGGTGAGCACGACGATGACGCCGAGCACCGCCGTGAAGGCGATCGACGCGGCGATGTCCTCACTCTTGGCACCGATCACCGGGGCGACCGCGACGATCGCCGAGTTGCCGCAGATGGAGTTGCCGCAGGCGATCAGGATGGCCAGGCGCCGGGGCAGGCGCAGCGCCCGGCCGATGCCGTAGCTCGCCGCCAGCGCCACCGCCACCACGGCGGCGATGCCGACCATCAGCCACGGCCCCGCCTGCCACACCATGTGGGCGCTGATCGAGGCGCCGAGCAGCACGATGGCGATCTCCAGCAGCAGCTTGGCGCTGAACGCGATGCCCGGCGTCCACCGGCTGCCCGGGGTCCAGGCGGTCCGCACCGCGACGCCGATCAGGATGGCGATGACGATCGCCTCCACATAGGGCCGGCCGGTCCATCGCTCCTCCAGCCATTGCAGCGCGAGGGCGGCGGCCGCGATGGCCGCGCAGAGCGCGACGCCGGGAAGAGGCCGCGCCCAGGATGATGCCGTCATTTTTCTTCTTCTCCGTGTCCGGAGAGGATTTGCGGGTGCCCGCAGCATAAGGCAAGTATATTTTTCTTGTTTTCATGTAATGGCTTGCTGCTCGGTCGACCGCCGGCTGCTGCGGTTGCCGGATATCGCGATGCGCATGCCAGCGCCGGCACGCCACCTCGGCGCCGCCGGCCGTGCCGACGGTCCGTGGAGGGGCGCTGCCCCGAACGCCGTCCCGTGTGAGACCGGCGCGTCAGCCGGCCGCCTTGTGGGCAGCGACGAGCTGGCTGCGCTCCTCCTCCCAGATCTCGCGCGCCTCGGCGAGCCGCTGCTCGGCCCAGGAGTTGTGCAGGCCGCCGAGCTCCTGAAGGCTGCGCCAGGCGTCACGGCAGCGGCTCGTCGCCGCGATGACGGCGGGGCTCGGCACGGCGCGGAACAGCCGGTCGTCGGCGTCGATCACGGCCACGTAGGGAATGCGGGCGGGATCGGCAGCGTCGGCGGCGAGCCACTGGTCGAGCGGCACCATGGCGTCGGTCCAGGCGGACGCGGGGACGAGCCGGACATGGGCCTCGAGGCGCGGGTCGCAGACCAGCGGGTCGGCGGCCGTCAGGGCCACGGTGCCGACGACGCGGTGGCCGTCCTGCTCGTACACGAAGGGCTGCAACCACCAGTCCGCATCGGGCTGCGGATTGTGGTCGGCGACCGACCAGCGCGAAGCGAGGTCGGGACCGGCCGAAGGATCGTAGCAGAACGACGGCATCAGCCGGGCCTGGCCGACGACGGCGGCCTGGAGATAGGACGGCAGCCCGGCCGGTGCTCCACCGGCCTGGATGGCGAGCAGGGCCGGCCCGTCATAGGCGAGCCCGCGGGCGATGCGGCCGGCCATGTGGGCCAGCGCGTCGACGCCCGCCTGGAGCACGAAGGCGTCCTCGATCGCGGCCGCCATGGTGGCGAGCCGGGTGCCCGGCAGCGCGCGCCCGGGCGCCGCGTCGCCGCCGGCTTCACCGAGAGGATCGGACGAGCGCACCAGGATCTTGATCGGCAAGCCCGCGGCCAGGATGTCGAGCACCTCGCCGCGTCGCGCCGGACCGTCGTCGTCCAGCCGCAGGAGAACCGCGGGAGCGAGCGCGAGATCGTCGGGCGCCAGCGACGCGACCGAGAAGGCCGCGAAGGCTGTGTCGTGGCGGCTCTCGTCGTAGCGGCCGTCGCAGTCGAGCGTGGCGATCGTGAGCGCAGCGGCGAGATCCACGATGGCGGCGGTCTCCCGCCGCCACGCCGCGATGGCGGCGGCCGGATCGGTGGTCACGAGGTCGGCGAGGGCGGTCGGGTCACCCGACCGCAGAGCGTCGAGGCGGGCCGGCGGCACCAGCCGGTCGAGCACCGCGCGGATGCGGCGGGCGCACGGCTCGGCGAGCGGCGCGCCGGTGGGCGCGTCACCCGCGAGCAGCGCTTCCAGGCGCTCGCGCAGCGTTGCGATGCGGTCCGCCAGCGCGGTGAGCCGATGGGCCTCGGCCTGCTTCCACAGGTGGGTGACGACGCGGGCCGGAGCCTCGCCGTCGCAGCCGATCACGTCGCCGTCGATCGTCAGCGCGGCGCGTGCCGCCGCCAGTGCCTCGGCGCGGTCCGGATCGGCATCCGTGAGGGTCGCGGCCGCCGCGTCCCACAGGGCGACGAGATGGCCCCCGGCGCCGGCGGCGACCCGGCGGCGGATCTCCTGCTCCAGCGCCAGCACATGGCGGCGCGTGCGCTCGCCCGCCGCTCCGCGCGGCGCGATCGTCCGCAGGATGTCGTCGACGATGGCGGTGAGCGGCCGGACGGCCGCCGCGGCGTCGTCCGCCTGCACCAGCACCAGCGGATAGTCGTGACGCAGCGCCACGAGGTCGCGGTACGGCGCCAGCAGGGCCGGGCGCAGCGGCAGACGGGCGGCGACGTCGCCGGTCTCGTCGGCGCTTGGCGAGGAGGGCTGAGCTGTGGTCTGGGCATCCATGGCAATTCTCCCGCCGGACCGGCGGGCTCCTTCGACAATCTCTCCCGCCCAGGGCGGGCCTGCTGAAAACGGACCCGAGCGGCCGACGCGGCAGCGAATCGGGGGCGAGCCGGCGCCAGGCGGCGCCGGCCGAGCGTCATCGAGAGCGACAGCGCCGAAGGCGACGGGTCAGCTCACCCGGACCCGCACGGCATTGCGCTCCTCGGGGTCGAGGCCGAAGGCGCGCTCCCGCCAGCTCGGCGCCGGCCGATAGACCGCGTCGGTGTCGCGCAGGCCGAGATAGCGCTTCATGCTGCGCGCCGCCCTGCGGCCGGCCCCCATCGCCTTGATGACGGTGGCGGCGCCGGTGACGATGTCGCCGCCCGCATAGACGCCCGGGATCGAGGTGGCGAGGTCGGCATCGGTGGCGATGTAGCCGCGCTTGTCGAGCTTGATCCTGGAGGTCTGGCCGATGATCGGGTTGGCGTTGGTGCCGATGGCGACGACGACGAGATCGCAGTCGAACTCGTATTCGCTGCCGGCGATCGGCACCGGGCTGCGGCGGCCGGAGGCGTCGGGCGCGCCGAGCTCCATGCGGATGCAGCGCAGCGCTCGGACATTGCCTTTGCCGTCGTCGAGCACCTCCACGGGAGCCGTGAGCCACTGGAAGTCGATGCCTTCCTCCTCGGCGTGATGCACCTCCTCGACGCGGGCCGGTGCCTCGGCGCGGCTGCGCCGATAGATGCAGCGCACCTCGGCGGCGCCGAGCCGCTTGCACACCCGCAGCGCGTCCATAGCGGTGTTGCCGGCGCCGATCACCGCCACCCGGGTGCCGATCGGCAGCGGCGTGTCGAAGCCGCCGTCCTTCGCCCGCATCATGTTGCAGCGGGTCAACAGCTCGTTGGCCGACAGGACGCCGTTGAGATTGTCGCCCGGAATGCCCGGGAAGGTCGGATAGCCGGCGCCGGTGCCGATGAACACCGCGTCGAAGCCCATCTCGCCGATCATCTGCTCGATGGTGAACAGGCGGCCGACCAGGACGTTGCACTCGAACTTGACGCCGAGCTTCTCCAGGTTGGCGATCTCGGCGTCGATCACGCTGTTCGGGAGCCGGAAGTCCGGGATGCCGTAGCGCAGCACGCCGCCGGGCACATGGAACGCCTCGTAGACGGTAACGTCGCAGCCCGCCTTGGCCATGTCGGCCGCACACGCCATGCCGGCCGGTCCGGAGCCGACGATGCCGACCCTGTAGCCGCTCGGCTCGATATAGGGAATGTTGGTCCAGCCGTTGGCGATCGCGGTGTCGCCGACGAAGCGCTCCAGGCGGCCGATGGCGACCGGCGCCAGCCCCTTCGCCTTGCCGACCACGCAGGCGCCTTCGCACTGGTGCTCCTGCGGGCACACCCGCCCGCACACCGCCGGCAGCAGGTTGGTCTCGGTGATCACCTCATAGGCGCCGCGAATGTCGCCGGCCGCCAGCCTGGCGACGAAGCCGCGAATGTCGACGCCCACCGGGCAGCCCTTCACGCAGCCCGGATTGGGGCACTCGATGCAGCGGTCCGTCTCGATCTGCGCCTGCTCGGGCGACAGGCAGAACGTGACCTCGTCGAAGTTGCGGGCCCGCAGCGTCGGGTTCTGCTCCTCGACATGGGCGCGCTCGCGCGGAATCGTCTTGATGGTCTTCTTCTTCGCCATGGCTCACCCTCCCTGGGGCGCGGGCGCCCCGGCTGCCGCCGAGGCCAGCAGTGCGGCGGCGGTGCGGCCGCGGCAGGTTTCGCTCCAGCGCTCGAAGGCGGCGCGCTCCTGGTCGGCGAACCGCTTCAGACGCACCATGAGATCGTCGAAGTCGACCTGGTGACCGTCGAAATCCGGACCATCGACGCAGGCGAACTTGATGCCGTCGCCGACCTTGACGCGGCAGCCGCCGCACATGCCGGTGCCGTCGACCATGATGGGGTTGAGGCTCACCATGGTCTTGAGGAAGTGCGGACGGGTGGTCTCGGCGCATGCCTTCATCATGATGGGCGGCCCGATCGCCACCACCTCGTCGATGTCGGCGTGGGTGGCGATCGCCTGCTTCAGGCCCACGGTGACGTTGCCCTTAAGGCCGACCGAGCCGTCGTCGGTGCAGATGATCAGCTCGTCGCAGCAGGCCCGGAACTTGTCCTCCCAGAACACCAGGTCCTGGCTGCGGAAGCCGACGATGCCGATCACATAGGCGCCGGCCTCGCGGTGGGCGCGCGCCTGCGGGTAGACCGGGGCGACGCCGAGGCCACCGCCGACGCACACTACCTTGCGGCTGGCGCCGATGTGGCTCGGCTCGCCCATCGGGCCGGTGAGGGCGTGCAGCGTGGTGCCGACCCGACAGACCTGCTGCATCTCCCGTGTCGTCTTTCCGACAGCCTGGATCACCAGCGTGATGGTGCCGCGCGTCCGATCGAAGTCCGCGATGGTGAGCGGGATGCGCTCGCCATGCTCGTGCAGCATCACGATGACGAACTGGCCGGGCTTGGCGGCCTTCGCCATCAGCGGATGGCGGACCTCCAGCAGATAGGTGACGTCGGAGAAGTCCCGGCGGTCGACGATCTCGAAGTCGGAGAGCGTCTGTTGCGTTTGTACGGGTGTCTGGGCGGACATCTGTGGGCTCGTCATGCAGGACGCCTGCGCGTTGGGGCGGCCGCAACCTCGCCCCGAAACGATCGAGAACGGTGCGGTCCGTCCGTTGGTTCTGCGTCTCACCCCGAGGCCGCGGCGCCGGATCGGTGCCGGAACTCGGAGGTCCGCGACGGTCGTGAGCCCCGCACGGTGTGTCGCAATGACGACACCGTGGGTGGCCTGCCGGGCGCCGGGCGGCTCTCGCCACACGCACGCCGAGCAGCAAGCAAGGATCGGACCATGGTCGATCCTCCCGTCCCGGTGGTGCCGCGAATAACACGGCCGCCAACACCGGGCGAGACCGCCATCCGTCGGATACGTGGCGGGCAGGGCCATGCTGTAAGCGAGCGCATGCCGCGTGTAGGGACGGCGCAGACGGTGTGCGGCTCTTTCGGTTCCTAGTGGTCGATCCGGTTCAATTGCAGCATTAAGGTACCAAAATATATGAAATGAGCAAGCCGAACTCGCGCAGCCTTGGTGCGGCACGGCCGTGGTGGCGCTCGGCGACGCGGCGCCGGGTGCCACACGCCGTTGCGTGAGGATGCTACGGCGCGTCGCCGAGCGGCAGCCGGCAGTCCACAACACCGGGATCGGTGCCGGGCCGCAGCGCGAAGCCGCAGCGGCGGGCGAGCCGCAGCATGGCCTCGTTCTCGGCCAGCACCTGGGCGCCGATGGTGCCGGTGTGCCTGGCGCGATGATGGCGCACGATCTTGTCCATGAGGGTGGTGCCGAGCCCGGTGCCCTTGAGGTCGGAGCGCACCAGGATGGCGAGCTCGGCGTGGCGGTTGTCGGCATCCGTCGAGGTGCGGACCACGCCCAGCGTCTCCGGCCGGCCATCCAGGCCGGGGCGGGTGGCGATGAACGCCATCTCGCGATCGTAGTCGATCTGGGTGAGGCGGGCGAGCTGGTGGTGCTCCAGCTTGCGGGTCGAGCCGTGAAAGCGATAGCGCAGATCCTGCGGGCTCATCCGGCCGACCAGCTCGGCGTGGGCGGTCTCGTCCTCGGGGCGAATCGGGCGCAGCAGCACGGGGGTGCCGTCGTGCAGCGTCGTGGTCTCCTCCAGAGCGCTCGGATAAGGCAGGATCGACAGGCGGCGCAGGTCGCTGTCGTCCGGAGGGGCGACGCGAATCCGCGCGTCGACCGCGAGCACGCCCTGGTCGTTCGAGAACAGCGGGTTGATGTCGCAGGCGACGATCTCGGGATTGTCGACCAGCATGGCCGACAGCCGCACCATCGCCTCCGCGATGGCGTCGCGATCGGCTTCCGGCCGGGCGCCGTGCGCCTCCAGCCGGCGCGAGATCCGGGTCCGCGCGATCACCTGGCGGGCCAGCGGCAGGTTGAGCGGCGGCAGCGTGACGGTGTGGTCGCGCACCAGCTCGACGGCGCGCCCGCCCTCGCCGAACACGATCACCGGGCCGAACAGCGGATCGCAGGCGATGCCGAGCATGAGCTGCCGCGAATGCGGCCTTAGCACCATGCGCTGGACCGCGAAGCCCTCCAGCCGCGCCTCGGGCGCCGTCTGCCGCACGCGCTGGAGAATGCCATCGGCGGCGGCCCGTACCGCCTCGGCGGTCTCCAGATTCAGGGCGACGCCGCCGACGTCCCACTTGCGGGCGAGATCGGGCGACGAGACGGTGAGCGCCACCGGATAGCCGATGCGGTCGGCGGCGGCCGCGGCCTCCTCGCCGGAGGCGACCACGATGCTCTCGACCGTCGGAATGCCATAGGCGGCCAGCAGCGCGCGGGTCTCGGGATCGCCCAGCATGCCGCCCGGCCGGGCGAGGCCGGCGAGCACGATGGGGCGGGCGATCGCGCGTGCCGGCCGGGTGTCGATCAGGTCGGCCGGCGGCGTCTCCATCAGCATCGCCTGGTTGCGACGGTAGTGGACGAGATGGCGGAAGCCGCGGACGGCAGCGCCGATCGATCCGTAGTTTGGCAGTCCCGCGTCGGCGAACAGGCGCAGCGCCGGGCCGGTGGTCTCGCCGCCGATCCAGCACGCCAGCACGGCGCCGTGACAGCGCTTCTGCGTCTCGATCACGGCGCGCGCCACCTCGGTGCCGTCGACGAGGGCGTTGGGGCTGTGGATGATGAGGACGCCGTCGACCTCCATGGCTTCGAGCAGCACCTTCAGGGCTGCCGCATAGGTGGTGGCGGGAACGCCGGCACCGAGCAAAACGGGATTGCCCGGCACGCAGCCGCGGGGAAGCTGGTCGGCGAGCTTCGCCAGGGTCTCGGGCGCCAGGGGCGTCGCCTCGCCGCCCTCGGTGGCGTCGATCTCGTCGATCGCCATCAGGGCAGGACTGGCGCCGTTGGACAGCACCGCCAGCCGCTCGCCGCGGATCTGCTTGGAGCGGGCCAGCGTCTCCACCGCACCGAACAGCTCGTCGATGGTCTCCACCCGCAGCGCGCCGGCGCGTCGCACCGCGGCGTCGAACACCTCGTCGGGCGCCGCCAGCGCCTCCGCCATGAACGGGCCGATGGCGCGGCCGCCGTCTCGTCCACGGCCGCCGCGGGTCATCAGCACCGGCTTGTTGCGGGCGGCGGCCCGCACCGCCGGCATGAATTCGCGACGGGCGTGGATCGCCTCCACATGCAGCAGGATCGCCTTGGTGTCCTCGTCGTTGGCGAGATAGTCGATGACGTCGGCGAAATCGATCTCGGCGCCGTCGCCGAGCGAGACGATGCACGAGAAGCCGATGCCGCGCGGCCGCGCCCAGTCGAGCACCGCGGCGCACAGCGGCCCCGATTGCGACACGAACGCCACCCGGCCGGGACTGGCTGGAAGGTGCGCGAAGCTGGCGTTGAGGCGGGCGCGCGGCACCAGGACGCCGAGGCTGGCGCCGCCGAGCAGGCGCAGCCCGTGCGGTCGCGCCGCAGCCAGCATGGCGGCGGTGTCGACATCGTCGGCCGCCACGATGGCGGCCCGCGTGCCCTTGCGGCCGAGCGCATCGAGCAGCGCCGGCACCGTGGCGCCCGGCGTGCACAGCACCGCGAGATCGGGGCTGAGGGGCAGGGCGGCGACGTCCGGATAGGCGAGCACGCCGGCCACCGCCTGCCGCTTGGGATTGACCGGCATGATCGGGCCGGGGAACAGCCCGTCGAGCAGGTTGCGCATGACCGTGGCGCCGACCGACCGCGGGCGCTCGCTGGCGCCGATCACGGCAACCGAGCGCGGCGCGAACAGGGACGACAGGTTCAGAACCGACATGGCGATCCCGTGCGGCGAGACGCCCGCCGGCGGCGGGACGTCCGATTATAGAAGAGCGTCCCCGGTCCCGGCGAGCTTCAAACGGCTTCTCAGGCCACGAAGGCGTTGAGGCCCGTGATGGCGCGGCCGAGAATCAGGGCGTGGACATCATGGGTGCCTTCGTAGGTGTTCACCGCTTCGAGATTCATGGCGTGGCGGATGACGTGGAACTCGTCCGAGATGCCGTTGCCGCCGTGCATGTCGCGCGCCACCCGGGCGATCTCCAGCGCCTTGCCGCAGTTGTTGCGCTTGAGCAGTGAGATCATCTCGGGCGAGAAGCGGCCATCGTCGAACAGCCGGCCGAGACGCAGGCAGGCATGCAGCCCGAGGGTGATCTCGGTCTGCATGTTGGCGAGCTTCCACTGGATGAGCTGGTTGTTGGCGAGCGGGCGGCCGAACTGCTTGCGGTCGAGGGTGTACTGGCGGGCGGCGTGGAAGCAGAACTCGGCCGCCCCGAGAACGCCCCAGGCGATGCCGTAGCGCGCCCGGTTGAGACAGCCGAACGGTCCCTTGAGGCCGGTGATGCCGGGCAGCCGGTTGGCGTCCGGAACGAACACCTCGTCCATCACGATCTCGCCGGTCGCCGAGGCGCGCAGCGAGAACTTGCCCTCGATGCGTGGCGCCGACAGGCCGGGCATGCCCTTCTCGAGCACGAAGCCGCGGATGGCGCCGTCGTCGTCCTTGGCCCACACCACGAAGACGTCGGCGACCGGCGCGTTGGTGATCCACGTCTTGGTGCCGGAGAGCACCCAGCCGTCGCGGGTCCGGCGGGCGCGGCTGCGCATGCCGCCGGGATCGGAGCCGGCATCCGGCTCGGTGAGCCCGAAGCAGCCGATCTGCTCGCCGGCCGCGAGGCCGGGAAGATAGCGCCGGCGCTGGTCTTCCGATCCGTAGGCGTAGATCGGGTACATCACCAGCGAGGACTGCACGCTCATGGCGGAGCGGTAGCCGGAATCGACGCGCTCGACCTCCCGCGCGATGAGTCCGTAGCCGACATAGTTGATGCCGGCGCCGCCGTAGTCCGGGCTCAGCGTTGGGCCGAGGAAGCCGAGTGCGCCCATCTCCTTCATCACGGCGGTGTCGAAGGTCTCGTGGCGGTTGGCGTCGCGGACTCGCGGCAGAAGCCGTTCCTGGCAATAGTCGCGCGCCGTGTCGCGCACCATGCGCTCGTCTTCGGTCAGGCAGTCGTCCAGCATCAGCGGGTCGTCCCACAGGAACGGATGCTTGTCGGCGGGCATTGTCGGACTCTCCGGGAGGGCTGCTGGCGAACTCTGGCCAGTAAAGGCAAACAGGTACGATAATGCGTGTATCGCTGGCATGGCGATGCCGCGCCGTCAAGTCCACCGCGTGTCTCTCCGGCGTCGCAAGCGCGGCTCTGTGCGGTGCGACCAACGCGGCCGGCCGGCGACCGCGGGAGCCTTGACCCGCAATCCAGCATTATGGTACGTCAATGCGTATATTGATGCCGCGTGCCCCCCGACCGCGGCGGCGGCAACGCAGGGGAGAGGAATGTCCAAGGCTTCGTATCGGTGGGTGACGACGGCGGTCGGCGCGCCCTTGGTCTGCGAGGAGATGGCGGTGCCGGCTCCGGGAGTCGGCCAGGTGCTGGTCGAGGTCGCCGGCTGCGGCGTCTGCCACACCGATCTCGGCTTCCACTATGACGGGGTGCGCACCAACAAGCCGCTGCCGCTGACGCTTGGCCACGAGATCAGCGGGCGCGTCGTCGCGGCCGGCGCCGGAGCGGAGAGCTGGGTCGGCCGCGCCGTCATCGTGCCGGCCGTGATTCCGTGCGGCCGGTGCGACGCCTGCCGGCGCGGCCGTGGCACCATCTGCGCCGAGCAGGTGATGCCGGGCAACGACATCGAGGGCGGCTTCGCCAGCCACATCGTGGTCCCGGCCGCGGGCCTCTGCCCCGTCGACGAAGCGCGGCTTGCCGCCGCAGGGCTCGCGCTCGCCGACCTCTCGGTGGTGGCCGACGCCGTCACCACGCCCTACCAGGCCGTCGTCCAGGCCGAGGTCGGGCCCGGCACGCTCGCCGTCGTCATCGGCACCGGCGGGGTGGGCGGCTACTGCGTGCAGATCGCCGCCGCCTTCGGGGCCACCGTGGTGGCGATCGACGTCGATGCGAAGAAGCTCGAGATCATCGCGCAGCACGGCGCCGCCAAGACCATCAACGCCCGTGAGGTCGATCAGAAGGCGTTGAAGAAGGAGATCGGCGCCTTCGCCAAGGAGCGTGGCCTGCCGGCGCGCGAGTGGGTGATCTTCGAGTGCTCCGGCACGGCGGCCGGACAGGCGACCGCCTGGAGCCTGCTGACCCATGGCGGCACCGTCGCGGTGGTCGGCTTCACCATGGACAAGCTCGAGCTGCGCCTGTCGAACCTGATGGCGTTCCACGCCCGCGCGCTCGGCAACTGGGGCTGCCCGCCCGAGCTCTATCCCGGTGCGCTCGATCTGGTGCTCGACGGCCGCATCGCGCTCGCGCCGTTTGTCGAGCGTCATCCGCTCGACAGCATCAACCAGGTGTTCGCCGACGCCCACGACCACAAGCTGGTGCGGCGCGCCATCATGGTGCCCTGAGGCGCCACCCGACATTCCGTTTCGCGCTTTCGAGAGGACCGAATGACCGCAATCGCCACCACCCACCGGGACGCCGCCGCCGCGCCGGCGCTGAAGGATCACAACCTCGTCGCCGACTTCGGCACGCCCGGCGTGATCTACGAGAAGCGACCCGTCCGCACGCCCGACGGCAAGCCGGTGCCGGGCCTGTTCAACGCCTGGATCACCCTCAACAACCCGGCGCAGTTCAACTCCTACACGACCGACATGGTGAAGGCGGTGATTCTGGCGTTCCGCGCCGCCTCCAACGCCCGCGACGTCGTCGCGGTGGTGTTCACCGGCGCTGGCGACAAGGCGTTCTGCACCGGCGGCAACACCAAGGAATACGCCGAGTACTACGCCGGGAATCCGCAGGAGTACCGCCAGTACATGCGGCTGTTCAACGACATGGTCTCGGCGATTCTGGGCTGCGACAAGCCGGTGGTGTGCCGCGTCAACGGCATGCGGATCGGCGGCGGCCAGGAGATCGGCATGGCCTGCGACTTCACCGTCGCGCAGGACATGGCCCGCTTCGGCCAGGCCGGCCCCAAGCACGGCTCGGCCCCGATCGGCGGCGCCACCGACTTCCTGCCCGTCATGGTCGGCTGCGAGATGGCGATGGTGTCGGGCTCGCTGTGCGAGCCGTGGTCGGCCCACAAGGCGTATCGCCTCGGCATGATCACCGACATCGTGCCGGCCCTGAAGGTGGACGGCAAGTATGTCGCCAACCCGCTGGTGATCACCGACCGCTATCTCGACGAGTACGGCCGCATCGTCCACGGCGAGCCGAAGTCCGGCGAGGAGCTCGCCGCCGCCAAGGACGTGCTGAAGAAGGGCGTGGTGGATCTCTCGCTCCTCGACGAGAAGGTCGAGGCGCTGTGCGCCAAGATTCTGCTCACCTTCCCGGATTGCTTCACCAAGACCATCGAGGAGCTGCGCAAGCCCAAGATCGACGCCTGGAACGCCAACAAGGAGAACAGCCGCGCCTGGCTCGCCCTCAACATGATGACCGAGGCGCGTGCCGGCTTCCGTGCCTTCAACGAGGGCACCAAGGAGGACCGCGAGATCGACTTCGTGGCGCTCCGCCAGGCGCTCGCGGCCGGCACGCCGTGGACCGACGAGCTGACCGAGGGCCTGATGCCGAAGGCGAGGGCGGGCCGATGAGCGAGCAGCCGCTCAAGGTCTGGCGGGACCGCGACGGCGTCTTGCTGCGGCTTCGCCTCGCACGCCCGAAGGCCAACATCGTCGACGCCGCGATGATCGGGGCGCTCGACCGTGCCCTGGCGGAGAACCATGACGATCCGCGGCTCTCCGCCGTGCTGATCGACCACGAAGGGCCGCATTTCAGCTTCGGGGCGAGCGTGCAGGAGCACCTGCCGGGCCAGTTCGAGGCGATGCTGAAGAGCTTCCATGCGCTGATCCTGCGCCTCGTCGCCGTGCCGGTTCCGGTGCTGGTGGCGGTGCGCGGCCAGTGCCTCGGCGGCGGCATGGAGGTGGCGATCGCCGGCAACCTGATCTTCGCAGCGCCGGACGCCGCTTTCGGCCAGCCTGAGATTCAGCTCGGCGTGTTCGCGCCGCCGGCCTCCTGCCTGCTGCCGGAGAAGATGCCGCGCGGCGCCGCCGAGGCGATCTTGTTCTCGGGGCAGCCGATCAGCGGCGAGGAAGCATGGCGACTGGGGCTCGTCCACGCGGTCTCGGCCGACCCGGAAGCGGCGGCGCTGGCCTGGTTCGACCGGGCGCTCGCGCCGCATTCCCCGTCGTCGCTGCGCCACGCCGTGCATGCCGCCCGCTTCGACCTCGTCGAGCGGCTGCGCGCCAAGCTCGCTGCGGTGGAGACGCAATATCTCGCCGGTCTGATGTCGACCCACGACGCCGTGGAAGGCCTGAGCGCCTTCCTGGAGAAGCGTCCGGCCAAATGGGAGGGCCGCTGAGCCATGCCGTCCACTGCTGAAATCGTCGCGCGTTGCCAGACGCTGTTCGAGGATCTCGACTTCAAGGAGGCGCGCGCCTGGAAGGCGGCGGCGCCCGGTCGCAAGGTCGTCGGCTTCATGCCCGTGTACGTGCCGTTGGAGCTGATCCACGCGGCCGGTTGCCTGCCGCTCGGCCTGTTCGGCGGTGGCGACCGCATGGAGGTGATCCACGGCGACGCCTACTATCAGAGCTACATCTGCCGCATTCCGCGCTCAACCATCGAGCTCGGTGTCACCGGCCGGCTCGACTTCGTCGACGGCATGATCTTCCCGTTCGTGTGTGACGTCATCCGCAACCTTTCGGGGATGTGGAAGCTGATGTTCCCGAACGTGTGGTCGAAGTTCTTCGACACGCCGCAGAACTTCGATCCGGAGATCGGCGGGCGCTATTATGTCGAGGAGCTTCGGGAGCTGCGGGACGGTCTCGCCGCGCTGACCGAGCGCGAGGTCACCGACGAGGCGATCCGCGCCTCCATCGTCCTCTACAACGAGAACCGCCGACTGGTGCGCGAGGTCTACGCCTTCCGGGCGCGGTTTCCCTGGAAGGCGCCGAACTCGGAGGTCTATCTGCTGATGCGCGGCGGCTTGATGATGGACGTCGCCGAGCACAACGCCATGCTGGCCGACTACCTCGCCGCCGCCGAGGCGGAAGACCGGCCGAAGCGCGACAATGTCCGGATCGCGGTCTACGGCTCCTTCTGCGAGCAACCGCCGCTCAATCTCATCAAGTCAATCGAGATGGCCGGCTGCTATGTCGTCGAGGACGATTACTCGCTGGTCAACCGCTTCATCACCGCCGACATTCCGGTGGAGGGCGATCCGCTCGAAGCGCTGTCGCTCGCCTATCTGCGCAGCTCGGTCGAGACCTCGTGCAAGTACGTCCCCCGCGAGGAGGACAAGGGCCGCTATCACATCGAGCAGGTGAAGAAGGCGCGGGCCGAGGGTGTGGTCTACGCCACCCCGAGCTTCTGCGATCCGGCGCTGCTCGATCGACCGATGATCTGCCGCCGTCTTGGCGAGGCCGGCATTCCGCATATCTCGTTCAAGTATGCCGAGAACTCCGGCCAGATGCAGCCGATCCGCGAGCAGGCCGGCACCTTCGCCGATTCCATCAAGCTGTGGAGCTGAGCCATGACCGAGGTCGTCAAAGAGCCGTCGATGCTCCTCCAGAAGGAGATGATCGCGCGCAACTACGACGCGATCACCAGCAAGCACGAGAGCGGACGCAAGGTGGCCTCGACCTTCGTGCCCGGCAATCTCAACGAGCTGCTGCTCTGCTTCGGGATCGTCAACAACCTCCCCGAGATCAATGCCATCCAGAACGGCATGCGCCGCCTCTCCGGCAGCTACATCATGGAGGCCGAGAAGTCCGGTCATTCCGAGGACGTCTGCACCTATGTGAAGGCCGACATCGGCATGATGGGCAAGGGCAACATCGCGCCGAACGGCAAGCCGTTCCCCGAGCCCGACGTGCTGCTCCTGTCCTATACGGGCTGCTACACCTTCATGAAGTGGTTCGAGCTGCTGCGCGAGCAGTACAAGTGCCCGACCCTCATGCTGCATGTGCCCTACGAGGGTGACGGTCATGCCACCCACAACATGCGCGACTACATCGTCCGGCAGCTCCGCGAGGTGGTGATTCCGGGGCTCGAGGCGGCGTCGGGCGTCAAGTTCGACATCGACCGTCTGCGCGAGGTGCTGCGCAACTCCGCCAAGGCCGAGGACGATCTCGTCTGGGTGCTGGAGCAGGGCAAGCGAACGCCGTCGCCGATCGACGCCTATTTCGGCGGCGTCTACTACATCGGGCCGATCTTCACGGCGTTCCGTGGGACGCCCGAGGCGGTGACCTATTACGAGATGCTGCGCCAGGAGATCCAGGCGCGCATCGATGCCGGTCGCGGGCCGGTGACGCCGGACGGCACCAGCTTCGACGATCAGAAGTATCGGCTCGTCGTCGAAGGTCCGCCGAACTGGACCAGCTTCCGCGAGTTCTGGAAGATGTTCTACGACGAGGGCGCGGTCGTGGTGGCGTCGAGCTACACCAAGGTCGGCGGCATGTACGACCTCGGCTTCCGCCACGATCCGGACCATCCGCTGGAAAGCCTCGCCGACTATTGCCTTGGTTGCTACACCAACCGCAACCTGCCGACGCGGGTCGACATCCTGGCCAAGTATGTCGAGGAGTTCCAGGCCGACGGCCTGCTGATCAACTCGATCAAGAGCTGCAACAGCTTCTCGGCCGGCCAGCTGATGATCATGAAGGAGGTCGAGCGGCGCACCGGCAAGCCGGGCGCGTTCATCGAGACCGACCTGGTCGATCCGCGATACTTCTCGGCCGCGAACGTCAAGAACCGGCTCGAAAGCTACTTCCAGATGATCGAGCAGAAGCGCCGCGGCGCCTCCAAGGCCGCGTGAGGAGGATCACCATGCGCTGCTTCATCGGCATCGATCTCGGCTCCACCACCACCAAGGCGGTGGTGATGGACGAGAACCAGCAGGTTCTCGGCCGCGGCATCACCAACTCTCGCTCGAACTACGACACCGCCGCCAAGGTCTCGAAGCAGGAGGCGCTGATCGACACCCGCCTGACGCTGTTCCGGCGCAGCCTCGCGGCGGTGCCCGAGGTGGCCGGGCGGGTCGATCACATCCTGTCGGACCTCGAGCGCAATTTCCGCCACGTTCAATTTCTGGAACAGCTCGACGACCTGGAGCGCACCTGCGGAGAGAATGTCCGCGGGCCGCGCTTCGCAGGCCGCGAGAAGGCGGTGCTCGAGGTTCTGGCGGAGGTCTTCAGGCGGCTGCGTGAGCATTCGTCGTCCCTGTTCGCGGCCGGCGCTCGACGCAAGTCGGACTTCTTCCGCGATCTCGCCGGCTCGGACTTCATGCATATCGGCGAGACGGTGTGCCGTGACGCCGGGCTGCCGTTCGACCTCGTCCTCAATGTCTACGACAAGTCGATCATCGAGGTGGAGAACCGGCCGCCGGCCGGCGACATGGAGGGCAAGTTCATCCGGGCGCTGGAGAAGGGCGCGATGGAGACGAGCCTGATCGCCAAGCCGGTGCGTGACGCGCTCGCGGTTCCGCTGGAGGAGACCTATGTGGTCGGCACCGGCTACGGCCGCGTCCGCCTGCCGTTCCCGAAGGAGCACATTCGCTCGGAGATTCTCTGCCACGGGCTCGGCGCCCACATGATGTATCCCGGCACCCGCACGGTGCTCGACATCGGCGGGCAGGATACCAAGGGCATCCAGGTCGATCCGGCCGGCATCGTCGAGAACTTCCAGATGAACGACCGCTGCGCCGCCGGTTGCGGCCGCTATCTCGGTTACATCGCCGACGAGATGAACATGGGCCTGCACGAGCTCGGCCCGCTCGCCATGGCGTCGACCAAGCAGGTGCGCATCAACTCGACTTGCACGGTGTTCGCAGGCGCCGAGCTGCGCGATCGGTTGGCGCTCGGCGAGAAGCGCGAGGACATCCTGGCGGGCCTGCACCGCGCCATCATCCTGCGCGCCATGTCGATCCTGTCGCGCGCCGGCGGGGTGAAGGACCAGTTCACCTTCACGGGTGGCGTCGCCAAGAACGAGGCGGCGGTGCGCGAGCTGCGCAAGCTGATCAAGGAAAACTACGGCGACGTCCAGATCAATATCGATCCGGATTCCATCTACACGGGTGCCCTCGGTGGAGCGACCTTCGCGGTGCGCGCCGTGGTGAACTGACGACGCGATCGGAGGAGACAAATGAGCGAGATCGTCACGGCCGGCATCGACATCGGCTCGGGTTGCGTCAAGGCGGTGCTGTTCAAGGTCGATGGAGAGCGCGTCGAATGGCTCGACAAGGAGACGGCGCGCATCCGCAATCGCGACCCGTTCCAGCTCGCGGCCGAGGCCCATGATGGCATGCTGGCGCGAGTCGGCCTCGCGCGTCGCGATGTCGCCTACACGGCCTCCACCGGCGACGCCGAGAATCTCGGCTTCGCCACCGGCCACTTCTATTCGATGACGACGCACGGGCGTGGCGCCGTCTATCTCAATCCCGAGGCACGGGCAGTGCTCGATATCGGCGCCCTCAATGGTCGCGCCATCAAGGTCGATGCGGGCGGCCGGGTGCTCACCTACAAGATGACGAGCCAGTGCGCATCCGGGTCCGGCCAGTTCCTGGAGAACATCGCGCGTTATCTCGGCATCGCCCAGGACGAGATCGGCACCCTGTCGCAGAAGGCCGACAATCCCGAGAAGGTGTCGTCGATCTGTGCCGTGCTGGCCGAGACCGACGTCATCAACATGGTGTCGCGTGGCATCACCGCCTCGAACATCCTCAAGGGCATCCATGTCTCCATGGCGGTACGGCTGGCCAAGCTGCTGAAGTCGATCGGGGCTAACGAGGGCGTGGTGCAGATGACCGGCGGGCTCGCGCTCGACGTCGGCCTGGTCTCGGCGCTCAACGAGGCGTTGGTGCAGGAGAAGGTGTCGCTCGTCGCCACCAGCCATCCGGACTCGATCTATGCCGGGGCGATCGGGGCGGCGCTGTGGGGGGCCTTCCGCCACCAGAAGCTCGCGCATCTCGAGGAGCTGGCGGCCTAGAAGATCGGGACCGGCACGGCGGCTTCCGGCCGCCGTGCTCGATCTCGCAAGGACGATGGCATTTGAAACGCCGGTCGCGGGTCACCGCGGCCGGCGTGCCTGTTTGTCGGATCGAGGCCGGACCATCACACCGGGGCTTGAGCACTGGAGAGTGCGCACCCGGAGGCTTGCGCCGAGCGAGGTGCCTCTTCACGCGAAAGCCCGGACCCCGGGCCCCGGAGAGGGGGATCGGGAGCCCGGGCTCGCGGTTCGGACGGGCGGCACGGCGCGCCGTGCCGCCGGATCACAGCGGCCGATGGAAGCTCAGCCGTTGCGCCGGCGAGAAGCCGCTCCGCTCGAGAAAGGCGAGCAGGTCGAAGTCGTTCCAGCCGACCCGGGTATACACGGTCTCGACGTTTAGCGAGCGCAGGTTGAGCAGGAGCTGGCTGACGAGTGCCGTACCGACGCGCCGGTGCTGGAAAACGGGCGAGACGCCGATGGTGTCGAGCACGGCGGAGGGGGCAGTTCGGCCATAGTCGCCGTAGTCGACGCGCGCCATCACGAAGCCGGCGAACTGGCCGTCGATCTCCGCCACCAGGGAGACGCGCACGCCACTCTCGGTGAGCATCTCGGAGAGCTTACGGCGGTAGTAGGCAGTGCGATCGCGGCGTGCCGCGTCGAGCTTGCGATCGATCGCCACGATGTGGGGCAGGTCGTTCTCGGTCATCGAGCGGACCGGAATGCGATCGCGCGCAAGGGCTTCGATATCGTCGCCGGATGGATCACTGAAATCGGTTTCGACGGTGGACATCGGGGCTGCCCTCACTGGCTCGGCGCCTGATGACAGGCGCACTGAAGAACGATCTGCGGCGCCAGCTGGAAGCCGGCCTTGGCGAAGAAGCGCACGAGGTCCTGCTCGGTCCAATCCGCCTCGGATCGCATGGCCTTGACATTGCGCGGCCGCAGCGCGCCCTCCAGCGCCGCCATCAGGGTGTGGCCGAGCCCTTGGCCACGATGATCGGGGTGGGTGCCGATGGCGTCGACGACGGCCGTGCGTGCGGTCTCTCCGAACTCCCCGTCGAGCACATGCGCGGAGACGAAGCCGGCGAGCGTGTCGCCCTGCACGGCGACCAGCCAGACAAAGGCGAATGGATCGCGTTGGAAGGCGGCGAACCGTTTCTGATAGAAGCCGCGACGCGATCGACCGGACACCTGCTGGTCCAGCGCGATCACCGCCTCGACATCGGCCGCCGTGATCGGCCGAACCGTGGTGCTGCTGCTCACGTCACACATCCCCGCTGCATGCCTTGACCCAATAAGCACATTAGAGTACCTAAATGCCGTAAAGCCGATATGTCAAGGGGCGGGCATGGCGATCGAGCCAGCATGGAGCTTTCGGAGCCGGACGGCGGTCGTCACCGGCGGGGTGCGCGGGATCGGGCGGGCGATCGTCGACGGCCTGGTGGCGGGCGGAGCGGTGGTCCATGTGTTCGACCGGGCCGGCGACGAGGTGCCGCCGGGCGCCATCCTGCACGCGGTCGATGTGGCCGACTCCGCATCGGTCGCGGCCGCGATCGCTGCCGTCGACGGTCCGGTCTCGCTGCTCGTCAACAATGCCGGCATCACCCGCGACCGCTCGATCGTCCGGATGAGCGACGAGGAGTGGCAGTCGGTGTTACAGGTCAACCTCACCGGCGCCTTCAACCTGATCCGTGCCGTGGCGTCCGGCATGATTGCGGCGGGCGGCGGCCGCATCGTCAACCTGGTGTCGATCAACGGCCTGCGCGGCAAGTTCGGCCAAGCGAACTACGCGGCCTCCAAGGCCGGACTCGTCGCGCTGACCAAGACGGCGGCTCGCGAGCTCGGGCCAAAGGGCGTCACCGTGAACGCGGTGGCCCCCGGCATGGTGATGACCGAGATGACGATGCGGTTGCCGGAGGAGATTCGCCGCAAGGCGCTCGACGAGAGTCAGCTCGGGCGGCTGCCGGGTGTGAACGACATCGCGGCCGCGGTGTTGTTCCTGCTCTCCGACCACGCGGCCTTCGTCACCGGGCAGGTGCTGCGCGTGGATGCCGGCCAGTATATTTAGGCGGCTCGCACCTCAGGCGCTGCGCGCCACCACGGCGCGGCGCAGCGGTGCGCCGGCTGTGGAGGGCGTGGTCCGGCGGACGATCTTCAGCATGGTGTCGATGGTGATGGACGACAGCGTCGCGCGCGTGCTGTCCTCGATCTCGTTCATGACCAGCCGCAGGGCGCGGCCTTCTCGGGTGTCGTCGCCGGCCTCCCGTCCACCGGCCGCCGGTCCGATCGGTTCGAACACCGCAATGATGTCGAGCAGATTGAGCCGCTTGGCATTGCCGCAGAATCGGTAGCCACCGCCGACGCCGCGCGACGCTTCGACGATGCCGGCGCGGCCGAGCGTGCGCAGCACCTTGGCGAGATGGTTGGGCGAGATCGAGTACTTTTCGGCGATGTCGGATGCGGCGATCTGACGATCCGCTTGCGCCGCGAGTTCGAGCACCGCGAACAGGGCGTGCCGCGTCGCAACTTGCAGCTTCATTCGTCGAGATCCTTCTCGAGTTCGATGAAGGGCCCGGCCATCATGCCCTGGCTGCGGAAGAACGACATGATCAGCTGCGAGTCGCGGGCGATCATGGTTCGCACCTTGGTGACGCCGGCCTTGCGGAACCGCTGGCAGACGGTGTCGAACAGGCGGCTGCCGACCGCGCCTAGCCGGTGGTCCGGATCGACCGCGATGGCGAACACCCAGCCGCAGGGCGGCGATCCGAATTCCCAAGCCCGGATCTCGCCGACGATGAAGCCTGTCAGGCTCGTCCCGTTGCGTGCAACGAGAAAGAACTGCTGATCCGGATGGGCGCGCGATCCCTCCAGCAGGTGCTTCCAATATTTCGGCTTGGCGTTGCCGGTGGTGAGGGCGTCCAGGCGAACGATCAACTTGAGGTCGGTGGAGTCGGCCGAGTCGATGACGATCTCGGCAGGCGCGCCGTCGGCTTTAGGCGCGCTGACGGCTTTCTTCTGGGGCATCGTGCTGACCAGGTTGGATCGTCGGGGGAGTGAATCGTCCGAGCCGTGATTCACTCCTAATAGTACTGATTTGCATTTACTTCAAGCCCGCCCGTGGGGACGCAGGCGCGGGCGCCTGGAGGTGCGCGCTCCGTCGCGATGGTTGGTCGTCAAGACATCTTGACGGTATAGAAGCATTGCGGTACTTCTTTACGTCTATTGAGGGATTGAGA
This sequence comes from Rhodoplanes serenus, assembly GCA_009720755.1. GTDB lineage: Bacteria > Pseudomonadota > Alphaproteobacteria > Rhizobiales > Xanthobacteraceae > Rhodoplanes > Rhodoplanes serenus. The sequence continues at coordinate 88,569 of WNKV01000009.1, forward strand.
ATGCCGAGCACGGGCGGGGATCGCTCCGGCGCGCATCCCGGATGCATGTCGGCGACGACCGTCACGGGACAAGAACAATGAATGGAGGGAGCCCATGGCCCATTTGAATGTCGGGTTGAGCCGGCGCCAACTGCTCGCGATGGCGGCGATAGGGACCGCAGGCAGCGCTCTGCCGCGCCCAGTGTGGGCGGCGCCGCGGCGCATCAAGATCGGCCTGATGCTGCCCTACAGCGGCACTTTCGCAGCGCTCGGCCACAACATCACTGATGGTTTTCGGCTCCGGCTCGCCGAGTTCGGCGATCGGCTCGGAGGCGCCGAGGTCGAGTTCGTTCGGGCCGACGACGAGTCGTCGCCGCCCAAGGCGAAGGACAATGCCGCCAAGCTCATCATCAAGGACAAGGTCGACGTGCTGGTCGGTACCGTTCACTCGGGCGTCGCCGAGGCGATGGTGCAGGTGGCCCGCGAGGAGGGCATTCTCACCATCGTGCCGAACGCCGGCTCCAACCGCATCACCCGCGAGCTGTGCGCGCCGAATGTCTTCCGCACGTCGTTCTCGAACTGGCAGGCGAACCATCCCTGCGGTGACGTGATGCTCAAGGACGGGCACCGCGACGTGGTGCTGATCTCGTGGAACTACGCCGCCGGCAAGGAGATGCTGGGGGGATTCAAGGAGTCGTTCACGGCCGGCGGTGGGCGCGTCGTCAAGGAGTTCATGCCGGACTTCCCGAAGGACGAGTTCCAGGCCTACCTCACCGAGATCGCCGCGCTCAAGCCGGATGCCGTCTATGCGTTCTTCTCGGGCGGCGGCGCGCTGAAGTTCATCAAGGATTACGCAGCGGCCGGATTACAGGGCAAGATTCCGCTCTATGGCCCTGGCTTTCTCACCGACGGCGTCCTCGTCGGCGCCGGCGCGGCGGCCGAGGGCATCAAGACCACGCTCCACTATGCGCACGCGCTCGACAATCCGCTGAACGTCAAGTTCCGCAGCGCCTTCCAAGAAGCGACTGGACGGAAGGCTGACGTGTTCGCGGTCCAGGGCTATGACTCGGCCTCGCTGCTCGCACAGGGCCTCGCCGCCGTCGGCGGCGATATCGGTGCCAAGAAGGGACTGATCGAGGCCATGCGGAGTGCCGAGATCGACAGCCCGCGCGGACGCTTCCGTCTGTCGCGATCGCACAACCCGATCCAGGACGTCTACCTGCGCCAGGTCCGCAATGGCGAGGAGGTGGTGATCGGAATCGCCGGCAAGGCCGTCGAGGACCCGGCGACGGGCTGCAAGGCCTGACGCGGCGCGCCGGCGGCCGGCTTTCCTGTCGGCGGTGGCGCGATGCTGCCCGGCGCTCGCCGAGATCGTCGCCCGACCGATACCCCGGCCGGGCGGTGGTGCACGGCGACGCGGCCGGGCGGTTCGACCTCGACCGTGGCGTCGACGTGCGCCGCCTTCCTTTCGATCGGACCTGACGGCAGCTTCGGCATGGATGCGAGCATCTCTTATCTGATCCAGATCCTGAACGGGGTCCAGTACGGCTTCCTGCTGTTCCTGGTCGCCAGCGGGCTCACGCTCGTGTTCGGCATTATGGGCGTCGTCAACCTCGCGCACGGCGCCTTCTACATGGTCGGTGCCTACTTGGCGTTCTGGCTGAGCACGGTCACCGGCAGCTTCGCGCTGGCGATCCTGATCGGCGTGCCGATCAGCGTTCTGCTCGGCCTCGTGGTCGAGCGGATCGGGTTCACGCATTTGTATCACCGCGATCATCTCTATCAGGTGCTGTTCACGTTCGGTCTGATCCTGGTGATCGGCGAGCTGCGTGCCATCCTGTGGGGCAACGATGTGCATGGCGTGGCGGTGCCGCCGCTCCTGTCCGGCTCGGTCGCGCTCACCGAGACGCAATCCTATCCGATCTACCGGCTGTTCATTTCGGTCGCCTGCCTGGCTGCCGCGGTCGTGCTCGCGGCGGTGATCAAGACCACACGGCTCGGCATGATGATCCGTGCGAGTGCAACCAACCGCGAGATGGTGCAAGTGCTGGGCTTGAACGTCGACCGTCTCTTCATGGTGGTGTTCGGGCTCGGCATCGGGCTGGCGGCCTTCGCCGGCATGATTGCCGCGCCGGTGTCGTCGGTGCACCCGGGCATGGGCGACGAGATTCTCATCGTCTCCTTCGTGGTCGTCGTCATCGGGGGAGTCGGCTCTATTATGGGCGCCTTCTGGGGCGCGATGCTGATCGGCCTCGCCGATACCTTCGGGGCCGTGCTGCTGCCGGGCGCAGGCGGTGCCGTCGTCTATGCGCTGATGGCGCTGGTCCTGGCGTGGCGGCCCAACGGCCTGTTCGCGGGGCGCTGAGCGATGCCGAATCGACCTCTCGTGCTGCCAATCCTCTTCGCGCTGCTGTGTCTCGGCATCGCGTTATTCCCGCTGGTCGGGGACACTTTCTATGTTCGCCTGGTCGCCAAGATCGTGGTGCTGGCGATCTTCGCCATGAGCCTCGATCTCCTGGTCGGCTACACCGGCCTCGTCACGCTCGGGCACGCCGCGTTCTCGGGCACTGCCGGTTATGTCACGGCGGCGCTCGTCAACAAGGCCGGCATCGTCGATCTGCCGGCGTTGCTCGTCGCCGCACTGGGCGCGGCCGGAGCCGCTGCGCTCGTCATCGGCTGGATCAGTGTCCGCACCAGCGGCATCTATCTCATCATGATCACGCTGGCGCTCGGCCAGATGGTGTTCTTCTTCTTCCACGACGTCGCCTTCTGGGGTGGCGCCGATGGCGTCAACCTCGCGGCCAAGCCCGAGCTGACGATGGGAGGCGTCACCTTGCTCGATCTCGCCGACCGCATGGTGTTCTACTATGTGGCGCTCGCCTGCCTGGTTCTCGTCTATGCGCTCCTGTTCATGGTGTCGAAGGCGCCGTTCGGGCAGGTGCTGCGCGGCATCCGCATCAACGAGGGCCGTACCCGGGCGCTCGGCCACGACGTTCAGCGCTACAAGCTCGCGGCCTTCGTCATCGCTGGGCTGCTCGCCGGGCTGGCCGGCTTCCTCGAGGTGGTGCGCAGCGGATTCATCAGCCCGGCGCATGTGAACTGGCACGAGTCGGCCACGGTTCTGATCGTTGTCATTCTGGGCGGAATGGGGACGCTGGTGGGGCCGGTCATCGGCGCGGCCGCCCTGGTTCTGCTGGAGGACTGGTTCGCCAATCTCACCGTCCATTGGAAGCTCTTCGTCGGCCTCTTCGTGATCGCCGTGGTGCTGGTCCTGCCGTCCGGTCTGATCGGTCTCGCCGGTCGGATCGGGGCGCTCCGCTGGTCGCAGCGGCTGCGCAGACCCGGTGCGCAGTCTGCGGTGAGCAAAGGTGCGGAGGTTGCGCGCGAGGGGGCTGGCGATGCGTGAGCCGATCCTCGAAACGCGCGGCCTATCGCGGCGGTTCGGGGGGCTGCGTGCGGTTTCGGCCGTGTCGCTGTCCTTCGAGGCTGGGGTCGTGCATGCGATCCTCGGGCCCAACGGCGCTGGCAAGACCACCACCATCAATCTGCTGTCGGGCGATCTGTCGCCGAGCGAGGGCACGATCCTCTACAAGGGACGCGACATCACGGCGCTACCCGTGCATGCCCGCGTGCATCTCGGCATCGGCCGCAGTTATCAGAAGACCAACATCTTTCCCGAGCTCACCTGTCTAGAGAACTGCCGGTTGGGCGCACAGGCGCGGCTGCCCGGCTGGCTGAACCTGGTGAAGTCGGCGAGCCACTATGGCGAGATCGGGGAGCGGGCCGAGCGTGCGCTGGCGCTGTGTGGACTGGAAGCCCGCGCCGGAGCAGCGGCCGGCACCCTGAGCCACGGCGAGAAGCGGCAGCTCGAGATTGGCATGACGCTGGCCACCGGGCCTGATCTGCTGCTGCTCGACGAGCCGCTGGCCGGCATGGGAATCGAAGAGTCGCGCCGGGTGGTCGATCTGCTCAAGCGCCTCGCGACGGACCACACTCTGATCCTGATCGAGCACGACATGGACGCGGTGTTCTCCATTGCCGAGCGCATCACCGTGATGGTCAACGGCGCCGTGCTGGAGACCGGGAGCGTGGAGGCCGTGCGGGCCAGCCCGGCCGTTCAGGCCGCCTATCTGGGCGAGGAGCACGCCGCATGAGTGCGACCCCGATCATCGAGGCGGTCAGGCTGCACACGCATCTCGGCTCCAGCCACATCCTGCACGGCGTGTCGCTGACGGTCGGCCGTGGGGAGGCCGTGTGCCTGCTCGGCCGCAACGGCATGGGCAAGACGACAACGCTGCGCACGATTCTCGGGCTGGTGTCGCCGAGCCGGGGTGAGGTGCGCATCAACGGACGGTCGATGACGGCAGCGCCCCCTCACTGCATCGCGCGCCAGGGCATCGCCTTGGTGCCGGAAGGTCGAGGTGTGTTCCCGAACCTCACGGTGCGCGAGAACCTGGTGATGGCGGCGCGTCCTGGTGTCGACGGCCGGCGTGCCTGGACCTACGAGCGCGTGCTCGAGACCTTTCCGCGGCTCGCCGAGCGGCGCAACAATTTCGGCAACCAGCTCTCTGGCGGCGAGCAGCAGATGATCACCATCGGGCGCGCCCTGATGACCAATCCGGATCTGATCATCCTGGATGAAGCCACCGAGGGGCTGGCCCCGCTCATCCGCAAGGAAATCTGGGCGGTGATCCGCACCATTCGCGAGGCCGGCATCGCGACGCTGCTGGTCGACAAGAACGTCAAAGATCTGCTGGCGCTCTGTGATCGCGCCCTGGTGATGGTCAAGGGCCGCATCGTGCTCGATGGAGCGACCGCCGGGCTCGCGCCCGACGACGATGCGCTGGCTCGCCATCTCGGGCTGTGAAGCGGGTCCGATGGTGCCACGACAGCGCTGAGGGGGAGGAGCCGAACTCGTGAAGCCGCTGATCTCGCCGACGCTCTCGGTCGATCCGACGGTGTCGCCTGCCGCCATCGTGTTCGGCGACGGGTTCAACGTCGCCGTGCCGTTCATCGACCGTCATCTCGACGAGGGGCGGGGCGCCAAGGTGGCGCTGCGCGCCGTCTCGGGCCGCACCGTCACCTATGCGGATCTGGCTGCGGGGGTGAACCGCTTCGGCAACACGCTGCGGTCGCTCGGGGTTGCGGCCGGCGATCGTGTCTTGATGGTGGTGAAGGACTGTCCCGAGTTCTTCTTCCTGTTCTGGGGCACCATCAAGGCCGGCATCGTGCCGGTGCCGCTGAACACCATGCTGCGGACCGACGACTACCGCGGCATGATCGAGCATTCGGGCTGCGCCGCCATGGTGTGGAGCCCGGAGTTCGCCGACGAAGTGGTGCCGGCCATCGCGGCCGCAAGGCCGGGTCCCGCAGTGGCGGTGCCCATGGAGGGCGAGGGGCGGACGCTGGTGTCGCTCGCCGCCGCGGCCGCCGATCACCTCGATGCCGTGCCGGCGTCGGCGACGGCGCCGTGCTTCTGGCTGTATTCCTCCGGCTCCACCGGGCGTCCCAAGGCCGCAGTGCATCGCCACCGCGACATGGTGGTCACCAGCCAGTGGTTCGGGCGCGAGGTGCTGGGCATCGGTGAGGACGATGTCTGCTTCTCGGCGTCGAAGCTGTTCTTCGCTTATGGTCTCGGCAACAGCAACACGGTGCCGTTGTGGGCCGGTGCATCGACGGTGCTGCTCGACGTCAAGCCGACACCCGAGAACACCTTCGCGGTGATCGAGAAGTACCGCCCGACGCTCTTCCATGGCGTGCCGACGCTCTACGCCGCCCAGCTCCAGGCGTTGGAGACCACGAGCCCGGATCTCTCCTCGCTGCGCCTGTGCGTGTCGGCCGGCGAGCCGTTGCCTGCCGAGGTGTTCCGCCGCTGGAAGGAGCGCACCGGCACGGTCATCCTCGATGGCATCGGCTCCACCGAGGCGCTTCACATCTTCATCGCCAATCGGCCGCACGATGCGCGACCGGGCTTCAGCGGCATTCCGGTGCCAGGCTACGACGTGCGCATCGTCGATGACGCTGGCCGTGAGGTGCCGGCCGGCGAGAGCGGACGCCTTCAGGTGAAGGGCTGGTCGACCGCGGCGTGCTACTGGAACGATCCGGAGAAGACCGCCGCCACCATGCTGGGCGAATGGCTCGACACCGGCGACACCTATCGGCGCGACGGCGAAGGCTGGTTCCAGTACTGCGGTCGCAGCAACGACATGATGAAGGTGGGCGGCATCTGGTGCTCACCGATCGAGATCGAGAGCTGCCTGGTCGAGCATCCCGCCGTGCTGGAGGCCGCCGTCGTCGGCGTGCCCGATGCGGTCGGGCTCGACAAGCCGGAGGCTTGGGTGGTGCTGCGCGCCGGCGTGCGCCCGGGCGACGAGTTGGCTGAGACACTGACGCAATGCTGCCGCGCGACGCTGGCGCCCTACAAGTTCCCGCGCCGCATCCATTTCGTCGACGAACTGCCGAAGACGGCGACCGGCAAGATCCAGCGCTTCCGCCTGCGCCGGATGGCCGAGGAGGAGGTGCCATGATGCTCGCTCCACAAGATGAGGACCAAGGCGGCGCCGCGCCGCGCGCCAAGGCGATCCTGATGATCACCCTCAACGGACGCGCGCGACAGGATCTCGTCGACGAGACCATGCTGCTGGTCGACTATCTGCGCGAGGTGTGTGGTCTCACCGGCACCAAGCAGGGTTGCGATGGTGGCGAATGCGGCGCCTGCACGGTGCTGGTGGACGACCGGCCGCGGCTCGCCTGCTCCACGCTGGCTCACCAGGTCGCAGGCCGCCGGGTGGAGACCATCGAGGGGCTTGCGCGCAATGGCCGCATGAGCCGGCTTCAGCAGGCGTTCCACGAGAAGCTCGGAGCCCAGTGCGGGTTCTGCACGCCGGGCATGATCATGGCGGCGGAGGCGCTGCTGCGTCGCAATCCCGATCCGACTCCGGAGCGCATTCGCGCGGCGCTGTCCGGCAACCTGTGCCGCTGCACCGGATATGTGAAGATCGTCGAATCGGTGCGCGCCGCTGCCGGCCCGGCCGTCGAGGCGGAGGCGGCCCGATGAGCACGCTGACGCGACCGCCGCGGATCGGACGACCGACGCCGCTCGTCGATGGCGTCGAGAAGGTCACCGGCCGCGCCAAGTATACGGCCGATCTGCCGGCGCCCGGCGCGCTCGTCGGCCGCATCCTGCGCAGCCCGGTGCCGCACGGCATTCTGCGGCGCATCGACACCACGGCGGCGGAACGCCTGCCGGGCGTGGTGGCGGTGGTGACCGGGGCGGACTGCGCCGTGCCGTTCGGGGTGCTGCCGATCGCCCGCAACGAATATCCGCTGGCGCGCGACAAGGTGCGTTACCGCGGCGAGCCGGTGGCGGCGGTGGCCGCCGTCGACGAGGAGACCGCGGCCCAGGCGCTCGCTCTGATCGCCGTCGAGATCGAGCCTCTCCCGGCCTATTTCGAGAGCGCCAAGGCGCGGGCGCCCGGGGCCACCCTGTTGCACGAGAACAAGCCCGGCAATGTCGAGCGCGAGGTTCACAACGAGTTCGGCGATGTCGCCGCCGGCCTCGCGGCCGCCGATCTGGTGCGCAAGCGCAAGTTCACCTTCGCGGAGGTCAACCACGCCCATCTGGAGCTGAACGCCACGCTCGCCGAGTACGATCCCGAGCGCGGCTGGCTGACCCTGCACTCCACCACGCAGGTGCCGTATTACGTCCACCTCACCGTGGCCCAGTGCTTGGGGATGGACACCGCCTGCGTCCGGGTCGTCAAGCCGTTCCTCGGCGGCGGCTTCGGAGCACGCACCGAGGCGCTCGGCTTCGAGATCATCGCGGCGCTGCTGGCCCGCAAGGCGGGCGGCACCGTGCGGCTTCAGCTTTCGCGGGAAGAGACGTTCCTGACGCATCGTGGCCGTCCGCAGGCCGACATCACGCTCGAGATCGGGATGACACGCGACGGGCGTATCACCGCGTGCGCAGCCGAGTGCACTCAGCGCGGCGGCGCCTATGCGGGCTACGGGATCATCACCATCCTGTACGCCGGCGCGCTGCTGCACGGGCTCTATCACCTGCCGACGGTGAAGTACGACGGGTGGCGCGTCTACACCAACCTGCCGCCGTGCGGCGCCATGCGGGGTCACGGAACGGTCGACATGCGGGCCGCCTTCGAGGCGCTGCTCGACGAGATGGCGACCGAGCTGGGGCTCGATCCGTTCGCGGTTCGCCGGGCGAATCTGCTCACGGCTCCGACCACCACGCTGATGGGCCAGAAGGTGATGAGCTACGGCCTGGGAGATTGTCTCGACCGGGTCGAGACCGCGTCCGGCTGGCGCGAGCGGCGCGACCGCATGCCGCCGGGGCGCGGCCTCGGGCTCGCCTGCTCGCACTTCGTCTCCGGCACATCGACCCCCAAGCACTGGACCGGCGAGCCGCATGCCGTGCTCAATCTCAAGCTCGATTTCGATGGCGGCATCACCATCCTGACCGGCGCCTCCGACATCGGGCAGGGCTCCTCCACCATCGTGACCCAGGTGGTGGGCGAGGTGCTCGGCTGCGACTGGAGCCGGCTGCGCGTGGTGAGCACCGACAGCGCCCTGACGCCGAAGGACAACGGCAGCTATTCGTCGCGCGTCACCTTCATGGTCGGCAACGCGGCCATCCAGGCGGCCGAGAGCCTCAAGGCGATTCTGGTGGCGGCGGCGGCCCGCCGGCTGGAGGCGCGGCCCGAGGAGATCGAGTGCCTGGGCGAGTCGTTCCGGGTCGCCCACAGCCAGGATCTGGGGCTGTCGTTCTCGGATGTGGTCAAGGAGGCGCTGATCGACACCGGCACCATCACGGTCAAGGGCACCTTCACCTGCCCGAAGGAATACCAGGGCGACAAGGCGATCCGTGGCAGCGCCATCGGGGCCTCGATGGGCTTCTCCTACGCGGCCCAGGTGGTGGAGTGCTCGGTCGATCCGGTCACCGCGCGGGTGACGGTGCACAAGGTGTGGGTCGCGGCCGATGTCGGCCGCGCGCTCAATCCGCTCGCCGTCGAGGGACAGATCCACGGCGCCGTGTGGATGGGCATGGGTCAAGCGTTGTCGGAGGAAACGCGGTGGGACGAGGGGCGGGGCCTCGCTACCAACCTCGTCGACTATCGCGTTCCGACCATGGCCGAGAGCCCCGACATCGAGGTTCATATCGTCGAGAGCCTCGATCCCAACGGGCCATTCGGCGCCAAGGAGGCGAGCGAGGGGCCGCTGGCCGGCTGTATCGGCGCGCTGATGAACGCCGTGCATCATGCGGCCGGGGTGCGGGCACATGCGGTGCCGTTGACGCCGGAGCGCGTTGCCGATCTGATCGAGGCCAAGGAGAGGACCGCGTCATGACGACGCTGATGCCGCCGTTCCGCCTGCACCGCCCGGCCTCGCTCGCCGAGGCCATGGCGACGCTCTCCTCAACGCCGGGCGGGCGGCCACTCGCCGGCGGCACCGATCTGCTGGTCAATCTGCGTCGAGGCATGGGCGCCCCGCCGGCGCTGGTCGATCTCACGTCGATCAACGGGCTCGATCGGATCGACGTTGGTGCCGACGGGCTCGTGCTCGGCGCTACCGTGGACCTCGCCCGACTGGGCGATGATCCGCGCGTGCGGGCCGGCTGGCCGGCGCTGGCACAGGCCGCGGCTGCGGTCGCCGGGCCGACCCACCGCGAGGCCGCGACGCTCGGCGGCAACCTGTGTCAGGACACCCGCTGCGTGTTCGTCAACCAGAGCGAATGGTGGCGCGCCGCCAACAGCTATTGCCTCAAGGTGCGCGGCGACACCTGCCACGTCGTGAAGAAGAGCGAGCGTTGCTACGCCGTCTATGCGGGCGATGTCGCGCCGGCCCTGCTGGTGCTCGGCGCCTCCGTCGAGACGGCGGGACGCGATGGCACGCGGCGCCTGCCGCTCGCCGATCTGTTCCGCGAGGAGGGGCGCACTCATCTGGCGCTGGAGCCGGGCGAGGTCGTCACCGCCATCCGGGTGCCACCACCCGACGGAGCGTCGACGGGCTACCGCAAGGTGCGGGTCCGCGACTCCATCGACTTCCCGCTGGCCGGCATTGCCATGTCGCTGCGGCGGTCCGGCGACGGGCTCGCGAGCCTGCGCGTGGCACTGACGGGCATCGCCTCGGCGTCCGTGCTGGTGCCCGACCTCGACACCATGCTGGGACGGCCGTGGGCGGAGATCGCCGGGCCGCTCGCCGAGGCGGTGCGCAAGGCCTGCAACGCCGTGAAGACCACGGTGGCGACGCCGAAGTACCGGCGCCGCGTGAGCGCCGCCGCGGCGGTCGCGCTGGGCGCCGAGTTGTGGGCCGGACAGGAGGAGAGCGCGGCATGAGAACGGCGACGATCGACATGCCCGCGCCGCTTCGCGCGGCGTCGCGGGGTGCTGCCGCTTCGCGGGGTGCTGCGGCTTCGCGGAGCGCCGCATGACGGCGCATCACACCGGCGGCGAGCGCTCACCGCGCCTGCATCTGCTCACCGAGGCCGAGCAGACGACCACGTTCGTCCACACCATCACGGTCCGTTTCGGCGATTGCGACCCGGCCGCGATCGCCTACACGGCGCGCATCCCGGCGTGGTGTCTGGAGGCGATCGAGGCGTGGTGGAAGCACCATGCCGGCTTCGACTGGTACGAGCTGAACATCGACCGCGGCCTCGGCACGCCCTTCGTCCACATGCGGATGGACTTCCGCGCGCCGGTGACGCCGCGCCATCCGCTCGTCTGCGAGGTGATCATGAAGCGGCTGGGGCACCGCTCGATCACCCTGGTGGTGGCCGGAGTCCAGTACGGCATTCTTTGCTTCGAGGGCGAATTCGTCTCGGTTTTCGTCGACGCCAAGGCCATGAAGGCGCGCACGCCGCCGCCCGACATCGTCGAATGTATCCAACAGACGACCCGCCGTCGCGCCGCAGAGCCGGGCGGCCGCCCGCCGCAGCCTCCGACGGCTTGACAGCCGCAATGGCGAAGCCAATAAAAGCATAACGGTACCAAATTATAACAAGTGGACCGCTCGCGCCCCGTGTCGTGCCCCCGGAGACAGGGCCGGCACGTCGGCCGCCGATCGAGGTGGCGACGAATGTGCCGATGATGGTCGTGTCGGCGACGATCGTGTCGGCGAGCCGTCCCGCCAAACGAGAGGGGAACGTACATGGATCGTCTCGTGACCGAGGACCGTCCGGCGACCGAGGACCGCCTGGGGGCCATCCGCGATCTGGTTTTTCCACCGGGCTTCAACGTCGCCACGGTGTTCATCGACCGCCATCTGGCGGAGGGGCGGGCCGACAAGGTCGCGGTGCGGACCACGGCGGGCGACACCACCTATGGCGAGCTTGCCGCCGGCGTGAACCGCTGCGCTCATCTGCTGGTCTCGCTGGGGCTCGCGCGCGGCGATCGCATCCTCATGGTGATCAAGGACACCGTCGATTTCTTCCATGTGTTCTGGGGGGCCATCAAGGCCGGCATCGTGCCGGTGCCACTGAACACGCTGCTGCGCGCCAAGGACTTTGCCTACATGATCGAGAACTCCGAGTGCGCCGCGCTGGTGTACTCGCCGGAGTTCGCCGGCGAGGTCGAGGCGGCCCTCGGCCTGGTGGACCGGCACCCGCGTGTGGTGATGCGCACGGAGGGCGATGCCGATACGCTCTCGGCGCGTCTCGCCGATCTCCCGGATGTGTTCGATGCGGTGCCGGCCTCGGCCGAGGACGATTGCTTCTGGCTCTACTCGTCGGGCTCGACCGGCAGCCCCAAGGGCGCAGTGCACCGTCATCGCGACTTGGTGGCGACCAGCGAGCTGTACGGCGTCCGCACCCTCGGCATCCGGGCCGACGATGTCTTCTTCTCGGCCGCCAAGCTGTTCTTCGCCTATGGGCTCGGCAACGGCATGTCGTTCCCACTATGGGTCGGCGGCACCGCGGTGCTGCTCGCCGAGCGGCCGACGCCGGAATCGACCTTCGCGACCATCGAGCGATTCAAGCCGACGCTCTATTTCGGCGTGCCGACGCTCTATGCGGCGCAGCTCCAGGCTCTCGATCAGGCGACACCGGACCTGTCCTCGATCCGGCTGTGCGTGTCGGCCGGCGAGGCGCTGCCAGCCGACATCTTCCGGCGCTGGCGGGAGCGCACCGGCCTTATCATCCTCGATGGGATCGGCTCTACCGAGGCGCTGCACATCTTCATCTCCAACCGCGCGGGCGAGCATCGGCCCGGCTCGACGGGGCGGCTGGTCGAGGGCTACGACGCCATCATCGTCGACGAGAGCGGCGCCGCGCTGCCGGCGGGCGAGCCGGGCCGGCTGCTGATCTCCGGGCCATCGACGGCGCGCTGCTACTGGCGCAATCCGGAGAAGACGGCGGCCACCATGATGGGGGCGTGGCTCAACACCGGCGATACCTATCAGCGCGACGTCGAGGGATTCTTCTACTACTGCGGCCGCTCCGACGACATGCTGAAGGTCGGTGGCATCTGGTGCTCGCCGTTCGAGATCGAGGCGACGCTGATCGAGCATCCGGGGGTGCTGGAGGTCGCCGTCGTCGGGCGCGTCGATCCGGAAGGGTTGGTCAAGCCCGAGGCATGGATCGTGCTCGCCGATGGTGTGCGGCCGACCGAATCGCTGGTCGAGGATCTCACCCGCCACTGCAAGTCGCGGCTCGCGCCCTACAAGTTTCCGCGCGAGTTCCACTTCGTCGACGAGCTGCCGAAGACCGCGACCGGGAAGATCCAGCGGTTTCGCCTGCGCATCGAGGAGTGAAGGCGGGGCGGCGGCCGCTTGCGGCGATGAACGAAGGCAACGTGCGACGGGGACGCGCGACGCTGGCGCCGGCCGTCACCCGGCGCCGCCGGTCATCGATCCGCCATCGCGGCCCGTCGGGAGCCGACGGCCCGGCGCGGCTTCTTGGGCGCGGCAATCGGTTCCGGCACCTTCCGTCGTGCCTCCCGGCCCGGCGGTCGCGACAGTGCCTCGACGATCAGCTTGGTCGCCTCGTCGATATGGTCGGCCATCAGCTTGATGGTGGCCTCGACGTTGCGGCTCAGCGCCGCGTCGACGATCTTCTGATGCATCAAGGTGCGTGGCGCCCCGCCCACGCCGCTGCGGGTGGACAATCGGCGGTAGCGGTCGAACAGGTCGGAGAGCAGCTGATGAATATGAAGGAGGCAGGGCGAGTTGCAGCACGACACCAGCTCGTAGTGGAAGTCGCGATGGCGCTGCTCCCACTCCTCCTCGTCGACCTTCTTGCCGGCCTTCTCGGCCAGGATGATCCGGTGATGCGCCGCGACCATCCGGGCTTCCCACGAATCGTCGCCGTTCTCGATCGAGAGGCGCAAGGCGACGCTCTCGATCTGCTTGCGCACCATCGCGATGTCGAGAATGTCGTGAACCGAGACGGCGGCGACGCGAAAACCGCGCTGGCCCGTGGCCACCACCAGGCGATTCTCCGCCAAGCGTGACAGCGCCTCCCGCAGCGGGCTGAGCCCGACCCCGTAGGCATCACGCAAGCTCTGAAACCGCAACTTGGTGCCGGGTTGAAGCCGCGAGCTCAGGATGTCCTGCCGGAGCTTCTCGAACACCTCGTTGCCGAGCGTGCTCGGCTCCTTCGTGGCGCTGCGAACGGCAGGGATGGCAAACTGTAGGCTTTCTCGCATCAGGTGGAACCGTCGCCCGTGACTCGTGAGAAAGCACTATCGCACAACTTCATTGTCCGCGAAAGGCGGAAATTTCGATAACTTGGCCTTCGTCGGCCACTTGGCCATCGTTTCAGCCAAGTCGAATATGTCCATGGTGCGGGTTTCTCGCGCATCGCTGTCGCATTTCGGACATTCAGGCGATGATCGTCTGGCCGGAATCGAACGCGGCGCCGCAACCGTCGGGGGTCGCGGCGCCGTGCCGTCCGTCGCACCGGCAGCCGAGCCACAGCGGCACCGACCGGAGCCGATCAGCGCCCGCTGCGAGACTCGAGCCGTGCGGCGTCACACCCCATCCGCCACGATGTGGGTGCCGGTGTCCCCCTGAATGACCGCGATCGCATCCTCCAGGCGCCCGATCATGACCCGGCTGCCGCCGCCTTCGAGGAACTGGATCGCGGCATCGATCTTCGGCCCCATGCTGCCCGGCGGGAAGTGGCCTTCGGCATGCAGCTTGCGGATCTCCGACAGCGACACGCGGTCGAGCGCCTGCTGGTTCGGCTTGCCGAAGTTCACGGCCACCCGCGGCACCGCGGTGAGGATCATCAGGTCGCGGATTCCGAGCCCATTGGCGAGGAGCGCCGAGGTGCGGTCCTTGTCGATCACCGCGTCGATGCCGGCGTAGGCGCCCCCGGCGGAGCGCACCACCGGCACGCCGCCACCCCCTCCGGTCACCACCACGGCCCCGCTCTGCGCCAGCGTGTCGATCAGGGACACGTCGAGAATGCGCTTGGGCATCGGCGAGGGCACCACATGGCGCCACCCGCGCCCGGAATCCTCTCGCATGTCCCAACCGAGCTCGGCGCTCAGCTGGCCCGCCTCCTCCTCGGAGTAGAAATAGCCGATCGGCTTCGACGGGTTCTGGAAGGCAGGATCGGCAGGGTCGACCTCGATCTGGGTCAGCAGGGAGGCGACCGGCCGATCATTGCCGGCCTCGCGCAGAACGTTGGCGAGCGCCTGGGTCAGCACATAGGCGATGCCGCCCTGGCTGTGGGCCACGCAGATGTCGAGCGACATGGGCTCCACCCGATGGCGTGCGAGCGATTGGCGCAGCAGGATCTTGCCGACCACCGGCCCATTGCCGTGGGTGATGATCAGCCGGTTGTTGAGCTGCATGACGGGCAGCAGCGAGCGGCCGAGCTCCGTCGCGATCGCGACCTGCTCGAGAGGGGTCCCGCGGATGCCTTCCGGGTGGATCGCGTTGCCGCCGACGGCGATGACGAGTGCTTCGGGAATGTCTTTGCCCACTGGGTTCCTCCACGGAGTCAGGCGTCCGGAGGTCGGCCGGACCGTCGCGATCCAGTAGCCCGGATAAACTGCTGGATCAACAAAATTTCGAAAATCAGTATGTTGATCGATATCTTGAAAATTCTCCCATGTTCTGTAGAGTGTCGGGCGATCGCGCCCCAGGGGCAGCTCCGGGTCGCTGGCACAGAGGAGAGACGGCGGTGGATAAAATCGAAGCCGCGAACAAAGAGGTGCTCGGCCGGATTCTCCGGGCGGACCCGGTCCTGGTCGATGTGAAGCCCGCCGGAGAGGTGATCGAGGGCTTGGAGCGCGGCACCATCCTGCATGCGGGGCCGCCGATCGAATGGAGCCGGATGTGCGGCCCCATGCAAGGGGCGGTGTGCGGGATTGCGGTGTTCGAGG
Source organism: Rhodoplanes serenus (assembly GCA_009720755.1). GTDB lineage: Bacteria > Pseudomonadota > Alphaproteobacteria > Rhizobiales > Xanthobacteraceae > Rhodoplanes > Rhodoplanes serenus. The sequence continues at coordinate 103,892 of WNKV01000009.1, forward strand.
GGCTGGCGAAGACTCTCGATGAAGCCGCCGAAGCCGCGGCGTCCGGTGCGTTCCGGTTCCAGCCCAACCATCACTTCGGGGCCGTCGGCCCCATGACCGGGATGATCACCCCGAGCCAGCCGGTGCTCGTCGTCGAGAACCGCGCCTTCGGCAATCGTGCCTACAGCACCATCAACGAAGGGCTGGGCAAGGTGCTGCGGTTCGGCGGAAACGACGCCGAGGTGCTGGCCCGGCTGCGCTGGATCGCCGACGAGCTCGGCCCGGCGCTGTCGGCCGCGCTGCGGCAGTGCGGCGGCATTCCCCTGAAGGGCATCGTGTCGCGCGGGCTCGCGATGGGCGACGAGATGCACCAGCGCAACGTCGCCTGCTCGTCGCTGTTCCTGCGCGAGATCGCGCCGCCGCTGGCGCGCGCGCTCGACGGCTCGGGCGGCGCGCTCGCCCGGGTTCTGGAGTTCGTCGCCAAGAACGATCAGTTCTTCCTGAATATCGCGATGGCGATGGCGAAGTCGATGACCGACCCGGCGCGCGGCGTCGACGGCTCGACGATCGTGACGGCGATGAGCCGCAACGGCACCGAGTTCGGCATTCAGGTCAGCGGCACGGACCGGCAGTGGTTCACGGCGCCGGTGGAGATGCCGGTCGGCATGTACTTTCCCGGCTATTCGGAGAAGGACGCCAACCCCGACATGGGCGACTCGGCCATTGTCGAGGTGGTTGGGCTCGGCGGCTTCGCGATGGCGTCCGCCACCGCGGTGGCCGGCTTCGTTGGCGCCGGCTCGGCGAGCGAAGCCGCGCAGTACACCCGATCGATGTATGAGATTACCGCCGCACAGAATCCCGATTGGTCGATGCCCAACCTCGACTATGCCGGGGTGCCGACCGGGATCGACATCCGCAAGGTTCTCCGCACCGGCATCACGCCCTACATCAACACCGGCATCGCGCATCGGCTCGCTGGTGTCGGCCAGGTGGGGGCCGGCATCGCGCGGGCGCCACTCGCCTGCTTCGAGCAAGCTCTCACGACATTGGCGCAGCGGCTCGGAGTGGACTGAGCCGCCGGGGGTGCAGGTTTAACGACGCGGACCGTGGGCCGCCGCGGCGGGCGGCGTTCCAGGCCGCTGCGGCGGCACTTTCACGAGACCCGCCGCCGGCGAGGCGGCGGGTCTCTCGTCCGAACGAATTATTCGCCGAGGCAGCCTGCCTCGGCGGCTCGCAGCGCCTTCGAGGGCTCGATGCAAGCGCAATCGGGAGATGCCGGATTCATCCGCGCCGTCGAAACGAAACGGCGCGCCGGGGTGGTGCACAGCGTGTTCAATCGCGCGCTGAACCTGCGCTTCGACGATGGACCTGATCTCTACACGCTGATATCGCGACGCAAGCTCCGGGCGCCGAACACGTTGAACCTCGGCGATGTCGATTTCCACGCGGCGGCCGTCGTGGTCGGCGATAGGGTCACAGCTGCTGACGGCACTCTCGATATAGCCGGCAAGCTCCGGGTCGGCGTCGCCAGGGCCTCGTCGTGGCAGCCGACCATTCCGGCGCTCCATCACGATGCGGACCGAATGCGGGTCGGGCTGGAGATCGCCCGCAGCTTCGTGCTGCGTCACGGCATGCGGGGCGGGGCGCTCGAGGACCACTGCGGCCCGTTGCTGTCGCGCATGGTCAGCCGAAGGATCGGGGACGAGAGCGATGGCCTCGTGGCCGCGTATCGGGCCGGGCGGATCGCCGAGGCGGTCGATCATGCCTCTCGCCTGATCGGCCTCGGCCCCGGGCTCACTCCGTCCGGAGACGACCTGCTGCTGGGCTTCATCGCGGCGCTGCAGACCCGCCGGCCGCTGCCGGCGGAGGCCGCCGCGTTCGGCGCGGCCGTGGTCCGCATCGCTCGGTCCTCCACCAACGACATCAGCCTCGCGGGGCTGGTGGCGGCGGCCGACGGTGCAGCCGGTGAGGCGGTGTCCAATCTGCTCTGCGCCATCTGCAACGCAGCCATACCGGCGATCGAGGCGGCTGTGCGCGATGTCCTGACGATCGGAGCGTCCTCCGGGACCGACATGGCTGTCGGCGTGATGAGCGGACTGCGGGCGAGCTGCCGCTGACGTGATCCGGCGGCGCGCCGGATGCGATACCGACGTGAGCGGGCCGCAGGGTTTCCACCAGCCGTGCGACGTACGGAAACAGCGTTCGAGTTCCACCTGACGGAACACGTCTGAGAAGGCCCAATGACGCCTTCGATCTGGCCACGCCCGAGACGCCTCGCGCTTGGGCGAGGCGTCTCCCGCGTCCTTCATCGATCCCGCGAGCGCGCCGCGCGGGGCGTCATGCGTGTCGCTCAACCCGCCTTCAACTCTGTCACGCTGCGGTTGCCGCGCGGTCGGGTGAGTATTCATCCGGACCATGGAGAAGCCATGGAAATTCGAAATTACGCTAGACGGCGCCGATCATCGTTTTAGTATGCGATCAACGAGCTCGGCTGTTTCACGAACGATGGAGAATGAGGTGTCTACCGAAACACTCACGCCGCCCCGATCAGGGTCGGCGTCGGCCGGCAACTATCGATGGCTCCAGCTCGCCCTCGGTATCATCTGCATGGTCGCGGTTGCCAACGTCCAGTACTCCTGGACCTTGTTCGTTCCTGAGATCCAGAAGACCTATGGATGGTCGCGGGCTTCGATTCAGACGGCATTCACGATATTCGTGATCATCCAGACCTGGGTGACCCCGGTGGTCGGCGTCGGGATCGACCGCTTCGGTCCGCGTCCGATCGCCATGCTGGGCGGCACGGCGGCCGGTCTCGCCTGGATCATGAACTCCTTCGCGTCGTCGCTCACCGGGTTCTATATTGGTGCCGCCATCGGCGGCATCGGGGCGAGCTGCATCAACGCCTGCGCGGTCAACAACGCGCTCAAATGGTTCCCGGATCGCCGCGGCCTGGCCGTCGGGCTGTCCGCCGCGGGGTACGGCTCGGGCACGATCATCACGACACTGCCGATCGCCAACATGATCCAGAGCAGTGGTATCAGCACGACCTTCCTGACCTTCGGGATCATCCAGGGACTGGTGATCGTCGCGGCAGGGCTCTTCCTGCGGGCGCCCCGCAAGGACCAGGTCAGCTACTCCACCAAGCTGGTCCAGTCGCGCCGCGACTACACGCTCGGTGAGGCGATCCGGACTCCCGTGCTCTGGGTCTTAATGGTGATGTTCACATGCACCATCACGGGCGGCCTGATGGCGGTGGCGCAGCTCAGCCTCATCGCGCAGGACTTCGGCGTGAAGGACATCCACGTCAACGTGTACTTCTTCAGCATGGCGGCCCTGCCGTTCGCGCTGATGCTCGACCGTTTCATGAACGGCCTGTCGCGACCGTTCTTCGGCTGGGTGTCAGACACCATCGGCCGCGAGAAGACGATGTTCATCGCCTTCTCTCTCGAATCGATCGGAATTCTGGCGCTGGCGACGTTCGGCTCCAATCCATGGCTGTTCGTCATCCTGTCCGGCGTCGTGTTCCTGGCCTGGGGCGAGGTCTACAGCCTGTTCGGCGCCATCACGGGCGATGCCTTCGGCACCAAGCACGCCGGCAAGATCTACGGCATCCTGTTCCTCTCGAAAGGCTTCGCGGCCCTGTTCGTTCCTGTCGGCAACCTGATCATGGAAGCGACGGGCTCGTGGGCCACGGTTCTGTACATCGTCGCATCGCTGGACTTCATCGCGGCGACCTCGGCGCTGTTCATCCTGCGGCCGCTTCTCCTGCGCCATCACGCCAAGGACGCGACCACCAACGCCGCCATGGCGAGCGTCGGCAAACCCGCCCATTGAGGCGACCGAGGCCCGCCCGGCTGCACGGGCGGGCCTTCGTTCTTCGGCCGCTCCAGGCGGCGCACACGATCGAGCGGCGCGCTTCGCCTTCCCTTCGGCACCAGAGAGAACAGCCGGCCTGCGGGCCGGCTGTTCGCGTTTCGCGCGAGGCGGTGTCGATGTGACGGACATCCGGAGAATGGGGATGTCGGGGTTTGCAGCCAAAGATCGTATAACCTACAAAAACAATAATTTCGAAAATATATTGCATCGCCATCTTGTGCGGAGTAGCGTGAAATGCCGTCCGGCACGGACGGCCCGAGCCGTTGGTTGCCTGCGCTCGCTCTCGGCGACGGCGGCTCGAAGCGACGGTCAGCGAGGTGTCTGTGATGTCCCTGCCTATGAATGTCGTCACCTGGTCAGGGGCCGCACTGTCCATCATCCTCCTCGTCTACCTTCTGGTCTGGCGACGATGGTCGGCCGTGCAGGCGTCCGCTGCCGGGGCGTTGATCGCGATCGTGATCGCGTTCGGGCTCTACGGCGCAACGCCGCAAGGGGTCGGAGTCGAGGTCGCCAAGGGCGTGTGGAACAGCGTGTCGATCATCGCCGTCATCGTGCCCGCCATCCTGATCTACGAGGTCAGCCGGGAGGTCGGCGGGTTTGGGACGATCCAGCGCGAGCTGTCGCGCCTCATCCCCGACAAGCTGCTCCAGGTCATCGCGTTGGGCTGGTGCTTCTCCAGCTTCCTTCAGGGACCCTCCGGGTTCGGCGTGCCGATCGCGGTGACGGCGCCGCTGCTCATCGGGATCGGCGTGAAGCCGTTCTGGGCCGTGCTGGTGCCGCTGATGGCGCACGCCTGGGCCAACACGTTCGGCACGCTGGCGCTCGCCTGGGAGGCGCTCGTCCAGCAGACGACCCTGATCGCCGACGCAACCCTCTATTGGGAGACGGCCTTCAAGACCGGACTGCTGACAGGGCTGCTCTGTGTGATCGCTGGCAGTCTGCTGTGCTGGCAGTACGCCCGTTTCGCCGGCCTGCGTCGCGGATGGCCGGCGGTCCTCGTGGTGGGCCTGATCCAGGCGGGTGGGCAGCTTCTGCTCACGCAGATCACGCCGACGCTGTCGGTGGTGATCCCGACGACCCTCGCGCTCGGCGTGGTGTTTGCGCTCGGGCGGCTGCCGCGCTACGCGCGCTCCTATGCGGACGGCAGCCCCATGCTGGTGGACGTGCCGGAGGGGGCGAGCGACAAGAGCCCGTTGACCATCCACGAAGCGCTGCTGCCCTATTACATCCTGGTTGGCGTATCGGTTTTCGTGCTGCTCACGCCCGGAGTGAACGCCGCGCTCGGCGCCTGGAAGATGAGTGTCGCGTTCCCGGAGACCAGCACGGCATACGGATTCGTCAACAAGGCGCAGCCGGTCTACGGGTCGGTGTCGTGGCTCACCCATTCCGGCTTCTTCCTGGTCCTCGCGGCCGCCGCCTCGTGCGCCTATTTCGGCTCGAAGGGCCTGATCCGTCGCGACGGCCTCGTCCGGATTCTCGCTGACACCGCCCGCAAGTCGGTGCCGGCGGCGATCTCGGTGGCGCTTTTGCTGACGATGAGCAAGGTGATGACGGGCAGCGGGCAGATCGAGGTGCTGGCGCGTGGCACGGCCGGCGCGACCGGGGCCTACTATGCGGCGCTGGCACCTCTGGTCGGCACCCTCGGAGCCTTCATGTCGTCGAGCAATGTCAGCTCCAACATCCTGTTCGGGCAGTTCCAGGAATCGATGGCGCAATTCACCGGCAAGAGCGTGTCCAGCATCCTGGCGGCGCAGACCAGCGGGGCCGCCATCGGAACGATGTTCTCACCGTCGAAGGTTCTCCTCGGCACCACGACGGCTGGAATCGTCGGCCAGGAGGGCGCCATCATCAAGAAGCTGCTCGTCGTCGCCGTGGTGGCGGCCGCCCTGATGGGGCTGGTCACCGCCTTGGCCGTCTGATCGATGGAGCATTGACCATGAACCCGTTGCGCTGGAACGAGCAGGGCCGCATGAGCGCCGCGCTGGCGGCGCTGTGCGCGTCGGCTGTCCTGCTGAGCAGCCCCGACAGCACAGGGCCGGTGAGCTACACGCTGGGCTGGGCGCTGCTGGTGGCGTCGCTGCTGCTGCCCCTGTATTCCTGCGTGCGCCGGAGCTAGAGCATTTTCCGGCGAAGTGGATGCCGGTTCGCCGTCGAAAATGCGATCACACAAGGACTTCTAGAGTGGAGTCCGATCCAGTTTGATCGGATTCCACTCTAGCGGGAGCAAGCTGTTGCGCCGCGCCACCGCCGCCACATGTGTAATGCGGGGCGGCGTGCCGGTGTCGGCCGGCGCGGAGTGTGCGGGTTCAGTCCGCCGGCCGGTCGATCACGCTCACATGGGCGGCGACGATGCGCCAGCCTTGGGGGAGGCGCACCCAGCTCTGCATCTGACGGCCGATCTTCGCGGGGTCTCCGTCACGCTCGAACAACGTGGACGCGACGGCGAAGTCATTGCCATAGGTCGTGATGACCGTCCGCGACAGCCGGCGGTCCAGTCCGTGGGACAGCCGGGCGCGGCGGAACGTTTCGATCTCGGCGAAGCCGTAGAGGTTCTCTCCGGCGCCGTAGCGGATCGTTCGCGCATCGTCGAGGAACAGAGCCCCGAGCGTCTGCACGTCGTTTGAGACGAGAGCCCGCTCGTATTGCGCGAAGGCGCGCGCGACCTCGGCGATCACCTCCGGCCTGTCGATATCCATGGCCACATCACCGGATTGTTTTGCGTGACGGCGAGCCGCCTCACATCCACTTGGAGACCTGGACCGGCCGATGATTCCGCAGGCCGTCGAGGAGGAGCTTCGGCTCGGATGCGACGATCAGCATGCTGCGCTGCTGGGAGGGTAGAAACCCTTCCGCCACCATGGTGTCGAGGAACTGGAGAAATCGGTCGTAGAAGCCGCCGATATTGTAGAGGCCGAGTGGCTTGCGGTGGCCGTCGAACTGCGCATTCACCCACATCTCGACGAGCTCCTCCACGGTGCCGAGGCCACCCGGCATGGCGATGAAGCCGTCGGCGACCGCAGCCATGCGGATCTTCCGGTCCGCCCGCGAGGCCACCACCTCGGATACCGCCAGCTTGTCGTACAGCTGTCCCTTGTCGACGAGCACCTGCGGGACGATGCCGTGCACGGTGCCGCCCCGGCTGCACGCCGCATCCGCGACGATCTTCATGAGGCCACGGCTGGTGCCGCCGAACACGAGCGTGATGCCCTGATCGGCGAGCGCGCGGCCGAGTGCGGCGGCGGCTTCGCTGTAGATCCGGGAATGTCCGTGGTTCGAGCCGCAGAAGATGGCGAGCTTCATCGGGTGTATCCACTGGCTGGAGCGCTGCGGCCGCGACCCGAGGGCCGCGGCCGCAGGCCGGCGATCGGTTGTGCGAGATCGCCGGGCGCGGTCACGGCGTCAGCCGAAGGTCTGAGCACCCTCGATCGCGGCGAGCCCGGCCTTGGTGACCTCGAGATCCTCCTCGCCGGTCTGGGAGCCGCATCCGATTCCGCCGATGGTGATGCCATCGACGATGATCGGGAGTCCACCCTTGAGATTCACCAGCCGACCGGACGTCGCATGGGCGAGCCTGAACTCCAGATCGCCCTGGATGCCGCCGGTGGGGCCGCGACTCGAAGCGGCGGTCGCGGCCTTCCGGATTGCCGACTCGATGCTGAGGATCTTGCCGCCGTCCATGCGGGTGAAGGCGAGCAGGTTGCCGCCCTCGTCGACGACCGCGATGCACTGGGGCTTGCCCATCTGGACCGCCTTCGCCACGGCGGCTTCGAGGATACGCATGGCGCCTGCGTGAGTGAGCCGCAGGTGCTTCTCGACATTGCTCATCGGTCTGTGTCCGTTCGGTCGTTACGCTTTCGCCTCGGCGATGACGCAGAGCAGGTTTGCGCCGGGCGGGCCCTGGTGCTCGGCACCGGCCGAGGCGAGGAACTGGGTGTCGCCGACGATCGTCGCCACGATGGCGTGTGCCACGGCCTTGGCCTGAATGCCGCAGAACGGCGCCAGGAAGTCCGAGTGGAGGACGTGCCGCCGGCCGCGCACGTTGGTGACGTAGTCGGCGCCCGCATTCACCAGCACGCCGGCGATGCGCTTGCGGTCGTCTTCGGTGAGAATGCCGTCCTTCAGCGACAGGCCGGCGTTCACGAACGCCTGACGGGCGCCCGCGATGTCGAGCTGGTCCTGCATCACGCCATGCGCCGCGACCAGGCGCCCCGGCGCGCCCTTGACGTTGCCGAGCACCATCACGCGGCAGGCGACCTGCTCGCCGCCCGCCGAGGTGGAGGCCACCGACGAGTAGAGGGTCTTGTCGACATTGATGACGCCGTCCCGCAGCTTGCTGCGGTCGACCTCGCCGGTGGCGACGGCGATGCCGAGAGCGCAGGCGCCTTTCGCCAGCGAGGATGCGACCGCTGGGTTCATGGCGACGACCTTCTGGTTGCGGCTTTCGGCGTCGGCGATGCGGGCCGGCGTCATCGCCGGGCACTTCACCTCGACGCACTCGATATCGGCGGGATCGGTGATTCCGGCGTCAGCCATCGCGCGCTTCACCGTCTCGGCCACGAGATCGACCTCGATCATCGTGCCGTACTCCTCGGGCTTGAGCTCGCGCGAGCTGGCGACGCCGATCGCCAAGCGCTTGGCGGTGCCTTGCGCGGGCGCCGTGGCGGGCTGCTTGATGAACAGGTAGATGTGGGGCGTCATGATGCCCCCTACGCCGCCGATCATCATCATCGGGATCTTGGCGAACACCTCGGCGCGGGAGAGGCCGAGTCGCTCCGACAGGAGCACCTCCATGGCCAGCGTCGCGTAGCCGCGGGCATAGGGGTCGCCTTCGGTCTGCTCCATGATCGCCACGACGTGCCGTGGGTCCACCTCCTTGCGGTCGAAGAGCGCGGCGACTTGCGAGACGTCTCCGGGCGAACTCATCGGAACGCAGACGACTCGGGATTCCAGCAGCTGGTTGGACATTCCATAGACTCCTTTGGTCCGGTGGCGGCTCTCCGCCACCGGCCTTGCCGCGTCCGCTTGGTTGGTCCCGGGCCGCGGTGTCGGCTTTTCGTCCCGTCATCGGGACTGCCATTTGATACTACAATGCCGTCGATATAGCATCAATCGTAGAATTTCGAATTTCTGTTGTTTCACGGTTCATCCTGGGGTAGGGTCGCGATCGATCGAGAGCGGTTGGCCGCGGCGCGGCGCCGCCACTGACGGAGAGACCAGATGGAAGTCGACAAGCTTCTCAACACCGAGGTGCGGGTGATCAATGTCGGGTTGCGCGCCTTCGCGCAGGACCTGGAGAGCCGCAAGTCTCCCGTCGTGCATGTCGATTGGTCGCCCCCGCCGGCGTCGAGCGTGAAGTTCGGCAGCTTGCTCGATCGGCTGGGAGTCTGAGATGACCGACATCGCCTCACGCATCGAAGCGGCGAACCGAGAGGCGCATCGGCGCATGCTCGGGGCCGACCCCGTGCTGGTCGACGTGATGCTGGCCAGGGATGCGATTCCCAACCTGCCGCCGCGCACCGTTCTGCATGCCGGCCCGCCGATCTCCTGGGAGCGGATGTGCGGCCCCATGCGGAGCGCCGTGGCCGGCGCTCTGGTGTTCGAGGGCTGGGCGTCGGACCTCGCCGAGGCGGAGACCGTGGCGGCCTCCGGCGGCGTGCGGTTCGAGCCCAACCACCACTATGACGGGGTCGGCCCGATGACCGGCATCACCACCCCCGGCGTGGCGGTGCTGGTGGTGGAGAACCGCGCCTTCGGCAACCGCGCGTTCTGCACCGTGAACGAAGGCATGGGCAACGTCATGCGGTTCGGCGGCAACGACCAGGAGGTGCGCGACCGCCTGGCATGGATCGCCGGCGTGTTCGGGCCCGCGGTCGGGGCGGCGTTGCGGCGGCGGGGCGGCGTTCCGCTCAAGGGCCTGATCGCCCGCGGCCTGACCATGGGCGACGAGATGCACATGCGCAATGCCGCCTGCACGGGGCTGATCCTGCGTGAGCTCGCTGCCGATCTGGCCGAGGTAGCGCCCGCGGATCTCGGGCGGATGCTGCGCTTCATCTCCGGCAATGACATGTTCTTCCTCAACATCGCCATGGCGATGGCCAAGGCGGTGGCGGCGCCGGCGCACGGAATCCCATACGCCACCGTGGTCACCACGATGGCGCGCAACGGCACCGACTTCGGCATCCGCCTCTCCTCGACCGGCGACGCCTGGTTCACCGGGCCGGCCCAGATGGCGCGCGGCCTGCTGTTCGCCGGCTTCACCGAGGCGGACGGCAATCCCGACATCGGCGACTCCTGCATCACCGAGACGGTGGGGCTCGGCGGCTGTGCCATGGCGGCGTCACCCGCGGTGGTGGGGTTCGTCGGCGCCGGCGCGCTGTCGGATGCGATCGGCTACACGCGCAGCATGAGCGAGATCACTGTCGGGCCGAATCCGGAATGGACGATGCCGACCATGGCGATGGCCGGCGTTCCGACCGCGATCGATGTCCGCAAGGTGCTGTCCACCGGCATTCTCCCCGTCATCAACACCGCCATCACCAATCGGCAGCCCGGGCGCGGCCAGATCGGGGCCGGCATCGTCAATCCGCCGCTGGAGTGCTTCCAGCAGGCGCTGATGAGGTTCGCCGAAGTTCACGGAGCTCTCTGAATCATGACCATTCTCGTCAACGAGGTGCGGCGCGGGTTCTACATGGACTCGGTCGCGCTGATGCGGATCTCGCGCAGCGTCGGCGCCATGCCGGGGGTGAAGGGTGCCGCGCTGATGATCGGCTCGGTGACCAACAAGGCGCTGATGCGGGACGCCGGCCTTCTGGGTGCGACCGGCGAGGACGCCGGCCCGAACGATCTCGTGCTCGCGGTCCGGGCCGAGAGCGAGGAGGCGGCGACCACCGCGCTGTCGTCGGCGGCGGGTCTTCTCGACAAGCCGCCGTCGGTCGGGCAGGGCGCCTCGGAGTGGCTGCCGAAGACGCTCGACACCGCCGTGCAGCAGCTCCCCGGTGCCAATCTGGTGCTGATCTCGGTGCCGGGCGAGTTCGCGACGGCAGAGGCGCGGCGGGCGCTCCGGCGCGGCCTCAACGTCCTCATGTTCAGCGACAACGTGCCGCTCGCCGACGAGGTGGCGCTCAAGCAGGAGGCGCAGCAGCGCGGCCTGCTGATGATGGGACCGGACTGCGGCACCGCCATCATCGGCGGCACGCCGCTGGCGTTCGCCAACGAGGTGCCGCGCGGCTCCATCGGTCTCGTCGGCGCCTCTGGCACCGGCTTGCAGGAGGTCTCGACGCTGATCGGGCGCAGCGGCGCCGGCGTGTCCCATGCGATCGGGGTCGGTGGCCGCGATCTCAAGGAGGCGGTCGGCGGCATCACCACGCTGATGGCGATCGATGCGCTCGACCGTGATCCGGGCACCGAGCAGATCGTGATCATCTCCAAGCCACCGGCTCCGTCGGTGGCCAAGCGGGTTCTCCAGCGCGTCGGCGAGAGCCGCAAGCCGGTCACCGTCTGCTTCCTCGGCGTCGACGACATGGCGCTGCCCGCCAACGCCGTGCTGGTTTCCGATCTGCGCAGCGCCGCCGAGCGGGCGCTCGGGGGCGGGCGACTGCCGTGGTCCGATCGGCCCACGGTGGCGGCGCTGGCGGCGACCGTCGGGGCCGGACGGCAGCGCATCGCCGGCCTGTTCTGCGGCGGCACGCTGTGCGGCGAGGCTCAGCTCATGCTGCGCCGGGCCGGGCTCGCGGTCTCCTCCAACGCGCCGGTGACCGGCGTCGCGACGCCGAAGGAAGCGCCCGGGGCTCACCGCCTCCTGGATCTCGGCGACGACGAGTACACGGTCGGGCGTCCGCACCCGATGATCGACCCGTCGTTGCGAGACGACATGGTGCGGGCCGCCTTTACGGACCCGGAGGTCGGGGTAGTCCTCGTCGACGTGGTGATCGGCTACGGCGCCCACGACGATCCGGCGACCGATCTGGTCGCCGTGCTGCCGGCCGCGGCTGAGCGCGGCGCCGTGGTGATCGCGTCGGTGTGCGGCACCGACCAGGATCGCCAGGGCTACGCCCGCCAGGTCGGTATCCTGCGTGACGCCGGTGTCGTCGTGGCGCCGTCCAACGCGCACGCGGCCGAGCTGGCGGCGGAGCTCGCCGGCGCGCTCGCCGCGGCTGGCGGGTCGTCGCGCTGAGCGGCGACCTCGCGTCAGAGCGCAAGCGCCGCGTCAGAGCGCAGGCGTGTCGGCCGCCGCAACGGCGGCCGACCGCGCCGCCGCGGTGCGCCCGAGCACCACGGCGGTGATGAGGCCGCCGCCGGCGGTTCGACGGGTGCGGTCGTGATCACAACAACCGGGACGGCTCAGGCGCTCTCGATGGCGGCGATCGTCTCGGCCACGGTGGCGATGCGGGCGACCGGCGCCAGCGCCGCGATGGCGGTGTCATGCACGGCCGGCGAGAACGCCGCGCAGCCATCGGAGAGGACGGTCACGTCGATGTCGCGCACATGGGCGTCGCGCACCGTCGAGGCGACGCCGCCATTGGTGACGATGCCGCCGACGATCAGCCGCTCGATGCCGCACTTGCGCAGCACCCATTCGAGTCGTGTCTGATAGAAGGCCGAGTAGGCGATCTTCTCGATCACCAGGTCGGCGGGCGCCAGCGTATCGACCAGCCGGTGGCCCCAGCCTCCGGGTAGGAAGTCGCCCGTCTTCAGGAACGGCCGCAGGGTCTTCAGATGCGGCGACACGATCGGCTCGCCGCCCTTGGCTGGCACCAGCGTGAACTGTGTCGAGATGATCCAGCCGCTGGCGGCGCGCAGGCGGTCGGCGAGCGGCTTCAGCCGCTCGGGCAGAGCGGCGATCTCGGGCGCACCTTGGCCGGCCCGGCCATAAGCGCCGTCGGGGTGCAGAAAGTCGTTCTGGAGGTCGACGATCAGGAGCGCGGTGCGCGCGACCGGCACGGCATGGTCCATGGGCGTATCCTCAGTGCCGGCCGGCGCGCGTGATGATCAGATTGCCGAAGCGGTCGACGCGGGCGACGAGCCCCGGGTCCACCACCGTGGTGGCGTCGGGCTGCTCCAGCACGGCGGGGCCGGCGATCTCGGCGCCGACCGGCAGGTCGAGCCGCGACCACACCGCGGTGTCGTGCCAGCGCCCCGCGAACCACACCGGACGGGCACCACGCCGTGCCGCGTCGAGGCTCGCGTCGGCCGGCGGCGCGAGCGCCGTCAGGTCGAAGTGCGGCCGGCGGCCGATCGCCGTGGTGCGCAGCGACACGATGCGGATGCCGAGCCCTGGCAGCAATCGGCTGAACGCCGTGAGATAGGCGCGCTCGAACGCCGCGCGCACCAGCGCCTCGGTCACGCCAGTGGCGCCGTCGCGCACGGTGACGGCGACCGGCACCTCGACCGTGTGGGTCTGGCCGACATAGTGCATGTCGAGCGCGAACACGATGTCAATGCGCTCGACCGGCAGGCCGGCGCCGGCCACCACGTCGCGCACCTCGGCGGCCTCGGCCACCATGCGGGCATCGAGGGCGGCGGCGTCGAGCCCGTCCAGCGTCAGGTTGAGGGTGCGCACCTGGTCGTGCCGGATGTCGGCGATCACGCAGCCGAGCGCGCTGGTGACGCCGGGGAAGCGCGGCACCAGGGCGCCCTTGAGCCCGACATCGTCGATCAGCGCGCAGACATGCAGGGCGCCACCGCCGCCGAACGGCACCGCGACGTAGCGGCCGGGATCGTGGCCGCGCTCGATCGACACCAGCCGGATGGCACCCGCCATGCGGGCGTCGGCGATCCGCACGATCGCCTCGGCGGCCGCCATCGGATCGAGCCCGAGCGGCTCGCCGACATGGTGTCGGATCGCCTCGCGCGCCGCCTCGACGTCGAGCCGCGCCAGCGCGCCGCCGATCGGCCGCTCGGCATTGATGCGGCCGAGCACCACATTGGCGTCCGTCAGGGTCGGCCGGTCGTTGCCGTGGCCGTAGCACACCGGACCGGGGCGCGAGCCGGCGCTTTCCGGGCCGACCTGGAGGAGCCCGCCCTTGTCCACATGGGCGATGGAGCCGCCGCCCGCCCCGATGGTGGTGATCTCGATCATCGGGGTGCGCACCACCAGGCCGAAATCGATGGTGGTCTGGGCGGCGAGCGCGGTGGCTCCGCCGGTGACCAGCGAGACGTCGAACGAGGTGCCGCCGAGATCGCCGGTGATCACGTCCGGGTAGCCCGCCGCCGTCGCGATGGCGGCGGCCGCGATGACGCCGGCGGCCGGCCCCGACAGCGCGGTGCGCACCGGCAGCCGGCGCGCCGTCGCGGTCGACATCACGCCGCCGTTCGACTGCACGATGTGGAACGGTCCGCCGAAGCGAGACGAGGCGAGGGCGCGTTCCAGCTTGGCCAGATAGGACCCCACCACCGGCTGGAGATAGGCGTTGAGCGCCGTCGTCGAGGTGCGCTCGAACTCGCGGATCTCGGGCAGGATCTGTGACGAGCAGGCGACGTGGTCGTTGGGCCAGACCGACCGCACGGCCTCCAGGGCGGCGCGCTCGTTGGCATCGTTGGCATACGCATTGATGAAGACGATCGCCACTGCCTCGGCGCCGCGGGCGATCAGCGCTTGCGCGGCCGCCCGCACCGCGTCGGGATCGACCGGCACTCGCACGGTGCCGTCGGCCAGCGTCCGCTCCTCGACCTCGAACCTGAGATCGCGGTCGATCACCGGCACGAAGTCGCCCCACAGGCCCCAGGTGTGGCGGCGGTCGCGGCGGCGCATCTCCAGCACGTCGCGGAAGCCCGCCGTGGTGATCAGCCCGGCGCGGGCGCCCTTGCGCTCCAGGAGTGCGTTGGTGCCGACCGTGGTGCCGTGCACGATGGAGCCGAGCTCGCCGACCGCGCCGAAGCATTCGAGCCCGGCCAGGAAGCCGACTGCCTCGTCGCCGCGGTTGGACGGCACCTTGGCGGTGCGGAACGTGGCACTCGCCGCGTCGAAGCAGAACAGATCCGTGAAGGTGCCGCCGACATCGACGCCGACGATCGATCCCCCGCTCGCACGCACGCTCACGCTTCGGCTCCTTCACGCAGTTTGGCGGTGGCCGCCGCGTCGATCTCGCCCGCCTCCGTGAGGGCCACGCCATAGAGAGCGCGGGCCGCCTCGCGGCCGACGTAACCGAGCCGCACGTCACGGGCGACGAGCGCCGGCGGCCGCTCATGCGGCAGGCCGAAGCCGCCGCCGCCCGGTGTCTCCAGTCGCACCCAGCGGCCCTGGCGGATCGCCACGTCGGTGACCTTGGAGGCGAGGGGCGGCGATGCCTCCCCGTCGTCGGTCTGCCAGGAGAAGCGGTTGAGCGCCGCCGGCAGGCCGCCGCCGACGCCGAACGGCGCGAAGCGGCCGCGCTCGCCGAGCAGGAACACGTCGGCGCCGTCCTTCGCCAGCACCTCGATCTCGTAGACGGCGCCGAGTCCGCCGCGATGGCGGCCGGCGCCGGCGCTGTCGGGCCGCAGCGCCCACTGGGTGAACATCACCGGATAGGCCGCCTCCAGGATCTCGACCGGCGGAATGGTGGCGGTGGAGATCGGGTTGTTGGCGTGGTTGAGGCCGTCGCTCTCCGGGTTGCCGCCGAGCCCGCCGCCATAGAACGAGAACATCACGAAGCGCGAGCCGTCGTCGCGGTGGCCGGCGAGCGACAGCGCGTTGATGGTGCCGAAGGGGCCGGCAGTGGCGCGCTCCGGCACGGCGCGGGCGAGCGCTCCGAACACCACGCCGATCACCCGCAGGATGGTCTCGGTGTAGCCGCCGACCGGCTTCGGCGCCGAGACGCCGAGCAGCGTCGTCTCCGGGATGACGAAGTCGATCGGCGCCAGGCAGCCGGCATTGGCGGGCACGTCCGGGAAGACGTGCTTGAGCGCGACATAGCAGCACGCGACCGCGGTCGAGCGGGCGATGTTGAGCGGCCCGCGGCAGGGCGGCGACGAGCGCGAGAAGTCGAGTGTCATGCGGTCGCCGGCGACCGTGAGATCGAGCGCGATGCGCAACGGCGTATCGACGATGCCGTCGTTGTCGAGGAAGTCCTCGAACGAGAAGGTTCCGTCCGGCAATGCCGCGACGGCGTCGCGCATCAGCGCCTCGGCGCGGGCCGTGAAGGCGTCGAAGGCGGCCGTGATGGTCGCCTCGCCGTAGTCGTCGAGCAGCGCGTTCAGCCGCTTCTCGCCGAGATCGAGGGCGTTGAGCTGGCCGGCGAGGTCGCCGCGGTTGGACACCGGCACCCGCGAGTTCGCCGCCAGGATGGCGACGATGTCCTCGTCGATCACTCCGGCGCGGGCGAGCCGCACGGGCGGGATGCGCACGCCCTCCTGGAAGCTCTCGGTGGCGCGGGCATTGAAGCCGCCCGGCACGTTGCCGCCGATGTCGAGCCAGTGGCCGACCGAGGCGAGCCAGCAGAACAGCCGGCCCTGGCGGAACAGCGGCTGCACCAACCGCATGTCGTTGAGGTGGGTGCCGCCGAGATAAGGATCGTTGAACAGGAACACGTCGCCGGGCGCGAGCACCGCGCGCCCGGCGGCAGCCTCCTCGGCCACCTTGTCGATCACCGCCTTGACGGCGAACGCCATGGCGCCGACGAAGATCGGCAGGCCCTTGCCGCCTTGCACCAGCGTGGCGCCGGTCTCGGCGTGGTAGAGGCCGTGGCAGGCGTCGCGCGCTTCGGCGATGATCGGGTTGAAGGCCGAGCGGTAGAGCGTCGCGTCCATCTCGTCGACGATCTGCTCCAGTCGGCCTTTCAGCACCGCGAGCGTCACCGGATCGAGTGGGCGCGCGAGCGGCATCGCGGGCGTGCCGAGTATTGAGTCGCCCAGGGTGTCGAGCGCCGTCATCGGATCTCCTCGCTGGTCGTGGCCGCGGCCCCCTCGTGATCGGGCTGCATGGCGTCGTCGCCAGCTCCGGGGCCGGCCTCGTAGCGGCGCCCCAGCGTCAGCATCTCGGGGGTGCCGATCAGTGCGTTCAGGGCATCGAAATCGAACATGCGATCGCGGAACGCCGCCGTCGATCCGTCGCGGGCGAGCGTCGCGTAGAAGTCCTGCGCGGTGCGGGCGAGCGCCCGCACGATGGCGCCCGGGAAGATGACGAGCTGGAAGCCGAGCGCCTGAAGCTCGCTCGCCTCGGCGAGTGGCGTCTGGCCGCCTTCCACCATGTTAGCCATCAGCGGCTTGATGCCGCCGAGTGCCGCCGTGATGCGGCCGAGCTGTTCGTGCGAGCGCGGCGCCTCGACGAACAGCAGGTCGGCGCCGGCCTCGGCATAGCGCTGTGCGCGCTCGATCGCTCGATCGATGCCGTCGATCGCGACGGCGTCGGTGCGGGCGATGATCAGGGTCTCGGCCGACCGGCGGGCATCGACGGCGGCGCGGATCTTTCCCGCCATCTCGGCGGCCGGCACGATGGTCTTGTCGGCGAGATGGCCGCACCGCTTGGGGAAGGTCTGGTCCTCGAGCTGGATCGCGGAGGCGCCGGCGCGCTCGAGCAGCCGCACCGTGCGGGCGACGTTGAGGGCGTTGCCGTATCCGGTGTCGGCGTCGACCACCAGCGGGAGGTCGACCCGGTCGCGGATCAGCGTCACCGTCGCGGCGACCTCGGTCATCGACACGAGGCCGATATCGGGGCGGCCGAGCCGCGTGTAGGCGATCGCGGCGCCCGAGACATAGAGGGCCGGAAAGCCCGCCCGTTCGGCGATTGTCGCCGTCAGGGCATCGTAGACGCCGGGCGCCACCACGATGGGCGGATGCGCCAGCCGGTCGCGCAGCGAGGGTCTAGCCATGGCGCCGGCTCTCCAGGAGGCGGGACCTGTGGTCCGATATGATCGAGGCGTGCGGCACGGGGGGCTCCGTCACAGGCCGAGATAGGCTTTCTCGAGTTGCGGGTCGGCGGCGAGGTCGCGGGCGGCGCCCGCCATCACGAAGCGGCCGTTCTCCATCACGAAGGCACGGCCGGCGATCTCCAGCGACTGCACCACGTTCTGCTCGACCAGCATGATGGTGAGACCATCGGTGTTGATGCGGCGGATCAGGGTGAACATCTGCTCGACCAGCAGGGGCGACAGGCCGAGCGACGGCTCGTCGAGGATGAGGAGCTTCGGCTCGGCCATCAGGCCGCGGCCGATCGCCAGCATCTGCTGCTCGCCGCCCGAGAGCGTGCCGGCGCGCTGGCGGCGTCGCTCGGCGAGGCGCGGGAAGATGTCGTAGACGCGGGCCAGGTTGGCGGCCCGGTTGGCGCGGGCGCGCCGATAGCTGCCCAGCTCCAGGTTCTCGTGCACGTCGAGGTCGGGGAAGATCTTGCGGCCCTCGGGCACATGGACGAGGCCCGCCGCCACGATCGCCGGCGCAGCCGCACCGTCGATCCGCTCGCCGTCGAAGCGGATCTCGCCGGCGCTCGGCGTCAGCACCCCGGACAGCACCTTGTTCAGCGTCGTCTTGCCGACGCCGTTGGCGCCGAGCACGGCGACGATCTCGCCGGGCTCGACCGAGAGATCGATGCCGCGCAGGATCGGGGCGCCGCCGTAGCCGGCGACGAGGCCGGTGACGGCGAGAAGCGGCGATGTCTCAGCCATGGCCGGCCCTCGCGCGGTCGAGCCGGGCGGCGGCGCCATGGCCCAGATAGGCTTCGATCACCCGCGCATCGCGGGCGACCGTCTCGGGCGCGCCCTCGGCGATCAGCCGGCCCTCGGCCAGCACGTAGATGTGCTCGGAGAGCGCCATCACGGCCTGCATCACGTGCTCGACCATCAGGATGGTGATGCCGCGGTCGCGCAGGCCGCGCACCACCGGGATCATGTCGCGGATCTCGGACGGATTGAGGCCGGCCAGCACCTCGTCGAGCAGAAGAAGGCGCGGCTCGGTGGCCAGCGCGCGGGCGAGCTCCAGCCGCTTGCGGCCGGCCACCGTCAGCCCCGCCGCCGGCTCGTCGAGCGCGGCCGACAGGCCGACCTCGGCGGCGATCGCCTCGGCGCGGCACAGCGCCTCGGCGCGGGCGCGATGGCGCAGATGGGCGCCGACCGCGATGTTCTCGCGCACCGTCAGGCCGGCGAACGGCTGCACCACCTGGAAGGTGCGGGCGATGCCGCGCACGGCGCGCCGGTGCGGCGGCTCGGCGGTGACGTCGATGTCGTCCAGCAGGACCCGCCCGGCAGACGGCGCCACGAAGCCGGCGATGACGGCGAACAGCGTCGTCTTGCCGGCGCCGTTGGGGCCGATCAGCCCGGTGATGCGGCCGGGTGCAACCGTGAGGGACACGTCGTTGACGGCGACGAGGCCGCCGAACCGCCGGGTGACGTGCTCGACCCTCAGCATCGCTCGCCTCCCGTTGCGGTCGGGGTGGTCGTCGGGGTGGCGGGACGGCGCCATCGTCGCCACAGGCGTCCGGCCATGCCGGTGGCGCCGTCGGGCGCGAAGGCGACCGCGAGGATCAGCAGCGCCCCAAACACCACCAGGCTGATGCCGGGGATCTCGCCGGCCAGATGGCCGGTGAGGTGACCGAGACCTTGCAGCACGACGGCGCCGACCAGCGGCCCGAACACCGTGCCGATGCCGCCGATGATCGGCGCCACCAGCGCCTCGACCGAGATCCAGGCGCCGTAGGCGATGCCGGCATCGAGGAACAGGAAATACTGGGCATAGAGACCGCCGCTCGCCGCCGTGAGACCGGCCGAGAGCGTGATGGCGAGGAGCTTGACCCGCAGCGGATCGACCCCGAGGGCGCGGGCCGCGTCCTCGTTCTCGCGCACCGCGACCAGATGGGCGCCGAAGCGCGATCGCTCGATCGCGCGCGTCAGCACGAGGCCGATCGCCACGACGGCGAGCCCGACCCAGAAAAAGGTGCCGCGGCTGGCGAACTGGAAGTTCTCCGGTCGTACGTCGAGTCGGATCAAGACGCCTGCGGCCCCGCCGGTGATCCCGGCCGCATTGGCCAGGATGCGGAACACCTCGGCGAACGCCAGGGTGATCAGCGCGAAGTAGGAGCCGCGCAGCCCGGAACGGAACGACAGGAAGCCGATCACGGCACCCACGGCGGCGCCTGCCAGGATGCCGAGCAGGACGGTCGCCCACGGGTTCCAGCCGGCCTGCGTCTGGAGCAGCGCCGTCACATAGGCGCCGGTGCCGAAGAAGGCGGCATGGCCGAACGAGTATTGGCCGCCATAGCCGCCGAGCAGGTTCCAGCCTTGCGCCGCCACCGCGACGATGAGGGTGAAGACGAGAAAGTTGATCACCGTGTTGGAGGTGACGACCAGCGGCACGACGGCGGCGAGCGCCACGACGGCCGCGATCGGGAGATAGGCGGCGACGCGGCTCATGCCCGGGCTCCGAACAGGCCGGTCGGCCGAAACAGCAGGATGGCGATGAAGATGGCGAAGATGCCGATCTGTCCCAGGCTCTCGCCGAAATAGAGGCCGCTCAGGCTCTCGACGACGCCGATGAACAGACCGCCGATCAGCGCCCCGGGAATCGACCCCATGCCGCCCAGCACCACGATGGTGAAGGCGACGAACACGAAGGCGCCGCCCGCCCGCGGGCTGACGTAGAAGGTCGGCATCAGCAGGCAGGCAGCGACGGCGAGGCAGGCGGTGCCGAGCCCGAAGGTGACGGCGTACACATGGGCGACGTCGATGCCGACCAGCGCGGCGCCGAGCTTCTCCTTCGCCACCGCGCGGATCGCCTTCCCGGTGTCGGTGAGCGCCAGCAGCGCCCACAGCGCGGCGGCGACCACGACCGATACTCCGAAGGCGATCACCCGCGGCAGGGCCAGGAGCGCGAAGTCGAGATCGATCGACATGAAGGCATAGGGCACGTCGATGGTGCGGGTATCGGAGCGGAAGATCGCCAGCAGCAGGTTCTCGATCAGGATCGACAGGCCGAGCGTGACCAGCAGGATGTTGGCGTCGTTGCCGTGGCTCGCCGGTCCGATGACGAAACGCTGGAGCGCGTAGCCGATGATGAAGAACAGCGGCACCAGCGGCACCATGGCCACATAGGGATCGAGGCCGAGCCACAGTTTGAGCACCAACACCGCGAACATGGCGGCGGTGAGCAGCGCCCCGTGGGCGAAGTTGATGATGTGCAGCACGCCGTAGACGAGCGTCAGCCCGAGCGCCACCAGCGCATAGACGGCGCCGGTGAGCAGGCCGTTGAGCACGGCGGTGGCGACGATCTCGGGCGAGAACATGGGCGCGACCGGGTTCGAGATGAACTCCCGCCCCGCCGCGCGGGCGGCGGAAGCGAATGGCAAGCAGCGCCGGCCTCGCGTCGCGCGACGAGCCGCGGTCCATGCCGCGGCGGCGTGGGACGGGCCGAGCCGCAGCGGCGATCAGGCCGGCATCGGGAACACCGGCTTGCCGTCGGCGAACATGTCCGGATAGATCACCTTGATGTCGTTGCCTTGAACCTGGAGGTTGACGGGCGCGGCGCCGGTGTTGGTGCCGTCGACGAACTTGGTCGGCCCGTAGGGCATGATATGGCCGTCGAAGGTCGACGCCGCGAGCGCCTCGATCACGGCGGCGCGGTCGGTGGACTTTGCCCGCTCCAGCGCGTCGGCGAGGAACAGCATGGCCGAGTAGTTGAGCGGGATGTTGTAGGTCCAGAAGGCGCCGCGGGCCTCGACCTCCTTGCGCAGCGCGATGGCTTTCGGGTTGCGCGGGTCGTGCCAGTGATTGCAGTCCATCATCAGGTTGGCAGCCTCGGGGAACTCCTTCACGAAGCGGAAGTTGGAGGCGGCGCCGTTGAGCACCGCATAGATCGCCTTCGGCCGGATGCGCTGCTGCTGCATGGTGCGGGCGAGCAGCACATACTCGCCATAATAAGAAGACGGAATCACGAGGTCCGGCCTCTTGGCCCGGATCTGGAGCGCCACATTGGACATGTCGCGGGTCGGGGTCGGGTGTGCGATGGTCTCTAGCACCTCGAAGCCGCGCTTGGGCAGCTCGGTTTGCAGCAGCTTGGCAAGCCCGGAGCCGAACAGGCCGTCCTCGTGGATCAGCACCACGGTGCGGGCCGGCTTGCCGGCGGCATCGTTGATGCGCACCAGATTGTCGAGCGCCTGGGTGGCGCAGGTGCCGAAGCCGGGCGCGATGCGGAAGGTGTTCTTCAGGCCGCGCCGGACGATTTGATCCGAGACGCCGACATCGACCACGTAGGGCAGATCGTAGCGGGCCGCCGCCTGGGTGGTGGCGAGGCAGATGGCCGATGCGTAGCCGCCGACCACGGCGACGACGCCCTCGCCCTGCATCCGCTCCACCTCCTGGGTGCCGCCCTCGGGGGTGGACTTGGCATCGCCGAACACCATCTCCAGCTTGGCACCGCCGAGCGACTTGATGCCGCCGCCCGCGTTGATGTCGCGGATCGCCAGCTCGGCCCCGATGCGGCCCTGCTGTCCGTCATGGGCGAGGGCGCCGGTGACGGGTTGCAGCACGCCCACCTTGATGGCGGCCGGCTGGGCGCGCAGCACCAACGGCGCTGCGACGACGCCGGTCGCGAATGCCGCCGCGCCGGTCTTCAGGATGGTGCGGCGATCGGGCTTCATCGGGTCGAACATCGGGCGGCTCCTCTCCGGGATCGGGTGGCGGCCGGTCGCGCGCGCGCCGGCTTCTGATTCGTCTTGGGCGTGCGGCCGGAATGATCGTGCGGGCCGGCGGTGACACGGCCGACCGGCGACCAGTGCGGTGTGCCGCGGGCGCCGGTCCGCACCAGATCCATGCAGAAGGCGTAGCGGTCGGGCCGGTAGAGCGCGTGCAGATGCTCGACGCCCTGGCCCGACTGGTCGAACACCACGCGGGTCATCTCGATCAGCGGCGCGCCGACATCGACATCGAGAGCGCGGGCGACCTCGGGCGCCGCGAGCGCGGCCGCGATGGTCTGGGTGGCGCGGGCCACCTCGACGCCGGAGCGGTCGAGCAGGGTCAGCAGCGGCGTGGTGGCCAGCTCGGCCTCCGAATAGGTGAGGCCGATGCGCTCGGGCACATGGGTGGTGAGAAACGAGAACGGCGCGCCGTCGACGAGACGGACCCGCACCGAGCGCTGGGTGCGCTCGCCGGCCTCGAGCCCGAGTGCCGCCGCGACCGCGTCGGGCGGCGTCTCGTAACCGAACGACATGAGCCGCAGGCCGGTGCTGCGGCCCATCTCGGCGAGGGTCGCCAGCACGTTGGCGATGTCGGCGGTGAGGATCGGCGCGGCGCGCCGGTGGATCACCCGGGTGCCGGAGGAGGGGCGGCGCTCCACCAACCCTTCGGCGGCGAGCTGGGCGAGGGCGCGACGCACCGTGATGCGGGCGACGCCGTGGGCTTCGGCCAGCTCCGGCTCGGGCGGCAATTTGTCGCCGTATGGCAACGCGCCGCTGACGATCCGGTCGCGCAGGACCAGATAAATCTGTCGCGCCTTGCCATCGGCATGGCCATTCATCGCGGACGTTTCCTCGTTGCGGCGATCGACGTGACGAGCACACCGGACGGGATGGCGTCACATCGTCGCTTTGTCTTCTTTGAAGACCATACTTGATCGAGCATCGAAGACAATGTCAACTGAGAGGCAGTCGGGCGCCGCGGCTGCCCGAATGTGCGCCATTTCGCTCGCGGCGCAGCCAGGCGACGGCCGCGCGATCTGATTTGATGCGATTTATGCCATGTGATCCGTGAGGCGATCCTCTGTGATGCGGTGCGAGGTGAGATGGTCCGAGGCGCGGAAAGTCCGCATCATGCTGCACCGCAGGAGGCGATCTGATGGGCCGCGAGACTCGATGCGATCCGTGGTGACGTTGCGCGCTTTTGACACTGCCGGATCTGATATGGCCGTCGTGACTTCTCCGCACCGACCGCGCTGCGGCGACGCCGGTGCGACATCGTGACCCCCACCCGAGCCCGCCAGACCGATGACCCAACCCCCCGAGACCTTGTTCGACAAGCTGTGGCGCAGTCACGAGGTTGTCCGCCGCGACGACGGTGAATCGCTGCTCTGGGTCGATCGCCATTTCCTCCACGAAGGCTCGTTTCATGCCTTCGGCCAGCTCGCCCGGCGCGGCGGTCGGGTGGCACGGCCCGATCTCACCATCGGGGTCGCCGATCATTACGTGCCGACCCGCCGACCCGGGCCGATCCTCGACCCCGGCATCGCCCGCATGATCGACGATCTGTCGGCCAACACGGCGCGCCACGGCATTCGCCTGTTCGGGCTCGACGACCGGCGCCAGGGCATCGTCCATGTGATCGGTCCCGAGCAGGGGCTGACGCTGCCGGGGCTGCTGATCGTCTGCGGCGACAGCCACACCTCGACGCACGGGGCTTTCGGGGCGTTTGCGTTCGGC
Organism: Rhodoplanes serenus; assembly: GCA_009720755.1. Lineage (GTDB taxonomy): Bacteria > Pseudomonadota > Alphaproteobacteria > Rhizobiales > Xanthobacteraceae > Rhodoplanes > Rhodoplanes serenus. The sequence continues at coordinate 128,055 of WNKV01000009.1, forward strand.
ATCGGCGCGTCCGATGTCGCCCATGTGCTGGCCACCCAGACGCTGTGGCAGAAGAAGCCGAAGCGCATGCGTGTCACCGTCGACGGACGGCCGGCGCCTGGGGTCGGCGCCAAGGACATCATCCTGGCGGTGATCGCTCGCGTCGGCGCCAACGGGGCCCACGGCCATGCCATCGAGTATGCCGGCTCGGCCATCCGGGCGCTGTCGATGGAAGGCCGGCTCACCATCTGCAACATGTCGATCGAATGCGGGGCCCGCTGCGGCCTGGTGGCGCCCGACGCGACCACCTTCGCGTATCTGCGCGGCCGTCCGTTCGCCCCGCAGGGGGCCGCCTTCGACGAGGCGGTCGCGGCATGGTCGGCGCTCGCCGGCGATGCCGACGCCACGTTCGATCGGGAGGTGACGATCGATGCCGCCTCCGTCGCCCCGGTGGTGACCTGGGGCACCAGCCCCGAGGACGCGCTGCCGATCGACGGCCGCGTGCCGGACCCCGCGGGCGAGGTCGACACGGGCCGCGCCGCGCATGTCGCCGAGGCGCTCGCCTATATGGGTCTATCGGCCGGCCAGCGGCTCACCGAGGTGGCGATCGATCGGGTGTTCATCGGCTCCTGCACCAACGCCCGCATCGAGGATCTGCGCGCCGCCGCCGCCGTCCTGGCGGGCCGCCGCGCGCGGGTGCCGGGCATCGTCTCGCCGGGCTCCTCGCTCGTGAAGCAGCAGGCCGAGCAGGAAGGGCTCGACCGCGTCTTCGTCGACGCCGGGCTCGACTGGGTCGCCTCCGGCTGCTCGATGTGCGTCGGCATCAACGGTGACGTGGTGGCGGCCGGCCAGCGCTGCGCCTCCACCACCAACCGCAACTTCCCGGGCCGCCAGGGGCAGGGCGCCCGCACCCATCTGATGTCGCCCGCCATGGTGGCGGCCGCCGCGGTGACCGGCCGGCTCGCCGACGTGCGGCCGCTGCTGCGCGACACGAAGGAGACCTCGCCATGACCCCGGTTCGCCGCGTCGAGGGTGTCGCGGTCGCGCTGCGGCGCGACAATGTCGACACCGATCAGCTTCTGCCGGCGCGCTTTCTCAAGGTGCCGCGGCAGCAGGGTTATGGCGGCTTCCTGCTGCACGACCTGCGCCACGATGCCGAGGGGCGGCCGGTCGACGGCATGCCGCTGAACGATCCGGCGCACGCCGGCGCCAAGGTGCTGGTGGCGCGCCGCGCCTTCGGGGTCGGCTCCTCGCGCGAGGCGGCCGTCTATGCGCTCGTCGACTTCGGCATCGGTGCCGTGGTGGCGGCGAGCTTCGGCGACATCTTCGCCGCCAATGCCGCCAACAACGGGCTGATCACCGCCGAGGTGGCGGAGGCCGACATCGAGGTGCTGCTGGCCGCGGTCGCCACCGAGGGCACGGCCGTGGTGGACCTGGAGAGCTGCATGGTGACGAGCGGCCGCCTCACCGCTCCTTTCACGATCGATCCGGTGCGCCGCACCAAGCTGCTCAACGGTTGGGACGATCTCGATCTGACGCTGAGCCACCACGACGCGGTGACCGCCTTCGTGGCCGCCGATCGCATCGCCCGGCCATGGGCGCAGGAGATTCCCGAGGTGTCGGGCCGGTAGGCCGCGGGCACGCCTTCGCGCGCGCCGAGACCGGGCTCGGCCTGCGACGGCTCGGCGGTGCGGCGATCTACAGCCAGCCGACCCGCCGGAACCACGCGAACAGCGAGCCGCACACCGTGAGGATGCCGGCCAGCACCACGTAGTAGCCGTACTCCCATTGCAGCTCCGGCATGTGCTGGAAGTTCATGCCGTAGATGCCGGCGACCGCGGTCGGCACCGCCAGGATGGCGGCCCAGGCGGCGAGCCGGCGGGTGATCACGGTCTGCTGCATCTGGCCGATCATCAGCCCGGCCTCGAACGCGAAGGCCAGCACCTCGCGCAAGGTGTCGATCTCCGCCTGGACCCGGCGGATGTGGTCCGTTACGTCGCGGAACAGCGGCTGGAGATCGGGATCGACCGCCGTCAGCTTGGAGTGCTCGAGCCGCTGGCAGACATCGACCAGCGGGCCGGCCGCGTTGCGCAGCCGCAGGAGGTCGCGGCGCAGCTCGTAGAGCCGGCCGACCGCATCGCCGCCGTCGGTGCGGTTCTCCAGCACCCGGTCCTCGATCTGCTCGACCTCGTCGGTGATCGCCTCGAGCACCGGGGCGTAATTATCCACGATGAAGTCGAGCACCGCGTAGAGGATGTAGTCCTCGCCCTGGATCAGCATGTCGGGCGAGGCTTCGCAGCGCTGGCGCACCTCGGCATAGGAGCTCGACGGCCCGTGCCGCACGCTGACCACGTAGCCACGGCCGACGAACAGGTGCGTCTCGCCGAAGGCGATGCGGCCGTCCACCATCTGGGCCGTGCGGGCGACCACGAACAGCGTGTCGCCGTACTGCTCCAGCTTGGGCTGCTGGTGCGCCTTGACGGCGTCCTCGATGGCCAGGGGATGCAGCCGGAACTGCCGCTGCACCCGGGCCAGCAGCTCGGAGCTGGCCTCGTAGAGGCCGATCCACACCACATGGCCGTCGCGCTCCGCCCAGGCGCCGGCATCCTCGATGGGGATATCGGCGAGGCGGCGGCCGTTGCGGTAGACCACGGCGTTGATGACGCCGGGCTCGTGCGGCGGTGCTCCGGGCGTCGGCCACGGTGCCGCGCCCGCCGCTGCTTCCCGCGGCGGGTGGGGGGCAGGGGTTGCGGACGCGGGCGTCGACTCGGCGGCGGGCTCGGCTCGGGTCATGGACGAGGTCTCCGGCGCGGGTTCGGCGGTGATCGGTCGGCCGCCACGCGGCCGATCCGGATGCGGGTCCAGCTCCGGTGTAGCCCGGCGCCGCCGGCGGGCCAAGCGCAGCCCCGCCCCCCGGCGCGCGCCTGCGCTGCAGGCCGGCCGCAGGCCGGCAGCAGGCCGCATGATGTTCAAGCTATTGAGGGAGCTAAATAAAATCCGATCGGCTCACCTTACGAGGATTTAATCCGGCGGTCAGGACGCGGTAATCCTCGCACCCCCATCTTCCGCTCCACGGTGATGCGGTTCGCGCCGCCGAAACGTCACGATGGAGCCTTGCATGATCGAGAGTGAAACCTGGAAGCAGACGGCGCGCGGTATCGTCTCGGCGCGGCGCCTGGCGCTGCTCGCGACCGTCGGCGCGCTCGGCGCCGGCGTCCTCTTCGTCCACCCGGATTTCGGCCCGGCCGGCAGCGGCGCGGCCCTGCTGTCCCCGGCCCACGCGCAGACCGCCGCGGCGGTGCAGCGGCCGGCCGGCTTTGCCGACATCGTCGACAAGGTGAAGCCCGCCGTCATCTCGGTGCGGGTGAAGGTGGGCGAGCCGACCCCGCGCCTCGGCACCCGCGGCGAGGAGGATCCGTTCGCCCCCGGCTCGCCCTTCGAGTTCTTCTTCCGCCGCTTCGGCCAGCCCGACGGCATGCCCGACCGGCCGCAGCAGCGCCGACGCCAGTTCACCACCGGCCAGGGCTCCGGCTTCTTCATCACGCCGGATGGCTTTGCGGTGACCAACAACCACGTCGTCGACAAGGCGGAGTCCGTGCAGGTCACCACCGACGACGGCAAGACCTACACCGCCAAGGTGATCGGCACCGATCCGCGCACCGATCTCGCGCTCATCAAGGTGGAGGGCCGCACCGACTTCCCGGCGGTGGCGCTGTCCGACAAGGCGCCGCGCATCGGCGACTGGGTGCTGGCGGTCGGCAATCCGTTCGGCCTCGGCGGCACCGTCACGGCCGGCATCGTGTCGGCGCGTGGCCGCGACATCGGCGCCGGCCCCTACGACGACTTCATCCAGATCGATGCGCCGGTGAACCGCGGCAACTCGGGCGGCCCGAGCTTCGACGTCGATGGCAACGTGATCGGCGTCAACACGGCGATCTTCTCGCCGTCGGGCGGCTCGGTCGGCATCGCCTTCGCGATTCCCTCGGAGACGGTGCGCTCGGTGGTGGCCCAGCTCAAGGACAAGGGCGCCGTCACCCGCGGCTGGATCGGTGTGCAGATCCAGCCGGTCAATGCCGAGATCGCCGACAGCCTCGGCCTCAAGGATGCCGAAGGCGCGCTCGTCGCCGAGCCGCAGAGCGGCAGCCCGGCCCAGAAGGCCGGCATCAAGGCCGGCGACGTGATCGTCGCGGTCAACGGCGAGCCTGTGAAGGACGCCCGCACGCTCGCCCGCACCATCTCCACCATGGCGCCGGGCACCACCGTGAAGCTCGGCGTCTTCCGCAACGGCAAGACCGAGACGCTGACCATGACGCTCGGCGAGCTGCCGAACGAGCGCCTCGCCCGCGCCGACCGCGACGACGACCGTGGCGGAGCGCGGGGCGGCGGCGACGCCAAGGTGCCGCGCCTCGGCCTCACCCTGGCGCCGGCCGGCTCGGTCGCCGGCGGCGGTAGCGAGGGCGTGGTGGTGACCGCCGTCGATCCCGATGGCGCGGCCGGCGACCGGCTGAAGACCGGCGACGTCATCCTGGATGTCGGCGGCGCGCTCGTCTCCTCTCCGGCGGATGTCCGCAAGGCGCTCGCCGAGGCCACCTCGGGCGGCAAGAAGACCGTCCTGATGCGCGTCAAGTCCGGCCAGAACACCCGCTTCGTCGCGGTGCCGCTGGGCCGCGGCTGACCGCGCCACCTCGTCGCGGCTGCGCCGGTCGCCTCGCCCCTTGGCGGCGCGGCCTCGACCGGGACGGGCTTCGGCCCGTTCCTCTCATTCGACGGGCGGTCCCGGCATATCCTCGCCCCGTCGGGATCGTCGGTGGAGGGGGACGGCGGGTCCGCCGCCGTCCCCCTTTTTTCCGGACGGCCGGTCCCGCGTGGGTTTCCAGCGGCCCCGGTTGTCATTCCGTCGTCGTGTCGCTACTTCTCCGGACGGAGGCGAGTCATGTCGCCCACCCTGCGTGTCCCGTCGTCGGCCGAGGCAATGCCCCGCGACGGGGAGGCCCCGGCGGACGGGAAGGTCCCCACCATGCGCCTGCTGGTCATCGAGGACGATCGGGACGCCGCCGACTATCTGGTCAAGGCGCTGCGCGAAGTCGGCCATGTCGCCGATCACGCGGCCGACGGCGAGGAGGGCCTGTCGCTCGCCGAGCACGAGTCCTACGACGTGCTGATCGTCGATCGCATGCTGCCCAAGCGCGACGGCCTCTCGGTGATCGGTGCGCTGCGCGCCAAGGGCATCACGGTGCCGGCGTTGATCCTGTCGGCGCTCGGCGCCGTCGACGATCGCGTCAAGGGTCTGCGGGCCGGCGGCGACGACTACCTCGCCAAGCCCTATTCGTTCGCCGAGCTGCTCGCCCGCGTCGAGGTGCTGGCGCGCCGCCACGGCGGCCGCGAGGAGACCGCCTATCGGGTCGGCGATCTGGAGCTCGACCGCCTCTCCCACCGGGTGACCCGCGGCAAGGAAGAGATCGTGCTTCAGCCGCGCGAGTTCCGCCTGCTCGAATACTTGATGAAGCATGCCGGCCAGGTGGTGACCCGCACCATGCTGCTGGAGAACGTCTGGGACTATCACTTCGACCCGCAGACCAACGTGATCGACGTCCACGTCTCGCGCCTGCGCGCCAAGATCGACAAGGGGTTCGCGCAGCCGCTTCTGCACACGGTGCGCGGGGCGGGGTACATGATCCGTGACGGCGCTCGCTAAGCTGCTGCGGACCACGGCGTTCCGCCTGACGCTGGTCTATCTCCTGGTGGTGGCGCTGTTCGCCGCCTTTCTGCTCGGCTACTTCGCGCTCAACACGCGGCGGCTGATGAACGAGCAGATCGTCCGCACCGTCGACAGCGAGCTGGCCGAGCTGACCGGCCAGTACGAGGCCGCCGGCCTGCGCCGGCTAGTCTACATCGTCGAGAGCCGCGCCAATCAGCCGGGCTCCAGCCTCTATCTGGTCACCACCCCGAACGGCGCCGGCCTCGCCGGCAATGTGGCGTCGCTGGAGACCGGCGTCATCGAGCGCACCGGCTGGGTGGAGACCAGCTATCGCCGGCTGGAGGAGCCGGACGGCGGCGAGCACCGCGCGCTGGTGCGGGTCACCGCGCTGCCGGGCGGCTTCCGCCTCCTGGTCGGCCGCGATCTCGCCGAGCGCGAGCACCTGTTCCGCATCGTCGCCACCGCGGGCCGCTGGTCGGTGTTCATCGTGGTGGTGCTCGGCATCGCGGGCGGCGTCTTCGTCAGCCGGCGGGTGCTGCGCCGCATCGACGCGATGACCGACAAGGCCCGGGTCATCATGGCGGGCGATCTGTCGGGGCGGCTGCCGGTCGGCGGCTCGGGCGACGAGCTGGACCGGCTGGCGGCGAGCCTCAACACCATGCTGGAGCGCATCGAGACGCTGCTGCGCGGCCTCAAGGAGGTGACCGACAACGTCGCCCACGACCTCAAGACGCCGCTGACCCGGCTGCGCAACCGCAGCGAGGCGGCCCTGCGCAACGCCGCGAGCCCGGCCGACTACCGGCACGCGCTGGAGACCACGATCGAGGAGTCCGACGCCCTCATCCGCACCTTCGACGCCCTGCTGATGATCGCGCGCGCCGAATCCGGCGAGCCGCGCGCCGGCATGGCGCCGGCCGACGCCGCCGCCATCGCCCGCGACGTCGGCGAGCTGTACGAGCCCTTGGCCGAGGAGCAGGGCCTCGCCCTGACGGTCGCGGCCGATGCGCCTGCGCCGATCGTCGCCAATCGCGAGCTGATCAGCCAGGCGCTCGCCAATCTCATCGACAACGCCATCAAGTATGCGGCGGTGCCGGCGCGCCCCTCCGGGGCGCCGGCCGGCGCCCCCGTGGCCGCCGAGCAGCCCGAGCAGCCGCCCGCCGACGTCACCGTCTCCGCCGCCGTCGTGGGCGACCGGGTCGAGATCGCGGTCGCGGATCGTGGCCCCGGCATCGCCCCGGCCGACCGCGGGCGGGTGCTCGACCGCTTCGTCCGCCTGGAGCAGAGCCGGTCGCAGCCGGGCTCGGGCCTCGGATTGAGCCTTGCATCCGCCATCGCGCGGCTCCATGGAGGTGAGCTGCGACTCGAAGACAACGCGCCGGGTCTCCGGGTCGTCCTGTCCTTGCCTCGGGCGGCGTCTGCCTGACACGGAACGCCATCCGGCCGGATCGTCTTTTCCGCTCCGGTAACCTGTGTCTGGGCACGGTGCCGCGACGAGGCGGGTTCGCTGTCGCCGGACGTCGCTTCGGATCGGATCTCGTTCGAGAAGGAATGCCCCCGTGTCCCACCAGCCGGCTGCCATGGCCGCGGACCCGGTGCCCGCCACGCTCGCGCACCGGCTCGCCCGGGTGCCGCTGGTCGTCGATCCCGATGCCGCCCGCAAGGCGGTCGACGACTGGCTCGCCGAAGCCGGGGAGGCGGGCGCCGCCATCACGGCGCTGGCCGCCGAGGCGCCGCGCGTCCGCCCGCTGCTGGAGGCGGTCGCCGACGGCTCGCCGTTCCTTTGGGAGCTGATGCGGAGCGACCCGGCCGGGCTGCTGAGGCTGCTCGGCAGCGATCCCGACCGGCACCTCACGGCCCGCCTGTCCGAGACGTTCCGGGCCGCCAGCCACAGCCGTGACGATGCCGAGGTGATGCGGCTGCTGCGCCGCATGAAGGCGGAGGCGGCGCTGCTCATCGCGCTGGCCGACATCGGCGGCGTCTGGGACCTCGGCCGGGTGACGCGGGCGCTCAGCGATCTCGCCGACGCCGCCGTGTGCGCCGCCGTCCGCTACCTGCTGCTCGGCGCCGTGCGGGCCGGCAAGCTGGTGCCGGCCGATCCCGACCATGTGGAGGAGCACTGCGGCTACGTGGTGTTCGCCATGGGCAAGATGGGAGCGCACGAGCTCAACTATTCGAGCGACATCGACCTCATCGTGTTCTTCGATCCGCAGGCGCCGCTCGCCCCCGGGGTCGAGCCGGCCCAGCTCTTCGTGCGGCTGACCCGCACGCTGATCAAGCTGCTCCAGGAGCGCAACGGCGACGGCTACGTGTTCCGGGTGGATCTGCGGCTGCGGCCCGATCCGTCGTCCACCCAGGTGGCCGTCTCGGTGCCGGCGGCGCTCGACTACTACGAGAGCGTCGGCCAGAACTGGGAGCGCGCCGCCTTCATCAAGGCGCGGCCCTGCGCCGGCGACCTGGCCCTCGGCGGCCGCGTCCTCAAGGAGCTGACGCCGTTCGTCTGGCGCAAGTATCTCGATTTTGCGACGCTCGCCGACGTCCACGCGATGAAGCGCCAGATCCACGCCTACAAGGGCCACGGCGACATCGCGGTGGAGGGCCACAACGTCAAGCTCGGCCGCGGCGGCATCCGCGAGATCGAGTTCTTCGTGCAGACCCAGCAGCTCATCGCGGGCGGGCGCAATCCCGGCCTGCGCGGCCGCGAGACGCTGGCGATGCTCGACGCGCTCGCCGAGGGCCAGTGGATCGCCGCCGAGGCGGCGACCGAGCTGGCCTGCGCCTACGTGTTCCTGCGGGAGGTCGAGCACCGGCTCCAGATGGTCGCCGACGAGCAGACCCAGAGTCTGCCCGCCGATCGTCCGGCGCTCGAGCGCTTCGCCCGCTTCCTCGGCTACGAGAGCCGCGACGCCTTCGCCCAGGCGCTGCTCGCCCGCCTGGTGGTGGTGCAGCGCCACTACGCCGCGCTGTTCGAGGACGTGACGGCGCGCGCGGCCGACGAGCGCGGGCTTACGTTCCCAGCCGACCGCGACGACAAGGAGACGCTCGACAAGCTCGGCGCCATGGGGTTCCGGACCCCGCTCGAAGTGTCGGCGACGGTGCGGCGCTGGCTGACCGGGTCGCCGCGCGGCGTGCGCGGCGAGACGGCGCGCAGCCACTTCGCGCTGCTGGTGCCGATGCTGCTCGACCAGCTCGCCCGCTCGGAAAATCCCGACGGCGCCGTGCTGGCCTTCGACCACTTCCTCTCCGGCCTGCACGGCGGCGGCCGGCTGTTCGCGCTGCTCAATCAGAACCCGGATCTGGTGGCGCTGGTCGGCCTGCTGCTCGGCACCGCGCCGCGCCTCGCCGACATCCTGGCGGCGCACCCGCAGGTGATGGACCCGCTGATCGAGCCGGCCTTCTTCGGTGCGCTGCCGGACGCCGTCCAGCTCGACGCGGAGCTGACGCGCTCGCTCGCCCAGGCGCGATCCGACGAGGACTTCCTGGATCGCGTGCGGCTGTTCGGCCAGGAGCACATGTTCCTGATCGGCGCTCGCATCCTGTCCGGCACCGTCTCGGCCGTGCAGGCGGGCGATGCCTTCGCGGGCCTCGCCGACGTGGTCATCAAGGCGCTGCACCGCTCGGTGGGCGACAGCTTCGCCGCGACCTACGGCCGCGTGGCCGGCGGCGAGAGCGCGGTGCTCGCCATGGGCAAGCTCGGCGGCCGCGAGATGACGGCGTCCTCGGATCTCGACCTGATCGTCGTCTACGACTTCGACGAAGACCATCCGGAATCGGACGGCGCCCGCACCCTCTACGGCGGTCAGTACTTCGCCCGCTTCACCCAGCGGCTGATCAACGCGCTGACCACCCAGACCAACCACGGCCGGCTCTACGAGGTGGACATGCGGCTGCGGCCGTCGGGCCGCTCCGGCCCGGTGGCGACCTCGCTCGCCGCCTTCCGGGACTACCAGCGCAACGAGGCGTGGACCTGGGAGCACCTGGCGCTGACCCGCGCCCGGGTGGTGTCGGCCTCGCCGGCATTCGCCGCGAAAGTCGAGGCGGCGATCCGCGAGGTGCTGCGGCTGCCGCGCGACGCCCGTGCGGTCGCCGGCGACGTCGTCGAGATGCGCCGCGCCATCGCCACCGAGAAGGGCGAAGGTGACCGCTGGAACCTGAAATACGTGGCCGGCGGCCTCGTCGACATCGAGTTCATCACCCAGTATCTCCAGCTCGTCCATGCCGCCACGACGCCGGCGATCCTCGACACCTCGACCATCCGGGTGCTGGAGAAGGCGGCGCGCCACGGGCTGCTGCCGGTCGAGGAGGCCGAGGTGCTGCGGCCGGCGGCGCGCCTCTACCACGACCTCACCCATGTGCTGCGGCTGTGCCTGGACGGCCCGTTCGAGCCGTCCAAGGCGGGCGCCGGCCTTCTCGCCCTGCTCACCCGCGCGGCCGACGTGCCGAACTTCGCCAATCTCGAAGCCCATCTCGTCGACACCCAGGAGAAGGTGCGGGCGAGCTTCGTGCGGCTTCTCGGCGAAGCGCCGTAGAGGCGTGACTCCCGGCGCCGTGGGTCTGATTAAAGTATTGAAAATATATAGTCTTTTCATCACTGAATCGATTTCAGAAATTGACGACCAGAAATCGAAATGTAATCATTGGGCGACGCCACCCGGGTTCGGTCGTCGGCCGGCCCGAGCCAAGCCTTGTGCCAGACATCTTCGATTCGAAGCCGAGCAGCAGCAAAGACGTGGATTGCTGGACAAGCCGGGCTATGACCGAGCGAGCAATCCGACATTACCGCCATGGGTCGTGATGACGTCCGACGCTAGGAAATACGAGAGCTGACCATGTCGACCGCAGTGAGCAGAATTCTCGATCGCCTGAGGGAGGATGGGGGGCTCCAGGGTAAGGACATCGCCAACATCGTGGCCGTCTCTCCGGCGACCGTCTCGCGGTGGTCGAGCGGCAAGGCGATGCCGGACCTTCGGACTCAGACAGTTATCGCCGAGCTCCGCTACGTGGTCGATCGGCTCGCCGATTTCTATACGCCGGACGAGACGCGACTTTGGCTGCATACCAAGCATCCGATGCTCGGCAACGAACGGGCGATCGACCTCATCAACAGCGGTCGGACCGAGCAGGTGCTGGCCGTCGTCGAGACCCTGGATTCGGGAGCCTACACCTGATGTCGGACGACGTCCGCCGGGCCCGTGATCTCGATCTCCTGGACGCCGTCGACGCCTTCGACCGAAAGCCGTTTGGCGGGGAGGTTTGGCGCGTCGTCCGGGACGGGCGCGATCCAATTCTGGGCGCTCCGTCACACAGCCGCTGGTGCAACGGAATGTTCGACGTTCTCTATACGTCACTGGATCGCGAGGGCGCGGTCGCCGAGATCCATGCGCTCCTGTCACTCCAGCCGGTGTTCCCGTCGAAGACGCGCTGGTTTGTCCACAAGCTCCGGATTCACGCAACGCAGACCCTCGATCTCGCCGACCTCGCGACGCTGCGCCGCCTCGGTGTCGATACCGACCGCTGGTCCGAGCGCGAGTATGAGCGCACGCAGGAGATCGCGGACGCCGCCTACTTCCTCGGCTTCGACGGCCTGCTCGTGCCGAGCGCCCGTGCGGACTGTTCCAATCTGGTCCTGTTCACCGACCGCATCGCCCCGGGACAGATTGCCGTTGTCGAGAGCGCAGACGATCCAATCGACTGGAAGGCCCGGCGGCGTCATCCCCGCCGCTGACGGCGTGCGACGTCGTCGCCGGAGCCGTCAGATCTCCACCTGCGTGCCCAGCTCGACCACCCGCTCGGGCGGGATGCGGAAGAAGTCGGTGGCGCTCACCGCATTGCGCATCATCCAGGCGAAGAACAGCTCCCGCCACACCGCCATGCCGGGCGGCAGCCGCGGTAGCACGGTCTCGCGGCTGACGAAGAAGGTGGTGCGGTCCATGTCGAACATCAGGCCGTCGTGCTGGACGACGCGGAGCGCCGCCGGGATGTCGGGCCGCTCCATGAAGCCGTAGCGGATCAGGATGCGATAGAAGCCCTTGCCGAGATCCGACACGGTGGTGCGGTCGCTGTCCTCCACATAGGGGATCTCGGTGGTCACCACGGTGGCCAGCACGTTGCGCTCGTGCAGAATCTGGTTGTGCTTGAGATTGTGCAGGAGCGCCGAGGGCACGCCCTCGGGCCGGCTGGTGAGGTAGACGGCGGTGTTCCTCACCCGCGGCACGCTCGGCTCCTTGATGCGCAGGAACTCGTCGATCGGCATGGTCTTGTCGGCCATCGCCTGGAGCAGCAGGGCGCGGCCGCGCTTCCACGTCGTCAGGGTGATGAACGAGGTCGCCGCGATGGCGAGCGCGAACCAGCCGCCCTGGCTGATCTTGAGCGCGTTGGAGGCGAGGAAGAGCGTGTCGACCAGGAGCAGCGTGCCGAGCAGTGGCGCCACCAGCCACAGCGACCATTTCCACACCTGCACCGCCACGAACGAGATCATGATGGTGCTGATGATCATGGTGCCGGCCACCGCGATGCCGTAGGCGGCGGCGAGATGGCTCGACGTCTGGAAGGCGAGCACCAGGCCGATCACCGCGAAGAACAGCGTCCAGTTGGTGAACGGCACGTAGATCTGGCCGGCCTCGCTCGACGAGGTGTGGCGGATCGCCATGCGCGGCAGGTAGCCGAGCTGCACGGCCTGATGGGCGACCGAGAAGGCGCCCGAGATCACCGCCTGCGAGGCGATCACGGTCGCCGCGGTGGCGAGCCCGACCAGCGGCACCACGGCCCACTCGGGCGCGAGGCGATAGAACGGGTTCTCCAGGGTGGTCGGATCGTGGAGCAGCAGCGCCGCCTGGCCGAAATAGTTGAGCACCAGCGCCGGCAGCACCAGTCCGAACCAGGCGAGCCGGATCGGTACGCGGCCGAAATGGCCCATGTCGGCATACAGCGCTTCGCCGCCCGTCACCGCCAGGAACACGGCGCCGAGTGCGAGAAAGCTCTGCCACGGATGCTGGGCGATGAGGGCGGCCCCGTAGGCCGGGTTGAGCGCGGCGAGCACGCCCGGGTCGTGCAGGATGTTGATCACCCCGAGGAACGCCAGCACGGCGAACCACACGCACATCACCGGCCCGAACAGGCTGCCGATCGTCTCGGTGCCGCGACTCTGGAACCAGAACAGTCCGCACAGCACCGCGATGGTCACCGGGATGACGTAGCTCTGGAGCTCCGGCGCCACCACCTCCAGGCCCTCGACGGCACTGAGCACCGAGATGGCCGGGGTGATCATGCTGTCGCCGTAGAACAGCGCCGCCGCGAAGATGCCGAGCGCCGTCACCACCGGGGTCAGCCGTGAGCGCCTCGTGAGGTCGATGACGAGCGCCAGCAGCGCCAGGCTGCCGCCTTCGCCGCGGTTGTCGGCCCGCATGATGACGGCGACGTACTTGATCGTCACCAGCACCATGATGGTCCAGAACATCAGCGACACGACGCCGAGCACCGTCGCCGGCTCCACCGTGAGCGGCGCGCGACCCGCGAAGGTCTCCTTCATGGCGTAGAGGGGACTGGTGCCGATGTCGCCGAAGACGACGCCGATGGCGCCGAGGATCAGCCCGTTGACGTTCTTCGACGCACTGCGGCCCGAGGGCACGACGCCCTCCCGAGTTCGGACGGGCCGGACGACGACGGGTGGCCCGCGACAGGTCGGGCCACCTTAGGGTGGTGCGTGTTGCGGCGCAATAAGGGCAAGCCCTATGCGACCTTGGTCCCCTCGGAGAAGCGCCGCGTCGCCCCCTCGGCGATCGACGGCGCCGGCGGCGTGGCGGTGCCGGCCCGCGCCGCCGGGCCGCCGAGATCCGCGGACGCGAGGACCGCATCGAAGCGCCGGGCCGCGGCCTGCAACTCGTTGATCCCGGCGTCGGACGGGGCGCTGGCCTCGAGCGGCAGCCGCAGCACCACCACGGTGCCCTTGTCGGGTGTCGAGCGCAGCCGCATGGTGCCGCGGTGCAGCTCGACCAGCGACTTGGAGATCGCGAGGCCGAGACCGGAGCCCTGATGGCTCTTGGTGAACTGGTCCTCGACCTGCTCGAACGGCCGGCCGAGGCGGCCGAGCGCCCGCCGGCTGATGCCGATGCCGGTGTCGGCGATGGCGATCACCACGGCGTTGCCGCTGCGGCGGCCGTGCACCCGCACCTCGCCGCCGGCCGGCGTGAACTTGACGGCGTTGGAGAGGAGATTGAGCACCACTTGCTTGATCGAGCGGCGGTCGGCGACGAGGCCGATGCCGGTGGCGATGCGCGACGTCACCACCAGGTTCTTGTCCTGGGCCCGCTTGGCGACCACCCGGATGGCCTCGCCGAGAATGCGGTCGACCTCGATGGTCTCGAAATCGAGCCGCAGCCGGCCGGCCTCGATGCGCGACATGTCGAGAATGTCGTTGATGACGTCGAGGAGATATTGGCCGCTCTCGCGGATGTCGCGGCAGTACTCGTCGTAGCGCTCGACGCCGAGCGGTCCGAACAGCCGCGCCTCCATGATCTCCGAGAAGCCGATGATGGCGTTGAGGGGCGTGCGCAGCTCGTGGCTCATATTGGCCAGGAACTTCGACTTGGCCTGGTTGGCGTCCTCGGCCCGGGTCTTCTCGGCGGCGTATTTCTCGGCCAGCTCGGCGAGCTGGCGGGTCTGGGTCTGCAACGCCTGCTGCGAGGCGCGCAGGTCGGCGACCGTCGCCATCAGCCGGCGCTCGCTCTCGATCAGCTTCTCCTCGTGGCGCTTGATCGTGGTGATGTCGGTGCCGACCGAGACGTAGCCGCCGTCCTTGGTACGACGCTCGCTGATCTGGAGCCAGCGGCCGTCGTCGAGCTGGGCCTCGAAGGTGCGGCCGCCGTCGGTGCTGGAGCCGCACTCGGCGACGACGGTGCGCACGACGTGCTGGCTGCCGGCCGCCAGCACCGCCTCGTAGGAGGTGCCGGCCACCACGGCCGAGTCGGAGAGATTGTACAGCGCCTGGAAGTTCGAGTTGCACAGCACCAGGCGATTGTCGGCGTCCCACAGCACGAAGGCTTCCGGCACCGTCTCGATGGCGTCCCGCAGGCGGAGGTCCGCCGCCACGGTCTTCTCGACCAGGCTCTTCTGCTCGGTGATGTCGACCGCGATGCCGATCAGGTGCGGGCCGCTGCCGTCCTGGCGGATGATCTCGCAGCGCACGCGCAGCCATACCCAGTCGCCGCGGGCGTGACGCATGCGGAAGGCGCGGTCGATCGCCCGCGTCTGGCCGTCGGCGAGCTGCGCCGCCAGCGCGGCGAGGTCGACGTCCTGCGGGTTGACCAGCTCGGCCAGCTCGGTGAACGACAACAGCTCGTCGCGCGCCTCGATGCCGAGCATCGCGAACATCGAATGCGACCAGAAGATCCGGCCGCCGCCGAGGTCCCAGTCCCACAGCCCGCAGCGGCCGCGATTGAGCGCCGTGTCGATGCGGTGCCGGACGGTGTCGTGAATGAGGTCGGCTTCACGGATGCGCAGCGCCTGCCAGTGGAACGCGAAGCCGAGGATGAGGACGACGAAGCCGGTGGTGGCCGAGAGAGTCACGGTCATCGTCGCGTCGGAGCGCCACGACGCCAGCACATGGCTGGTCGGGATGATCACCAGCACCTGGCCGAGCGGGGCGGGGAGGCGGCGGATGGTGGCGAGGCCGGTGCCGCCCTCGGCGAGGTCGCTCTCGCTCACGGTGCCGCCGTAGCCGAGCGGTGCGGTGCCGGGGATGGGTGACGCCAGGGTCGACAGCCGGCGGCCGCGGCCTCGCTCCGGCGGCGTCGAGGCGATCACCACGCCGACCGCGTCGGCGACGAAGACGTCGCGGTCGCGCAGCATCGGCTCGGCGCCGAGCAGCGCCGTGACCTCCTCCTGCAAGCGGGGCGAGGGCGTCGTGCGGGCGACGCGATCGAGGCGGTCGGCGAGCAGGCCGGCGAGGATCTCGAGCTCGTAGGCGGCCGCCGCGACGGTCCGCCGGTGGTTCTCGCGGATCTGGACGGCGGCGCCGGTCGCGATCGTGATCAGGAACGCGACGATCAGCACCGGCACGGCGCGCCGGAGCACAGGTTCCGCCACCAGCAGCCGGCGATAAGCCGGCCTGGCCACGGCTTGCGCCAGACCTTTGATGGAATCGGTACTCGCCGACGCGCTCGCGCCGTGAGCGGGCGCCATCGCCAGCCTCCGTACGGGTCATTTCTGTAACGTCGGAGGATGTGCCGCATCTCCCGAACGGCGGCATTGGAATCGAAGATTAACGATTTGTCGAGAGTCCCCGAATCGATTCGGGGCGAAATTTTCCGCCGAGGGAGGAAAACGGAGTCGTTTGAATCGCTTGGCGAAAACTGCGCCGACGGGGGTGGCGCCGCCTCACCGCTCACCCAGCGATCGCTCGACGATGTCGGCGACGTCGCGCGACAGCGACGCTGTCCCGGCCAGCCGTTCGAGGCCGGCGCGGGCCGCGGCGCGGCGCGTCGGCTCGAGCGCGCGCCAGCTCCGGAAGGCGGTCGCGAGTCGGGCCGCGACCTGCGGATTGACTCCGTCGAGCGCCAGCACGGTGTCGACCACGAGGCGATAGCCCTCGCCGTCGGCGCGGTTGAACTGGGTGTGGTTGGCCTGGGCGAAGGAGCCGATCAGCGCGCGCACCCGGTTGGGGTTGGCGAGCGAGAAGGCCGGGTGGGCGGCGAGCCCCCTGACTCGATCCAGGGTGCCGGGGTCCGGGATCATCGCCTGGAGGGCGAACCACTTGTCGATCACCAGCGGGTCGGCGCGGAAGCGCTCGAAGAAGTCGGCCAGCGCCGCCTCGCGCTCCGGCGTGTCGTGCAGCGCCAGCGTGGCGAGCGCCGCCATGCGGTCCGTCATGTTGTCGGCCTCGGCGCACTGGGCGGCCGCGAGCGCGATGGCGGCCGGGTGGCCGGGTGCGGCCAGGAGATCGAGGCAGACATTGCGCAGTGCCCGGCGGCCGGCGCTCGCCGCGTCGGGCGAATAGGGGCCGTCCTGGCGCAGACGGTCGTAGAGGATGCGCAGGGTGGGGGCGAGGTCGTTGCCGAGCGCCCGGCGCAGCGCCTGGCGGGCCAGATAGATCGCCTCGGGATCGACGTCGCGGCCGATGTCGCGGGCGATGTCGCCCTCCGACGGGATCGACAGCACCTGCGCCACATAGGCCGGGGCGAGCCGCTCGTCGGCCAGCACGGCGGCCAGCGCATGGACGAAGCCGCCGTCGTGGCGCACCGCGCCGCCGGCCCGGATCACCGCGACGTTCTCGATCAGCAGCTCGGAGGCGAGCGTCTGCACCGCCTGCCAGCGGTTGAACGGATCGGAATCGTGCGCCGCCAGGAAGCGCAGGTCGTCGCTGGTCAGGTCGGCATTGATCTTCACCGGCGCCGAGAAGCCGCGGTTGAGCGACGGCACCGTGCCGGCCGGCACCCCCTCCAGGACGAAGGTCTCGGCCGCCCGGGTCAGCACCAGGACGCCGCGCTCGACCGGCCCATGTCCGGCGAGCCGGATCGGCAGGTCGTCGCCGTCAGGCCCGACCAGGCCGAGCGCCAGGGGGATCACCATCGGCGACTTCGACGGCTGGCCCGGGGTGGGCGGAAGGACCTGGGCGATCTCCAGCGACAGGGTGCCGGCCTGCGCGTCGTGGCGGCGCGTCACCGCCAGCTCTGGGGTGCCCGCCTGGGCGTACCACAGCATGAACTGCGAGAGGTCGGTGCCGGCCGCCTCGGCGAAGCAGGCGACGAACTCCTCAACGGTCGCGGCGTGCCCGTCATGGCGGGCGAAGTAGAGGTCCATGCCGGCGCGGAACCGCTCGCGGCCCAGCAGGGTCTCCAGCATGCGCACCACCTCGGCGCCCTTCTCGTAGACGGTCGCCGTGTAGAAGTTGTTGATCTCGCGATAGGTGTCGGGCCGCACCGGATGGGCGAGCGGCCCCGCGTCCTCGACGAATTGGTGGCCGCGCAGCACCCGGACGTCGGCGATGCGCTTCACCGGCCGCGACCGCATGTCGGACGAGAACTCCTGATCGCGGAAGACGGTCAGGCCCTCCTTGAGGCAGAGCTGGAACCAGTCGCGGCAGGTGATGCGGTTGCCGGTCCAGTTGTGGAAGTACTCGTGGGCGATCACCGCCTCGATATGAGCGTAGTCGGCATCGGTCGCGGTCTCGGGCGAGGCGAGGATGTACTTGTCGTTGAAGATGTTGAGGCCCTTGTTCTCCATCGCCCCCATGTTGAAGTCGGCGACCGCCACGATGTTGAAGACGTCGAGGTCGTACTCGCGGCCGAACGCCTGCTCGTCCCAGCGCATCGACCGTTCGAGGGCTTCCAGCGCGTAGCCGGCGCGCTCCTCCTTGCCGCTCTCGACATAGACGCCGAGCGCCACGGTGCGGCCGGACATCGTGGTGAAGGTCGCGGTGCGGGCGCCGAGGCGGCCGCCCACCAGGGCGAACAGGTAGCAGGGCTTCGGGAACGGATCGTGCCACACGGCGAAGTGGCGCGGGGTGCCGGGCACGTCGCCCTGCTCGATCAGGTTGCCGTTGCCGAGCAGCACCGGCGCCTCGTCGCGGTCGGCCTCGATGCGGGTCGTGTAGACCGCCATCACGTCGGGCCGGTCGGGGAAGAAGGTGATACGGCGGAACCCCTCCGCCTCGCACTGGGTGCAGTAGTTGCCGCTCGACCGATAGAGCCCCATCAGCTTGGTGTTGGCGGAGGGATCGATCTCGGTCTCGATCTCCAGCACGAAGGGGCCGGCGGGCGGCTGCGGGATGGTGAGGCCGTCCGGCGTCGCCAGGTAGGCGGAGTCGGCCATCGGCACGCCGTCGATGCGGACCGACAGGGGCGTGATGTCGTCGCCGTCCAGAACCACGGCCGCCGGGCCGACGGCCTGGGGGTTCGGCCGCAGGCGCAGGCGGGAGCGCACGCGCGTCCGGGTCGGGTGCAGCGCAATATCGAGGTCGACGGTGTCGACCAGCCAATCCGGCGGCCGGTAGTCCGAGAGACGGATCGGGCGGGCATGTTCGGTGCGCATGGGGACCTCGGCTGCTGCGAGCGCCATGTAATCCCGATGGCGGCCGAATTCAAAGACGGGTTCCGGCGACGCCAGAACCGCGTCCAATTCCCGCAGCACGGCGTCTCATCGTGGATTTGCGCCATCCGACCATTGTGCTTTAGTTGAGCAACTCCGGTCCCACCGACCGGCAGGCTGTCCGTGTCGCGCGCATCGCTCCGAGGAGCGCTTTTCGTCCCCCCCTTCGCGCGTGCCTCTCCGGGAGGTCCGACCATCGCGGCGCCACCAACGCCGCCCATAATCCGAAAAAAGCGTGCCGCCCGAGCCGCTCGGACGAGCCGATACTTTGAATAACAAGGGAGAGAAACAGACATGCGGATGCCGAGAACCATCATGCTGGCCGCGGCCGCCCTCGCCACCCTGACGGCCGACGGCTGGGCGCAGGGGAGCTATCCGAACCAGATGGTGCGCATCGTCGTGCCGTTTTCGGCCGGCAGCGTCACCGACGGCCTGGCCCGTATCCTGGCCGACAAGCTCGCCGAGACGTGGAAGCAGCAGGTCATCGTCGAGAACCGGCCGGGCCTGCCGGGCACCACCAGCGTCGCCAAGGCGGCGCCGGACGGCTACACCCTGATGCTCACCTCGAACGGCCACACCATCGCGAACGTCATCAACAAGAACATCCAGTTCGATCCGGTGAAGGACTTCGCCGGCGTCACCAAGGTGGCGTCGGTGCCGATGGTCGCCGTGGTGCCGCCCGACCTGCCGGCGCAGTCGCTCGCCGACTTCATCGCGCTCGCCAAGGACAAGCCGGGCAAGCTGAACTTCTCCTCGGCCGGCATCGCCAGCACCACCTATCTGTCGTCCGAGCTGCTCAAGCAGGCCGCCAAGATCGACATCGTCCATGTGCCCTACAAGGGAACCCCGGAGGCGACCACCGCGGTCGTGCGGGGTGACGCGCAGCTCTACTTCACGCCGATCCCGCTGGCGCAGGAGCTCACGGCCGGCAAGAAGGTGCGGGCGATCGCCATCAACTCCAACCAGCGCAGCCCTCAGATGCAGGACGTTCCCACCGTGAAGGAGACGGTGCCGTCCTACGACTACGATTCCTGGTTCGCCGTGATGGCTCCGGCCGGCACCCCCAAGGCGGTGCTCGCCAAGGTGAGCGACGACATCGCGAAGGTGCTCAAGATGCCGGACGTGGTGGACAAGCTCCAGGCCCAGGGGGCGGTGCCGTCGCCGGGCGGGCCGGATGCGCTCGACGCCCAGGTGCGGCGCGAGGCCGATCTCTACACCAAGGTGCTGCGCGACGCCGGCGTCGGGACCAACTGACGCGGCGCCCGCCGCTTCGTCGTCGTCACGCCTCGCCGTCGCGGCCTGCGCCGCGGCGGGTCTGCGCCCGAGATCGCCGACCGCCGGCGGTCGGCGGCCTGCCGGTCCCGACCGGCCAAGTCATCCAAGAAACAAGTCATCCAAAAAACGTGACGTGAACGTCGCCGGAGCGGTCGCCGATCGCATCGGGCGCATCCAGGGAGAGACCCATGAAGGGACTGAAGCCCACCCTCGCGGCCGCGGCCGCCCTGCTGGCTCTCGGGACGGCGGCGGTCGCGCAGGCGCCGGCGCCGGCGCAAGCGCCCGCGCAAGCCGGCGAGCGCGGCTGGCCGAGCCAGCTCGTGCGCATCGTCGTGCCGTTCTCGGCCGGCAGCATCACCGACAATCTCGCCCGCATCCTGGCCGACAAGCTGTCGGAGCTATGGAAGCAGCAGGTGATCGTCGAGAACCGGCCGGGCCTCCCGGGCACCACCAGCGCCGCCAAGGCGCCGCCGGACGGCTACACGCTGATGCTGACCTCGAACGGCCACACGGTCGCCGGCACGGTCAACAAGAACATCCAGTTCGATCCGGTGAAGGACTTCGTCGGCGTCAGCAAGGTCGCCTCGGTGCCGCTGGTCGCCATCGTGCCGCCGGACCTCGCGGTGAGATCGCTGGCCGACTTCGTCGCGCTCGCCAAGGACAAGCCCGGCAAGCTCAACTTCTCCTCGGCCGGCGTCGCTTCCTCGTCGTTTCTCGGGTCCGAGCTGATGAAGCAGGGGGCCGCCATCGACATCGTCCATGTTCCCTACAAGGGCGTGCCCGAGGCGGTGACGGCAGTGATCCGCAACGACGCCCAGCTCTATTTCGCGCCGATCCCCAACGCCCAGGAGCTCGCCACCTCCGGCAAGGTGCGGATGATCGCGATCAACTCCAACAGCCGCAGCGCCAAGCTGCCGGACCTGCCGACCGTGAAGGAGACGGTGCCGGCCTACGACTACGATTCGTGGTTCGCCGTATTGGCGCCGGCCGGCACTCCCGGGGCGGTCGTCTCCAAGGTCAATGCCGATATCGCCAGGGTGCTGAAGATGCCTGAGGCGATCGAGAAGCTCGATGCGCTCGGCGCCGTGCCGTCGCCCGGGACCCCGCAGGCGCTCGATGCCCAGCTGGTCCGCGAGACGGAGTTCTACGCCAAGGTGCTGCGCGACGCCGGCGTCGGCATCAACTGACGCGGCTCCCCGACCCGAGCAGGGCGGGCCGAACGGCTCCGCCCGGCGGTTCCGGGCTCGATGCATCATCATGATACCGATAACCTCGCGGCCCTGGGAGGCGGCGGGGAAAATAACTGTCGTGCAGGGAACTAGCCGCGACCGACGCGGTTCTATGTCGGAGTCGCCGGGACGATGGTGCGAGGCTCCGCTTCTCGCATTGCCAGTGCACTCACCAATCCAAAGGGCGGGGGCGGACGAGGGTACGCATGGCTGTTGCGCGCAGGATTCGTCGACGCGGCTGGATGAACGCCGCCAACAAGACCGCCGCCGACGCCGAGCCGCGTCGGCCGGTGGTGCGGCATCTCGCGGTGCGCTCGCGGGTGGGCGGATCGCTCGCCGAGGCGCGCGCTTATCTGCTCGTCGTCGAGGGCGTGCTGGTCGATACCGTGCTGCCCTCGGTGAACTGCTGGCTCCAGACCCTCGCCGAGTTCGGCTTCACATTCCGCACCGCCGACGTGCATCGCTTCCAGGGTCTCGACGCTGCCGACCTGCTCGACCGGCTGCTGCCGGCCGGCGAGGCGCAGGAGAACAAGGAGTTCATCCTCGCCAAGTATCAGATGCGCTTCGTCGGCGAGGTGCTGCCGACGCTGCGGGTGATGCCCGGTGTGCGTGATCTCGTCGCCGATCTCGTCGGTCGTGGCGCCAAGGTGGCGTTGGTGTCGGCGGCGCGCGGCGAGGAGCTGGCCGGCTATCGGGCGCTGCTCGGTCTCGACGATCTGGTGGCCACGGTGGTGTCGGGCGACGACGTCGCGAACGGCATGCCGCATCCCGACCGTCTCGCGGCGGCGCTCGACCGGCTCGGCATCCGCCAGCCCGCCGACGCGCTGCTGGTCGGTCCGAGTCCGTACGATGCCGAGGCGGCTCATCTCGCCAAGATCCGCGCGGTCGGCATGCTGAGCGGCCTGTTCGCCCGTGCCGATCTGATGAATGCCGGGTGCCGGGACGTGTTCCTCGATCCCAAGAGCGTGCGGCTGGCGCTCGCGACCTCCGAGGTGGCAGCCTGACCTCGTCGGCGCGGCCGTCCCGACGCCCTCGTTCTTTCGTATGAAAAGCCGCCGCGCCCTGACGCGGCGGCTTTTTCGTGCCGACGCGCCGGTCGATGCCGCTTGCTGTCGGCCCGCGAGGGCGCATAAGCTTTCTCCACAGCCACAAGATGACGCCGGGCCGGGCGGCGAGGCCGCGGGGACCACGGCGCTCGGGAAACGCCATGACGCCACGACTGTCGGATCTTCTGTCCTCGTTCGTCTCCAGGGTGGTGCCGGCCGCCGCCACGTCGCGCCGCATGCTCGCCGCGGGCCTCGCCGGCGCGGCGGCGCTCGCCGTCGTCACGGCAGTCCCGGCTCCGGCGACGGCTGCCGCCGACTACCCGACCCGGCCGGTGCGCTGGGTCGTCTCCTACCCGCCCGGCGGCGCCACCGACATCACGGCGCGCCTCGTCGCGCAGGGACTGTCGGAACGCCTCGGCCAGCAAGTCGTGATCGAGAACCGTGCCGGCGCCGGCAACAATATCGGCACCGAGATCGCCATCAACGCGCCGCCGGACGGCTACACGCTGTTCTTCGTCAATCCGGCCAACACCATCAACGCCACGCTCTACAAGAAGCTGTCGTTCGATTTCGTCCGCGACATCCAGGGCGTCGCCGGCATCATCCGGGTGCCCAACGTGATGGTGGTGAACCCGTCGGTGCCGGCCAAGACCGTGGCGGAGTTCATCGACTGGGTGAAGGCCAATCCCGGCAAGGTCAACATGGCGTCGTCCGGCAACGGCACCTCGATCCATCTGTCGGGCGAGCTGTTCATGGCGATGACCGGCGCCAAGATGACCCATGTGCCCTATCGCGGCTCGGCTCCCGCCGTGACCGATCTCATCGCCGGGCAGGTGCATGTGCTGTTCGACAATCTGCCCTCGGCGATCGAGCATATCCGGAGCGGGCGACTGCGGGCCCTCGCGGTGACGACGGCGGTGCGCTCCGAGATGCTGCCCGACGTGCCGACCATCGCCGAGACGGTGCCGGGCTACGAGGCGAGCGGCATCTTCGGCATGGGCATCCAGAAGGCGGCGCCGCGCGAGATCGTCGACCGCCTCAACGCGGTGGTGAACGAGTCCATCGACGATCCCAAGCTCAGGGCGCGGCTGGTAGAGCTCGGCGGCATTCCGATGAAGACGACGCCGGACGAGTTCCAGAAGGTGATCGAGGAGGAAACCGCCAAGTGGGGCAAGGCAGTGCAGTTCTCCGGCGCCTCGGTGGATTGAGGGCGGGAGGCGGAGGGCACGCGGCGCGCGCAGCCCCGCCTCGCGGTCGGCGCCGGTCTCCGCCGCTTCGCCGATGTGCCGGCCTCGGCTAGAACCGGCGATGCCGCCCCGCGCGTCGCGGCGGCATTCACCGGACGAATGCCATGACGACCTCCTCTCGTAAGCGCCCCGACGATCTCCGCAGCCACCGCTGGTTCGGGGTCTCCGATCTGCGCGCCTTCGGCCATCGCTCGCGCCTGCGCCAGCTCGGCTACGACGCCGCCGACTGGGCCGGCAAGCCGGTCATCGGCATCGTCAACACCTGGAGCGAGATCAATCCCTGCCACGGCCATCTGCGCGAGCGTGCCGCCGACGTGAAGCGCGGCGTGCTCCAGGCCGGCGGGCTGCCGCTGGAGCTGCCGGCGATGTCGCTCGCCGAGCCGATCGTCAAGCCGTCGGCGATGCTCTATCGCAACTTCCTGGCGATGGAGGCCGAGGAGCTGCTGCGCAGCCATCCGATCGACGGCGTCGTCCTCATGGGCGGCTGCGACAAGACCACGCCGGGCCTCTTGATGGGGGCGATCAGCATGGGGCTGCCCGCGATCTTCGTGCCGGCCGGGCCGATGCTGCGCGGCCACTGGCGCGGCGAGACGCTGGGCTCCGGCTCCGACACCTGGAAGTACTGGGACGAGAAGCGCGCCGGCCGCATCGGCGAGGACGAGTGGCGTGAGATCGAGGGCGGCATCGCCCGCTCGTTCGGCACCTGCATGGTGATGGGCACCGCCGCCACCATGACGGCGATCGCCGAAGGGCTCGGCCTCACGCTGCCGGGGGCCTCGTCGATCCCGGCGGTCGATGCCTCGCACGCCCGCATGGCGGCCGCCTCCGGCCGCCGCATCGTCGACATGGTGTGGGAGGACCTGACGCCCGCCCGCATCCTGTCGCCGGCCGCCTTCGACAACGCCATCCGGGTCCACATGGCGATGGGCGGCTCGACCAACGCCATCATCCACCTGGTCGCCATGGCGCGGCGCGCCGGCGTCCCGCTCGACATGGCGCGCTTCGACGCGATCGCGCGCGAGATCCCGGTGCTCGCCAATGTGCGGCCGTCGGGCCAGTGGCTGATGGAGGACTTCTATTACGCCGGCGGCCTGCGCGCCCTGATGGGCGAGCTGCGCGATGCGCTCGACCTCTCCTGCGTCGGCGTCACCGGGCTGCCGCTCGGCGCCGTGCTGAAGGACGCGCGGGTGCATCGCCCGGACGTGATCCGGCCGCTCTCCGATCCGGTGTCGCGGGCGGGCGCCACCGCGGTGCTGATCGGCAACCTGGCGCCCCGCGGTTGCGTGATGAAGCCGCCGGCCGCCGCTCCGCGACTGCTGAAGCACTGCGGCCCGGCGCTCGCCTTCGACAGCTTCGACGCGATGGCGCGGGCGGTGGAGCGCGACGATCTCGACGTCACCCCGGACCATGTGCTGGTCCTCAAGAATGCCGGCCCCAAGGGCGGCCCCGGCATGCCCGAGTGGGGCATGCTGCCCATCCCCAAGAAGCTGGTGCAGGCCGGGGTGCGCGACATGGTGCGCGTCTCCGATGCGCGGATGAGCGGCACCAGCTATGGCGCCTGCATCCTGCACGTCTGCCCGGAGAGCTTCGTGGGCGGTCCGCTGGCCCTGGTCGAGACCGGCGACCGCATCGAGATCGATGCCGACGGGCGCAGCATCCATCTCCATGTCGGCGAGGAGGAGCTGGCGTGTCGCCGCGCCGCCTGGACGCCGCCGCCGCCGCGCTATGCGCGCGGGTGGGGCGCGATGTACTCGGCCCACGTGGGCCAGGCCGACGAGGGCTGCGACTTCGATTTCCTCCAGGGCACCGCGCCGACGGCCGAGCCGGAGATCCATTGAGCCGCGGAGGGGGGCATCAACGAACACGAAGATGCCGAGCCGCCACGCCCGGCGAACGGCCGGGCATGGCCGAGGCGCGTGCGTCACACCGGCTCGAAGTTCACCGATTTCAGCAGCTCGGAGTTCTTGCGCACGTCGTCGACGATGTAGCGGGCGAACGCCTCGGGCGTGCCGGTCACCGGCTCGATGCCGAGATCGGCGAGACGGCCCGAGGTCCCGAGGTCGGTGACTGCGGCGTTGCAGGCCTGGTTGAGCCAGGCGACCACCGGGGCCGGCAGGTTCTTCGGCCCCCACACGCCGTACCAGGTGGCCTGCTCGAGGCCCGGCATGCCGCTCTCGGCGGCGGTCGGGATCTCGGGGGCGAGCGCCGCCCGCTTCGCCGCCGTGACGGCGAGCGCCTTGACGTGGCCGCTGCGCGCCATCGGCAGCAGCGCCAGCACCGGATCGATCATCAGCTGGACGTGGCCGGCGGCGACGTCGGTGAGGCCGGGTGCCGTGCCGCGATAGGGCGCGATGGTGAGGTTGAGGCCGGCGAGCTTGTTGAACGCCACCGTCGCCAGATGTCCGGGCGCACCGAGCGCTGCGGTCGCGAACACCCACTTGTCGGGCTGCTTGCGGGCGTCCGCCACCACCTCGGTGATGGTCGTGAAGGGCAGCTTAGGTGACATCACCAGAAGCATCGGCGCCTCGCCGACGCGCGCCACCGGCGTGAAGTCGGTGAGCGGATCGTAGGGCGGACTCTTCATCACCTGCTTGGCCATGGTGTGGGTCATGGCCGAGAACAGCAGCGTGTAGCCGTCGGGTTCGGCGGTGGCGACCACGGTGCCGCCGATCGCGCCATTGGCGCCGCCGCGGTTCTCCACCACGATGGTGACGCCGTTCTTCTCCTTGATCTTCTCGGCGAGCAGGCGGGCGAAGACGTCGACCCCGCCGCCGGCCGCGAACGGCACGATCAGCCGGATGGTGCGCTTGGGATAGCCGTCGCTCTGGGCGAAGGCGGGCGCTGATCCGAGTCCGCTGCCGACCGCCAGCGCGGCGGCGAGGAACTCACGACGGTGCAGCATGATGCTGTCCTCGTTGGGGAGAGGGAGGACGGGCGGCCGCTGCGGTCGCCCGTCGGGCGAGCGGAGCCGCCGCCGGCGGCCCCGGAGCTGTCAGGCAGGTCGTCACGCGCGGCCCGCTCGGCGGGTCGGCGGCGCGCCGCCCGCACGGTTGGGCCGCCGTTGCGGCCTGTACGATCGGCCTCAGGCCGCGATGGCGGCCGGCGCCTCGCTGACCAGACCGGCCGAGCGCATCGCCTCGGCGATCTCGACGTCGGCGCCCTCCGGCAGCGGCAGCAGCGGCGACCGGATGGTGGCGTGCTCCAGGATGCCGCGCGTCACCAGCGCGTGCTTGAGCGCCACCGTGCCCTCCATGTGCGAGCCGCGGTGATAGACCGCCTTGGTGACCGGCAGCAGCCGGTCGTGCAGGGCGCGCGCCCCCCGATAGTCCTGGGCCTTGCCGGCCTCGATCAGCGCGATCAGCAGCTCGGGCGCGATGTTGCCGTAGCCGACCAGCGCGCCGTCGACGTCGAACATCGTGTGCAGCAGATACTCGTCGTGGCAGGTGAGGATTTGGAGATCGGGAACCTCGCGGCGCACGACCGGGATCTCGGTGTCCCAGCGGCGCATGTTGCGCACGCCGTTCTTCATGGCGAAGACGCCCGGCTGCTTGGCGATGTCGAGCTGGGTCTCGAGATTGTAGGTCGCCTTGGTGGCGTCCGGATACTGGAACAGGATCAGCGGCAGGCCGCTCTCCTCGTAGATGGCGCGGTAGCGATCCTGCGGTGCGCCCTTCTGGTAGCCGAAGCGCAGCCAGCCGTGCGACGGATAGAGCAGGCCGGCGGTGGCGCCGGCCGCGACGGCGCGTTTGGCCTCCGCGGCCGCCACCTGGGTGCCCTCGCGGGTGATGCCGGCGATCACCGGAATGCGGCCGTCCACCGAGGCGACGAAGCTCTCGATCACCGCGGTCTGCTCGGCATCGTCCAGGAAGGTGCCTTCGCCGGCATGGCCGAGCACGACCAGGCCCTTCACGCCCGCGAAGCTGCCGAGCCAGGAGCCGAGCCGCCGGATGGCGGCGTGGTCGACCGCGCCGTCGCGGGTGAACGGGGTGATCGGGGCGGGGACGAGACCGCGGAGGTCGAGCTTGTTCTTGGTGGTCATCGGGAGCTCCTTCTTGGGGTGCGGCGGGTGGCGGATGGAACGGGACGCGGGACCGTGGGGTGCCGCCGGGCAGGGCGCCCGGCGACGGAGGCGAGGAGCGGACGTCAGGGTGCGATGGCGCTGGTGCTGCCGACCGCCTCCTGGGCGCGGGCGATGTGGTTCGCGGTCGCCAGCATCGGGGCGAGGGCGCGGCTCTTGAGATCGTCGTCGGAGAACTGCGTGGCGGGCGCCACGACGCTGATGGCGCCGGTGGCCCAGCCGTCGGGGCCGATCACCGGCACCGCGAGCAGGCGCAGGTCGGGCGTGATGGCGGAGCGCTCGACCACATGGCCGTCGCGGCGGATCGCCGCGAGCGCCGGCTCCAGCGTGGCGCGGTCGGGCACCTTCGGGGCCGGCATCGGGTGCCGGGGCGGCGTGGCGAGCACGCGCTCCAGCCGGTGCTCGGGCAGGAACGCCAGGATGGCGCGGCCGATCGAGGTGACCGCGGCCGGGATGGTGGTGCCGATGCGGATGTCGACGCCGAGCCGAGTGAAGCCGGCGCGCACGCGCTCGATGTAGAGAACGTCGCCGCCCTCCAGCACCCCGAAGCTCGCCGCCTCGCTAACCTCGTCGACCAGCGCCTGCAACAGCGGCCGGGCGATGGCGCGCAGGTCCTGGTGGGCGATGGCGTTGAAGCCGAGGTCGAGCACCTTGAGGGTGAGACGAAACCGCCGGCTCTCCGGGATGCGGGCGACGTAGCCGGCCGACACCAGCGTGTTGAGCATGCGGAACGTGGTGCCGGCGTCGAGCCCGGACGCCACCGCGATCTCGCTCAGCGTCATCTCGTCGGCGTCCCGCGAGAACGCCTCCAGCACCCGCAGCCCCTTGGCGAGGGACTGGACCGAGCTTTTCGCCTCCTTCGGGTCGAGCCGGGGGCGCGCCGCGGGGGAGGCCGGGTTCGACGTCAGGGAACCGTTGGGTGAGGCCATCGCTTCCTCTTGACTTTTCGGAATACGAAATTATTTTCGCGTTGTTGATTGAAGCTAGAGGAGGCGACCGCCGCTGTCAATGCGGGCCGGCCGGCGCGCCTTGCGCATGCGCGAACGCTCCCATGCCGGGATCGCAGGGCGAGCCGGTTGACGGGGCGGTGGGGTGTTGGCGAAAGGCGACGCGAGCGCGCGGGGGCGATCGCGGGGGCGGTCGTGAAGTCGGCCGCGCGCGGAGCGGCCGATGCGGCCGCGGATCAGTTGGCGACGAGTCGCCGGTCAGTCCGCCGGCGGTCGCCGCAGCAGCGGCAGCAGGGCGAGCACCAGCACGTTAGAGGCGAGCATCACCGCGAAGGCGGCGTCGTAACCGCCGAGGCGGTCGAAGGTGACGGCGCCGAGCCAGGCGCCGAAGCCACCCGCCATGTGGTGCACCATGGTGATCAGCCCGGTCAGCGCCCCGAGATGGCGGCTGCCGAAGTGCTCGGCGACGAACACCACGGTCAGCGGCGCCGTGACCATGAAGGTCATGCCGTAGACCAGCGCGAAGGCCGCCACCGACGGGATCGACTGGTCGACCAGGACCAGGGCGAACACCGCGAGTCGTGCCACGAACGACGCGGCGGTCGGCCACAGCGGTCCGGCGCGGTCGCTCCACAGCCCGGCGATCATCACGCCGACCAGCGCGGTCAGTCCCATCAGGGCGAGCAGGCTGCCGGCCAGCCAGGCGTCGAGCCCGCGGTCCTGGGCGAAGGCGACCACATGGGTGGAGACGAAGAAGTCGTCGAGCCCGCAGATGGCGTAAACGGCGAGTAGCACCCAGAACGGCCGCGTGCGGGCGGCGGCGCCGAGCGACAGGCCACGGACGGCGCGTCGCGAATGCGGCTCGTCGCCGGTGCGGCCGGCCCGCATGGCGAGGAGCACCAGGGGCAGCAGGATCAGATGCGCGGCGCCGAGCCACAGGAACACCGAGCGCCAGCCGATCGCCACCAACACGGCGGCGAGCAGGCCGATCATCACGAGCTGGCCGAGGCTCATGCCGGAGGTGACGGCCGCGTTGGCGAAGCCGGTGCGCTGCGGGAAGGCGCGCGTCACCATCACGCCGACCGGGATCAGGGAGGCGGCGCCGTTGCCGGCCGCGAACACCACGCCATAGAGCACCAGCGCGTGCCAGGGCGCGGCCATCACGCTCATGGCGCCGATGCCGAGCCCGGCGACGAAGAGGCCGGCGGCGAGCACGAGATGCGGGTCGGCGCGGTCCGACAGGCGGCCGGCCAGAAACATGCAGATGGCCGATACCGCCTGGAACAGCGCCACCGCGGTGCCGAGCTCGGCCCGGCCCCAGCCGAGATCGTCGACGACCGCCTTGAGGGTGAGCCCGATGGCGAACCGCGCCCCGCCGCCGACGAACACCACGGCGAACCCGGCGACGAGCACCAGCACGGCGCCGGCCGAGAGGGCGGGCGACGGAGTCTTGGGGGGCATGAACGCGACCGCGATTGACGGACGACCCGAACGCCGGATCGACGGGGGTGACGATGACGCCCATATCCTGCCAGAACGACCTAGGCTTAGCCCAGAGGGTCGGCGGCCCGGGAGCGCCGGAGATTTGGCTGAGTCGCGTTTTCGATGGCGAACCGGGTCCCGCTTCGCCGGAAAATGCTCTACGTCGGGCGGAACCGTCGCGGACGGCCGGCGCGGGCCGGGCCGACGACGGACAGCGGGTGGGAAGGAGCGACCGGATGGGCAGCAGCAACGACATCGCGTTCGACAAGAGCTTCGCGCTGCCGGCCGGGCAGGTCGAGGAGGTCGCGCCCGGCGTGCGGCGGCTCCTGTGCGACAACCCCAGCCCGTTCACCTGGAAGGGCACCGTCAGCTACATCCTCGGCCGCGGCCGCGTGGCGATCGTCGATCCGGGGCCGGACGATCCCGCCCACGTCGCGGCGCTGCTCGATGCGGTGCGGGGCGAGACCGTCACCCACATCCTGGTCACCCACACGCATCGCGACCACTCGCCGGCGGCCGCCGTCGTGAAGGCGGCGACCGGCGCCCTCACGGTCGCTGAAGGGCCGCACCGGGCCGCGCGGGCGCTCGGCCTCGGCGAGGGGCCGCGGCTGGACGCCGCCAACGATCTCGACTTCGTCCCCGATATTCGGCTGGCCGACCGCGACACCCTGGAGACCGGCGGCTTCGTGGTCGAGGCGATCGCGACGCCGGGCCACACCGCCAACCACCTCGCTTTCGCGCTGCGCGGCACCGGCATCCTGCTCTCGGGCGACCACGTGATGGCATGGGCCACCTCGGTGGTGGCGCCGCCGGACGGCGCCATGAGCGACTACATGGCGTCGCTGCACAAGCTGGCGCGCCGCGAGGAGGCCGTCTACCTGCCCGGCCACGGCGGCGCGGTGCGCGACGCGCCGGGCTTCGTGGCCCAGTACATCCGCCACCGCGAGGGCCGCGAGGCGTCGATCCTCGGCCGGCTGCGCAAGGGCGCTGCCGACATCCCGACCCTGGTGCGGGCGATCTATATCGGGCTCGATCCGCGGCTCACCGGCGCCGCCGGGCTCTCGGTGCTGGCGCATCTCGAGGACCTGGTGGCGCGCGGCGTCGTGGCGACCGACGGGCCGCCCGCGGTCGACGGCGTCTACCGCTTGGCGGCCTGACCGCCCTTGGCGGGCGCCGCCGGCTTGGGGGCGGGGCGCTCCGGCTTGGTCACGCTGGTGAGGTCGTCGATCTCCTCCAGCAGCGTGCGGATGCGGGCGGCGTTGACGCCGAAGTCGATGCGCCCGTAGCGCGAGGCGGAGCGCATGTCGATGCGGGCACCGCTGCCGACCGGGCGGATGCGGATGGCGACGTCCTCGCGGAACGCCATGATGGGAGTCTGGGCGATCGCCTCGATGTAGCCGTCGCGGCGGCCGGGCTGCGGCGCGCGCGCATTGACGACCCGCCACTTGCGCTTGGTCACCAGCGTCATGGTCGCCTCGTAGGCGGCCTCGGGCGTCACCGTCACCATCAGGGGCTCGATGTCCGGATAGGCGGTGCGCTGCTGCTCGGCCGCGTAGAGGCCCGCATAGAGGACCGGGTTGGCCTGGCGGGTGCGCAGCCGCGCGATCGCCTCGAAACGCGGCGGGTCGATGGCGTCGGTGGTGATGTCGGCGATCATCGGCAGCTTCGATGCCTTGTATCCCAGCCAGGCCGGATAGGCGATCAGGACGAGGCCGATGAACAGGCCGGCGACCGCCTGGCCGAGGCCGCGGGCGCCGGTCTGCCAAATCACCCCGAAGGCGATCAGCGCGACCACGATGGCGACGACGGCGACCGCCAGCCCGCCCGCCAGAGTCGCCAGCACCGGCAGGGTGTCGAGCAGGCCCGCCCGCGCGATCACGATGGCGAGCAGCACCGCGGCGAGCGAGAACAGCGCCAGCCGGCGCGCCCACAGGGCGAAACGGGAGACGGGTTCCTCGGCCAGCCGGCGGCGCGCCATCATTCAGCCTTTCCGGGCGCGCAACCGCTGTGTGGCGCGACCGAGCCGCGCCGTGCGACCACCATGCTGGCGGCCGTTGCGACGCCGGGGCCACCGATAGAGGGTCGCTCGGCGGCTGGCAACGGCCCTGCCGAGGGGTGGAGGATCGGCCCGGCGCGGTCGGCCGCGGTCACCCGGCAGAGCATCACAGGGCGTACCGATCGGATCGCCGCCCTCGATGCGACCCGCCGGGAGAGCGAGGGCGAATTCCGATTCGATCGACGCGCAATTCGCTCTAGAGTGCCGCCATCTTGCCCGTTCCGTGAAAGCTTCGCTCATGACAGTTCTTGGAAATCAAGCCGTTCGCGACATCGAAACCGTTCTGCACCCTTATACCAACCTGGCCGCCCACCGTGACACCGGCCCGCTGATGCTGGAGCGCGGCAAAGGGGTGTTCGTCTATGACTCGCGCGGCAAGGACTACATCGAGGGCATGGCGGGCCTGTGGTGCCTGTCGCTCGGCCACGGCCACGAGGAGCTGATCGAGGCGGCCACCGCCCAGCTCCGCAAGTTGTCCTTCGCGCATCTGTTCAACGGCAAGAGCCACGATCCGGCGGTCGAGCTGGCCGAGGCCCTCAAGGCG
Organism: Rhodoplanes serenus; assembly: GCA_009720755.1. Classification (GTDB taxonomy): domain Bacteria; phylum Pseudomonadota; class Alphaproteobacteria; order Rhizobiales; family Xanthobacteraceae; genus Rhodoplanes; species Rhodoplanes serenus. The sequence continues at coordinate 160,716 of WNKV01000009.1, forward strand.
ATGGCGCCGACCCCGACCTCCAAGGTGTTCTTCTGCAACTCGGGCTCCGAGGCCAACGACACCCAGGTCAAGCTCGTCCGCTACATGAACAACGCCCTCGGGCGCCCGGCCAAGAAGAAGATCATCGCCCGCGACAAGGCCTATCACGGCGTCACCGTGGCGTCCGCCTCTCTCACCGGGCTCGCCGCCAACCACACGGATTTCGACCTGCCGATTCCCGGCATCCTGCGCACCGCCTGCCCCCACTACTACCGGGGCGCGCAGGACGGCGAGAGCGAGGACGATTTCGCCAGCCGGCTCGCCGCCGAGCTGGAGGCGCTGATTCTCGCCGAGGGCCCGGAGACGGTGGCGGCCTTCATCGCCGAGCCGGTGATGGGGGCGGGCGGCGTGGTGGTGCCGCCGGCGAGCTATTTCCCGAAGATCCAGGCGGTGTGCGACACCTACGATCTCTACGTCATCTCCGACGAGGTGATCTGCGGCTTCGGCCGGCTCGGCACCCCCTTCGGCTGCCAGGCGCTCGGCTTCCGCCCCGATTCGATCTCGGTCGCCAAGGCGCTGTCGTCGGCCTATGTGCCGATCGCCGCCGTCACGGTGCCGGAGACGATGTACGAGGCGACCCTGGAGGCGAGCCGCCGGATCGGCGTGTTCGGCCACGGCTTCACCTATACGGGGCACCCGGTGGCCGCCGCGGTGGCGCTGAAGACGCTGGAGATCTACGCGCGCGACAGGATCGTCGAGCAGGTCGCCGCCAAGGCCCCGCAGTTCCTGGCCCATCTGCACCGGCTCGCCGATCATCCGCTGGTCGGCAATGCCCGCGGGCTCGGCCTGGTGGGCGGCATCGAGCTGGTCGCCGACAAGGCGACCAAGCGGTCGTTCGATCCCAAGCTCGGGGTGGGGGCGCGCTGCGTGCGCTTCGCCGAGGAGGAGGGGCTGATCGTGCGGGCGCTCGCCAGCGACACGATCTCGATCTGCCCGCCGATGATCATCACGCCCGCCGAGATCGACGAGCTGTTCGCGCGGCTCGACCGGGCGCTGGCGCGCACCCTGGAGTCCGTGCGGCACGGGTGAGCCCGCGGTCCGCGGCGTTCGCCGTCATTTCGGGGCGCGGCGAAGCCGCGAACCCGGAATGAACACCAAGGCGAACAGCCGGCTCTCGGAGGACGGGTTCAGCAACAAAAAAGTCCCGCGTCGCAGGTGCGACGCGGGACCGAGAATCGCGCCGTAGGCCCCCCCGGCCCGGCGCGGACGTCGCGCGACCTCAGCTTCCCCCCACCGAAGCCACGCGCGAACTGCTCATCGGCGACGGTCCGCCGGCGCCCGGCGCCAGCACCACCACCGGCGTGCCGACCTTGGCCCGGGTGTACAGGTCAATGATGTCCTCGTTGGTCAGGCGGATGCAGCCCGACGAGATGGCCGAGCCGATATACTCCGGCTGGTTGGTGCCGTGGATGCGATACAGCGTGTCCTTGCCGTTCGCATGCAGGTAGAGGGCGCGGGCGCCGAGCGGATTGTGCGGGCCGCCCTCGACATGGTTCGGGACGTCGCCCATGCGCCGCTTGATGTCGGGGGTCGGGGTCCAGCCCGGCCACTCCGCCATGTTCCCCACCTTGGCGACTCCCGAGAATGCCAGAGCCTCCTCGCCGACCGTCACGCCGTAGCGGATCGCCTTCTTGTTGGGCAGCACGTAGTAGAGGAAGCGCGCATCGGAATCGACCACGATGGTGCCGGGCGCCTCTGTCCGGTGATAGTCGACGATGTGGCGCTGATAGGGCGCCGGGATCGATGCCTTGGCGTAGGGCGCGCGGGCCAGGTACTCGCGGTCGCGCGGCTTGAGAGTCGCCTCGGAGGCAGGCTCCGGAGTTGCCGTCACGCAGGCGCCGAGCGACAGCCCCGCCAGGACAACAACGATCGCTTTCGGAATCATCGCCGGCCCCACCCTGGTTCCAAGAAAAGTGCGAAGGTTCGATTCTGGTTTAACCAAATCCGGCCGGACCTTCCAGGCCGCGGGACGCCGGCGTGGCAAGAACGCCGCTGCCTGTTGCGAGATTGCCGCACAATCGGCGATCTTGGCGAAAATACGGCGTGCTGCGGCAACTTCGGCGAAGCTGTTCATGTTCTCGACGGCACCCTGGACCGACGGAAAAACATGCTCGGCTCTTAACGGCTCGTTTAGAGTCGCCGCGCTTATGACGAGGAGTTCGGCGGCCCGGAACGGGCACCGAAAGGCCCCGCTCTCGGACGGTTTCCCACCCAATTCCGCCGAGCCGGGGCGCCAAGAGAGGCGACCCGCCCGGCGATCGGCCGGGGGAAGCCAGGAGTGTTCGCGATGACCGATACCGCCCGGACCCCGGCGGTCGAGACGACCACCGACCAATCCCACGACCAGCACTTCGCCCGCATCGGCATCGCCGCGGTCGCGGCGGCCCTGCGCTGCCAGCACCTGCCGGCGCCGGCGATCGTCGACCACACCTTCGACGGGGTCGAGGGGTGGGGCGACCGCCACCACTTCGCCTGACCGGCAGAGCTCGATCCAGCCTTCCATGATGGGCGTTCGATCCTGCCGCCGGCTCGTCGGCGGCGGGACGGTGGTGTGTACCGGCCGCATGGCCCGCCGCAGGCGCGGATGCGGGCCGACCCATGGGCGGCGCCGCCACCGCGTCCGCCGTGACCGCGTCGCCGTGATCTCGTCGCCGTGACCTGCGAGCATCGCCGGTCGCCGATCTGCGGGCTTGCGAAGCGGAGCGACTCGGGGTGGATTACCGCACGCCGCTGCGGCGGACCCTCAAGACGCCGAGGCGCGCCCGATGCTCACGGTCAAGAGTCCCACCGGGACGTCGCTCGAGGCGCGCGTCGTCGGTCCCGACGAGGAGATTCCAGAGAGCGCCGTGTGGATCGATTTGATGTCTCCGGTCCCGCCGGAGGACAAGATGGTCGAGCGGGCCATCGGGGTGGCGGTGCCGACCCGCGAGGAGATGCAGGAGATCGAGCCGACCAGCCGTCTCTATGCGGAGAACGGCGCCCGCTACATGACGGCGACGCTGATGTGCCGGTCGGAGTCCGACAATCCCACCACCACGGCCGTGACCTTCATCCTGGCCGGGCGGCGGCTGATCACGGTGCGCTACGACGAGCCGCGCCCGTTCAGCATCGTGGCCAATCGGCTGGCGCGGCAGTGTCCCGCCGTAGTCACCGGCGAGGCGATCCTGATGGAACTGCTCGACGCCATCATCGATCGCTCGGCCGACATCCTGGAGCGGATCGGCAGCGAGGTCGATGCGGTATCACGCACCATCTTCGATCCCGACCGGGCCGGCGGCGACCGTATCGCCAGCCAGGACATCCTGCGCGCCATCGGCCGCACCGGCGACCTCACCTCCAAGGCGCGCGAATGCCTGGTCTCGATCGGCCGGCTGGTGCTCTATCTCGCCAACGAGGCCGACGTGATGCGCTGGGCCAAGGATCAGCGGGCGGTCCTCAAGGGCATGCAACGCGACGTGCAGTCCTTGTCGGACCACGCTACCTATTTGTCCAACAAGATTACCTTCCTGCTCGACGCCATGGTGGGCGTCGTCACCATCGAGCAGAACAACATCATCAAGATTTTCTCGGTCGCCGCCGTGGTGCTGATGCCGCCGACGCTCGTCGCGTCGATCTACGGCATGAACTTCAGGCACATGCCCGAGCTGGAATTCACCTATGGCTATCCGATGGCGATCGTTCTGATGGTGGTGGCCGCCGTCGTGCCGTACGTCGTCTTCAAGCTGAAGAAGTGGTTGTGATTGGCCGTGCGGGAAAGTCTTTGGCAGGCTTGCGTCGGTGCGACGTCGGCCGCGCGGTTCGACCATTGTGACCTGAGGAAAACTACCTAGAGAATGCGCGATCCACCGCATGGCGACTGCTAGTCGAAGCTGGTATAGCCATAACGTTTTGAAGCAAAGAACGGACCGAGGGACGAGGGACATGCTCGCGACCAACAAAATTCCTCCACATGTGAAAAGTGCGCGGCTGAAGACGTGGGTCACCGAGATGATCGCGCTCTGCAAGCCTGCCGACGTTCACTGGTGCGACGGCTCGCAGGAGGAGTACGACGACCTGTGCGAGCAGCTCGTGGCCGCCGGCACCTTCAAGCGTCTCAACCCCGAGAAGCGGCCGGGCTCGTTCCTCGCCTGGTCCGATCCGAGCGACGTCGCCCGTGTCGAAGACCGCACCTACATTTGCAGCACCAAGAAGGAAGATGCCGGGCCGACCAACAATTGGGTCGACCCCAGGGAGATGAAGGCGACCCTCACCAAGCTGTTCGACGGCTCGATGACGGGACGCACCATGTATGTGATCCCGTTCTCCATGGGGCCGATCGGCTCCAACATCTCCTATATCGGCTACGAGATCACCGATTCCCCGTACGTCGTCGTCAACATGAAGCTGATGACCCGCATGGGACGTCAGGTCGACGAGGCGCTCGGCGAGAGCGACGTGTTCGTGCCGTGCCTGCACTCCGTCGGCATGCCGCTGTCGCCCGGCCAGAAGGACATCTCGTGGCCGTGCAACCCGACCGTGAAGTATATCGTCCACTTCCCGGAAGAGCGGCTGATCTGGTCGTATGGCTCGGGCTACGGCGGCAACGCGCTGCTCGGCAAGAAGTGTCTCGCTCTGCGCATCGCCTCGGTGATCGGCCGCGACGAGGGCTGGATGGCCGAGCACATGCTCATCCTCGGCGTCACCGACCCGAAGGGCCGCAAGACCTACGTGGCGGCCGCGTTCCCGAGCGCCTGCGGCAAGACCAACTTCGCCATGCTGATCCCGCCCAAGGAGATCGAGGGCTGGAAGGTCTCCACCATCGGTGACGACATCGCGTGGCTGAAGCCCGCGTCGGACGGCAAGCTCTACGCCATCAATCCCGAGGCCGGCTATTTCGGCGTCGCGCCGGGGACGAACTACAAGACCAACCCCAACGCGATGCGCACGATCGAGAAGAACACCATCTTCACGAACGTGGCGCTCACCGACGACGGCGACGTCTGGTGGGAGGGCATGGACGGCGATCCGCCGGCCCACGCCATCGACTGGCAGGGCAAGGAGTGGACGCCGGACTGCGGCCGCAAGGCGGCCCACCCGAACAGCCGCTTCACCGTGCACGCCTCGCAGAACCCGGCCATCGATCCGGCCTGGGAAGACCCCAAGGGCGTGCCGATCAGCGCGCTGATCTTCGGCGGTCGCCGCTCGACGGTGACGCCGCTGGTCTATCAGCCGCTGTCCTGGGCGTTCGGTGTCTACGCCGCCGCCACCATGGGCTCGGAGATGACCGCCGCCGCCTTCGGCAATATCGGCGAGGTGCGCCGCGACCCGATGGCGATGGTGCCGTTCTGCGGCTACCACATGGGGACCTACTTCAATCACTGGTTCCACATGGGCCGCAAGTTCCCGATCCCGCCGCGCATCTTCTGCGTCAACTGGTTCCGCAAGGACAAGGACGGCAAGTTCCTGTGGCCCGGCTACGGCGAGAACATGCGGGTGCTGAAGTGGATCGTCGAGCGCGCCAACGGCTCGGCCCGCGCCGTGGAAGGCCCGCTCGGCTATGCGCCGACCTACGAGGACCTCGACTGGCGCGGCAGCGACTTCACCCACGAGCAGTTCGAGGAGGTGATGTCGGTCGATCGGGCCGAGTGGATGAAGGAGATCCTCAGCCACGACGAGCTGTTCATCAAGCTGTACGACCGGCTGCCGAAGGAGATCCTGTCGGTCCGCGATCTGCTGCTCTCCGGCCTGTATCGGTCGCCGAATCGCTGGCAGCCGCCGGACTACGGCACCGTGAACAGCTGACGCCGCACGCCGGTGTGATACTGTTTTCGGGTGATCAGTGCGCCGTCATTCCGGGGCGCCGTGCAGCGGCGAGCCCGGAACAAAGCGGCAAACCCGGAGCTCTCGGCTCGATTCCGGATAGCCGCTTCGCGGCTTCCGGAACGACCACCGAATGATCAGCCGGATCTCGTATTCAGCCGGATCTCGTATGACGTGATCTGATCGATGGCCGGGCGACGAGCCCGGCCATCGGCGTTTGTGGGGCAGTGCGACCGATACCGATAGCCGCTGATGCTGACTCGTCATGCCCGGCCTCGTGCCGGGCATCCACGACTGCGAGCCGAGCAGCGACAAAGACGTGGATGGCCGGGACAAGCCCGGCCATGACGGAGGATGCAGTCCGAGAGTGTTGCCGTCGGTATGAGGGACGTGCGACCGACGAAATAGATGTCGAGTTCTTCGGCCTCGTGTCCCGGGCGCGGTGCGGCACGCCGTGCCGCGCCGCAGAACCGGGACCCAGGTCGAGCCGCGGTCCCGGTTCTGCAGCACATCACGACGCTTCGTCGTGCTGCGCTGCGCCCGGGATGCATGGCCTCACGTCTCGGCGGCCTCGGCGACCGTCGCCCGCGCAGCCTCCGCGGTCTCGGCCGCAAGGGCGGCGCGAGCCGCTGCCGCGAGGGCCGGGACAGACGCGCCGTCGAGCGCCTGCGCCACCCCGGCCAGCGACGCCGCCCCCATGCTCAGGGTGCGGACGCCGAGGCCGACGAGGAGGCGCGCCACCTGCGGATCGGCCGCCGCCTCGCCGCACACCGACACCGGCCGGCCGGCGGCGGCGCCCGCCGCCACCACTTCAGCGATGAGCCGCAGCACTGCCGGATGCGCCGCGTCGGCGAAGCGGCCGAGCCCCGGATGGCCGCGCTCGGCCGCCAGCGTGTACTGGGTGAGGTCGTTGGTGCCGATCGAGAAGAAGTCCGCATGGGCGGCCAGCCGGGCCGCCGTCAGCGCCGACGCCGGCACCTCGACCATGATGCCGAGCGGCACCGGCCAGGCGTGCGGCGTGCCGGCCGCGGCCAGCGCCGCATGCACCCGCTCCAGCGCCGCGCGCGTCCGCGCCAGCTCGTCGGCCTCCGTCACCATCGGCAGCATGATGCGAACGTCGTGGCCGTGGCCGGCGATCAGCACGGCGCGGAGCTGAGCGTCCAGCACCTCCGGCCGGGCGAGCAGCAGACGCAGGCCGCGCACGCCGAGATAGGGGTTCGCCTCCGCCGCCATGGCGAGATAGGGGATCGGCTTGTCGCCGCCGGCGTCGAGCAGGCGCACCACCACGGGGCAGCCGGCGAACACGCCGAAGATCGCGCGCAGCGCCGCCACCTGCTCGTCCTCGGAAGGGGGATCGAGGCGGTCGAGGAACAGCATCTCGGTGCGCAGCAGCCCGACCCCGGCGGCGCCTGCGGCCCGCGCGGCCCGAGCGTCGGCCGGGCCGGAGACGTTGGCCCACAGGGCGATCTCGACGCCGTCGCCGAGCGTGACGCGGCCGCCGCCGGGGGCGGCCGGTCGCGCGCTCGCGAACGCCGTCCGCCGCGCCGAGAGGGCCGCCTGGGTGGCCGCGTCGGGATCGATCCACACCTCGCCGGTGGTGCCGTCCAGCGCCGCCAGGGTGCCACCCGCGGCCGGCACCAGCGCGGCCGCCCCGGCGACGGCCGGGATGCCGGCGGCGCGCAGCAGGATGGCGGCGTGCGAGGTGGGGCCGCCGCGGCGGTCGATCACGCCGAGCACGGTGGCGGGATCGAGCTGTGCGGCCTCCGACGGCGCCAGGTCGTCGACCACCAGCACGGCCGGCGGACCGCCGGGCCGCAACCCCTCCGCGCCCGCCGGCGCGGCGCCGACGAGGAGGCGCAGCACGGCACGGCCGATGTCGTGCACGTCCGCCTCGCGGGCCTTCAGATAAGGGTCGTCGAGCGCCCCATAGGCGGCGGCCGCCTCCGCCACCGCGGCTCGCCACGCCGAAGCGGCATCGCGGCGCTCGGTCCCGATCAGCGCCTCGGCGCGGCCGACGATCGCCGGATCGTCCAGCAGCGCGCCTTGCACCGCGAGGATGTCGCCCGCCGTGCCGCCGCGGCCCGCGGCGCCGAGCATGGTCCTGGCGGTGGCGATCGCGGCGGCGAGCCGCGCGGTCTCGCCCGCCGGGTCGTCGGTGCGGCGCTCGGGCACGTCCGGAAGGGCGCGGTCGAGCCGCACCAGCGGGCCGAGGGCGACGCCCGGCGCCACCGGGATGGCGCGGCCGGACGGTGTCACCTCTTTGGGATGGAGCGGGGGCGGCGTATCGCCCGTGCCGGTGAAGCTCTCGATGGCGGCGGCGAGCGCCGCGACGGCGGCCTCAGCGTCGGGGCCGGACGCGGCGACGCGCAGGCGGTCGCCGGCCCGCACGCCGAGACGCGCGAGGGCCACCATGCTGGTGAGCGGCGCCGGCCCGGTGCCACGGGTGAGGTCGGTGAGCGTCGCGGTCGCCGTGAAGCCGGCCGCGAGGGCGACCAGCCGGGCGGCGGGCCGGGCGTGCAGGCCGGCGGAATCGCGGATCACCGCCTCGGCGGTGCCGACCGTGCGTCCGTGGTCGGCGCTCGCCTGGTCGGCGACCGCGTCGGCGGGCGACGGTGCGCCGGCCGTGGTGACGGGCGGGGTGTCGGCCTCTGCGGCCTCGCCGAGATGCTCCGCCTTGGGGCCGAGCGCGGCGCGTGCCTCGCGGGCGACGGCCTCGCGCGGCGCCCCGGTGCCGGCGAGCGCCGCCGCCGCGACCGCGCCCTCGACGAACGGCGCCGCCGTCAGCGTCACCCGCGCCGCGACATCGGGGTCGAGCAGCTCCAGGGCGAGGTCGGCGCTCAGGAGCGCGCTGCCGAGATCCATCAGCACCACGGTGCCGGCCGGCCCGTCGACGGCGGTGACCGCATCCACGATGGCGGTGGCGTCGGTGCCCAGCTCGCCGCCGTCCGGCCCGCTGCCGGCCGCGATCGCGATGGCGACCGTATCGCCGGTCATCTGGCGGGCCAGCACCGCAGTCGCCTCGGCGAGGGCGCGGCTATGTGAGACGAGAACGAGGGCGACGCGCGGCGGCTGCGGCACGGTCAATCGGAACACTCCCGCAAGGAGAACACCCGCTCAGCCGGCGGCGGTGTCGGCCAGCGCCTTCAGCAGCAGGAACGACGAGGTGGCGCCGGGGTCCTGATGGCCGGCGCTGCGCTCGCCCAGATAGCTGGCGCGGCCTTTTCGCGCGACCAGCGGGATGGTGGCAGCCATGCCGGCCTCGGCGGCGGCCGCCGCAGCGGCGAGCGCCTGCGGCAGCGGTGCGCCTGCGGCCGCGTCGAGCGCCGCGACCGCCGGGCCGAGCGCATCCACCATGGTCTTGTCGCCGGGCTCCGCCTTGCCACGCTGGACGATGCCGGCGAGGCCGGCCTTCAGGCATTCGGCAAGCGCCGGCGCATCGAGCGTCGGCTTGCCGGTCGCCTTGCCGGCGGCTTGCAGGAACAGCGTGCCGTAGAGCGGACCGGCGGCGCCGCCCACGGTCGAGATCAGGGTCATGCCGACCGTCTTGAACAGCGCCGCCGGGTCGGCCGGTGGAGCTCCGGCGAGCTTGGCGGCGACGGCCGAGAAGCCGCGCGCCATGTTGACGCCGTGGTCGCTGTCGCCGATGGCGGCGTCGAGCTCCGTGAGACGGGCCTTCTCGCGCTCCAGCACGGCGGCGGCGCGGTCGAGCCACGCCGTCAAGGCCGCGACGTCCAGGCTGTCGGTCATGCGGATGATCCTCGTCGCCGCGCCTTCACGCGCCCCAGCGCAGCGCCGGCGTGAGCACCGGGGCGTCCCAGTATCGGATCATGTCGGCATCGAGTCGCAACAGCGTGATCGAGGCGCCGGCCATCTCCAGGCTGGTGATGTAGGAGCCGACCAGGTTGCGCACCACCTTCAGGCCGTGCCGCTCGGCGATCTCGTGCGCCTTGCGGTAGAGCACGTACAGCTCGATCAGCGGCGTGCCGCCCATGCCGTTGACGAACAGCAGCACCTCGTCGCCGGCGCCGAACGGCAGGTCCTCGATCACCGGCTCCATCAGCATCTCGGCGACGCGGTCGGCCGGCTCCAGCGGCACCCGCCGTCGTCCCGGCTCGCCATGGATGCCGATGCCGATCTCCATCTCGTCGTCGGCGAGCGTGAAGGACGGCTTGCCGGCGTGCGGCACCGTGCAGGCGGTGAGCGCCATGCCCATGCTGCGGCCGTTCGCGTTCACCCGGCGGCAGAGATCGGCGACTGCGGCGAGCGGCTGCCCCGCCTCGGCGGCGCCGCCGCAGATCTTCTCGGCCAGCACCGTGGTCGCCACCCCGCGGCGGCCGGCCGTGTAGAGGCTGTCCTTGACGGCGACGTCGTCGTCGATGACCACGCTGTCGACGGTCAGCCCTTCGGCTGCGGCCAGCTCCGCCGCCATCTCGAAATTCATCACGTCGCCGGTGTAGTTCTTGACGATGAAGAGGATGCCGGCGCCGCCGTCGACCGCCTTGGCGGCGGCGAGCATCTGGTCCGGCGTCGGGCTGGTGAACACCGCGCCCGGGCAGGCCGCATCCAGCATGCCGCGACCGACGAAGCCGCCATGCATCGGCTCGTGCCCCGAGCCGCCGCCCGACACGAGGCCCACCTTGCCGCGCACCGGCGCATCGGCACGGACCACGAAGGCCGGATCGGTCTGCACCCGGATCAGCCCCGGATGCGCCGCCGCCATGCCGGCGAGCGCCTCGGCGACGACCGCCTCGGGGGCGTTGATCAGCTTCTTCATGCCCGTCTCCCGGATCACTGGATGCCGACCGCCAGGATGGCGAGGCCCGCCACGAGCGCGCCGACGATCGGCCCGACCACCGGGATCGCAGCATAGCCCCAATCGGAGGAGCCCTTGCCGGGAATCGGCAGCAGCGCATGGGCGAGCCGCGGCCCGAGATCGCGAGCCGGGTTGATGGCGTAGCCGGTGGTGCCGCCGAGCGAGAGGCCGATGCCCCACACCAGCATGGCGACCATGTAGGGGATCATGCCGGGCGCCATGCCGCCGGTGCCGCCGACCGTCTTGGAGGCGATCGCCGCGATGACGAACAAGAGCACGATGGTGCCGATCACCTCGCTGACGAAGTTGGCCGGGAGATTGCGGATCGCCGGGCCGGTGCAGAACACCGCGAGCTTGAGGCCGGGGTCCGGGGTCTTGGCCCAGTGCGGCAGGTAATGCAGCCAGACCACCACGGCACCGAGGAAGCCGCCGATGAACTGCGCCGGCAGATAGACCGGCACCTTCGACCAGGTGCCGCTCGACAGCGCGAAGCCGATGGTGACGGCGGGGTTGATGTGGGCGTCGGCGCTGCCCGTCGCGGTGGCGACGAACACGCCGGCCAGCACCGCGATGGCCCAGCCGGTGGTGATGACGATCCAGCCGGAGTTCTGGGCCTTGGACTGTTGCAGCAGCACGCCGGCGACGACGCCGTCGCCGAGGATGACCAGCATCATGGTGCCGAGAAGTTCGCCGAGGAAGGGAGAGGTCATGACCTGTTCCTGACGTCGTCTGAACGAGGTTCGGAGAGTACGCGCGGGCTCGCTCCGCGTCGATGAAGTGCCAGGTCCGCCGGTGCGGGAGGAGGGCGGTCCGGTCAGTCGACCCAGTCGAACGCGCGGGTGACGGCCTTGCCCCAGGCCGCGTAGAGCTTCGCCCGGCGCTCCGCCGGCATCGCCGGGGTCCACCGCTTGTCGACGCCCCAGTTGGCAACGAGATCGTCGGTGCCCTGCCAGTAGTCGGTGGCCAGCCCGGCCGCATAGGCGGCGCCGAGCGCCGTCGTCTCGGTCATCCGCGGGCGCACCACCGGCACGTCGAGAATGTCGGCCTGGAACTGCATGAGGAGCTCGTTGGCCACCATGCCGCCGTCGACGCGCAGCTCCTCCAGGCGGATCGACGAGTCCTTCTCCATCGCCTCCACCACCTCGCGGGTCTGGTAGGCGGTGGCTTCGAGCGCCGCGCGGGCGAAGTGGGCGCGGTTGGCGAAGCGGGTGAGACCGGCGACGACGCCGCGGGCGCTCTCCTTCCAGTGCGGCGCGTAGAGGCCCGAGAAGGCCGGCACGATGTAGACGTCGCCGTTGTCGGGCACGCTCGCGGCCAGCGCCTCGATGTCGCCGCTCGACCGGATCAGGCCGAGATTGTCGCGCAGCCACTGCACCAGCGCGCCCGTGATGGCGATCGAGCCTTCGAGGGCGTAGCAGGCCGGCTGATCGCCGAGCCGGTACGCTACCGTGGTGACCAGGCCGCAGGTCGAGGGGACGATCTTGGGGCCGGTGTTCATCAGCAGGAAGCAGCCGGTGCCGTAGGTGTTCTTGGCCTCGCCCGGGCGGAAGCAGGTCTGCCCGACCAGCGCCGCCTGCTGATCGCCCAGAATGCCGGCGATCGGCACGCCGGCGATCGGCCCGTCGCGGACCTCGCCATAGACCTCGCTGGACGAGCGGATGGCCGGCAGCACGCTGCGCGGAATCCCGAAGGTGTCGAGCAGCGTGGCGTCCCAGTCGAGGGTGGCGAGGTTCATCAGCTGGGTGCGGCTGGCGTTGGTCACGTCGGTGACATGCAGGCCGCCGTCCGGGCCGCCGGTGAGGTGCCACAGCAGGAAGGTGTCGATGTTGCCGAACAGCGCGTCGCCGGCCTCGGCCTTGGCGCGGGCCTCCGGCACGTTGTCGAGGAGCCAGACGAGCTTCAGGCCGGAGAAGTAGGAGGCGAGCGGTAGGCCGGTGGCGGCGCGGAAGCGGTCCTGGCCGCCGTCGCGCGCGAAGGCGGCGACGAGCTGGTCGACGCGGGTGTCCTGCCAGACCAGCGCGTTGTGGAGCGGGGCGCCGGTCCTGCGGTCCCACAGCACGGTGGTCTCGCGCTGGTTGGTGACGCCGACGGCGGCGAGGTTCTTGGGCTCGAGGCCCTTGCGGCTCATCGCCTCGGCGACCACCTCGCGAGTGTTGCGCCAGATCTCGGCGGGGTCGTGCTCGACCCAGCCGGGCTTCGGATAGATTTGCCGGTGCTCCTTCTGGGCCATGGCGACGACCTCGCCCTGGCGATCGACGACGATGAAGCGGGTGCTCGTCGTGCCCTGATCGATCGCCCCGACATACCTGGTCATGCTGACAATCCTCCCGATGCCGCCGCTCGTGCCGGCGGCTGTGCGACTGTGATGACGCTCCGCTGGCGGACGAGTCCGCGGGCGGACCGCTCAGGGGCCGTCCGCGGGGGTCGCGTGGCTCGCGGCGCGCGCCGGGGCGAGGGTCGCGAGATAGGAGTCGAGTGCGTCGGCGGTGCCGTCGGGGACGTGCAGGCCGAGCTTGGTCCGTCGCCACAGGATGTCGTCGGCGGAGCGGGCCCATTCGTGGCTGACGAGATAGCGGACTTCCGCCTCGGTGAGTCCGGCGCCGAAGTCGCAGCCGAGATCGGTCATGCGGGTCGCCTCGCCGAGGATCAGCTCGACCCGGGTGCCGTAGGCGCGCGCCAGGCGCTGCACCAGCGGGGCGGGGAGGAACGGCCGGTTCTTCTGCAAGGCGGCGACGAACAGCGCGAAGTCACCGGCCGGCAGGTCGCCGCCGGGCAGGTGGCTGTGCTCGGTCCAGGCCGGCTTCAGGCCCGGCAGATGCGGGCCGAGCTTCTCCAGCGCGTGCTCGGCCAGCCGGCGGTAGGTGGTGATCTTGCCGCCGAACACCGACAGCACCGGGGCGCCGCGCTCGCCGCCGTCGCCGGTGTCGAGGTCGAGCACGTAGTCGCGGGTCACCGCCGAGGCGTCGGCGGCCGCGTCGTCGTAGAGCGGCCGCACCCCGGCATAGCTCCACACCACGTCGGCGGGTGCGATGGGCCGCCGGAAATAGCGGTTCATCGTCTCGCAGAGATAGGTGGTCTCCTCGGCCGAGATCGTCACCGGGCCGGGCTCGGCCGTGTAGGGCACGTCGGTGGTGCCGACCAGCGTGAAGGCGTCCTCGTAGGGGATGGCGAAGACGATGCGGCGGTCCGGGTTCTGGAAGATGAAGGCGTGCTCGCCCTCGAACATCCGCGGCACCACGATGTGGCTGCCCTTCACCAAGCGGACATTGGCGTGCTTGGCGATGCCGAGCTGCTCGGTGAGCAGCCGGCTGACCCATGGGCCGCCGGCATTGACCAGGATGCGCGCCGTCACCTCCTCGCGCCGACCGCTGTCGCGGTCCTCCACCACGGCCCGCCACAGCCCGTCGCGGCGCCGCGCCGAGACGAAGCGGCAGCGGGTCCGGATGGTGGCGCCGCACGCCTGGGCATCGACCGCGTTGAGGACCACGAGGCGGGCGTCGTCGACCCAGCAGTCGGAGTAGACGAAGCCCTTGGTGAGCCGCTCCTGGAGCGGAGCGCCGATCGGGGATGTTCGGAATCGAACAGTCTCGGTGCCGGGAAGCGTCTTCCGGCCGCCGATATGGTCGTAAAGGAACAGGCCGAGCCGCACCATCCAGGCCGGGCGCAGCCCGCCCACATGGGGCAGCACGAAGCGCATCGGGCGCACGAGATGGGGCGCCACGGCGAGCAGCCGCTCGCGCTCGATCAGGGCCTCACGGACCAGCCGGAAGTCGTAATATTCGAGATAGCGCAGCCCGCCATGGATCAGCTTGGTGGAGGCCGACGACGTGTAGGCCGCGAGATCCGCCTGCTCGACCAGGAGCACCGAGGCGCCGCGCCCGGCCGCGTCGCGGGCCAGGCCGGTGCCATTGATGCCGCCGCCGATGATCAGGAGATCGAAGGGATCGCGTGGGCTCATCGGACCCGTCCCGTTCGGTGCGCGCCGCTCCGGCGCTCTCACCCGACAAGATAGTCCACAATCCGAAATGTTCGCAAGCGAAAATTCAACTTTCGTTTCCGCACTGCAACGCGAGGTTACTGCGTCGCAACATGGATCGCGATGCCATGCGTCGCCAGGAGCGCGCGGATGCCGGGAGGCGGCGGCTGGTCGGTGAACAGGGCGCTGACGTCGGTGATCGCGCCGAGCCGCACCAGCGGCCGCCGGCTGAACTTGGTGTGGTCGGTGACCAGGAACACCTGCCGGGCATTGGCCAGGATGGTCTGGGCGGCGCGCACCTCGTCGTAATCGTAGTCGAGCAGCGTGCCGTCGGCGTCGATGCCGCTGATGCCGATGATGCCGATGTCGACCCGGAACTTGCCGATGGTGTCGCACGCCGCCTGGCCGACCAGGCCGCCGTCGCGGTTGCGCACCGAGCCGCCCGTCACCACGATCCGGAAGCTCGTCTTGTTGGCGAGCAGATGGGCGACGTTGAGGTTGTTGGTGATGACGTGCAGGTCCTCGTGATCGACGAGGGCGCGGGCCACCGCCTCGGTGGTGGTGCCGATGTTGATGAACAGCGACGAGTGCGCCGGCACATGGGCGGCGACCAGGCGGGCGATGCGCTCCTTCTCGGCCAGGTTCATCACCCGCCGCATCGAGTAGTCGATGTTCTCGACGCTCGACGGCAGCCCGGCGCCGCCATGGTAGCGGGCGACCCGGCCCTCGTCGGACAGGCTGTTGATGTCGCGCCGGATGGTCTGGACGGTGACGCCGAACTGCTGCGCCAGCGCCCCGATGGTGACGAAGCCGCGCTGGCGCACCAGCGCGACGATCTCGGCGCGCCGCGCCTCGTTCTTCTGCTGATCGCCGGGCTTTTGCGGGCTGCCGGCCGAATGCGGGCGGGACATGTGGGAAAGCCCTCGCGGATGGCCCGGCGCCATCGACGCGCCCGGGCGCCTGCCGGTCGACCGCGCCGCCGCGGCCGCTCGGCGCCGGCGGCGGTCAGCGCGACCGCGGAGCGATCCCTATCACGCCTCGGGTCGGATCACACGTGCTGGCCGCCGTTGATGTGAATCTCGGCGCCGTTCACGTAGGACGAGGTCTCGGTGCACAGCACATAGATGATCTTGGCCACCTCGTCGGTGGTGCCGAGGCGCTGCATCGGGATCTGGGCGACGATCTTGTCGGTGCCGGGCGACAGGATCGAGGTGTCGATCTCGCCGGGCGCGATGGCGTTGACCCGGATGCCGAGGCGGCCGAAGTCGGACGCCATCTCGCGGGTGAGTGCCGCGAGCGCCGCCTTGGAGGTGGAATAGGCCGAGCCGGCGAACGGATGCACGCGCGAGCCGGCGATGGACGTGACGTTGACCACCGAGCCCTTGGCGGCCTTCAGCTCCTCGATCAGGCCGCGCGCCAGCATGACGGGGGCGAAGAAGTTCACCTGAAAGACGGTCTGCCACACGTCGAGCGTGGTGTTGACGGTGCCGAGGCGGCCACCTTCCTCGTCCTTGGGCGAGATGCCGGCATTGTTCACCAGCGCGTGCAGCTGGCCGTCGAGGCGCTCCTTCACCTCTGCGATCGCCTCGCGGGTCGAGATCGGGTCGGCGAGATCGACCTGGAGGTGATCCTCCGGCCCGCTCGCCCACGGGCAGTTCTCCGGGAAGGCGTGGCGCGAGCAGGTGATCACCCGCCAGCCCGCGGCCGAGAAGCGCTTGACGGTGGCGTGCCCGATGCCGCGGCTGGCGCCGGTGAGCAGCAGGGTGCGGCGGGGCTGGTTGCTCAGCGGGGTATTCATCGGGGCGGCCCTCGGGTGAATGGGTTCGTGGTTCGAAATCAGGGGTAGAGCCGGTACTTGGTCCACGGCGCGCCGGTGCGCTCGCGTTTGAAGACGATACGGTCGTGCAGCCGGAACGGCCGGTCGTGCCAGAACTCGATCGACAGCGGCGCCAGCCGGTAGCCACCCCAGTGGGGCGGCCGCGGCACCGGGCCGATCGCGTACTTGGCGGAGTAATAGGCGACCGCCTTCTCGAAGGCCAGCCGGCTCTCCAGCGGCGTCGACTGCTTGCTGGCCCAGGCGCCGATGCGCGACTGGCGCGGCCGGCTGGCGAAATAGGCGTCCGCCTCCTCGTCCGGAACCTGCGACACCGGCCCGCGCAGCCGCACCTGGCGGGTGAGCGACTTCCAGTGGAACACCGCGGCGGCCGACGGGTTGGCGGCCAGCTCCTGGCCCTTCTGGCTGGTCTGGTGGGTGTAGAAGACGAAGCCGCGCTCGTCGAAGCTCTTCAGCAGCACCATGCGGACATTCGGCATGCCGCCGGCGTCCGCGGTGGCGAGCGCCATGGCGTCGGGATCGGACGGCTCGCTGCGGCCGGCCTCCGCGAACCAGGCGGCGAACAGCGCGAAGGGCTCGCCGGCCTCGGTGAAATCACCGGCCGTTAACCGGACCGTGTGTTCAATCGGATCAATATCGGACATGCGTCGAGGTACCTCTTGGCAGACCAGCAGCCGGCCGATGCCGTCGCGTCCGTGGGTCGGACGTCCTGCGGTGTCGCGCGTCCGTGGGGCCGTCGCGCACGGCGGGTGGCGAGCTTGAGCCTGGTGACGGCGGCGGCGCTGCTGGCCGGCGGCTGTAGCTTCTCCTACCAGTTGGGATCGCTGATGGGAAACGACGACGCGCATGGCCGCGGTGCGACCGGCGCGCTCGGCGGCCGCCGCGGCGGCGCCCCGGCGCCGGTCGGCAAGGAGGCCGAGGGCAGCACCCACGCCGCCGGAAGCGGTGGCGAGCGGTCCGAGAGCCGCGCCGACCCGGCCGCGGCGGATGCGGCGAGCGCGCTGCCGGGCGAGGCGGACCTGGCGGTGGCCCGCACCGCTATCGCCGAGGTGCTAGGCAAGAGCGGCACCACCGCCAGTGCGTCCTGGGAAAATCCGTCGACCGGCGCCCGCGGCACCGTCACGCCGCTGACCGCCCCGCAGCGGGAGGGCGGCCGCACCTGCCGCGACTTCCTGGTCAGCCATGTCCGCGACGGCCGCGAGACCTGGCTGGAAGGTGGCGCCTGCCGGATCACCACCGGCCGCTGGCAGGTCACCCGGCTGAAGCCTTGGAAGCGGGCCTGAGGGCGGGGGCGGGCGGTTCGCTCCCGCGCCGCGGCGCTCACGCGGGGCAGCATCGGGCTGCCGGCGCGTTGCGGAAATGCCCGATTCCCCCCACATTCGGCACGACCCTGGGCGCACCGCGCCCGACCCGAGTTCCGGAGTTTTCGATCGATGCGCAACCCCTATGACGTCCTCGGGGTGCCGCGGACGGCGGACGCGGCCGCCATCAAGGGCGCATTCCGCAAGCTCGCCAAGAAGCTGCACCCCGACGCCAACAAGGACGACCCGAAGAGTGCCAAGCGGTTCGCCGAGGTGAACTCCGCCTACGAGATCCTCGGCGACGAGAAGAAGCGCAAGGCGTTCGACCGCGGCGAGATCGACGCCGAGGGCAAGCCCCGCTTCCACGGCTTCGAAGGCTTCGGCGGCCATCCGGGCGGCTTTCCGGGCGGTGGCGCCGGGGCGGGGCCTGGCGGCGCCCATTTCGAAAGCTTCTCGTTCGGTCCGGAGGGCTTCCGCCGGGCCGGCGGCGCCGGCGCGGGCGGCCCCCGCGGCTTCGGCGGCTTCGAGGATCTGCTCAAGGACGTGTTCGGCGGCGCCGCGGCGGGACGCCGTGGCGGGTTCGCCGGCGGGTCCCATTTCGAGCCCGAGGACCTGCATCCGCAGCCGCCCGGCCGCGACGTCGAGGTCGCCGTCACCATCTCGCTGGCCGAGGCCGCCCAGGGCGGGACCCGCCGGGTGCATCTGCCGACCGGCAAGGAGGTCGAGGTCAAGATTCCGCCCGGCCTCGCCGACGGCCAGCAAATCCGCCTGAAGGGGCAGGGGCTGCCCGGCCCCGGCGCGGTCGGCGATGCGCTGATCACCGTCACCATCGCGCCGCACCCGGTGTTCGAGCGCGACGGCGCCAACCTGCGGCTCGATCTGCCGGTGACGCTCTACGAGGCGGTGCTGGGCGGCAAGGTGAGGGTGCCGACGCTGGACGGTGCCGTCGAGCTGGCGATTCCGCCGGGCACGTCGAGCGGCCGCACCTTCCGGCTCAAGGGCAAGGGCCTGCCCGCCAAGGGCGGGCCCGGCGACCTGCTCGCCAGCGTCCGCATCGTGCTGCCGCCCGAGGGGGACCCGGAGCTCGACGACCTGATGCGCCATTGGCGCGACGCCCGGCCCTACGATCCGCGCCGCGACCTAGCCTGAGCCCGTCGCTCCGGAGGCTGCCCCGCCCCGGCGAGCCGCCTCCGGCCGCCCCCCGATTCCGACCAATTGCCCACGCGAAGGGCCGTGTGTGGCGCCTTGATGGTCATCGGGGGCTGTGCCATAGGTGCCGCCGCGCCGGTCTCCGGCCGCTTTGAGGACAACCATGCCGGATACTGCGGGGCTGCTGCGCGGCAAGCGCGGCCTTATCTTTGGAATCGCCAACAATCGTTCGATCGCGTGGGGCATCGCCCGGGCCGCGCATGCGCACGGCGCCGAGCTCGGATTCACCTATCAGGGCGATGTGCTGAAGAAGCGGGTGGAGCCGCTGGCCAAGGAGCTCGGCGCCCGCCTGATCGGCCATTGCGACGTCACCGAGCCGGCCACCATCGATGCTGTGTTCGCCGAGGCGGCGGCCGTGTTCGGCAGCATCGACTTCGTCGTCCACGCCGTGGCGTTCTCGGACAAGGACCAGCTCGACGGTCGCTACGTCGATACGACCGAAGACAACTTCGCCAAGACGATGCTCATCAGCTGCTACTCGTTTACGGCGATCGCCCAGCGCGCCGAGAAGCTGATGACCAATGGCGGCGCGCTCCTCACCCTGACCTATTACGGCGCCGAGAAGTGGATGCCCCATTACAACGTGATGGGCGTCGCCAAGGCCGGCCTCGAAGCCTCGGTGCGCTATCTCGCCGCCGATCTCGGCGAGAAGAACATCCGGGTCAACGCCGTCTCGGCCGGCCCGATCAAGACGCTGGCGGCCTCCGGCATCGGTGACTTCCGCTACATCCTGCGCTGGAACGAGTACAACTCGCCGCTCAAGCGCACCGTCACCATCGACGAGGTGGGCGACACCGCGGTCTATCTCCTGTCCGACATGGCGCGCGGCGTCACCGGCGAGATCCACCATGTCGATGCCGGTTACCATGTGGTCGGCATGAAGCGGCCCGACGCCCCCGACATCACCGTCGTCAAGGAGTGAGCCGCGGGCGGCCGCGCCGCCCCGCCGCCACCGCTCGGCTGGCCCGTGCGCCGCCGAATTGACCCCCCGGGGGCCGCGCGCTACCAGACGGCAGCAGGACCCCCGGCGATGTCGTTCAACACCTTCGGCCACCTCTTCCGCGTCACCACCTTCGGCGAGAGCCACGGGCCGGCGCTCGGCTGCGTGGTGGACGGCTGCCCGCCGCGCATCCCGCTGGAGGCCGCCGACATCCAGGAGCGGCTCGACCGCCGCCGGCCGGGCCAGTCGCGCTTCACCACCCAGCGGCGCGAGCCCGACGCGGTCAAGATCCTGTCCGGCGTGTTCGCCGATCCGCAGAGCGGCGCCCAGGTCACCACCGGCACGCCGATCGCGCTCCTGATCGAGAACACCGACCAGCGCAGCAAGGACTACGCGGAGATCAGGGACGCCTACCGGCCCGGCCACGCCGACTACACCTATGACGCGAAATATGGCCTGCGCGACTATCGCGGCGGCGGCCGCTCGTCGGCCCGCGAGACCGCGGCGCGCGTCGCCGCCGGGGCGATCGCCCGCAAGGTGGTGCCGGGCCTGGTGGTGCGGGCGGCGCTGATCCAGGTCGGCCGGCTGCGTATCGACCGCGCCCGCTGGGACTGGGCCGAGATCGACCGCAATCCGCTGTTCTGCCCGGACGCCACCGCCGCCGAAGCTTTCGCGGCCCATCTGGACGAGGTTCGCAAGGCCGGCTCCTCGGTCGGCGCCGTGGTGGAGGTGGTGGCGGAGGGGGTGCCGGTCGGCCTCGGCGCTCCGGTCTACGGCAAGCTCGACGCCGACCTCGCCGCCGCCCTGATGGGGATCAACGCCGTCAAGGGCGTCGAGATCGGCGCCGGCTTCGAGGCCGCCGCGCTGAGCGGGGAGGAGAACGCCGACGAGATGCGAATGGGCAACGACGGCGCCCCGCGCTTCCTCTCCAACCAGGCGGGCGGCGTGCTCGGCGGCATCTCCACCGGCCAGCCGGTGGTGGCCCGCTTCGCGGTCAAGCCGACCTCCTCGATCCTCACGCCGCGCGCCACCGTGACCCGCTTCGGCGAGGAGACCGACCTTCTCACCAAGGGTCGCCACGACCCCTGCGTCGGCATCCGGGCCGTCCCGGTCGCCGAGGCCATGGTGGCGTGCGTGATCGCCGACCATTATCTGCGCCATCGCGCCCAGGTGGGCGACACGCCGGCCTGGCCGTTCACCCGGCCCGCCGGCTCGCCCGAGCAGGTGCCACTCCCGGAATCGAAAGCCAGCCGATGACCAACGAGAACAACACGCGGGTGGAGGCAGCGATCGCCGCCTTCGCACGGGGCGATCTGGTGATCGTCACCGACGACAACGATCGTGAGGACGAGGGCGATCTGTTCGTCGCGGCGTCGATGTGCACGCCCGAGAAGATGGCCTTCGTGATTCGCCACACCTCGGGCATCGTCTGCGCGCCGCTGTCGGTCGAGGAGGCGAAGCGCCTGCGCCTCGATCCCATGGTGGCCCAGAACGACGCGCCGCTCGGCACCGCCTTCACGGTGTCGGTCGACGTGCGCCACGGCTTCGTCACCGGCATCTCGGCCGAGGAGCGCACCAACACGGTGCGGGCGCTCGCCAACCACAACACCGCGGCGGGCGACTTCGTGCGGCCCGGCCACGTCTTCCCGCTGGTGGCGCGCGAGGGCGGCGTGCTGATGCGCTCCGGCCATACCGAGGCGTGCGTCGATCTCTGCCGGCTCGCCGGCCTGCCGCCGGTCGGCGTGCTGGCCGAGCTGATGAACGACGACGGCACCGTGATGCGCGGCCCCGAGGTGACGGCCTTCGCCGAGAAGCACGGGCTGGTGATCCTGTCGGTCGCCGACCTGATCGCCTATCGCCAGGTGCGCGACAAGCTGGTCGAGCGGATCAGCGAGTTCACCGTCCAGACCGAGATCGGGCCGCTGCGCGGCTACGCCTATGTCACCCCGTTCGAGGCGGTGCATCACATGGCGCTGGTCTACGGCGCGGTGGGCGACGGCAAGAGCGTGGTGACCCGGTTGCACCGCCACAACCTGCTGCGCGACACCTTCGGGGGCGCGCCGACCATTCATGCGGCGCTGCGCCGCTTCAAGGCCGAGGGGCGGGGCGTGCTGGTGGTGCTGCGCGACGGCACCGTCGGGGTGCCGGCGGCGGCGCTGCCCACCAACGGCGACGCCCCGACCGACTCGGAGGCCGCCCGCTCGCAGCAGTGGCGGGAGATCGGGCTCGGCGCCCAGATCCTCAAGGACCTCGGCGTCTCGTCGATCCGGCTGCTCGCCTCCTCGGAGCAGCGTTATGTCGGTCTCGCCGGTTTCGGCATCGAGATCGTCGCCACCGAGCCGGTCGACCACACGACGTAGCCGGTCGCGGTATGCGCCACGCCGGCGGCGCCACGCCGGCGCGGCCGCGATAATGCGATCGTGAACGCCGGCCGCTTGCCGCGCCGCGACCCTGTGCGACCATCCCGTCTCCGGCATCATGCGGAGACGGCCATGTGGGCGAGGCGAGCGGCGACGGCGCTGCGGATGGCGCGACGGGTGGCGGGACTGGCGGCCGTCGCGGCCGCGGCCACCACCGCGGTGGCGGCACTCGGTGTCGCCGCGACCCTGCGGCTCGCCGATTTGCCCGCCGCCCAGGCCGGCAGCACCGTCGACGTCGAGCTGGTGCTCGCCGTCGACATCTCCTACTCCATGGACCCCGACGAGCAGGCGCTCCAGCGCGAGGGCTATGTGGCGGCGCTGACCTCGCCGGAGTTTCTCTCCGCGCTGCGCCAGGGCATGCACGGACGCATCGCCGTCACCTATGTGGAATGGGCCGGCGCCGCCGATCAGCGCGTGCTGGTGCCGTGGCGCATCGTCGACGGTGCGGCCAGCGCCGAAACCTTCGCGGCCGCGATCGCCGAGGCGCCGTATCGGCGCGCCTACCGCACCTCGATCTCCGGCGCGCTGCAATTCTCGGCCGAGCTGTTCGCCAGCTCGGGCGAGCGCGGCATTCGCCGCGTCATCGACGTCTCCGGCGACGGCGCCAACAATCAGGGGCCGCTGGTCGATCAGACGCGCGACGAGGTGGTCGCCAAGGGCATCACCATCAACGGGCTGCCGCTGGTGCTCAAGCGGCCCTCCGCCGCCACCCTCGATCTCGACGCGCTCGACGTCTACTACGAGGACTGCGTCATCGGCGGCCCGTCGGCCTTCGTGGTGCCGATCCGCGATCGCTCGCAGTTCAAGGAGGCGACCCGTACCAAGCTGGTGCTGGAGGTGGCGGGGGCGACCCCGCCGGGCCGCCTGGTGCCGGCCTCCGCGTCCGAACCGCGCGTCGAGCCGCGGGTTTCCTGCACCATCGGCGAGCGCATGTGGCAGCAGCGCTGGGGCCGCGGCAGCGACTTCAACTGACGGCATCCGTCGCAGCGACCGCGTGCCACGCATAGATGCGTCATGCGCGGGCTCGACCCGCGCATCCATCACCTTCGTCAAAAATCCATTGGTCGCAGAGAGATGGATCGCCGGGTCAAGCCCGGCGATGACGTCGGAAGCACTCTAACGTGCGCCGCGGCCATACGCCGCGACGGGATGACGCTGCCCGGCGCGATCGGTAACAGGAGCGGCCCGCCCCCACGGCACCAAATCGCGCGTCGTGCGTTGTCGCCGCGAACCCGAGATCCCGCCGGAACCCCGTCGCCCGATGCCCGTTGATGACCTCGCCGTCCGTTGATGATGACCTCGCCGTCGTCGCCGACCGCATTCTCCGTCCCGGCCACAATGTGTGGCGGGTGGAGCCGGCGCAGCGCGCCGCCGTCCTGATCGATGGCGAGCAGTATTTCTCGGCGCTGCGCCGCAGCCTGCTGCGGGCCAGGCACGCGGTGCTGGTGGTCGGCTGGGACATCCACAGCCAGACGCGGCTGCCGCGCACCGGGCCCGACGACGACCTGCCCGAGACGCTGGTGGATCTCCTCGCCGCCCTGGTCGAGCGCCGCCCGACGCTGACCATCCGGCTCCTGCTGTGGAACTACTCGGTGCTGTTCGCCGGTGAGCGCGAGTGGTTTCCGTCGCTCGCCATCGACGACCGTACGCCGCCCCAGGTGATCCTGCGGCTCGACGACCGGCTGCCGTTCGGCTCGTCGCAGCATCAGAAGATCGTCCTGGTCGACGACACGGTCGCCTTCGCGGGCGGCCTCGACCTCACCATCCGGCGCTGGGACCGCTGCGCCCACCGGGCGGCCGATCCCGACCGCGTCGACCCCGACGGCGTGCCCTACGCGCCGTTCCACGACGTCCAGCTCGTCTGCGACGGCGCCGCCGCGGCGGCGCTCGGCGACCTCGCCAAGAACCGCTGGCGGCGCGCCACCGGCGAGACGCTGCCGAGCCATCCGGGCGATCACGACGTGTGGCCGGATGGCGTCGTGCCCGACATCCGAGACACGCGGCTCGCCATCGCCCGCACGGTGCCGTGCTGCGACGACGGCGAGCCCGAGGCGCGCGAGATCGAGGCGCTGTTTCTCGACAGCATCGACGCGGCACGCCGCAGCATCTACATCGAGAACCAGTTCGTCACCGCGGCCGCCATGGCGGAGCGGCTCGCCGCCCGCATGCAGCGCATGCCGGAGCTCGAGCTGGTGGTGGTGACGCCGCGTCAGTATCACTCGTGGATCGAGGCCAACACCATGCATGCGGGCCGCGCCCGCTTCCGCCGCATCCTGGAGGAGGCCGGCGTGGCGGCGCGGGCGCGCTTCCTGTTCCCGCAGGTGTGCGACGGCGACAGCACGGCCGACACCATGGTGCATTCGAAGGTGATGGTGGTGGACGATCGCCTGCTGCGCGTCGGCTCGGCCAATCTCAACAACCGCTCGATGGGGGCCGACGCCGAGTGCGACGTCGTCCTGGAGGCGGAGACCGAGGCGGAGCGGCGCGCCGTCGCCCGCGTCCGCAACCGGCTGATCGCCGATCATTGCGGCGTCGGCGAGCAGGTGGTGGCCGACCAGCTCGCCCGCACCGGCTCGCTGCTGCGCACCGTCGAGACGCTGTCGGGCGGCGGCCATCGGCTGTGCCCGGTGAGCGATCCTGAATCGTCGCCGAGCGTGCTGCCGCTGGCCATCGAGCCGATCGCCGATCCTGCGGCGCCGATCAGCGTCGAGGCGGTGACCCGCCAGGTGATCGGGCCGGCGCAGGCCCGCCGCCTGCCGGTGTTCGCCAAGGTCGGCGCGGTGGCTCTCGTGCTGATCGGCCTGGTGCTCGCCTGGCGCACGACGCCGCTCGCCCAGTTCACCGATATCGAGCGGGTGCGGGCACTGCTCGAAGGGCTCGGCACCGTGTGGGCGCCGGTCGCGGTGGCCGGCGTCTAT
The DNA here is from genome assembly GCA_009720755.1 of Rhodoplanes serenus. Classification (GTDB taxonomy): domain Bacteria; phylum Pseudomonadota; class Alphaproteobacteria; order Rhizobiales; family Xanthobacteraceae; genus Rhodoplanes; species Rhodoplanes serenus. The sequence continues at coordinate 185,965 of WNKV01000009.1, forward strand.
GTGGTGGCGGGGCTGCTCGGCTTTCCGGTGACGGTGCTGATCGCCGCCACCGCCATGGTGTATGGCGCCTGGCTCGGTCTCCTCTACGCGACGCTCGGCGCGCTGGTGAGCGCCGCGGTCGGCTTCGCGATCGGTGCCAAGCTGGGGCAGGAGCCGTTCATCCGTCTGCTCGGGCCGCGGCTCAACAAGATCCGGCGCAAGATCACCCGGCGCGGCGTGCTCGCGGTGGCCGCCATCCGGGTGCTGCCGATCGCCCCGTTCACGGTCATCAATCTCCTGTCGGGGGCGGGCGGCGTGCGCTTCGCCGACTTCATGGGCGGCACGCTGCTCGGGCTGACGCCCGGTCTCGTCGCCATGTCGGTGTTCGGCGATCGGCTGCTCGCCGTGATCCGCGATCCGACGCCCGGCCGCATCGCGGTCGCGGTGGGGCTCTTGGCCGGCTGGATCGCGCTCGCCTTCGGCATTCAGGCGGTCGTGTCCCGCCGTGGCGGCCGCGACGAGGAGCGCGGTCGCGGGCGCGACGGGAGCCGCGATCCGTGAGGCCGGCCGGCACCGTCCGGGTAATGACGTGGAACATCCACGGCGCGCTCGGACTCAATCCCGATTTCGATCTCGCCCGGGTGATCGCGCTGATCGAGCGGCACGATCCCGACATCGTGGCGCTCCAGGAGGTCGACTCGCGCCGGCCGCGCTCCGCCGACGCCGATCCGTTCGCGGTGATCGAGCGGACGCTGGGCCATTACGGGCTCGGCGCCAAGTCGATCGTCACGGCGGACGGCGCCTACGGGCAGATGCTGCTCAGCCGCTGGCGGCCGCGCGCCTGGGCGGCGCACGACATCTCCTATCCGGAGCGCGAGCCGCGCCGCGCCATCGTGGCCGACATCGACACGGCGCACGGCCCGTGCCGGGTGATCGCGACGCATCTCGGCTTGAGCTTCGGCGAGCGGCGCAGCCAGGCGCGCGCGCTGCTGGCCCTGATCGAGGAGAGCCCGTCCACCACCGTGGTGGTGGGCGACTTCAACGACTGGCTGTTCGCCGGCTCGGTGCGGGCGGTGCTGCGCGGCGCCTGCCCGGGGCGCACGCGCTTCCGCACCTTCCCGTCGCACTGGCCGCTGTTCCGGCTCGATCGCATCTACTGCCGGCCGGCGTGCGCACTGGTGTCGGCGTTCACCGACCGGGCGGCGCGCGGGCTGTCGGACCATCTGCCGGTGATCGCCGACGTCGCCGTCACGGTCGACGTCGCGGCCGATCAGCCGGCCAGCTCCTCACAAGACGAGACGATGGTGGCGAAGCGGTCGGCGAGCGCTGCCAGCGCATTGCGGTGAACCTCGGCGGCCGGCACCAGCGAGCCGTCGAGCGGGTGGCGCAGGTCGCGCGTCGCCGTCGCGGCCGCCACCACCGTGGGGGCGAGACCGAGATCGACGGCCCCGCGGGCGGTCGCCTCCACGCACATATGCGTCATGAAGCCGACAAGGACGAGCGACGAGCGATGCAGCGCGTGCAGGCGGTCGGCCAAATCGGTGCTGGCGAACGCATTGGGCAGGCCCTTGACGAGCACCGGCTCGCCCGGTGCCGGCGTCGCCGGCGACGCCACCTCGATGCCGCGCGTGCCGGGCGCGAAGGGGCCGCCGCCCTTGCTCTGATGCACCACATGGATCACCGGCGTGCCGGCGCGGCGGGCGCGCGCGAGCAGGCGTCCGATCTCGTCCAGGGCAGCATCGATGCCGACGAGCGGCAGGCGGCCGTCGACATATTCGCGCTGGGCATCGATCACCACCAGCACGGTGTCGGTCAGGTTGGCCGGAGCCGGCGTCGCACCGGCGAGCTCGAAAAGAGTCTGGGGGGACATGGTGACGTCACGGCCTCTACGGAACACGGAGGACGGAAGCAGAGCACGGAAATGCGGGGAACGGAAATCAGGAAAGCGAGCCGACCGACGGCCCTGCGGACTGAATACCAACGGCAGCACTCTCGGACTGCATCCTCCGGCCGAAGGCCAGGCACGACGAGTCGACATCGGCAGCCATCGGGATGAGAGAGCATGTCGCGAGGCCTCGTGCCCCGGACGCGGCGCGCAGTGCCGCGAGCCGGGGCCCAGAGCCGCAAGCTCCGTGATCGCCGCCCCTGGGTCCCGGGTCTCCGGCGCGTCGCGCCTCCGCCCGGGACACGCGACCTCCAACCAGATCAGACCAGCGGCAGCACTCTCGGGCTGCATCCTCCGGCCGAAGGCCAGGCACGACGAGTCAGCATCAGCGGCCATCGGCATGATCCGAACGGAGGACGTTGCGACCTGCCTTACAAACGCAAACACCGGAGACGTCGTTCTCCGGTGTTACAAGTCTCTGCTCGGATCGTCTTGCTTCGGATATTGCCCGAAGGCTCGGGTTCTCGGCTCTGTTTCGCGGCTCTGGTTCTCGGGTGGCCGCTCTCGGCGAGCCGATGCGGTGATCGGGGGCCTGTCAGAAGGCACCCAGAACGATGGCGGTCACGAAGGCGAACACCGCCACGATCGCCACACGCTCCAGGTCGATCGAGTAAGCCACATTCGTCTCCTTGGACTGGAGCATTTTCTGGCGGCGCAGACTCCGGTTCGCCGTCGAAAATGCGATCGAGTAGACATCTCTCGCGCAAGAACGTCTGGAGTGGAGGCGATCACCTTGGATCGAATTCCTCTCCAGTGAGCGGTGGCAACCTAGCACAACCGGCCGATGTTCTGAAGGCGAAAACAATTCCGCGCTGCAACATGGGTGTGCGCTGCGGGCGTCGATTTTATCAATTCTTGCCACTGCTCAGCGGACGTCGACCACGAGCTTGTGCATGCGCACAGGCTGCCGCTCCCACGGGCGCTCATACACGAAACGCAGCTCGCATCGGCCCGGGGCTGCGGCCCGCAGGTGCCAGCGATGCAGCCCGGCGGCGCCCACATTGGCGCTCGTGCCGGCGCGTCGCCGATGGCCCAGATCGACGACGTCGATGCGGACGCCGACGTCGCCCTGCTGGTCGACATAGCGCCAGACATACCCGGTGGAGATGTTCTCCTCCAGCACCACCGTGGTCTCCGCCCCAAGGGCGAGACGCAGCGCGGCGGTGGTGGCGTGGACCGGCGGCGTCTCGCCAGCGGCCTGCGTCGCACCGGGGCCTGTGCTGGCGGCGAGCGCCGCGACGACGGCCGCGGCCATGAGCCTGGCGCGTGCGAGAAGGCCGTGGGCTGGCGCCAGGGAAATGGGGCGAAGAGCCGGCATGGCGTCCCTCTTGGATGCGCGCCGACGCCTTGCGAGGCTCGCGGTCATCCGCCCGACTCGGTGGACACAAGTTGCTCGACGAACAGCGCCGCCTCCAGGGCCGCCCGGTCGCGTCCAAACCGGCCGACGATCTGGATGCCGAGCGGCAGGCCCGACTCGTCCTTCGCGCCTGGAACATTGATGCACGGTGTTCCCATAAGGGTCCATAACCTGTTGAAAGTCGATAGTCCGGTAGAGCCTAGCCCGCGCGGCGCCGCGCCGGGGGCCGACGGCGTCAGCAGCACGTCCAGGTCGTCCATCAGGTCGGCGAGCGTCTGGCGGGCTCGCTTGGCGACCCGGCGGGCATCGTCATACGCCTCCGGCCGGATCGCCGCGGCGGCATCGAGCAGGTGGCGCAGCAGCGGCCCGAGCTGATCGCGGTGGTGGTCGTGCTCGTGGGCCAGCGCGCGGAACGCCTCGTAGTCCTGGATGATCGCGTGGGCCCGGAAGGCATCCTCGAACACCGGGGGCAGGGCGATCTCGCGGACCGTGGCGCCGGCGGCGGCTGCCACCTTCGCGGTGCGCTCGACGAGCGCCTGCATAGCGGCGGTCGCCTGCGGCCAGACATGGGTGCGGACGACGCCGATGCGGGACGCCGCCGGGGCCGCGCGGTCGACCCGCAGGTCGCGGCCCGTCAGGGCGGCCGCCGCGAAGGCGACGTCTGCGACGCCGGCCGCGAACACGCCGGCGGTGTCGAGCGACCACGAGAAGGTCTTGCAGCCGACCATCGGCAGCATCCGGAACGACGGCTTGTAGCCGGCGACCCCGCAATAGGAGGCCGGGCGGATCACCGAGCCGCCGGTCTGGGTGCCGATGGCGATCGGCACCAGCCCGGCCGCGACCGCCGCAGCCGACCCCGACGACGAGCCGCCAGGCGTGTGCTCGGGATGATGCGGATTGGCAGTGCCGGCCGGATCGAGGAACGCGAAGGGCGTCGTCACCGTCTTGCCGAGGATCAGCCCACCGGCGCGCCGCGCCATGGCGACGAGCGCCGCATCGGCGACCGGGCGGTGCCCGGCATAGATCGGCGTGCCGTATTCGGTCGGCAGGTCGGCGGTGTCGAAGATGTCCTTGATGCCGACCGGCAGGCCGCGCAGCGGCGCCGCCTCCAGGGTCGCGGCGGCCGCCGCCGCCCGCGCCCGGGTGCCGGCGAGGTCGAGCGCCGCGAAGGCCCCGATCGTCTCCTCGTGGGCCGCGATCGTCTCGGCGCACAGGTCCACCACCTCGGCAGGCGTCAGGTCGCCGGCCTCGATGCGGCGGGCGAGTTCGAGCGCCCTCAGGGGGCGGACCGGCGGCTGCGGCACGATGTGGCATCTCCTCTGCGGCTTCTGGTCCGGGGCAGCGCCTCGGCCCGCGCGGCGCCCGGACCGGCGGGCCGGGCGTGTTTGACGAAAAGGCGGCGCGCGATCAAGCGCCGTCGGGGCAGGGCTTCTCCGCGGCAGGCGCGGCGGCCGGGATGGTCGAGCGCGACGCCGGTTGCGCCGTGACGCGGATGCGGTCCGCCGGGCAACAGGCGAGTAACGTTGAGGGCTCGTTAAGGGAGTGTCCGGCAAGCTCCGGACATGACGCGCGACGTTCGTTGGTATCTCGTCGGCTCGCTCGTTCTCCTCACGCTCGCCGGTTGCGCCCGCAACTTCATGGCGCAGCGCGAGCCGTGGCGGCGTGAGGCGGAGGTTCAGTGCCTCAAGTCGGGCTCGGTCAAGCAGGGGCCGGCCGTCGCTCTCCTATCGCCGATCGACGGTCCCGGCGCGTGCGGCGCCGACTTTCCTCTCAAGGTTGCGGCGCTCGGCGAGATCCAGGCGCTCGGCTACACCGACGAGCCGCTGCGTCCGCCGGGGGGCATCCCGCGCGGCACGCCGGCGGCTGCGCCCGGTCGTGTGCTCGGTGCGCCGCCCGGCTATCTGCGGGTGCCCGACGGGCCGCCGCCCGCCACCCGTCCGGCCGCGGTGCCGGGGCCGACCCCGTTGTCGCCGCCCGGCAGCGGCCATGCTGGTCCGCCGCACCGTGTCGACGCCGATGCCGGGCCGCCACGCGGCCGCGCCGCCGCGATCGGCCGCGGGCCGTTGCCGCCGCCTCGCGACGCCGGCCCCGACTACGAGGAGCCCGGATTCTCGCCGACCCCGATCGACCGCCGCTCGCCGTTCGGCGACGGATCGCCGCGCCAGGGCCGCGCGCCGGTGACGCGGGAGGTCGAGTCGCCGCGGCAGACCGCCTCGGTCTACCCGCCGCAGTATCCCGCCATGGGCGAGCCGGTGCCGGTCGGCCCGTCGCGGGCCGAGCCGCTGACCACCGCGGCCACGCCGGCCAGCGTGTCGCCGGCCGCGACGCTCGCCTGTCCGCTGGTGTCGGCGCTCGATCGCTGGGTGCTGGAGGGGGTGCAGCCGGCCGCGCAGCGCTGGTTCCGGCAGCCGGTGGTGGAGATCAAGCAGATCTCCGCCTACTCGTGCCGTGGCATGAACGGCAATCCGCGCGCCCGCATCTCCGAGCACGCCTTCGGCAACGCCCTCGACATCTCCGGCTTCGTGCTCGCCGACGGTCATGTGGTCACCATCAAGCGCGGCTGGCGCGGCACCCCGGAGGAGCAGGGATTCCTGCGCGACGTCCAGGTCTCGGCCTGCGAGCTGTTCAGCACCGTCTTGGCGCCGGGCTCGAACGTCTTCCACTACGACCACATCCATGTCGATCTGATGCGTCGCGACAGCGGTCGCCGCATCTGCCAGCCGGCCGCGGTGCCGGGCGAGGTGATCGCGGCGCGCGCCCGTGCGGGGCAAGGTTACGCGGCGCATCGCTCCGACGTCGGGCCGACCGGCTCGGTGACGCCGCGCCGGCGCGCCGCCGCTCGCTCCGGCGACGATCGCTTCGACGAGGATCGCGACTTGCCGAAGGCCGTCCCAGGCGAAGATTAGGCGGTTCGAGCTAGTCGGGCCGACGGCTTGCGCAACCCCGTGAAAAGCGTGAGGGTGAAAGCCGGTTCGCGGACATAATCCGACGACACGGGGCCGGACCGGCTGCGCAGCGGGCGCCGGCGGCGGAACGGAGGAGCGAAGTGGCGGGGCCTGCGTCGGGCCGCGGGGTGAGCCCGCGACGGTCCAGAACCCGGCGGCGTCCCATGCCGTTGCGGGTCGCGCTCGCCCTCCTGGCGCTCGGCGTGCTGCTGCCGAGCCTCGCCTTCTTCGCGGTCGAGTATCGGGTGGTGCTGGCCGAGAAGCAGGCCGAGGTGGAGCGGCAGGGACGGCTGTTCGCCCGCGCCATCGCGGACGACATCACCCGCGAGATCGCCGTCAAGCGGGCGCAGCTCGCAGTGCTCGGCACCTCGCCGCATCTCGTCGGCGACAATCTCGCGGGCTTCCACGCCCAGGCGCGCCAGAGCGTCGCCGCGGTGCCGGGCTGGATCGTGCTGTTCGCGCAGGACGGCCATCAGATTCTCAACACCCAGGAGCCGTTCGGCCGGGCGTTGCCGCCGACCCGCAACCCGGCGCTGATACGGCATGTCCACGACACCATGTCGTGCGCCACCACCGGCGTGTTCGCCTCGCCCCGCACGGAGCGGTCGGTGGTGGCCCTGCTGTGCCCGGTGCCCGGGACCGACTACGTGCTCTCCGGCCCGCTGCCGGTCGATCATCTCAGCAGCGTCGTCGCCCGGCAGACGCCGTCCGGCTGGGCCGCGACCCTGATCGACCGTGACGGGCTGGTGATCGTGCGCAGCGAGGCGTCCGACACCACGGTGGGCGACCGCCTGCCCGACGAGGTGCGCCGCCGCGTCGCCGCCGGCACCGGCGGCTGGACCGGCTTCATGCTCGACGGCGAGGAGTACCAGGCCGGGTGGCAGCGCCTCTCCAACGGCTGGACGGTGTTCGCCGCGGTGCCGCGCGCCACCGTCGATGCGCCGATGCGGCGCTGGAAGAGCGACGTGCTGTGGAGCCTCGTGGTGTTCTCCGGGCTCGCCGTCCTATGCGCCGCGCTGGCGGGCGAGTGGATCATCCGCTCCACGCGCGACCTGTCGCGCGCCGCCGCGGTGATCGGGGCGGGCGGCGTGATCGACCGCGTCGACACCGGCATCCGCGAGGTCAACGAGGTCGGCCAGGCGCTGGCGCAGGCGTCGCACGACCGCGCCAAGGGCGAGATCGCCAACGCGCATCTGGCCGCGCTGGTCAGTTCGTCGGGCGACGCCATCATGAGCGTGTCGCTGGATGGCGAGATCCTGAGCTGGAACGCCGCCGCCGAGGAGCTGTACGGCTACCGCGCCGACGAGGCGGTGTGCCGGCCGCACGCCATGCTGGTGCCGCCGGACCTGCTCGGCGAGCTGGACGAGAAGCTGGCGGCGGCGCGCGCCGGCCGCAGCCTGCGGCTGGAGACCATCCGGCTGCGCAAGGACGGCACGCCGGTCGAGGTGTCGCTCGACGCCGCGCCGATCCGCAGCACCGACGGGACGCTCGTCGGCATCTCGGTGATCGCCCACGACATCAGCCAGCGCAAGCGCAACGAGGCGCATGTGCAGTTCGTGATGCGCGAGCTGTCCCACCGCACCAAGAATCTGATCACCGTCATCATCGCCATGGCGCGCCGCACCGCGCGGCAGAGCGACACCTTCACGGATTTCGAGACCAAGTTCTCGGGCCGCCTGCAAGGGCTGGCGCGCTCGCACGACCTTCTGGTCCATACCGACTGGCGCGGCGCCACCCTCGAGGAGCTGGTGCGCTTCCAGCTCGCGCCGTTCGTGGGCGAGTCGGCGTCGCTCGACACCGCGGGGCCGGAGCTGATGCTGCGCCCCGAAGCGGTGCAGAATCTCGGCTTCGCGCTGCACGAGCTCGCCACCAACGCCAACAAGTACGGAGCGCTGGGGCAGGCCGGCGGCTGCGTGAGGATCGATTGGCAGGTGGGGCCGGGGCCGCACGGCGAGGATCGCGTGCGGCTGCGCTGGCAGGAGGCGGGCGGCCCGGCGGTGGAGCCGCCCGGGCGCGTCGGCTTCGGCTCGACGGTGATTCAGAAGCTCACCGAGGCGGCCCTCAACGCCACCGTCACGGTCGCCTATGCGCGCGAGGGCTTCCGCTGGGAGGTCGACATGCCGGCCGCCGAGGTCTTGAGCGAGATGCCGCCGCCGCGCGGCGTCGTCGAGACGGTGCCGGACCATGCGCCGGCTGGCGATACGCCGATGGGTGATGCGCCACCAGTGTCGGCCGCCACGCCGGAGGCCGACACGGCGTCGTTGGAGTCGACATCGGCAGAGCCGGCATCCGCGCACACGGCATCCGCCGAGCCTGCGGTCCGTCCTCCGGCTCCGGCCGAAGAGGCCCGCGCCGGCTGACTCGCCTTGCCATGCGGGACCGCGGAAACGGGTGGCGGCGCTCGCTCGCCTCGCCGACGGTCGCCTTCGATCCATTGCGACCGAAGGAGACCAGCATGGGACAACTCGACGGGAAGATCGCCATCGTGACCGGCGCCAGCTCCGGCATCGGTCAGGCGGCCGCCCTGCTGTTCGCGCGCGAAGGCGCGCGGCTCGTCCTTGTCTCTCGTCGCCGCGATCCGCTCGATGCGCTGAGCGCCGAGATCGCCGCGGCGGGCGGCGAGGCGATCGTGGTCTCGGGTGACGTGCGCGACGAGGCGACCGCGGTCGCGGCGGTCACGGCGGCGGTCGAGCGGTTCGGCCGTCTCGACATCGCCTTCAACAATGCCGGCCTGATGGGCGATGCCGCGCCGGTTCCGGAGATCGCGCCGGACACCTGGCGCGAGGTTCTGGACGTCAACCTGACCGGCGCCTTCTACGGGGCGCGCCACCAGATCCCGGCGATGCTGGCGGCCGGCGGCGGTGCGATCGTGTTCACCTCGACCTTCGTGGGGTACACGGTCGGCTTTCCGGGCATGGGCGCCTATGCGGCCAGCAAGGCGGGGGTGATCGGCCTGACCCAGGTGATCGCCGCCGAGTTCGGGGCGCAGGGCATCCGCGCCAACGCGCTGCTGCCCGGCGGCACCGACACTCCGATGGGCCGCACGGCCGCGCCGACCTCGCAGGCCCGGGCCGCCGTCGCCAACCTGCACGCTCTGAAGCGTCTGGCCGACCCGGACGAGATCGCCCGGGCGACGCTCTGGCTCGCCTCCGATGCGGCCAGCTTCGTCACCGGGACGGCGCTCCTGGTCGACGGCGGCGTCTCGATCGCCCGCGCCTGATCCCGCGTTCCGGTTATCGCACCGGCCGTTCCGCGGGACCGAGCCGCGGAACGGCACGCGCAGGTTGCGAGGTATGGCGCTGCGGCCCGTGGCCGCGGCAAGCCTGTCGGAATCGCGACAATGCGCCACTTTCCCGGGCGCCCGGGCCACCCGATATAACGCGGCGTGACCGCTCCCGCGACCGTGGGAGCCTGAGGAGGACATCCATGTTCGGTTCGCGCAAGCGCCCGATTTTCCTGTCCCTGGCCGTCGCCTCGGCCCTGGTGCTGCTGGCCGGCGACATCGCCTGGTCGCGCGCCGGCGGCGGCTCGAGCTCCGGCAGCCGCGGCAGCCGCACCTATTCGGCCCCGGCCCCCACCAACACGGCACCCGGCGCGACCGCCCCGATGGAGCGCTCGATGACCCAGCCGGCGCGGCCGAATGCCGCCCCCGGTGCGCCCGGCATGGCGCAGAACCGGCCAGGCGGCATGTTCGGCGGCTTCGGCGGCGTCATGGGCGGCCTCGCGGCCGGCTTCCTGGGCGCCGGCCTGCTCGGCATGCTGTTCGGCAACGGCTTCATGAGCGGCCTCGGCGGCTTCGCATCGATGCTCGGGCTGCTGCTACAGATCGGCATCGTGGCGTTCCTGGGCATGTTCCTGTGGCGCATGTGGCAGAACCGCCGGCGTCCGGCGCCCGCGATGGCGAGCGGCCCGCAGGTCGACCCGCATCACGCCGACCCGCACCGCGGTGACGGCATGATGCAGCGCCAGGGGCTGGGTGGTGGCCTCGGCGGTGGCCCGGTTGGCCTCGGTGGCGGCATGAGCGGTGGCTACGGAGCCGGCACCGCCGCGGCGGCGCCCGAGCGCGCCGACGAGGTCGGTATCGGCCCGGCCGACTACGACGCCTTCGAGCGGCTGCTCGGCGACGTCCAGACCGCCTACTCGACCGAGGACCTGGGCAAGCTGCGCACCCTGGTCTCGCCCGAGATGTTGTCCTACTTCTCGGAGCAGTTCACGGAGAACGCCGGCCGCGGCGTGATCAACAAGGTCTCGGACGTCAAGCTGGAGCAGGGCGACCTGGCCGAGGCGTGGCGCGAGGGCGACGCCGAGTACGCCACCGTGGCGATGCGCTTCTCGCTGGTCGACAAGACCGTCGATCGCGCCACCGAACGCCTGGTGTCCGGCGGTGACGCCCGCGAGACGGTCACCGAGGTGTGGACGTTCCGGCGGCCGCGCGGCGGCAACTGGATGCTCTCGGCGATCCAGCAGGCGCAGTGACGCGGCGCGGGACGCTCCGGCGGTTCCGCACCAGACCGGAGACGACGAGATCAGACAAAGGCCGCGGGAGTGATCCCGCGGCCTTTTCGATTCGCGGCTTTCTCGATCTGTCGACGGCGGGAGGGCGACGGGGCGGCCCCGTCAGCGGTCCGAGGTGCGCGCCGCGGCTGGCGCCACCCGCCACACCGCGTTGCCGACGTCGTCGGCGACCAGCAACGCGCCGCCGCGATCGATGGCGACACCGACCGGCCGGCCGAGCGCGTCGCCCGCCGGCGACAGGAAGCCGCCGAGCACGTCGACCGGCTTGCCGGTCGGACGGCCGTTCTGGAACGGCACGAAGACCACCTTGTAGCCGCTCGGCGGCTTGCGGTTCCACGATCCGTGCAGGCCCACGAAGGCCCCATCACGGAACGGCTCCGGCAGCGCCGTGCCGGCCGAGAACGTCAGGCCGAGCGGGGCGACGTGATTGCCGAGCGCGTAGTCCGGCGTCACCGCCTTCTCGACCAGGTCGGGCCGCGGCGGCGCGACGCGAGTGTCGACGTGCTGCCCCCAGTAGCTGTAGGGCCAGCCGTAGAAGGCGCCGTCGCGCACCTCGGTGAGATAGTCGGGCACCAGATCGCTGCCGATCTCGTCGCGCTCGTTCACCACCGCCCACAGGGCGCCGGTCTGCGGATGGAACGCGAGGCCCACCGGATTGCGCAGGCCGGTGGCGAACACCCGCGTGCGGCCGGTGGCGAGGTCGATCTCGTGCACGGCGGCGCGGCCCTCCTCCTTGTCGAGGCCGTTCTCGCCGACATTGCTGTTGGAGCCGACCGAGGCGTACAGCTTGCTGCCGTCCGGGCTCGCCACCAGGCCCTTGGTCCAGTGATGGTTGAGCGGCCCGCCCGGCAGGTCGGCGACCTTGGTGCCCTTTTGGTCGATGCTGGTCGCCCCTTCGGTGTAGGGGAATTTGACCACCGCGTCGGTGTTGGCGACGTAGAGGTCGTCGCCGACCAGCGCCATGCCGAACGGCGAGACGAGATTCTCCAGGAACGTGGTGCGCACCTCCGCAATGCCGTCGCTATCGGCGTCGCGCAGCAGCGTGATGCGGTTGGCGCTCGGCACGCCGGCGCCGGCCTGCTTCATCACCATGCCCATCACGAAGAACTTGAAGCCGCTGCGCTCCGGCCGCTCCGGCGCGTTGGTCTCGGCCACCAGTACGTCGCCGTTCGGCAGCACATGCAGCCAGCGCGGATGATCGAGGCCGCGGGCGAGCGCCGTCACGGTCATGCCGGCCGCGGCGGTCGGCTTGCCGTCGGCGGGCCAGCCCTTGGCGGGCGCGATCTCGACGGTCGGGATCAGCGAGGCGGTGGGGGCCGGCAGGGTGGGGCTGGCACCGACCGTCTGGTCGTCCGGCACCTGGGCGGTGTCGCCGCAGCCGGCGAGCACGAGCGCCGTGGTGCCGAGCAGTGCGGCGAGTGGCAGCCGGCGGGCCGGCCACCGGGCGGGGTTGGCACGAAGACGGATCACGGTGCGGTCCTCTCGGAAGCCTCGGGTGTCCGAGGAGGAACGGCGGCGTCCTTGGGGTGTTCCGGCGCACGTGGTCACGGCGGCCGGCGTGCCGGCTCCACGGTGCGGACGAGGGCCGCATGAGGCCGCATCGGCATCGGCCGGGCGAGGGGGCCGGATCGATCACCGGGCGTGCTGGTCCGCCTCGGCGTGCGTCGCGGCGATCGGCGGCGGCTCGCACCGCACCAGCAGCTCGTAATCGATCAAGGCCCACTTGATGCCGTGGGAGCGCTGGAGCAGTCCGGCGCCGGAGCGGGCCGCGCGGATGATGACATGCCGCGGCTTGTGATCGCACACCATCCAGCCGAACCGGCGCAGCGCGGTGCGCGCCGCTTGGCCGAGTGCCTCCATCGTCTCACGCGAGATCGCGCCGCCCCGCATGGCGGCTTCTGCGTCGAAGCCGTCGATCCAGCGGTAGAGCAGAATGTAGAGGCGCTCCCAGTCGTAGCGGATGCGGCGCTCCTCCGGCGTGTCGCGCTGCGACGCCTCGAGCCCCTTGTTCATGCGCCAGCAGATGCCGGCGTTGCGCCCGAGCTGCCAGTCGAGATAGCGCGTCGGCGGCGAATAGATCGCCAGCGGCTGCTTGGTCGGGATCGCCGATCTCGCCGCCGCACGGAGGCGGGCGACGTTGCCGAACTCCTCGAACGGCGACAGGAACTCCGCCTCCTCCACGCGCGCCTTCTCCTGCGCATCGAGATGCAGCCCGTCGTCCAGCACCGTGATGTTGGTGTCCTGCCCGGCGCGGCTGAACTTCACGACGAGCGCGAAGTCCGCACGCGCACGGTGCGCCACCGGCACCCGGTAGACGGCGCCGGTGGCGCCGGCGAGCGCGCGCCCGACCTTGCGGAACCGCTCGTCGACGAACCACGCGTCCGGCAGGACCGACTCGACGCAGCCCCAGCCGTGGCGGGTCACGAACAGATCGCCACCCTGCTTGCCGCGCATGTGGACATAGTCGACGCCGAACAGACGCACGCGCGCCCCCGCCGGGACCTTGTCGAAAGCCGGCTGGTAGACCTTGCGGAACCTGTAATCGAACTGCTCCAAGCCTCACTCCTCGGGATCGAAGAGCGGCAGATCGAGCACCGAAAGATAGTCGGCGGCGGTGCCGCCCGACAGGCAGCACTCGATGATCCGGCGCCCGGTCGGCAGGAGATCCGGCACCAGGAACTGCTCCAGCTCGCGGCGGAAGAACGCCGCGAGGATCTCGGCGCCGGCGTCGTAGGCGGCGGTGCCGACCTCGGGTTGCTTCTCGACCCGGAAGAACTGGCTGCCGATGGTCTTGCCCTCGACCACGATCGAGCCCGGCGTGAAGCCCAGCAGCGCGCAGCGCGAGGGCTTCATCTGGCTGGCCTGGAAGTGGGCGCCGCCGCGCCGCGCCAGATACTCGCGTGCGATCCATTGCGGCATGAAGCCGACCTCCCAGGTTCCGATGTGCTGGTTCGGCACCAGCACGTAGCGCACCTCCGGGGTCTCGATGATCTGGTTGAGCAGCAGGTTCGCCTGATCGACCCGGCGGCCGGTGGCGAACGGCCAGTAGGAGCCGACGCCCTCGGACGTCATGCCTTCGGTCTCGACGATCGACGGATTAGCGTGGCCGCGCGGCGCCACCAGCCGCCACAGCCAGGCGAGCGACGCCGGCAGCAGATGGAACAGGCCGATGATGCCGTAGGTCGGGCGCTCGGCCGTGCAGGGCGGCGTGCGCACGCCCATGCTGCGGATGTCGACGTCGACCGGGCCTTCCACCACCCGCGGGATGATGTTGCGCGGAATGATGACACGCGGGTTGGGACACGGCACGCCCGGGGCATCCTCGGTGTGCTCCCATAGCAGGCAGGTGGCGCCGGGATGGCCCTGCACGTTGAGGAACAGCAGCGGCTCCGGCGGGCTGATGCATAGCCTCTCGAGGTGCGGGTCGGTGCCGTAGTGATCGAGATGGTTGCAGCGGACGAACCAGGCGTTCTCGGCGTCCATCAGCGTCAGCTTGCCGCGGCCCTTGTCGAGCGAAGGGTGGCACAGCGCCATGTCGTCGGTGACCGGCAGCAGCTCGCAGGCCTGCGGCAGCGGCACGGTGATCTCCTCGTGGGTCACGAGGTTGTGGCCGAGCCGCAGCAGGCCGTCGCTGCGACGGTGGACGTGCTCCAGCATCTCGCTCTTGCCGCCGCCGCTCGCGCCCTCGTGCGAGATGACGAGCTTGTTGCCGTACGGCGTCATCAGCCGCACGGTCGAGCAGTGCATCGTCAGCCAGTGCTCCTGCTCGCCGATATTGAGGAGCACCCCGTAGATGCCTTTCTTGGCGCTCGGGCCGGGATAGAGATTGTAGCTGTAGAGCTCGTGGCCGCCGGAGGTGCGGCGATGGACCACGATCTGCTTGCCGTCGAAGTCGGTGTGGCGGAACGGTGGGGCGACGTAGATCACCGCCTTCGGCGAGAAGTCGTCGGGGATCTCGTCAGGCCGGAGAATGCCTTGCAGCAGCGCGAGGCCGAGCGCGAAGAAGCCGGCATTGTCGGGCGCGACGACGAGGGCGTCGGTGCCCTTGCCGGGCCGGCCGGCATGGAACGCGAAGGCGGCGAGCGGCTGGGTCTTCAGCCAGTCGAGGGTGCGCTGGCGCAGCGGCTCGAACGGGCCGCCGAAGCGCTCCTCGAAGCGCGGCTTATCGGTCGGGCGCTGGTCGCCGATCACCATGCAGTCGGGGTCGCGCCGGCGCATGTACGGGTCGAGATAGTTGGCGACGATGCCGTTCTTGGCCCGGCAGACCGCGGCCTCGACGATCCGCCCGCGGCCGGGCACGTCATAGGCGACCTCCTGCCAGCCGTTGACCGCGTCGCGCGTGGCGAGCGCCGTCAGCTCCTGGACCGTGCCGGCGAAGGTGACCGATGGGGCGGCCGCGAAGATCTCCTCCACCTCGGGAGGCAGCGGGAACGGCGCGATCGGTGCGGGCTTGAGCTCGGCTTGGCGGACTTGCATGGCGTGACGTGACCTCTGGTGGATCGCTACGGGCGCTCGGGCCTCGTGTGCGGGCCGCTGGGCGTGGCGAGCGCCGGCATGGTGCTGGGCGCCGACCAACGCTCTCCAAGCTCGGCCTTCTGGCCGGACCGTCCTGCGCGAGGACGAGCGTTTTCGCGGCTTGCGAGAACATGAAGACAGGTCCCAAGCCCGTATCGACGTAGCTTATGAACCATAGTTTCTTGAAGTCCGTATGACTATACGGTGAAATACAAAGATAATGGACGAGTTCTTTGTGAAATCGACTGGATGTATTGTAGAAGTAGTTCTAAAATTCTTGAACGGTCGGTGCAGAATTCAAGCGCGCGCAGACCCGTGGTAGGTCGGTCCGGCAAGTCGAAAGCGAGATAATAATGAGCTAGCTAACAATAAACATGCTTGTCGATGACCGTAGACGAACCGCCGCCATCATGGCAGGTCGACGGAATGCCGAACGACATGGGCCTCGCGCATGATCATCGACGATAACGACAAGGGGCTCGGGTTCCTGATCGCCGAGACCGCGCGCCTGCACCGCAAGCTCCTCGACCGCCGCTTGCAGCCGTTCGGCCTGACCCGCGCGCAGTGGGCCGTGCTCGCCGTGCTGGTGCGGCGGGACGGGCGGACGCAGTCGGAGATCGCCGAGGAGCTCGAGATCGAGAAGCCGACCGCCGGCCGGTTGCTCGATCACCTCGAGCAGCTCGCCTGGATCGAGCGGCGTCCGACGCCGGCCGACCGCCGGGTCTGGCGGGTCCACATCCCGACCGCGGCGCGCCCGCGCATCGCCGCGGTCGCCGATGTCGTGCGCGACACCCGCCACGTGATGGTGCAGGGCCTGTCGGCCGACCAGCAGCACCTGCTCGTCCGTCAGCTCGGCGCCATCAAGACCAACATGGTCGCGGCGCTCGGCGAGGCGGCCGGCGATCCGGGCTGAAGACGGGCCGAAGACGGACCGAGACGAGGCGCGCAGACGCCGCCCGCCCCTGGTCGCGTGTGCGCCGGCATGGCTCCGCACGTCGCGTCACACTGTGCTAAACGGCTGCGCGCAAGGCCGCCTTCGATCAGGTCACAACCGCGCGCGGCAAAACCACGACGGGCTCGACCACAGATGAACCACGGAGCCGCGAGGCCCAGCCCCACTGATGCCTGGACGTTCTCCGTCGCGCCCATGATGGATTGGACCGATCGTCACTGTCGGGCCTTTCATCGGGTGCTGACGCGGCGGGCGCGGCTCTATACCGAGATGGTCACCACCGGCGCGGTGCTGCGGGGCGACCGCGCCCGGCTGCTGCGCTTCGATCCGTGCGAGCATCCGGTGGCGGTGCAGCTCGGCGGCAGCGACCCGGCGGCGCTGGCGGCCGCCGCCCGCATCTGCGCCGACATGGGCTACGACGAGGTGAACCTCAATGTCGGCTGCCCGTCCGATCGGGTGCAGGAGGGTCGCTTCGGCGCCTGCCTGATGGCCGAACCGGGGCTCGTCGGCGACTGCGTCGCCGCCATGAAGGCGGCCGTCGCGGTGCCGGTGACGGTGAAGTGCCGCATCGGCATCGACGACCAGGACCCCGAGGCGGCGCTCGACATCCTCGCCGACACCGTGGTGGCGGCCGGTGCCGATGCATTGATCGTCCATGCCCGCAAGGCGTGGCTGCAAGGCTTGTCGCCGCGGGAGAATCGCGAGGTGCCGCCGCTCGACTACGGTCGCGTCCATCGCCTCAAGGCGCGGCTGCCCGCCGTCCCGGTGGCGATCAACGGCGGCATCGGCACGATCGCGGCAGCGGCCGGCCAGCTCGCCCATGTGGACGGCGTGATGATGGGGCGTGCCGCCTATCAGGAGCCGTGGCGGCTGCTCGCCGTCGATCCTGAGCTGTTCGGCGAGCCGGCGCCGGCCGCCTCGGCCCGCGCGGCGGCCGAGCGGTTCCTGCCCTACATGGCGCGCGAACTCGCCGCCGGCGAGCGGCTCTACGCCATGGTCCGCCACATGCTCGGCCTGTTCCACGGCGTGCCGGGGGCGCGCGCCTTCCGCCGTCACCTCGCCACCGAGGCGGTCAAGCCGGGGGCGGGGCTCGACGTGTTCACGACGGCGCTCGCCCTGGTCCGGGAGAGGGAGGCGCGGGCGGAGTTGCCACGGGCCGACGCGGTCCTGCCGTCGTCGTAGCCGCGGAGCGCAGCGACCCGAAGGATCGCCCGAGAGCCGGGGCGTCGCGGCCCCCGGACGTCACTGCGCTCCATCCGGGCTACGGGGGTCTCCAGCGGCGACGGGCGCGAGGCATGCGCGGCCGCGTCCCTGGTTCCGCGACGCGACGCCTTGGCGGGCCCGCCCGGCGTGCTACTCTCCGGTGTCGCACCGGCCCGCCCGCGGGCCGGTATCGCGCCGCTGTCCGGCCGCGTCGCCGTCCTGCCCGTCGGCCGTCCTGCCTGTCGGCCGAGCGCCGGTCGGGCTCTGCTCCGCCCCGCAGGTCTCCCGCTTTCGCCGCCGCCTGGCTGTCCGGGATACCCCCGGCGTCCGGGCCGGCCCCGGTGCGGCGGTGCGGCGCGGGCCAGGGCGGCAGAGACGACGACGAACGCCGGCCGCGAGGGGCCGCCGGCCAGACGGAGAGTTGCGGAATGGTGGACGTGCCGGTCGGTGAACTCGTGGTGCTGGCGGTCGCGATCGGGGCCGGCGGCGTGGTGACCGGAATTCTCGCCGGCCTGTTCGGCATCGGCGGCGGCGCCGTGCTGGTGCCGGTGCTGTTCGAGGTGTTCCGCCTGATCGGCGTCGACGACGAGGTGCGCATGCAGCTCTGCGTCGGCACCTCGCTGGCCATCATCGTGCCGACGGCGTTCCGCTCCTACCGCACCCACAAGGCGAAGGGCTTCGCGTTGCAGGAGGTGGTGCGGCTGTGGACCGTGCCGGTGGTGATCGGCGTGGCGATCGGCTCCGGCCTCGCCGTGGTGGCGCCCTCGGCGGTGTTCAAGCTGGTGTTCGCCGGCATCTCGCTCATCATCGCCGCCAAGATGCTGTTCGCCAGCGACCGCTGGTTCATTGCCGAGGAGCTGCCGGGCCCGGCGGTGATGCGGGTCTACGGCCTGATCGTCGGTCTTCTGTCGTCGCTGATGGGGGTCGGCGGCGGCTCGCTCTCCAACATGATCCTGACGCTCTACAAGAAGCCGATCCACAACGCGGTGGCGACGTCGGCGGGGCTCGGCGTGCCGATCGCCGTCACCGGCACGATCGGCTACATGCTGGCCGGCATCGTCCACATGGGCGAGCTGCCGCCGCTGTCGATCGGCTTCGTGTCGCTCGCCGGCTTCGTGCTGATGGCGCCGATCTCGAGCTACACGGCGCGCTTCGGGGCGCTGATCGCGCATCGGCTGGCGCGCCGCCAGCTGGAGATCGCCTTCGGAGTGTTCCTGATCGTGGTGTCGGCCCGCATCCTGTGGAGCATGCTCGACTGACACCGACCCGGGAGCCTGGAGACGCGGCGCCTCCGGAGGCCGGGCGCGCGAAGCCGCGCGCCGTCGAACCCGATATCGGCGCCCGCTCGGGCGCTGCGCCGAGTCAGGCGCCCGAAAGAGCGGCGGCCTGCTGCTGCGGGGCTGCCTCGTCGCCGACCGCCACGACGGTGAGCGAGCGGTCCTCGCCGGACGGCGTCTGCCACACGATCGACTGGCCCTTGGAGAGGCCCACCAGCGCGGCCCCGATCGGGGTCAGCACCGAGATGCGGCCGGCCGACACGTCGGCCTGATCGGGATAGACCAGCATGACGTGGCGGACCCGGCCGGTCGCCTCGTCACGAAACGCCACCCACGAATCCATGGTGACGAAGCGGCTCGCGTCCTCGTCCGGCGCCAGCACGCGGGCGCGCTCGACCTCGCGGGACAGGTAGTCGGCGGTCTCCGGCACGCGCGTCAGGTTGGCCTGGGCGAGCTGCTCCAGGCGCTCGCGGTCGGCGGGGCGCAGGGTGATGGGCGGCAGCGGTTCGGTCATGTCTCGTCTCCTTCGAGGTCGTTCGGGGTCAGGCGGCGCTCGGTCCGGGGTCGTAGGGGTCGTGCTCGGCGGTCCGGGGTGCCGGGCGTCGCCACTGGGTCAGGCTGGTGACCTTGGGTTCGGGGTCGACACTCAGCGCCGTCACCACGCGCGGAACGCCCTCGATGGTGGCGAACGGCATCGGCTCGCCGACCGGGATGCCGACCAGGGCGGCGCCGACCGGCGACAGCACCGAGAGCTGTCGTCGCGCGTCCACATAGGCCTCGGGATGCACCAGGATGTGGCTCGCGATCGGCCCGTCGTCGATCCGATAGGTGACCCAGCGGTCGAGCACGACGACGTCGCCCTGCTCCGCCGCATCGTCGACCACCCGGGCGCGGTCCACCTCGGCGAGCAGGAACGCCGCCACCGGATGGTCGTCGCGAGACGCCAGCCGGGCGAGCTGAAGAAGACGGCCATGGTCGGCCCGTGGCAGGCGGACCGCCGGAATGACGGACTTGCGCATGGTTCCTCCCCGCCGGCTCGCCGCGCCGGTCGATGTGCCGGACCGCCGCTGCCGGCCTCGCCGGGCGAACGTTCAGCCGTGTCGGCGACCCGACGACGAATCGGGGGATCGGCCGGCGGCGTGCGACGGATGATCGGTTCAGTCCAGCGGCTGGACAGTCTCGATTCGGGCGGCCTCGATCAGACGGCCTCGATCAGGCGGCCTTCATCCAGACAGTCCTGCTCCGGACGGCTCGACTCTCGAGGTGGATGGTCGGGTCCGGCGAGGCGCCGCTCGCGCCCGTGGACGCCGTCACGCCCGGACGGGCGTACGAACGGCCGTCCGGGTCAGTCGCCCGTTTGGAGGCGACCCGCGCGAAACTGCTGGCGCTGTGCATGCATACCCATTCCACGAAGTTAGTGTCGGGCCGGCCGTTGTCAACCCGCCCGGGCCGCGCCGCGACGCCGCGCCAGGGCCCGTGCCGCCGTCCGGGCGGCATGCCGAACCAATGTTGTTGCAATGCAGCAGAGGGGTGCGACCACGGCAGCCTAACCGTTCACGAAAAAATAGGGGCCGGCAATATCGCCGCCAACCACACCCCGGTGTAGTCTCGATTCGCGGGTCCTGGATTTCGAGGCCCGCTGTCGTGGCCGGAGTTTCGATGGCCCGCCTGTATTCTGTGACGAGGGACCCGAATCGCGTCCGGCCGCGCCAAGCGGCCGCGATGGTGATGACGGAGACGATCGGAGCAGGGAGCGGCGCGGGCCGGAGCCGCGTGGACGTCCGACCCTCGGCGTCCGCCGGCCGGAGCATCCGGGCGTCGGCGCAGCAACACGTCGGCGCGGGAGTCGGAGCAGGAACGGAGCAGCCGGTCATCGGAGCCGCCGGAGCTCGAACCAACCGGAGCTCGAAGCAACCGGAGTCGCAAGGACCTGGACTGACGCAAGCTGACAGCAACATTCGCGGATTAGTTCCGTCGACAAGGTCAAGAGGTTGATCAGATGCCGTATTGGATTCTCGCATTCGCGGTCGCGCTCGTCGTCGTGATCGGCACCGCGGCCGGCCCGTTCGGCGCCGTCGTCGCGCTCATCGCGTTCTCGGTCGCCCTGTTCCTCCTGTGGGCCCAGAAGCTCGGCTACATGGGTGCATGGACGACCTTCGGCCTCGATCGGTTCGCGGCGCCCTTCCTGGACGACGCCAACCGCGAGCGCTTCTCCGGGATCTTCTCCGACATGGAGAAGGTCGGAAAGGCCTGCACCATCGCGGTGGTGCTGATCGCGCTGTCGCTGCTCCTGCCCGGCTATCAGGTCGGCATCCTGGTGATCGCGCTGGCGGCCTGGTGGCTCTACCAGATCCGGCTGGCCAATCGTCCGGCCAGCAAGGTCATCGAGGGGCCGCTCGGCGAGAAGGTGGTGTTCCCGCGGGCCGAGAGCCGCGATGCGGCGCGGGTGAACTGAGCCGTTCGGCGGGCGACCGGGCGCGCTGCGGAGCCGGCCTCCGCCGCGCCCGGCCGACCGCGCCGAGGGCTGGTGACGCTCGGCGACGAGTGACGGCGGGAGGCCGCTCCGCGCGGTGCGGCCTCGCGTGATCAGCCTCGCGTGATCAGTGTCGCGCGATTTGGTTCGCGTGATTTGGTGTTGCGCGGTCTGGTTTTACGGGGTGCGATGTTGCCCGGTGCGGCGTCGGGGTCCGGCGTCGCGCACGACGGATGTCGTCGGGCGTTTTGGTATTTCGCCGGACGGTTTGCCGGCGGCTTTTTGCCGGAACGCTTTTGCAGGACATGGATGAAGGGCGCTGGTCGGCGCCTGCACTCGACGCCGCGGGGCTCGCCACGCTGCGGCCGGCAAATCGCCCGCGATCGAGGGGCTGGTCCTCGCGTGGGGTCCTCGAGGCTGGTCATTCAGGCTGGTCCCTCGAAGCCGGACTCACGGGCGATATCGAGTGCCGATGTCGAGGCTGGTATCAGCGATGGTATCAAACTGGTAGAAGGCGGCGCCGCGCCGCCGCTTCGGCGCGGCCTCGCCCGATCTGCCTCTCTCGTCATGCCTGCCTCCTCGGTTGTCGCCGTCCATGCCTCCCGTTGACGCCGTCCTGATCGCCGGACCGACCGCCAGCGGCAAGTCGGCGCTGGCGCTTGCGCTCGCGGAACGGCTCGACGGCGTCGTGATCAACGCGGATTCCATGCAGGTCTATGGCGACCTGCGGATCATCACGGCGCGGCCGACGCCGGACGAGGAGGCGCGGGTGCCGCACCGCCTCTACGGCCATGTCGACGCCGCCGTGAACCACTCGGTCGGCCATTACCTGGCAGATGCGCGCGCCGCCATCACGGCCGCGCAGGCGGCCGGCCGGGTGCCGATCGTCTGCGGCGGCACCGGGCTGTACTTCAAGGCGTTGACGCAGGGACTCTCCCGCGTGCCGCCGGTGCCCGACGCGGTCCGCGCCGCCGTGCGGGCCGATCTCGACCGGCTCGGGCCGGAGGGCCTGCACGCCGTTCTGGCCGAACGCGACCCCGCGGCGGCGGCCCGCCTCGCCCCGCGCGACCGCCTGCGCGTCGCCCGCGCCCTGGAGGTGCTGACGGCGACCGGCCGTCCGCTCGCCGCCTGGCAGGCCGAGAGCGAGCCGGCGGTGCTGGCCGGCGCCCGCGTGGTGCCGGTGTTCCTCGCCCCTGACCGCGCCGATCTCTATGCCCGCATCGATGCCCGCTTCGTCCGCATGATCGAGGCCGGGGCGCTCGACGAGGTGCGGGCGCTCGGTGCCCGCGGGCTCGATCCGCTGCTCCCGGCCATGCGGGCACACGGCGTGCCGGGCCTGCTGCAATACCTCGCCGGCACGGCATCGCTGGAGCAGGCGATCACCAAAGGGCAGGCCGACACCCGCCACTACGCCAAGCGGCAGCACACCTGGTTCCGCCACCAGCTTCCGGACTGGCCGTGGGTCAGGCCCGCGCGGGCGCTCGACGACGTGCTGGCCCGCGTCGGCGCTCTCGCAGCGTCCTGACGCCGCCCCACAACACCGCCGCCAGTGCCACGCCGAGGCCGACGACGAGCACCCAGGCGGCCGGCCGCAGCCCGAACGCCACGTCGAGATTGGCGGCGAGAACCATCGTGGCGTCGACCCCGGTGGTCACGCCGTACCACGCCGCCTCGCCGAGCGCCGTCGCGGCGGCGGCCACCGCCGCGAGCAGCGCCAGGCGCCATGGCCCGAGATCGCCGGCGAGGGCGTAGGCGAGCCGGTAGAGCAGCAGCCAGGCCAGGAAGCCCGCCACCATGATCGACTCGGAGACATCGAGCTTGGTCTGCATCAGGAAGTGCAGGACGGCGAGGCCCGCGATCGGATAGGCAAGCCGGTGCAGCGCCTGCCAGCGCGGGCCGCCGAGGCGGTGCACCATGCCGTCCGTCGAGGTGACGGCGAGGGCGGTGAGCCCGAGCAGAGCCACGAAGCCGATCGTCAGGTAGATGCGCTGCGCGATCTCGCTCGCGACCTTGACGAGGTCGAGCTTCTGGTCGGCCACATAGAGGCCGAGATGGAGCGCCGCATAGGCGAATGCCGCCACCCCGACGATGCGCCGGGCGAGGATCAGCTTCGGCGCCCCGAACAGCCGCCGCGCCGGCGTGACGGCGAGCGAGGCCACCAGCAGCCGCACCGCCCACGATCCCGACTGATGGATCGCCTCGTTCAGCGGCCGCGCCCCGAGTCCGCCGGTCGCGGCCAGCCAGGCCAGCCACAGCGCCGGGAGCGACACCAGGGCGAAGGCGGCGATCTTGGGCGGCGACCAGCGGCCGGAGCGTTCACGCAGAAAGGGCATCGGGGACCTCGGTGGCGGGCCAACCTAATAGCGTCGGGTGGCCAGGACGAGCTTCGGCCGGGGCGGCGCGCCTTCACGGACGGTCACGATCGCCGGAGCGGCGCGCCGGCGCGGTATCGCGACACGGCACGGCTTCCCCGCGTCATTCGGGCGCCTGAAATGCCTTGTTACGTTCTTGACCACGAATCTCGGCTCCTCTATATAGCCGGCAACTTTTGACGCGAAACCGTGAGCCCATGCGTAATTTTATTTCGCTGCTCATCGTAGGAGAGCACGCCATCCGGGGATCGTGACGATCTCCCCCGGGGTGGCGTGCTGTGCAAAAGGGCCCAAGGAGGCCCTTTTTTCTTTTCCTGACGATCGTCGACCAGAGTGAGGCGCACCGCGCCGAGACGAGACACGAGGCGGAGAAGACCATGACCAAGGAGATGACCGGCGCCGAGATGATCATCCAGGCGCTGATCGATCAGGGGGTCGAGCACATCTTCGGCTATCCGGGCGGCGCCGTGCTGCCGATCTACGATGCGCTGTTCCACCAGGAGAAGGTCCGCCATGTGCTGGTGCGCCACGAGCAGGGCGCCGTGCATGCCGCCGAAGGCTATGCCCGCTCGACCGGCAAGGTCGGCTGCGTGCTGGTGACCTCCGGTCCCGGCGCCACCAACGCGGTGACCGGCCTCGCCGACGCCCTGATGGACTCGATCCCGATCGTCTGCATCACCGGCCAGGTGCCGACCCACCTGATCGGCAACGACGCCTTCCAGGAGTGCGACACGGTCGGCATCACCCGGCCCTGCACCAAGTACAACTACCTGGTGAAGAACATCGCCGACCTGCCGCGGGTGCTGCATGAGGCGTTCCATGTCGCCTCTTCGGGCCGCCCCGGCCCGGTCGTCATCGACGTGCCGAAGGACATCCAGTTCGCCACCGGCACCTACACGCGGCCGAAGACCTTCGCGCATCGCGGCTACGTGCCGAAGGTGAAGGGCGACCCCGAGCGCATCCAGCAGGCGGTGGCGATGATGCGCAACGCCAAGCGGCCGGTGTTCTACACCGGCGGCGGCGTCATCAACTCGGGCCGCCGGGCGAGCGAGCTGCTGCGCGAGCTGGTGCGCGTCACCGGCTTCCCGATCACCTCGACCCTGATGGGGCTCGGCGCCTATCCGGCCTCCGGGCCGCAGTGGCTCGGCATGCTCGGCATGCACGGCACCTACGAGGCCAACTTCGCCATGCACGAGTGCGACCTGATGATCTGCATCGGGGCGCGCTTCGACGACCGCATCACCGGCCGGCTCGACGCCTTCTCGCCGGGCTCCCGCAAGATCCACGTCGATATCGACCCGTCGTCGATCAACAAGAACGTCAAGGTCGACGTGCCGATCCTCGGCGACTGCACGCTGGTGCTGGAGGAGATGCTGCGGCTGTGGACCGCGCAGCCGGGCGAGTCCGACAAGCCGGCCCACAAGGCCTGGTGGAAGAAGATTGAGCATTGGCGCGCCCGCAAGTGCCTCGCCTACAAGCCGTCCAACGAGGTGATCAAGCCGCAATACGCGATCCAGCGGCTCTACGAGCTGACCAAGGATCGTGACACCTACATCACCACCGAGGTCGGCCAGCATCAGATGTGGGCCGCGCAGTTCTACGGCTTCGAGGAGCCGCATCGCTGGATGACCTCCGGCGGCCTCGGCACCATGGGCTACGGCATCCCGGCCGCGGTGGGCGTGCAGCTCGCGCATCCCGGCTCGCTGGTCATCGACATCGCCGGCGAAGCCTCGGTGCTGATGACCATGCAGGAGCTGTCGACCGCGGTGCAGTACCGGCTGCCGATCAAGATCTTCATCCTCAACAACCACTACATGGGGATGGTGCGGCAGTGGCAGGAGCTGCTGCACGGCGGCCGCTACTCGCAGAGCTACTCCGAGGCGCTGCCCGACTTCGTCAAGCTCGCCGAGGCGTATCACGGCGTCGGCATGCGCTGCGAGAAGCCCGCCGATCTCGACGCCGCCATCAAGGAGATGATCGCGGTCGACAAGCCGGTGATCTTCGACTGCGTGGTCGATCCGGCCGAGAACTGCTTCCCGATGATCCCGTCGGGCCGCGCCCACAACGAGATGCTGCTGGGCGACGCGGCCGAGAATCTCGACGAGGCGATCACCGAGGAAGGCAAGATGCTCGTCTAGAGCTTGTCCGCGGCCGGCGCGAGACCGGCGCGACCGGCGGCCCTCCGGTACCGGAGGGCCGCGCCAGATTTCAGGGGCAGGGGCCTTTACGCAATGATGTCCACGAGTCCATCCACGACGTCGTCCAGCACGTCGCACTATCCGTCCGCCCATGTGGCGCAGGCGATCGAGACCCACACGCTCGCCGTCATCGTCGACAACGAGCCGGGCGTGCTGGCGCGGGTCATCGGCCTGTTCTCGGGCCGCGGCTACAACATCGAGAGCCTGACGGTGTCGGAGACCGAGCACCAGAAGCATCTCTCGCGCATCACCGTGGTGACGCGCGGCACCCCGATGGTGATCGAGCAGATCAAGAATCAGCTCGACCGCATGGTGCCGGTGCACCGGGTGGTCGACATGACCGTCACGGGCCGCTCCATCGAGCGCGAGCTGGCGATGGTGAAGGTGCGCGGCAAGGGCGACCACCGGGTCGAGGCCCTGCGCCTCGCCGATGCGTTCCGGGCGCGCGTGATCGACGCCACCGTGGAGAGCTTCGTGTTCGAGATCACCGGCGCGGCCGAGAAGATCGACCAGTTCGTCGCCCTGATGCTGCCGCTCGGGCTGGTCGAGGTGTCGCGCACCGGAATCGTGGCGATTGCCCGCGGTCCCGAGGGGATGTGAGGGACGGTAGCCTCGTTCACGACCCTCTCCCCGCCCGGCGGGGAGAGGGTGGCTCGCCGCGCAGCGGCGAGTCGGGTGAGGGGCCTCGCGTGGATACGGAAGCGCCCCCTCACCCGACATCCGCGCTGAACGCGCGAATGTCGACCTCTCCCCGCACGCGGGGAGAGGCGCGGGCTACGACACGTCGTTCGTCGTCCGGTGGAGGAAGCGTCTCCCGCGAGCACCGTATGTTCGGCGTCATCGAGCATGTTCCCGACCACGTCCTGCTCGATGTGCGCGGCGTGCTGGTCGCGCTGCTCGGGCTCGACAGCGTCCCGATCGCGCCAGGCTCGTCGCCGTGAGAATTCAGGACGGAACGGCATAGGGCTTCCGCGGGTGCCGGGCTTGTTCCGGTCCGCCGATACTTCTACAAACCCACCCACGGCAGCCGTCCGCGGCCTGCCGGACCCACCACAACGAGGGCGGCCCACCGCCGAGCAGGGGAACCCACCGATGCGTGTCTATTACGATCGCGACGCCGATCTCAACCTGATCAAGACCAAGAAGGTCGCGATCGTCGGCTTCGGCAGCCAGGGCCACGCCCACGCCCTCAATCTGCGTGATTCTGGCGTCAAGAACGTCGCCGTCGCGCTGCGGCCGGGCTCCGCCAGCGCCAAGAAGGCGGAGGCCATGGGCCTGCCGGTGATGACCGTCGCCGAGGCCGCCAAGTGGGCCGACGTGATGATGATGCTCACCCCCGACGAGCTCCAGTCCGACATCTACGCGGCCGAGATCGCCCCCAACATCCGCGAGGGCGCCGCGCTGATGTTCGCGCACGGCCTCAATGTCCACTTCAACCTGATCGACCCCAAGAAGGACATCGACGTCCTGATGATCGCCCCGAAGGGCCCCGGCCACACGGTGCGCGCCGAATACGAGCGCGGCGCCGGCGTGCCGTGCCTGCTCGCCATCCATCAGGATGCCTCCGGCAACGCCCACGACATCGGCCTCTCCTACGGCTCGGCGATCGGCGGCGGCCGCGCCGGCATCATCGAGACGACCTTCCAGGAGGAGTGCGAGACCGACCTGTTCGGCGAGCAGGCGGTGCTGTGCGGCGGCATGGTCGAGCTGATGAAGGCCGGCTTCGAGACGCTGGTCGAGGCCGGCTACGCGCCCGAGATGGCCTATTTCGAGTGCGTCCACGAGATGAAGCTGATCGTCGACCTCATCTACGAGGGCGGCATCGCTACCATGAACTACTCGATCTCCAACACGGCCGAGTACGGCGAGTACAAGTCCGGCCCGCGGCTGATCACGCCGGACACCAAGGCCGAGATGAAGAAGGTGCTGCACGACATCCAGTCGGGCGCCTTCGTCAAGGACTGGATGCTGGAGAACAAGGTCAACCAGGCGTCGTTCAAGGCGATCCGCGCCAACATGGCGAAGCATCCGATCGAGGAGGTCGGCGCCAAGCTGCGCGAGATGATGCCGTGGATCAAGCAGCGCGCCATGGTGGACAAGAGCAAGAACTGAGCGGACTCGTCCGCAGGCCGGCCTGGACCAGGCTCGCCTGGACCTGAGTTGTCGAAAGGGTCGCCGCGAGGCGGCCCTTTTTCGTGCCTGACGCCGCGAGGCGACCCGTGTGCGAGGCCACGGTTTCCTCTCCCCGCGTGCGGGGAGAGGAAACCGGCGTGTGCCGCTGACTGCAACGACATTGCAGCCTCGTAGTCCGGCTGGAGTGCAGCGACAGCCGGGAACTGCGGGTTCACGCGGCCATGCCTCGTGTCCTGCACGCGGCGCAGCGCGAAGCGGTGCGACGCAGATGCGGGAGACCCAGGTCTCCAGTTGACCAATGGTCATGTTGCCCTGGGTCCCGGGTCGGGCGCATCGCGCCGCGATGCGGCGCGCTGCACCGCCCGGGACACGGTGCCGAGGAGCTGCAATTCCGATTGAATCGTCGGCCTCCGCCCGATATCGACGGAGATCAACAAGGGCTCGCCGAGGGTCCCCCAGACCCACGCGCCCGCCGAGCGTTCACGGGAGGACTTTGTATGAAGCTCACCACCCTGGCCGTCGCCGTCGCGACGGCCGTCGCCACCCTCACCGGCGCCATCGCGCCGGCCGCCGCCCAGACTGCGCCGGCGCCCGAGAAGCCGAAGCTGGTGCTCGGCGTCGGCGGCAAGAATCTCTTCTACTACCTGCCGCTGACGCTGGCCGAACGGCTCGGCTACTTCAAGGAGCAGGGGCTCGACGTCACCGTGACGGACTTCGGCGGTGGCGCCAAGTCGCTCCAGTCGCTCATCGGCGGCTCCGCCGACGTGGTCACCGGCGCCTACGAGCACACCATAAGGATGCAGGCCAAGGGCCAGGAGATCCGCGCCGTCACCGAGCTCGGCCGCTTCCCCGGCATCGTGCTGGCGGTGCGCAAGGACAAGGCCGCGCAGGTCAAGTCGTTCAAGGACCTGAAGGGCATGAAGGTCGGCGTCACGGCGCCGGGATCGTCCACCAACTTCTTCGTCAACGCGCTGATCGCCAAGGACGGGCTGAAGCCGACCGACGTGTCGATCATCGGCATCGGGGCCGGCATGTCGGCGGTCGCCGCCATGAAGAAGGGCGAGATCGAGGCGATCTCCAATCTCGATCCGGTCATCACCAAGCTGGTGCAGGACGGCGACGTCGTGGTGATGGCCGACAGCCGCACCGAGGCCGACAACGAGCGGCTGCTCGGTGGCAACAACCCGGCCGCGGTGGTCTATCTCAAGGCCGACTTCATCGAGAAGAATCCCGAGACCACCCAGCGCATCGTCAACGCCTTCTACAAGACGCTGAAGTGGCTCCAGACCGCGACGCCCGAGCAGGTCGCCGATGTGGTCCCGCCCGAATACCATCTCGGCGACCGCAACCTCTACATGGCGGCTTTCGTGGCGTCGAAGCCGATGTACTCGGCCACCGGCGTGATCCCCGAGGCCGGCATGAAGAACGCCCTCGACATGCTGGTGCGCTTCGACGAGGAGATGAAGGACGCCAAGATCGATCTCGGTCGCACCTTCGACGGCCGCTTCGTCAAGAAGGCCGCCGGCGCGAACTGACCGGAGCGCGGCGCCGGGGCGGGCGGCCCCGCGCCGTCTTCGCCGGCGCGACCCGGCGACGCAGCCCATTCGGTGTCATTCCGGAAGCCGCGAAGCGGCTGTCCGGAATCCAGCCGAGAGTTCCGGGTTTGCCGCTGGATTCCGGGCTCGCCGCTGCGCGGCGCTCCGGAATGACGCGCACTGATCACCCGAAGACAGGATCACATGATCCCATTCGCGGCGTCGCTTCTTCGGCGTCGCATTCTCGGCGTCGTTTTCTCGACGTCGCGATGTCACGGCGAAGCGGGTCCCGCCCCGCCGGACGATGCTCTACGGCCCGACCACCATGGCCTCGGGCTTGCTGCGCTGGCGCTTGATCATCAGCTTGTTCAGCGCGCCGAGATACGCCTTGGCGGAGGCGACCAGCGTGTCGGGATCGGCGCCCTTGGCGGTGACGGTCTTCTCGTTCTCGGAGAGCCGCACCGACACCTCGGCCTGGGCGTCGGTGCCCTCGGTGACGGCGTGCACCTGATACAGCTCGAGGTTCGCGTCGTGCGGCACGAGCGCCTTGACGCAGTTGAACACCGCGTCCACCGGGCCGTTGCCCTCGCACTCCTCGATGACGGTGCGGCCGTCGATGACCAGCTTCATGGTGGCGCGCTGCGGCCCACGAGTGCCGGCGATCACCGACAGCGACAGCAGCTTGATGCGGTCCTGGGCGGTGGCGATCTCCTCGTCCACCAGCGCCTCGATGTCCTCGTCGTAGACGTGCTTCTTGCGGTCGGCCAGCGCCTTGAAGCGGATGAAGGCGTCTTCCAGCTGGTTGGCGGCCAGCTCGTAGCCGAGCTCCTGGAGCTTGTGCATGAAGGCGTGGCGGCCGGAGTGCTTG
This sequence comes from Rhodoplanes serenus, assembly GCA_009720755.1. Classification (GTDB taxonomy): domain Bacteria; phylum Pseudomonadota; class Alphaproteobacteria; order Rhizobiales; family Xanthobacteraceae; genus Rhodoplanes; species Rhodoplanes serenus. Next base: position 216,232 of record WNKV01000009.1, read on the forward strand.
CCCATGACGAGCGAGGTCTGCTTCACGCCGACGCTCTCGGGCGTCATGATCTCGTAGGTCTGGGTGTGCTTGAGCATCCCGTCCTGGTGGATGCCGGACTCGTGCGCGAAGGCGTTCCGGCCGACGATCGCCTTGTTGTACTGCACCGGGAACGAGGTGGCGGCCGACACCAGCTTGGAGGCGCGGGTGAGGCGGGTGGCGTCGATGCCGGTCCAGAACGGCAGCACGTCGCTGCGCACCTTCATGGCCATCACCACCTCCTCCAGGGCGGCGTTGCCGGCGCGCTCGCCGATGCCGTTGATGGTGCATTCGATCTGGCGCGCGCCGCCGCGCACGCCGGCCAGCGAGTTGGCCACCGCCATGCCGAGATCGTCGTGGCAGTGCACCGAGAAGCGCGCCTGGTCGGCGTTCGGCACCCGCTCGCGCACCATCTGGAACAGCGCGAAATACTCGTCCGGCGTGGTGTAGCCGACGGTGTCCGGAATGTTGATGGTGGTGGCGCCGGCCTTGATGGCGGCCTCGACGCAGCGGCACAGGAAGTCGTGCTCGGTGCGGGTGCCGTCCTCGCACGACCACTCGACATCGTCGGTGTAGTTGCGGGCGCGCGTCACCTGGGCGACCACCGCCTCGTAGACCTTGTCGGGCTCCATCTGGAGCTTCCACTTCATGTGCACCGGCGAGGTGGAGATGAAGGTGTGGATGCGGCCGCGCTTGGCCGGCTTGATCGCCTCGGCGCAGCGGTCGATGTCCTTGAAGGCGGCGCGGGCGAGCCCGCACACCACGGCGTTCTTGGTGCGCTGGGCGATCTCGTGGACGGCGGCGAAATCACCCTCGGAGGCGATCGGGAAGCCGGCCTCGATGATGTCGACACCCATCTGGTCGAGCGTCTCGGCGACCTCCAGCTTCTCCTCGTGCGTCATGGTGGCGCCGGGCGATTGCTCGCCGTCGCGCAAGGTGGTGTCGAAGATGACGACGCGGTCCTTCTCGGAGTGCGAGGACGTGGTCATGGCGATGATCCTTCTCGAAATGCGTGCGCCGCGTCACGGGCGCGTCCAGGGTTCCGTCTCGCGACCCCCTGAGCGCCCAGGCGCGATGCGCCCTGCCGGCCCTCAGGGGCAGCTAAGGAGGAGGATCAGGCCGGACAGCAGGGCAGCCGCGGACGGAGCCGTGGCGGCCCCTCCGACAAACGCGCGATGATCACGGCGCGGCGACATGCCCAAATCCCTGGTTGCCCGTCACGGTAGCCGACGAATCGTTGACACGGCATTGACCGGAGACGCAACGGGGCTCGTTTTAGCGTAGCGGGCCCGCGAGGGCAAGGCGGTCGGCCGCGCCGACGCGCACGGGTCGTGCCTTTAGCCGCGCCGCTGCGCCGCCGCGGGAGGCGCCCCGTCCTGTTCGGCCGCCAGGACGTGGCGGAGGTAGGCGCGAACGAAGTCCGGTACCGCGCCGCCGAGATCGGGCTCGTCGAGATCCGCCAGGGCGCGAACGACCCGGACGCCGGAAAGCTCCGGCCGGGCCTGGCCGGCGAGATGCGCCGCGATACGCTCGGCCAGCACGGCGGCCGGCACCGCCGCTTGCAGCACCCGGATCAGCGCCAGCCGCGGCCCCGCCGGCACCATCGCCCATGGGCCGGCCGTATAGTCGTCCGGCGTCAGCCCGGTCTCCTCGGCGACCTCGCGGGCGACGCTGCCGGCGAAATCGACGATGCCGTCGCGCACGTCGCTCGGGTCGGGCGTGCCGCACGGGAAGTAGACTCTGCCGGCATTGGCGGTGCCGGCCGCCATCTCGCCGAGCAGGAAGGCGCCGTCGCTGCCGCGTAGCGCCCCCATGGCGAAGGCGTTGACCACCGAGCGATCGGGACAGCCCCAGTCGCGCCACGCCAGGAAGCTGGCGAAATCGGTCTCGAACAGCGCCGCCCGCAGCACGCCACCGGCGAGCGCGTGGCGATGCATCAGCAGCACGCGGCCGTTCCACAGCTGCGGCAGGCGCCGCCGCTCGGCCTCGAAATACGCCGCGATATCGCGTCGGCGCACCGCCGCGAAGGTCCAGGCATGCGGCTCCAGCACGAGATCGAGCCGATCGACCGCAAGCACCGGAAGCTCGTCCATCCGCGTTCCTCGTCCCGTCGCCGCGTCGGCTCGGTGGCGCCGCTCAGCTCCGCAGGCCCGGCGCCTCGTGGCCGGTGCGCGCCACATATTCGGTATAGCCGCCGCCGTAGCGGTGGACGCCCTCCGGCGTCAGCTCCAGCACCCGGTTGGACAGCGCCGCCAGAAAGCGCCGGTCGTGCGACACGAACAGCATGCTGCCCTCGTACTGCGCCAGCGCCGCCACCAGCATCTCCTTGGTGGCCATGTCGAGATGGTTGGTCGGCTCGTCCAGCACCAGGAAATTCGGCGGATCGTACAGCATCAGCGCCATCACCAGGCGCGCCTTCTCGCCGCCGGAGAGCACCCGGCACCGCTTCTCCACGTCGTCGCCCGAGAAGCCGAAGCAGCCGGCGAGCGTGCGCAGCGAGCCCTGACCGGCCTCGGGGAACGCCTCCTCCAGCGTCTCGAACACGGTGCGCTCGCCGTCGAGCAGATCCATGGCGTGCTGGGCGAAGTAGCCCATCTTGACGCTGCCGCCGACCGTCACGCTGCCGTCGTCCGGCTCGGTCGCGCCGGCCACCAGCTTGAGCAGCGTCGACTTGCCGGCGCCGTTGACGCCGAGCACGCACCAGCGCTCGCGCCGCCGCACCTGGAAGTCGAGCCCCTCGTAGATGCGGCGGCTGCCGTAGCTCTTGTGGACGCTCTTGAGGCTGACCACGTCCTCGCCCGATCGCGGCGCCGGCGGAAACTCGAACAGCACGCTCTGGCGCCGGCGCGGCGGCTCCACGCGGTCGATCTTCTCCAGCTTCTTGACCCGGCTCTGCACCTGCGCGGCGTGCGAGGCGCGCGCCTTGAACCGCTCGATGAACTTGATCTCCTTGGCCAGCATGGCCTGCTGGCGCTCGAACTGCGCCTGCTGCTGCTTCTCGTTCTGGGCGCGCTGCTGCTCGTAGAACTCGTAATCGCCCGTGTAGGTGGTGAGCGTACCGCCGTCGATCTCGATCACCTTGCGGACGATGCGGTTCATGAACTCGCGATCGTGCGACGTCATCATCAGGGCGCCGTCGTAACCCTGAAGGAACTGCTCCAGCCAGATCAGGCTTTCGAGATCGAGGTGGTTGGACGGCTCGTCGAGCAGCATGGCGTCGGGCCGCATCAGCAGGATGCGGGCGAGCGCCACGCGCATCTTCCAGCCGCCCGACAGCTTGCCGACATCGCCGTCCATCATCGCGTCGGAGAAGCCGAGTCCGGCCAGCACCTCGCGGGCGCGGCCATCGAGGGCGTAGCCGTCCAGCTCCTCGAAGCGGTGCTGCACTTCGCCGTAGCGGACGATGATGTCGTCCATCTCGTCGGCGCGGTCGGGGTCCGCCATGGCGGCTTCGAGGGCACGCAGCTCGGCCGCCACCTCGCTCACCGGACCGGCGCCGTCCATCACCTCGGCGACCGCGCTGCGGCCCGCCATCTCGCCGACGTCCTGGCTGAAGTAGCCGATGGTGACGCCGCGATCGACCACGATCTGGCCTTCGTCGGGCGGCTCCTCGCCGGTGATCATGCGGAACAGCGTCGACTTGCCGGCCCCGTTGGGACCGACCAGGCCGACCTTCTCGCCGCGCTGGAGTGCCGCCGACGCCTCGATGAAGAGGATCTGATGGCCGTTCTGCTTGCTGATGCCGTCGAGGCGGATCATGTATCACCGAGATATGTGGCGCACGACGACGCCACCCGGCGCGGGCGGCGCCGGCAGCGGCGCGGATGAGTGAGGTCGGTCTACACGGCCTCCGCCGCGAAGACGCGCGACGGCGAGACGAACTCGTCCTGGGCCGCGACGGTCAGGATCTCGCGCGAGCCGGCCGCGACGGTGCGCTGGAGGACGCCGAAGATCGACGACGCCGAGCGCGACAGCGCGGTCGCGGTCGAGCCGGTCGACAGGAAATGGAAGAAGAACAGCGCCGCGATGGCGTCTCCCGCCCCGTTGATCGAGAGATCGAGCTTGGGGGTGCGCAGCCGAAAGCAGCCGTCCGGGCCGGAGGCGAGGAGATCGATGGCGTCGGCCGGCGTCTCGTCGGTGTGCAGCGAGGTGACGAGGATCACCTTCGGCCCGAGCAGGTGCACGATCTCGACGGCGCGGCGCGCATCGGCGAGCGTGCCGGTGGTGCGTTCGGCGAGATATTCGAGCTCGAATTGGTTGGGGGTGATGACGTCGGCGGCCGGCACGGCGCGCGCGCGCATGAACTCCGGAATGCCCGGCCGCACGAAGACGCCGCGGCCGACATCGCCGATCACCGGGTCGCAGCAGTAGCGCGCCGCCGGGTTGGCGGCCCGCACCTTGCCGACCGCGTCCAGGATCGCCTCGCCGATGTCGGCGCCGCCCATGTAGCCGGACAGCACGCCGTCGCAGCGGCCGAGCGCGCCGCGCTCGGCGACGCCCTCCAGCACCTCGCCGATCATGCCGCCGTCGAAGACGCGGCCCTTCCAGGCGCCGTAGCCGGTGTGGTTGGAGAACTGCACCGTGTGGATCGGCCACACCTCGCAGCCGAGCCGCTGGAGCGGGAACACGGCCGAGGCGTTGCCGACATGGCCGTAGACGACGTGGGATTGTATCGAGAGGATGTTCATCGGGAGGTCGTGCGTTGCGAACGAGCCCGGAACACCTACAGCGTGCCGCGCCGCGGCGCAAAGAGATTCACGAGCGGTTCGCGCCGCACGTCACGCGGCGACGGCGATCGCCTACATCGTATCGGGAACGGCGCCCTCACAGCTCCCGGACCATGACCAGGGCGTCGACGAAGCCGAGCGTCGGATGCCGGAAGGCGCCGGGCAGGCGGCCGACGATCTCGAAGCCCATGTGCTGCCACAGCCGCACAGCGCGGACGTTCGAGCTGATCACGAAGTTGAACTGCATGGCGCGGAAGCCGCGCGCCCTGGCGCGGGCGAGCGAGTCCGCGCACATCGCCTGGGCGACGCCGCGGCCGGCCGCGGCCGGCGCGACCATGTAGCCGCAGTTCGCCACGTGGTCGCCGCCGCCGGCCGTGTTGGCCTTCAGGTAATAGGTGCCGACCACCGCCTCGCGGCTCTCGGTCCTGGGGCCGTCGGACTTGCGCCCATCGGACTTGCGCCGGGCGGTCTTGCGCTCGTCGTCCCGATAGACTGCGACATGCACCTCGTGGGCCGGCGACAGCCAGTAGGCGAGGGCGTCCTCGCGCGTCATGTCGCGCGGCAGCGGGTAGGTCTCGCCGGCACGGATCACGGGTTCGAGAATGCCCCACAGGGCGTCGTGATCGTCGGGCGTGGCGGGACGGATGTGCATGGTGAAGCCGAATCCGGGAGCTCGAAATCTGCCGCTGGGTTCCGGGTTCGCGGCGTTGCGGCGCCCCGGAACGTGGATCTCGGGTGACGGAGACGAGCATGGCCGGGACGAGCCCGGCCATGCCGATGGGTGCCGGCCGCAGCCGCCGCGCGTCGGCGGATCGGCACGTCCGGTGTCGCCTCAGTAGGTCATCGCCAGCGGCGGGCCACCGACCATGTTGGGGATCTCGATCTCGATCTCCAGGGTCGACATGGTGGCGCCGCGGTCCATCTTCACCTGCACGCTGTCGGGATCGACGAAAACGTGCCGGGAGATCACCGCCAGGATCTCGTCCTGGAGCACCGCGATCAGATTGGTGCGGCCGAGCGTGGAGCGCTCGTGGGCCAGGAGGATCTGCAACCGCTCCCGCGCGACCGGCGCGGAATTGCGGCGCTTGAACCACGACCAGATCATGCTGCTCTCCGTCCGAACAGCTTGGTGAACAGGCTGCGCTTGTCGGTCGGCACCGTGATGTCGAGGTCCTCGCCCTCCAGTCGCCGGGCTGCCTCCATGTAGGCCCGCGCCGGGGCGCTGGTCGGGTTGCTGAGCACCACCGGGGTGCCGAGATTGGAGGCGCGCAGCACCTCCTGGCTCTCCGGGATGATGCCGAGCAGCGGCAGCGACAGGATCTCGACGATGTCGGCGATGCCGAGCATCTCGCCCTTGGCGGCGCGCGACGGATCGAAGCGCGTCACCAGGATGTGCTTGGCGATGCGCTCGCCGCGCTCGGCGCGCTCGGTGCGGGCATCGAGCAGGCCGATGATGCGGTCGGAGTCGCGCACCGACGACACCTCCGGATTGGTGACGATGACGGCGGCGTCGGCGTGCCGCATGGCGAGCTGGGCGCCGCGCTCGATGCCGGCCGGGCTGTCGCACAGCACCCAGTCGAAGCGCTGGCGCAGCTCGTCGATGACGCGGGCGACGCCCTCGTCGGTCAGTGCCTCCTTGTCACGGGTCTGCGAGGCCGGCAGCAGCCACAGCGTCTCGATCCGCTTGTCGCGGATCAGCGCCTGCTGGAGCTTGGCGGCGCCTTGCACCACGTTGATCAGATCGAACACCACCCGCCGCTCGGCGCCCATGACGAGATCGAGATTGCGCAGGCCGACGTCGAAGTCGACCACCGCCACCGTCTGTCCGGACTGGGCGAGCGCCGTCCCCAACGCGGCGGTGGTGGTGGTCTTGCCGACCCCGCCTTTTCCCGATGTCACCACGACCACGTTGGCCATTGTCTGGTTCCTCCTCCCTGCCTCAGTCGAGTGCAGCAATCAGCATGGTGTCGCCGTCGAGCCACGCCTGGATCGGCCGGTGGCGTAGCGCGACGTCGAGATCGTCGACGGTCCGGTAGTAGCCGCTGATGGCGAGGAGCTCGGCCTCGATGCGGCGGCAGAAGATGCGGGCGCGGCGGTCGCCGCCGGCGCCCGCGAGGGCGCGGCCGCGCAGGGCGCCGTAGACATGGATGGAGCCGCCCGCCACCACCTCGGCGCCCGACGACACCGCGCCGAGCACGATGATGTCGCCGTGCGGATGGTAGACGGTCTGGCCGGAGCGGACCGGCGTGTCGATCATCAGCGAGCCGGCCGAGGGAGCCGCCGCCGGCTGCGGGGCCGCGCGGGCTGCCGGCGTGGCGCTCGGCGGCGTGGCGTCCGGCGGTGCATTGGCGGGCTCCGGCGCGGTGTCGACGGCGGTCAGCACCCGGCCGCTGGTCAGCACCGGCGGCAGGTCCGGCCCGTAGGCGGCAGCCTCCGCACCCTCCAGCCCCATGATGCGGATGCCGCGCCCCTCCAGCTCGCGGATCAGCGCCGCGACCTCGGCGGGCGCCAGCGTCAGCCCGGCGAGATCGAGCACCGCCGGCCGGCCGGCGAAGAACCCGGCCGAGCGGCCGATGGTGCCGTCGATGTCGGCGAGCCAGTCGGACACCGGCAGCTCGGGGGCGAGCGCGAACGCCATGTAGGACCGGCCGCGGAAACGGACGGGGCGCGGGCGCAGCCTGCTCTGCACGGCGGTCCTCATCGGGTCCGGCTCCTGTCACGACATGATGGCGGAAGGGCGGGGGACGCCGGACGAATCGCCCCAGCCTGGAGCGGAGCCGAGCAGTGAGGCAGGATTGAGTCGCGGCGAGATCGGGGGTGCATGGATGCCGCTCTAGCCGGCCATGCGGGCGTCGCCGCCGTGCGGCGCGGGCACCGGCACACCCTCGGCCGCGTACTCGTTGAGCTTGTTGCGCAGCGTCCGGATCGAGATGCCGAGAATGTTGGCCGCGTGGGTGCGGTTGCCCAGGCAGTGCTTCAGGGTTTCCAGGATCAGGTCGCGCTCCACGTCCGCGACGGTGCGGCCGACCAGCGCTCGCGTCACCGCTTCGGCGGCGAGCGCCGCATGGGCGACGGCGGGCGGACGCGAGCGGTCGAGCCGCTCGCCGTCCGGCGACAGGATCGCCTCGGGGCCGATCTCGTCGCCGGTCGCCAGCAGCACCGCGCGGTGCAGGGTGTTCTCCAGCTCGCGCACATTGCCGGGCCAGCGGTTGACGGTGAGCTGATGCTTGGCCTCCGCCGACAGGGGCCGCACCGGCACGCCGTTGGCCTGGGCGTATTTGCGCACGAAGTGCTGGGCCAGCTCGATGATGTCGCCGGGCCGCTCGCGCAGCGGCGGGATCTTCAGGTTGACGACGTTGAGGCGGAACAGTAGGTCCTCGCGGAACGTGCCGTCGCGCACCGCCTCGGCGAGGTTGCGGTTGGAGGTGGCGAGGACGCGGATGTCGACCGGCACCGGGCGCGTGCCGCCGACCCGATCGATCACCCGCTCCTGCAAGGCGCGCAGCAGCTTGGCCTGGAGCCGCACCTCCATCTCGGAGATCTCGTCGAGCAGCAGGGTGCCGCCGTTCGCCTCCTCGAACTTGCCGATGCGGCGCGCCACCGCGCCCGTGAAGGCGCCCTTCTCGTGGCCGAACAGCTCGGACTCGAGAAGCTGGTCCGGAATCGCGGCGCAGTTGACCGAGATGAACGGCCCGCGCGACCGGCTGGAGCGGGCGTGGACGTAGCGGGCCAGCACCTCCTTGCCGGTGCCCGACTCGCCGGTGATCAGCACCGAGGCGTCGGAGGGCGCGATCTGCTGGGCGAGCTTGACGACGTTGGCGGTCGCCTGGTCGCGATAGACCAGCTCGCGCGAGTCGTCGGCGACCGCCGCCAGCACCGCGGCGATCATCTCCGGATCGGGCGGTAGCGGGATGTACTCCTTGGCGCCGGCGTGGATCGCCGCCACCGCGGCGCGCGCATCGTTGCCGGTGCCGCAGGCGACGATCGGGACGTGGATGTGCTCGGCCTCCAGCCGCAGCACCAGCTCGCGGATGTCGAGAGCGACATCGACCATCATCAGGTCGGCGCCGCGGCCGGAGCGCAGCACCGCCATCGCCTGATCGGTGCTCTCCGCGTGGGTGACGCTGGCGCCCTTGTCCATGGCGATCTTGGTCGCCACCGTGAGCTGACCCTTCAGGGTTCCGACGATCAGGAGGCGCATGGTGTGTCACTCCGAGGCTGCGGGGCGCGCGCAGGCGGGCGCCGAAACGGAAGAGAGCGGGCAGGGGTGGCGGGCGGGCATCATCAGCTTCGGTCCGCCTTGATGATCTCGGTCATGGTCACCCCGAGCTTGTCCTCGACCAGCACGACCTCGCCGCGCGCCACCAGCCGGTTGTTGACGTAGATATCGATCGCCTCGCCGACCCGGCGGTCGAGCTCCAGCACGGCGCCGGGACCGAGCTTGAGCAGCTCGCCGACCTCCATGCGGGCGCGCCCCAGCACGGCCGACACCTGCACCGGCACGTCGAACACCGCTTCGAGATCGGCGGCCGAGTGGGTCGCGGTCTCCGGCTCGGCGATCGCCACGTCCTGCTCGACGACGCTCTGGTCGCTGTCGAGATTGGGGAACGGGACCTTCGATTCGTCTGCCATAGCTCCGTCCTCGCCGCTCCGTCCTCGCCGCTCAGGCCGCGCCGCGCCGGGCCGCGATGTAGCGCCCCACCGCCTCGTCGATCGCCGCCTCGATGGCGGCGCGATCCCGTATCAGGCCGCCGTCGGCCCATTCGATCCGGCAGTCGCCGGGCGCGATCTCGGCCTCGCCGAGCACCACCAGGCGTCCGTCGAAGCCGCGCCCGCGCGCCATCTCGCCGAGCTTCTCGCGCGCCACGTCGTACAGCGCCTCGTGCACCCGCACGACGACATGGGGGGCGCCGAGCAGCTCGCGCAGGCACGACGACACCAGGCCGCCGACCTCGCCGAACGGCTCGGCCGCGATCAGCGCCGGAGCGAGCTTGCGCGCGACCGCGGCGCCGAGCTCGGCCGCGTCGGCCTCGATCCTCGCCGTGAGAGCCGGAATCTGCGCCGCCACGATGCCGAGCGCGGCGGCGATCCGGTCGAAGGCGGCCGCGGTTTGCCGCTCGGCCTGGGTGCGCGCCTGCGCCTCGGCGGCGACGAGCCCCTTCTGGTAGCCGCGCTGCTCGGCCGCCGCGATCGCCGCCTCGTGCTCGGCCGGCGAGATGGTCGGCTCCGCCTTCGGCTTCACCGGGGCGGCGAAGTCGAGATCGAAGAGGAATTTTGCCGGTGCGCTCATGCCCGCCTCAGTACACCAGCTCTTCGTCGGTCCGGTTCTTGGTGATCATGATCTCGCCCTTGCCGGCGAGATCCTTGGCCAGGTTGACGAGCAGCGCCTGCGCCTCGTCGACCTCGCGCAGCCGCACCGGGCCGAGCGCCTGCATGTCGTCTTGCAGCATCTTGGCGGCGCGCGACGACATGTTCTGCATGAAGAACAGCCGCACCGGCTCGGAGGCGCCCTTGAGGGCGATCGCCAGCTTGTCCTTGTCGATGTGGCGCATCAGCGTCTGGGCCGAGGCGTTGTCGAGCTTGACCAGGTCGTCGAAGGTGAACATCAGGCTCTTGATGCGCTCGGCGCTCTCGCGGTTCGACTCCTCCAGCGCCGTCATGAAGCGCGTCTCGGTCTGCCGGTCGAAGTTGTTGAACACCTCGGCCATCAGCTCGTGGGCGTCGCGGCGGCGGGTCTGCGACAGGCTCGACATGAACTCGGTGCGCAGCGTCTGCTCGATCCGCTCGATGACCTCCTTCTGCACCGCCTCCATCCGCAGCATGCGGTTGACGACGTCCATCCCGACATCCTCGGGCAGGATGCCGAGCACCTTGGCGGACTGCTCGGGGCGCAGCTTGGACAGCACCACCGCGACGGTCTGCGGGTACTCGTTCTTGAGATAGTTGGCGAGCATCTCCTCCTGGACGTTGGAGAGCTTCTCCCACATGTTGCGGCCGGCCGGTCCGCGGATCTCGTCCATGATGCCGCTGACACGCTCGGGCGGCAGATACTGCTGCAACAGCCGTTCGGTGGCGTCGTAGGTGCCCATCAGGGCGCCCGACGCCGACAGCCGCGACACGAACTCCAGCATCAGCCCCTCGACCTCCTCGGCCGGCACGGTGCCGAGGGTCGACATCACGATGGAGAGCTGGCGCAGCTCGTCGTCGTCGAGGAGCTGCCAGATCTTGGAACCGTACTGGTCGCCGAGCGCGAGCAGCAGCACGGCGGCGCGCTGCGGGCCGCTGATCTTCCGGCTCGGTGCGCCGCTCTGGCGCGCCGCCAGGGTGGCCACCACGTTCTCGATGTCGTTGTTGGGTCTGCTGCTCATGATCTCGGGCCCGCGATCAGGTCTCGTTGAGCCACTGCCGCAGGATCGACACCGTCTCCTGCGGGTTGCGCTCGACGAGCTCGCCGACCTTCTGGATCGACTGGGCGTGGACGGTGCCCTGCACCTGGGCGAACTCGATCATCCGGGCGGTCTGGCTCGGGGCGGCGGTGGCTTCCTCCTCGCTGGTCGGGATGCCGGGCGGGATGGCGCCGGCCGGCAGAGCCGCCCCGGCCACCGCGGGCGTGGCGCCGGTGAGGGCGGCGAGATGCTCCGGCGTGATGATGCGGCGAACCAGCGGGCGGACCACGAACAGGAGCACCACCAGGGTGAGCACCAGCATCACGGCCAGCTCGATGCCGCGCATGAGGTCGTCCTTGGTGAATTGCAGCATGCCCATCAGGCCGGCCGGCTCCGAGACGGTGATGCCCGGGGTCTCGGCGAAGCGCAGGTTGATCACCTCGACCTGGTCGCCGCGCCGCTGGTCGAAGCCGATCGCCGAGCGCACCAGGGCGGCGATGCGGTCGAGCTCCTCCTTGGTGCGCTCCTGATAGGTCAGCTCGCCCTTCTCGTTGCGTCCGTAGAGGCCGTCGACCAGCACGGCGACCGAGATCCGGTTGACCCGGCCGCCCTCGATCACCTTGGTCTCGGTGATGCGGGTGATCTCGTAGTTGTTGATCTCCTCGGTCTTCTTGCTCTGGTCGCGGGGGCCCTGTCCCTGCTGGGCCTGGGCGCCGGGCAGCTCGGTGGCGACGCTCACCTGGCCCTGCGGGTCGGCGGTGGTCGACATCTCCTCGCGGGTCTGGCTCGACCGCAGCACGCGGCCTTCGGGGTCGAAGCGGTCCTGCGTCTGGGTCACCCGGTTGAAGTCGAAGTCGGCGGTGAGCTGCACCCGGGCGCGGCCGGGGCCGACCACCGAGGAGATGATCGACTCGACCTGGTCGCGCAGGTTGCGCTCGTAGGCGAGCTTGCGCTCGTCGCCGGCCGCGCCGGTGCCGTAGGGGTCGGCATTGGCGCCGTCGGCGAGCAGGCGGCCGCTCTCGTCGACGATCGACACGCGCTCCGGCTTGAGGCCGTTGACCGCGGAGGCGACCAGGTGGCGGATCGCCCGCACCTGCTGGGCTTCGAGCTGGCCGCGCACCTTGAGGGCGATGGAGGCGGAGGGCTCCAGCTTGTCGCGCGAGAACAGCGGCCGCTCGGGCAGCACCAGGTGGACGCGTGCCGCCTGCACCCGGTCGATCGACCGGATGGTGCGCGACAGCTCGCCCTCCAGGGCGCGCAGATGGTTGATGTTCTGGACGAAGCTCGTGGTGCCGAGGGCGTCGGACTTGTCGAACAGCTCGTAGCCCATGCCGCCGCCCTTGGGCAGGCCGCCCTCGGCGAGCTTCATGCGCAGGCGGCCGACCCGCTCGCGCGGCACCAGGATGACGGCGCCGTCGTTCTTCAGCTCGTAGGGGATGCTCTGGCGCTCGAGGTCTTTGATGATGGCGGCCGAGTCTTCGAGCGAGAGGTCGGTGAACAGCGGCGTCATCACCGGGGCGGTCACCCGCAGGATCAGGAACGCGAAGAAGCCGATCATCGCAGCCGTTACCGCGCCCATCGCGGCGAGGCGGGCGGGTCCGAGCGTCTTTACGAATGTGACCAGACCTTGCACGGGTCGACCCTGGACCGGGGGGACTTCCAAGCTGTTATTCCGCCGGGCGAAACTCGCCCGACCCGGCAAGTTTTGCCGGGTTCATGGTTTCGAAATGGTTAACGATCGGGTTAACCGGCCCGGGCTTCTGCAATTTTCCCGGTGGCGTGGCCGTCGCGCCTCGCCCAGTGCGGGAGCCGGCCGGGGTCGACGGCCGGCGCGGGTGGGCGGCACGGGAGGGAAGGAGAGGGGGGCGGGGTGGCGAGAGGGAACGAGAGCCGGCGTCGGCGGCGCGGCGTCGGCGGCGCGGCGTCGGCGGCGCGGCGTCGGCGGCGCGGTGTCGGCGCGCCCGGTGTCGGCGCGCTCGGTGTCGGCGCGTTCCGTGCTCGCCGGGACGGCGCCGCGGGACCCTCGAAAAGAGGCGTGGCCCCCGAAAAGAAAAAGGCCGCCAGGGGAGGCGGCCTCTTGCCGGCCCGATGGGTGACACATCCGGGCGGCGCTCGTCGGGCTGATGGGGGGGCTGGGGGATATCGGCCCGACAACCATTCAACGTGACCAGCACGGTTCGGTTCCACGTCCCCGGAAAAATTTCGCGGGAGGGTGGTGCCGTGCCGGCCTCACTGCCGATACTGCTGCAACCTCGTGGTGCGCAGGCCGGCCAGGCCGTGGCGATCGATGGAATACTGCCAGGCCAGGAACTCTTCGACCGTCAGGGTATACCGGCTGCACGCTTCTTCGAGGGAGAGCAACCCGCCACGGACGGCGGCGACGACCTCGGCCTTGCGGCGGATCACCCAGCGCTTGGTGCCCGGTGCAGGGAGGTCGGCGATGGTCAAGGGGCTGCCGTCCGGCCCGATGACGTATTTCACCCTCGGGCGGTGGGGTTCGGTCATGGACGAACTCACGCTACAGGAACTGAACAACACCTCGCCACCATAGAGGCGGCGACTTAAAATTTGGCTAAGCACCCGTAAAAAAAGGGGAAACATCGCTGTCGAGCGAACCCCGCGGAAAACTCTCGTCGGGGTGCCCGGACAACGGCGGCAAACTGTTTGTCGTCAATATGATGCGGGGTGTGCCGGGGAACCGCGGCGGGGGGCGGGCGGGCCTCCGACCAGCATAGTGCGGGCGGGCTATGACGACGCGACGGGCTCCTCGATGGGCCACGGCCGGGGCGGGCCGGAGGCGCCGCCGGCGGGTGCGGGTCGCCGCCTCACGACGACTTCGCCTTGGACACGCGCTTGATCATGTCCATGGTGAAGTCGAGATTGCCGATCGACAGGACGGGCGGCTGCTTGGTGAGGTCGACGGTGTCGACCACGCCCTCGACCTCGGTCGAGACCGCCACGGTCTGGCCCGAGGCGTCGGTGGCGGTGACCGACAGCTTGTACTGGCCGGGCGGCCAGACGGTGCCGTCCTTGCCCTTGCCGTCCCAGGTGAACTGCTGCTCGCCCGCCTGCATGGTGAAGGTGCCGGAATAGACCGTCTGGCCCGCCGTGTTGGTGATGGTGACGGTGGCGCTTGCCGGCTTGTTGACGGCGAAGCGCCACTTGGCCCCGCTCGCGTCGAGCGTCGCGGTCGAGCCGTCGACCGTCACGGTGGCGCCCACATAGTTCAGCGCCTGGGAGCCCTGGACGGTCTTCTGGAGATTGACCAGCGTCTCGAGCTGCTGGTTCGACTTGAGCATCTGCTCGACCTGGGTGAACTGGACCAGCTGGGCGGTGAACTGGTTGGTGTCCAGGGGGTCGAGCGGGCTCTGGTTCTGCAACTGCGTCGTCAGCATTTGCAGGAAGGTCTGGAAGTTCTCGGCGATGGTCTTGCCGCTGGCCGAGTAGGCCCCGTTCGAGGCGGCGGTCGCCGACGTCCCCAGCGTCCCCGACGTGTTGGCGGCCCGCACGTTGGACTGGGTTCCGGACAGGATCGGGGTCGACATGGCTGAGCGCCTTCTGGTTCGGTTACGCCGTTACACCCGGATGTCGACGCCGCGGTTGCGGCCCATCATCCGTCCGTAGGTTGCGGTCACCTCGACCACGCCCTGGTCGGCCGTGTCGCCGAGGGCCGTGCGCGGGGATCGCGGTCCGCCGCTCTCGTCCCGGTACTGGCCGGCCCCGCTGCCCTGGTCGCGCAGCGAGAACTGCATGGCGCTCTGGTCGGCGTTGAGGCCGGCGTCCTGAAGGGCGCGCTGGAGCTGGCCGGCGTCGCGGCGCAGCAGGTCGAGGGTGTCCTGGCGGTCGGCGGTGAGGTGCGACACCACATTGCCGCTGGGATCGACGTCGAGCTGGACATGGATGCGGCCGAGCTCCGGCGGATCGAGCCGGATCTCGAAGCGCTGCTTGCCGGCCCGTGCCTGGGCGGCGATCTCGACCGGAACACCGGACAGCGGCACGGCGGTGCTCGCCTCGCCGCGGCCGGCGGCCCCGGCGGTGGCGGCCGCCGGTCCGGCACCCGTCAGGGTCAGGCCCTCGGCGCGGCCGATTCCGGGCGCCAGTCCGGCCGCCGGGGCGCTGGGGCCGGTTGCGGCGCCAGCCTGGCCGGCAGGGACATTCGGCGTGCCGGTCGCGGGGGCGGCGTCGCTGCCGCTGCGCCGCTCGGCTGCGCTGCCGGTGGTGGTCTCCTTGGCGAAGGCCGGAGCGGCCGCATGGGGCGCCGTCGCCGGGCGGCCGGCCGCCCCGTCGGCGCCGGTGGTGGGGGCCGAGGTCGCGGCCTCGCCGGAGGGGCCGGTGGTCGATGCGGGGGTGCCGGTCGAGTCGGTGAGGCCGGTGCCCGGGGCGGCCAGCTTGGCGGCGACGCCGGGGGCATGGGCCGGTGCGCCGGCCTTGGCGGTGTCGCTCGCCGCGCCGTCGGGGTCGCCGGCCGCGGCCGGCGTGCCGGTGGCCGCGGGGCTGTTCGCGGCGCCGCTTGCGCCGGTCTCCGCCGGGGTGGAACTGCCGGCGTCCGCTGCCGGCGTCCCCACCGGCGCGGCCGGGCCCACCGGCGCGGTCGGGCTGGCGGTGGCATCGCCGGTGGGAATGGCCGGCGCGGGGGCGGCGGCAATGGGGTCGACAACCGGGACCGCGGTGGCGACGGCGACCGGGACGGGAGCGGCTCCGCCGTCGGCTCCGGCGGGCGGCGGCGCCTGGTCGGCGGTGGCGTCGTCGGCCGGGCTCGGCGTGGCCGGGTCGGTCTGGACGGTCGCGTCGCCGGCCGGGGCGGCGTCGCTGCGCTCCCCGGACGGCGCCGGCTCGGCGGCGGAGCGGTCGGCCGGGCCGAAATCCTTCTGGTCGTCGCCGGAGCGGGGGGCGCGGCCGGCGGTGTGTGGGCGCGTGCGGCGCTCGGCGCCGTCCTGGTCGGCCGCGGGGCGCTGCGTGCGCTCGGCCCGCGGCTCGGCTGCGGTGTCGGCGGCGCGCTGGCGCGTCCGCGCGTCCTGGCTCGCCGCCATGGTGCCGTGGGCGTCGTCGACCAGGCGGGCGAAGTCGGTGCCGGTGTCGGACGGCCCGCGCACAGCCCGGGCGGCGGCGTGGGCCGCCTGGGTGGCGGCGGCGAAAGCGGTCGGCTCGATGCTGACGGTCGGCACGGCGGCGGCCTCTCGATGTGGTCCCGCCTTGCCGTGCAAGCGCCGGGCCACTTGCGAGACGGAAATTGTGTATAAATATCAAATCTATAGATCACTCCAGGCGAGCAGGACCCGGCCGATGACCGCCCGCCTTTGCCGCTCCGGGGCAAGATTTGCCGGGAGGCGGCGGTGGTTCCCTTCGGGCTCGTGTGGCAAACGGGCCGCCGCGCCGCTGGCGGGCGCCCCCCCGGCTCCTTATAGTAAGGACGACGGTCGCGACGCGGGGAGCCAGCCCACCGCCGGCCGATGGGTGAGGAGCGCGGCGCCACCGCGACCACGATGCGGAACAGTCTCGATCTCGACACGCGGCCGGCCGACACCCGCGTGGTGGTCGCCATGTCGGGCGGGGTCGATTCCTCGGTCACGGCCGCGTTGCTGAAGGCCGAGGGGTACGACGTCGTCGGCATCACCTTGCAGCTCTACGATCACGGTGCCGCCACCCACCGGCTCGGCGCCTGCTGCGCCGGCCAGGACATCCACGATGCCCGCCGGGTCGCCGACCGCATCGGCATCCCGCATTACGTGCTCGACTACGAGAGCCGCTTCAAGGAAGCCGTGATCGACCGCTTCGCCGAGAGCTACGTCTCCGGCGAGACGCCGGTGCCCTGCGTCGACTGCAACCAGTCGATCAAGTTCCGTGATCTCCTGGAGACCGCTCGCGAGCTGGGCGCCGCCGTGCTGGCGACCGGCCATTACGTCGCCTCCCGGGTGGGGGCGGACGGCCGCCGCGCCCTCCACCGCGCCCGTGACGAGGAGCGCGACCAGAGCTATTTCCTGTTCGCGACGACGCGCGACCAGCTCGACCTGCTGCGCTTCCCGCTCGGCGAGCGGACCAAGGCTGAGACCCGCGACCTCGCCCGTCGGTTCGGGCTGGAGGTCGCCGACAAGCACGACAGCCAGGACATCTGCTTCGTTCCCACCGGCCGCTACACCGAGGTGATCGAGCGGCTGATGCCGGGCGCCGCCGAGCCGGGCGATATCGTCGATCTCGGCGGCCGGGTGCTGGGGCATCACCAGGGCATCATCCGCTTCACGGTGGGCCAGCGGCGCGGGCTCGGCATCGCGGCCGGCGAGCCGCTGTACGTGGTGCGGCTCGATGCGGCGACCCGCCGTGTCGTGGTCGGGCCGCGCGAGGCGCTGCGCACCGCGCGGATGCGGCTGCGCGACGTCAACTGGATCGGCGACGGCACCCTCGGCGGTGCGCTTGCGGGCGGCCGGCTGGAGGTGTTCGTCAAGGTGCGCTCGACCCGGCGGCCGCAACCGGCCTGGATCGGCCGCGCCGGGGACGAGATCGAGGTGGAACTGGTCGACGGCGAGGAAGGGGTCGCCCCCGGGCAGGCTTGCGTGTTCTACGATGCGCTGGCCGGTCAGGCCCGTGTCCTCGGTGGCGGCTTCATCCGCACGGCGGCGTCGGCGGCCGAGACCGTCGCCACCGCCGGGACGGGACGGCGCGGAGCCGCGGCGGCCGGAGGGGCCGCGGCGGCCGGTGCGCGAGGATAGGGTTTCGAGTTTCGGGGGCGAAGGAATGGCGGACGATCTCGACCGCGACAAGGTCGCGAAGGCATATGCCCGGTGGGCGCCGGTCTACGACATGGTGTTCGGAACGGTGTTCGAGCGCGGCCGCAAGGCGGCGATCGCGGCCGTGGAGGCGGCGGGTGGCGGCCGGGTGCTGGAGGTGGGCGTCGGCACCGGCATCTCGCTGCCCGACTATCGGCGGACCAACCGGCTGTTCGGGGTCGACATCTCCGAGCCCATGCTGCGCAAGGCGCAGGAGCGCGTCGCCGCCGAGAAGCTCGACAATGTCGAGGTGCTGTCGGTGATGGACGCCACCAAGCTCGCCTTCCCGGACGGCTGGTTCGACGTCGTGGTGGCGCAGTATGTCATCACCGCGGTGCCGGACCCGGAAGGCACGCTCGACGAGTTCGCCCGCGTCGTGAAGCCCGGCGGCGAGATCATCCTGGTCAACCACATCGGTGCCGAGAGCGGCCCGCGCCAATGGTTCGAGGCGGCGTTCGCGCCGATCGCCCGCAAGCTCGGCTGGCGGCCGGAGTTCCCGTGGGAGCGGCTCGCCCGCTGGGTCGAAGGGGCGCCGGGCGTTCACGTCATCGATCGTCGTCCGATGCCGCCGCTCGGCCATTTCTCGCTGATCCGTTTCGGCAAGGCGGCCGTGGCCCCGACCGCCCAGGCGGCCGAGTAGGCGCTCCGGAGCACGAAGCGAGCTTCGGTGATCCGACCTCTCTCCGCATGTGCGGAGAGGTGCGGGAGCCGAGCCGGCGATCAGACTTGGAGCATCATCCGCTCGCTCACCCGCGGGGCGCCTCCCGGCGCCCCGCGGAACTCCGTCGCACCCCGTCGGTTACCGAACGGATTCGCGGAGGAGCGCCATGGTCGCCAGGACAACCAACAAGACGGCAGCGAAGAAGCGGACGGCGACCGGCCGGTCGGCACCGCGGAAGACGACCACCCGCCGATCGGCCAAGCCGTCGAAGCCCCAGAAGGACACGATCGCCCGCGTCATGCACGAGTTCAAGCATGGCGAGCTGACCACCCAGGGCGGCCGCAAGGTGAAGAACCCGAGGCAGGCGATCGCCATCGGACTCTCCGAGGCCGGCGCGTCGAACCGCCAGAGCCCGGCTGAGAACCGCCGCAAGCTGACGCGCACCAAGCGCAAGGAGCGCCGCGGCGAGACGGGGCGGGCGGCGGCAGAAGGCCGGCGCAACGATCCGACCACCGGCAGCCGCCGCGACACCCGTGCGGCCCTCTATGCCGAGGCGAAGCGGCGCGACATTCCGGGCCGCTCGCGCATGACCCGCGACCAGCTCGCGCGGGCGCTGCGCCGCCGCTGAGGCGCGCTCGCGACGGCGCCGCAGTCCGCGGCGCCGCGGATCGTTTCGCACCGTCTCGAACCGTCTCTCTTGCTCGGGGGCCGACCTTGGCCACATCCTCTCCGTCTTCCGCGGTGGTCTCTCCGGAGGCATCCTCCTGGGCGCCCTCGGCAACTGCCGCGCCGGTGCGGGCCATGCCGATCGGGGCCGAGCCGCAGCCCGCCGGCGGTGTGCATTTCCGCGTCTGGGCGCCGCTGCCGGCCCGCCTCGCGCTGGTGGTCGACGGGGTCGAGCACGAGCTGGCGGTCGAGGACGGCGGCTATCGCTCGGCCTTCGTGCGGGAGGCGCGCCCCGGCTCGCGTTACGGCTTCCGCCTCGATGGCCGGCCGACGCCGCTGCCCGATCCCGCCTCGCGCCTTCAGCCCGACGGCCCGCACGGGCTGAGCGCCGTGGTCGATCCCGCCGCGTATCGCTGGAGCGACGACGCCTGGCCGGGCGTGCGGGGCGAGGACGGCCACGTCGTCTACGAGATGCATGTCGGCACCTTCACGCCCGAAGGCACCTACGCGGCGGCCGCCGCCAAGCTGCCGCTGCTGAAGGACGTCGGCATCACGGTTGTCGAGCTGATGCCGGTGGCCGAGTTCTGCGGCCGCTTCGGCTGGGGCTATGACGGTGTCGACCTGTTCGCGCCGACCCGGCTGTACGGCACCCCCGACGACCTGCGCGCCTTCGTCGACACCGCCCACCGTCTCGGCCTCGGCGTCATCCTCGATGTCGTCTACAATCACTTCGGCCCGGACGGGAACTACCTCCCGTGCTTCTCCGACACCTATCTGACCGACCGCTATCCCAACGAATGGGGCGACGCGATCAACTTCGACGGGCCCGGCTCGGCGCCGGTGCGCGAGTTCGTCCGTGAGAACGCCGCCTACTGGGTGCGCGAGTTCCACCTGGACGGCCTGCGGCTCGACGCGACGCAACAGATCTTCGACGCCTCGCCGACCCATATCGTGGCCGAGCTGACCGCCGCGGCGCGTGCCGCCGCAGGGCGGCGCCATGTCTTTGTCGTCGCCGAGAACGAGCCCCAGGAGGCCCGGCTGGTGCGGCCCGTGGAGGAGGGCGGCTACGGTCTCGACGGCGTCTGGCACGAGGACCTGCACCACACCGCCCATGTGGCGCTCACCGGCCGGGCCGAAGCCTATTATTCCGACTATACGGGGTCGGCGCGCGAGCTGCTCGCCTGCGTCAAGCACGGCTTCCTGTATCAGGGCCAGCGCTCCGCCTGGCAGAAGAAGCCGCGCGGCATGCCGGCGCTCGACCTCCCGGCGCACCGGCGCATCACTTTCCTGGAGAATCACGACCAGGTCGCCAACTCGGCCTTCGGCCTGCGGCTGGTGGATCTCGGCGACCGCGCCCGGCTGCGCGTCCTGACGGCGCTCCTGCTGCTCGGCCCCGGCACGCCGATGCTGTTCCAGGGCCAGGAGTTCGCCGCGACGACGCCGTTCCTCTACTTCGCCGACCACAAGCCCGATCTGGCGACGGCGGTGGAGACGGGCCGGCGGGAATTCATCTCGCAGTTCCCGAGCGTCGCGGCGGTTGAGACCGACCGGCCTGGGCTCGAGGCGACGTTCCGCAAATGCGCGCTCGACTGGTCGGAGCGCGACCGGCACGCCTGGGCGGTGGCGCTCCACCGCGACCTGCTGACGCTGCGGCGCACCGATCCGGTGCTCGCCGGCCCCTACCGGCTCGATGGCGCGGTGCTGTCCGACGAGGCGTTTCTGGTGCGCTTCTTCGGGGCCGGCGACGAGCGGCTGCTGATCGTCAACACCGGCCGCGAGGTCGCGTGGCGGATCTGGCCGGAGCCGCTGCTGGCGCCGCCGGCGGATCGCACTTGGCGTCTCGTCTGGTCGAGCGAGGACCCGGCCTATGGCGGCGAGGGCGCGGTGTCGCCGCTCGCTGCCGACGGGAGCTGGCGCTTTCCAGGGCGAACCGCGGCGCTGCTGGCGGCCGTGCCTGACAGCGCCGCATAGGTCGTCCGATCGAGCCGAGCCGGGCGTGGCATCGGGTCGGCTGTGCTCACCGGACGACCCGTTCGGCAGTCAGGCCGCTCGGACGGTGGCGAGGAACTTGCTCAGTTCGAGCTTGAGGCGGCCGCTCTCGGTCGACAGTGCACGGGCCGAGGAGAGCACCTGAGTCGAGGCCGAGCCGGTCTGCGCGGCCCCGCGGTCGACCTCGCCGATATTGGTGGCGACCTCCGTCGTGCCGCGGGCCGCCTGCTGGACGTTGCGCGAAATCTCGCTCGTCGCGGCACCTTGCTGCTCGACGGCGACCGCGATGGCCGACGCGATCTCGGCGATGCGCCCGATGGTGCTGCCGATCTCCTTGATGGCGCCGACGGACTCCTGGGTCGCCTGCTGCATGCCGGCGATCTGGGCGCTGATCTCGCCGGTCGCCTTGCCGGTCTGGGCGGCGAGCGCCTTGACCTCCTGGGCCACCACGGCGAAGCCCTTGCCGGCCTCGCCGGCGCGCGCGGCCTCGATGGTGGCATTGAGGGCGAGCAGGTTGGTCTGCTCGGCGATCGCCGTGATCAGCTTGACGACGTCGCCGATCCGCTGCGCGGCCTGGGACAGCTCGCCGATGCGCGCATCCGTCTTCTCGGCCTGATGAACGGCGTCTGCCGCAATGCGGCTCGACTCCTGCACCTGGCGGCTGATCTCCTGCACCGAGGTGGTCATCTCGTTGGTGGCGGAGGCGACCGACTGCACATTGCTGGACGCCTGCCCGGACGCGGCGGCGACCCGGGTGGACAACTGCTGCGTCGTCTCGGCGGTCCGGAACAGCGTCGTCGCCGCGCCCTCGAGATCCTTCGATGCCGACGACACGGTCTCGACGATGTCGCCGACCGCCGACTCGAAGCCGTCGGCGAGCCGGTACATCTCGCGCTTGCGCTCGGCCACGGCCTGCTGCTCGGCCGCCGTTTGGGCTTCTTGCAGCCGCTTCTTCTCGATGCCGTTCTGCTTGAACACCAGGGCGGCGCGGGCGATGTCGCCCACTTCGTCGCGCCGGTCCTGACCCGAAATCTCGACTGTGAAGTCGTCCTTGGCGAGCGCCTGCAAGTTCGCCACCGACGTGCCGATCGGACGCGCAATACCGAACTGGCCGATGACGAAGCCGAGTGCGAGCGCGCTCAGAATGCCGACCGTCGAGGCCGCCACGATGGTGGTCCGACCCTTCGATGCGGTGGTTTCGGCGACCTCCGACAGGACCTGAATCCTGTTCTCGAGGGCGGCGTAGTAGTCCCTGGCGCGCGCCCGCGCCTTCTCCTGAACCTTGCGGCTCGCCAGCAACTCGTGGACCAGCTTCTCCACGTCGGCCGAAGTGGGCGCCCCGGGCAGGGACTCGGCCAGACGGACGGTGATCTCCAACTCCTTGCGATAGTCGGCGAACAGCGCGGCTGCTTCGGTAATGAAGCGACGATCCTCCTCCGAGGAGGCGAGCCCGTTGAGCTTGGCGAAACGGCGGTCGAACATGGCCCATTCGTCGGTGATCGTTTGGCGCGCCTCCCTGATCACGTCAGGCTGCGGCCGAATTGCGATGTTGTGCTCTTCCCGGTTCAGAGCCAGGACGTTGACGTTGAGAAGCGAGGACGTCATTCCCTTGGCTCCGGCGGCTGCCGCCTCACGGCTCACCTCGTTCAGGGCCGTGATCGCATTGACCGCGACCACGCTGACGGCGGCGGCGGCGAAGCCGAGCAATCCGATGACGGTGAGAATCTTCGGCAGAACGCCGATACGGCTGAGCAGCGACATGTCGATCTCCGACGCATGTGTCGACGGCGCACGCGCCGGCGCGGCGCGCACGGGATGCTCCTCGCGGGGGACGAGGTACGACATTCACGAATTGCGTGATTCCCCCGGCGTGATGCCGGCATGCAATCGCGGCCGTCGTCCTGGCGCCGTCGTGCGGGGATCGCGGTGCGAGGACATGAGCCTCTCGATCCCTTTTCATACTCTTGAGTTAGTTAACTCATAGTATATTGATTCAATTTTAGAATAGTAACCATCTGAAATAGGCTATAAAATGGCTTATTAGCCCAGTTCGGATAGGGTCGCCATGGTTAGTCATGTGCATCCGGCGGATCGCTTCGGTGATCACGCCGCGTCGGCGCGGCCGCCTCGGCCTGCGTCGGTTCGCGGGGCGCCGAAGAACGTCTGCTCGAAGGTCGCGGCGCGCATCGGCGCGCCGAACAGATAGCCCTGGCCTTCGTCACAGCCCATGCTGCGCAGCAGCCCGACGGTGTCGGCGTGCTCGATGCCCTCGGCGATCACCGACAAGCCGAGCTGCTTGCCGAGCCCGATGGTGGAGCGGACGATCGCCGCGTCGTCGGTCCCGATGGTCAGCTCGTGCACGAACGACTTGTCGATCTTCAGCCGGTCGGGGGCGAACTTCTTGAGATAGCTGAGGCTCCCGTAGCCGGTCCCGAAGTCGTCGAAGGCGATCTGGACGCCGAGCTGGCGAATCTGTCCGAAGGTGCGCGCCGCCGCCTCGTCGTCGGCGATCAGGATGTCCTCGGTGACTTCGAGCTCGAGCCGCGACGGCGACAGCCCGGTGGTGGTGAGAATGTCGGCCACGGTGGCGGCAAGGTCTCCGAACAGCAGCTGCGACGGCGAGAGATTGACGCCGATGCGGATGGGATGGCCGGCATCGCTCCACGCTGCCGCCTGCCGGCAGGCGCGGCGCAGCACCCACAGCGAAATGGCGTCCGATACCCACGACGCATTGGCGATCGGCATGAAGGCGCCCGGCGTCAGCAGGCCGCGCCGCGGATGCCACCAACGGATCAACGCTTCGGCGCCGGCGAGTGCGCCGGTCGCGAGGTCGATCTGCGGCTGGTAGAACAGCTCGAACTCCTCGTGCAGCAGAGCCCGCGCGAGACCCTGCTCGAGCTCCAGGCGTTGGTCGAACTCGGCGCGGAAGCTCGGCTCGAAGCGGACGCTGCATCCGCGCCCCGCCGTCTTGGCGCGATAGAGCGCGAGGTCCGCGTTGGCGAGCAGCTCCTCCGGCGAGGCTGCGTCGGCCGGCGCGCAGGCGCCGCCGACGCTGACATTGATGCGCATCTCGCGTTCGCAGACCAGGAGCGGCGTCGCCGCGAAGGACGACGCGATGCGCTCCATCAAGGCATCGGCCCGCGCCGCGACGGTGTCGCCGATCAGCACCACCGCGAACTCGTCGCCGCTCACCCGGGCGACGAAGTCCGGCGCCGCGACGAAGGAGGCGAGCCGGTTGGCCACCGCGCACAGCAGCGCGTCGCCATGACGATGGCCGAGCGTGTCGTTCACCTGCTTGAACTTGTCGAGGTCGATGATCAGCAGCGCGACCTGACGACCGGAGGTGAGCGCCGCCGCGGTCGCGTCGGCAAGCCGCGCATGCAGGACCTGCCGGTTGACCAGGCCGGTCAGGGTGTCGTGCTCGGCCAGATAGCGGATGCGCTCCGCCTCGCGACGCTGGACCGAGACGTCGCGCAGCACCAGCCCGAACTGCCAGCCGTCGGTGCCCTGCCAGGCCGACAGCACGCCCTCGATCGGAAACGTCTCCCCGTCGCGCCGCCGACCGACCAGCTCGATCGGCTCGCGCGCGGCACGGTGCACGGCCTCCGGCGACAGCTCGCCGAGCGCGAACGGCTCGATCGCGGTGGCGGTGCGGCGCTCCGGGCAGACGGCGGCGAACGGCTGGCCCACAAGGTCGTCCGGCGCGCACCCGAAGAGCGTCGCCGCCGATGGATTGCACAGCGTGATCACGCCCGCCTGATCGGTGCAGATCAGCCCGTCGCCGAGCGACATGGTGACCTTCTGGAAGCGCAGGTCGGCGATTCGCCCGAGCAGGCCGCGCAGATCGAGCTCCAACATCACGAGAGCGGCCAGCAGGCCGGCGAGGGCGATCTGGACGAGCGCGGTGTCGACGATGATCGGCCACGTCGCCTGGACCAGCAGAGCGCCGGCCTCGATCACCAGCGACAGGCCGATGAGCACACCGCCGAGCACCGGGGCGGACACGCGGCCCCACAGCAGCGACACGAGGCCCGCCAGCCCGAGCAGCCCGAGCGTGGCGACGACGGGGCCGCTCATCGTCAGGGCGCGGCCCTGAAGGATCGACTCCCCGGCGATCGCTTGCAGCAGCACCCCCGGGATGACCCGGCCGTTCGGCACGGTGAAACGGTCGCCGAGCTCGATGGCGGTGCCGCCGATGATGACCTTCTTGCCGGCGAGCTGCGCCGCCGCGGTCTCCGCGTTGGCCAGCACGTCGATGTAGCTGATCACCGGCACGGTGGTCGCCGCGATGCCGAAATCGATCCAGAACGCATCGTCGCGCCCAGCCGTCGGACCGCCCAGATAGGCGCCGACGGTGGGCACGGTGAGGCCGTCCATGTGATCCTGATACAGATAGCGCCGGACCCGTCCGTCGGCCTCCACCGGCACCGTCACCACGGCGGGCCAGGCGATATCGCGGAACTGCCGCAGCGGCATCGTCACCCGGTCGGGGCCCTGATAGCCGTGGCTGGCGGTGGGCTGCTTGAAGGTCGGCAGCACCACCGAGCCTTCGGCCTGGCGCAGGGCGGCCGCGAACGCCGCGTCCTCGGCCGGAGCGGAGCGCGAGCTGAAGTCGATGTCGAAGACGATGTCGGTGGCGCCGAACTGCTCCAGCCGGCCGATCAACGCGGCGTGCAGCCGGCGCGACCACGGCCACACGCCGATCGCCTCGATGGAGCGGGCGTCCATCGCGACCACCGCGATGGAGCCGGTCGCCGGCCGCGACAGCACGGCGAAGCGGAGGTCGGTGAGGGCATCGCGCAGGATGTCGCGGGCGCCGGTCAGCAGCCCGACGGTGACCAGGGCCGCGACCAGGAGGATCACGCGAGAGCGACGCACGCGCCCCTCCCTCGGTTCGCACGGCTTGCCACCGGCGCGGGCCGCAGGGGGATCACTTGCGCCGGCGCCGCCGTCGCCGCTCGATCGCCACCCCGAAGGCGACCAGCGTGCCGACCGACGAGGAGACCGCGATCGTCATGGTGGCGTCCTCGTGATAGCGCAGGCTGTCGGCTGTGGTGACGACGTCGCCGAGATGCTCGAAGGCGCTGCGCAGCGGGTTGTACCAGCCATGCGCGCGGTCGTCGGTCGGCAGCAGCTCGGTGCCGTCGCCACGGGTCGGCCAGGAGAGGGCGAGGCGCGTGTTGGTCGTCGGGGCGGTCGTCGGCGCGGCGCCGACCGCGCCGTCGCGGCCCTCGCTCGTTTCGGGGGTGTCGGGGGCTGGCTGGGCCGGCGGTGTGGCGGCCTGCCGGGCGTCGCGGTCGGTCGGTGGCGCCACGAGGGGCGGGCGCGGATGGCCGGGCAGGATCGGGTTCAGTCGGCCGGGCCCGCGCAGCGAGAGGTCGACGGGGCCGGAAGACGACACGCTGGCGCTCTGCTCGGCCAGCACCACGGCGTGACGGCCGGTGGCGAGTGCCGTCACCTCGACGGCGCCGTTCACCACCTCGACATCCGAGCTCCCGGAGCCGACCGTGACGCGGAACTGGGTGCCCTTCACAACGGCGGCCAGATACGGCGTCTCGACCGAGAAGTGCTGCACCGGCCGCTTGTCGACGTCGAGCAGGAGCGTGCCGGCGCGGTGCAGGATGGTGGTCGAGCCGTCCTCGGTGGTCGCGTCCGGAAGCGCCATCACCGAGCCCGGCGACACCAGGATCGACTCGCGGCCGCGGACCAGGAGGACACGGCCGTTGCGGCCGGTCGCCACCACGGTGCCGGGGCCGAGCACCGCGTCGACCGCGAGTGCGACGGTCGTCGTGGACGCAGTGCCGACACGGACGTCGCCGGACATCTTGGCGACGCGCCATTGCGGCTCGGCGGCCGCCGCGCCGGACACGACGGCGAGGCTCGTCACGAGGGTCGCCATCAGGGTCGTGGCGAGAGAGATGAGCACGCGGAACGGGAACGATCGTCGCTCGAACATGGCCGAGGTCCCACGGTGAGCATGGTGCCGTTGCGGCACCGCCGGTAGTAACTCGATACTAAATTGCTTCTAAAGTTGCTTATCTCGGGACGCGCAATCTCGACCGAGGGCGGCAAGTCGGCGTTAACCGCGCGGGTCGCACGCGGCGGCCCGGATGGGGCTCGCGGCCGATTGCGGTCGGGATTTCGCCCTGCGCACCAGCGAATGCGCGAGCAGACAGCTTTTACACACGTTGGAATTGCGGTTTGCCAGAAGGCCGCGATTACTTTCCGTCAACCCTGTTTCGAAAGAGGGGGCAGGCCCGCCGCGGTGGCAGCGCGGCTGTCGCGGCGCGCCCGGCTGATGCTGCTTCGGATGGCGCGTACGACGGCGATGCGACGACGTGGAAGGGGGGTGGTGAAGGGTGAAATGGTCCCGGATTTTGGGGCCAGGGCGCAAGTTGGAATTCGGCCGCTTCGTTGGTAGACGGAGCAGGCGATGACGAAGAGAACGAGACGGAAGATCGACGCGGGGCTGAAGGCGAAGATCGCGCTGGAGACGATCGGCGAGCAGGCGACGGTGGCCGACCTGGCGCAGCGCTACGAGGTTCATCCCAACCAGAATTACGCCTGGAAGAAGCAGCTCCTGGACAATGCGGCGCGGGCGTTCGACCCGACCGTGGGTGCGGACGCCGAGAAGCTTGCACACCGGACGGTCGACGACCTCTATCCGGAGATCGGCCAGCTGACAGTGGAGCGGGTTTTTTTAGCCAGGAGGTCCGGCAAATGAGCGCGGCGGACCGGCGAGAGATGCTCGATCGTAGCGACGAGACGCTTTCGGTCCGGCGGCAATGTGCCTTGCTCGGGGTGGCGCGGTCGAGCGTCTACCGGCCTGCGCGGCCCGCCAACGACAGCGATTTCGCCCTGATGCGGCGGCTCGACGAGCTGTTCACGGCGTGGCCGTTTTACGGCTCGCGCCGGCTGGCGGGGACGCTCCGGGCCGAGGGATGGCTCGTCAACCGCAAGCGCGTGCAGCGCCTGATGCGACTGATGGGAATCGCCGCGCTGGGGCCGAAGCCGAACACCTCGAAGCCGGCGCCGGGCCACAAGGTGTTTCCCTATCTGCTGCGGGATCTTTCGATCGAGCGCCCGAACCAAGTGTGGGCGGCCGACATCACGTACATCCCGATCGGACGCGGCTTTCTCTACCTCGTGGCAATCATCGACTGGGCGAGCCGAGCGGTTCTCGGATGGCGGCTGTCGAACACGCTGGACACCTCGTTCTGCCTGGCGGCGCTCGAGGAGGCGATGGCGCGGTACGGCAAGCCGGAGATCTTCAACACGGACTAAGGTTGCCAGTTCACCTCGGCCGCCTTCACCGGCGCGCTGCTCGCGGCCGGCATCCGGGTCTCGATGGACGGCCAGGGCCGCTGGATGGACAACGTGTTCATCGAGCGACTGTGGCGCTCACTGAAACACGAGGACGTCCATCTGAAGCACTACGCCGACGGCCGGGAGGCGAAGGCCGGCATCGCCGCGTGGATCAAGTTCTACAACGAGCGGCGGCTCCACCAGGCGCTCGGCTATCGCACGCCGACGGCGGTGTGGCGCGCTTCCAGCGATGACTAGGCTGTGGACATGATGGACAACGCGAGCGCGTTGCCCATCATGTTCACAGCCGCAAAAGCCGCAGACAGATCGATTGGCAGCATGATATCAGAGGATCGGAGCAGCCGAGCTTCCAACTAATACCAACGGCGTCACAGATTGACCGCTGCCTAGGCTCTGATTGCGAAATGAGCGGATGCGGCCCGGCTCGGCGGCGAGGGCGTTCCAGGCGTCGCAGCAGGCGTCGACGATGTCGTCGTAGGTGTCGAAGACGCGGTTGGAGAGCCAGTTGCCGCGCAGGAACTGCCAGACGTTCTCGACCGGATTGAGCTCTGGTGAGTAGGGTGGCAGCTTCAGCAGGCTGATGTTGTCTGGGACGCGGAGCCGCCCGCCGGTCTTGTGCCAGCCGGCCCCGTCGAGCACGACGACGGCATGGCACCCGGGCCTCACGGTGCGGGCGATCTCGGCGAGATGCAGGGTCATGGTCTCGGCATCGGCCTTGGGCAGCACGAGAGCGGCGCCGCAATCGCGAGCCGGACAGACCGCCCCGAACAGATAGGCCCAATCGTAGCGCTGGTCGCGTGGAGCGCGCGGCCTTGTGCCGCGCGCGGCCCAGATGCGGGTCAGCGTGCCCTGCTGGCCGACACGCGCTTCGTCCTGCCACCAGAGCTCGATCGGCTTGCCGCGTGCGCGGGCCGGGATGCAGGCGGTGACCAGGTCGGCGAAGTTCTTTATGCGCCTCCTGGGCCGCGACGTCCTGCTCGGGACAGCGCGGCCGCACCGACATCCGCCGGACGCCGAGGCGCCGCAGCAGGTCCCCCACCCCCTCTCACGCCATTGGTATAAGAACGCCACGCCAGTGGTCCTCGCCTCGGGGTCCACTTCAGGGCAGCAACTCCGATTCCCATGAAGCGAACGCAAGCGCGTAGCTTCGCCAATGACCGCGACCGTATTCGGTCAGCAAGCGGACGGATGCGTCCAATCGGGACAACACCGTCCTCCGTGTCCACGATCTCCATGCGCCGCGCAGTCTGCGGCGTGCAAGAGAGCTACCATTTGTGTTCTTCGCCGGCGATCGAGAAATCGCCCGCCCGGCGCGTCAGGTGCGGCGAATAGCAGGAATCATTCGCGAGCACGGGTCCATGCCGACGCACCATGGCGTCGACCTCTCGGCGCGCCCGCTCCCTGGCTTCTGGTGTCTCGTCCGGCCCGCGGCTCACCGATTCGAGATGATATAGTTCCGCGAATGGCGTAAAGACATTCCGGTATCCTTTCGCACGCACGCGTAGACACAGATCGATATCGTTGTACGCGACCGGCAGGTCGACCTCGTCGAACCCACCGACCTCGTCGAACACGGAACGCCGCATCAGCATGCAGGCCCCGGTCACGGCCGAGTAGTTCGAGGCGACGCGGAGCCGACCGAAATACCCGTTCGCCTCCCGGTCCTCGTTCAGGAACACATGACCCGCCACCGGACCAATCCCGGTCACGACGCCTGCGTGCTGAACGGTTCCATTCTCGTAATACAGCTTGGCTCCAACGCAGCCTACCCCATCCTGCAGAGCGTATCCCACCATGTCGTCGAGCCAATCGGGCGAGATCACCTCGGTGTCGTTGTTCAGAAAGCAAACGAGGTCGCCGCTCGACCGAGCCACGCCGAGATTGTTGAGGGCGGAATAATTGAACGGTCCCGGGGCTGGCACCATACGGATGGCGCCGTCGTGCCGCCAGGAGTCGAGGAGCTCTCGGGTCGCGATCTCGACGGAGTCGTTGTCGACGAGCACAATCTCGACGTCCGGATAGCGTGTCCGCTCCCGCAAGGATCGGACACATCCGCGCAAGAGGTCCGCCCGGTCCCGGAACGGGATGATCACGGAGACCCGCGGAGGTGGACTCGGCAGAACGTAGTGAACGCGATAGCCAGTTCCCGAAACCACGGACACCTCCGCGTGCACGCCACGCCGCGCCAAATGTTCCGCCACGGCGCGGCGGCCGGCCTCAGTGGCAGGATCCTCTGCAGTGAAGGCCCGGTCGGTGGCGTCACCAGCCCGGCAGTGACAGAGGACGAGCGGCACGTGCCGAATCTGCTGTGGGCCGGCGACATCCAGGATGCGGAGGGTAAGATCGTGGTCCTCGGCGCCTTCGAACTCGCGACGCCACCCACCAACGCGTTCGACAAGCTCCCGTCGATATATGACCAATCGGTCGAGATAGTTGCGGGAATACAACAGCTCGCGGGAAAAATCCGGTTTGAAATAGGGGTCGTGACGCTGACCTCGCCGGTCGAGCCGATCCATGTCGGTGTAGAGCAGCGCGATCTCGGGGTCGAGTGCGAGGATGCCGCTGCAGATCGCGACCGCCTCCGTGGCGAGCTTGTCATCAGGATCGAGACGGGCCACGTAAGGAGCCTTGGCCAGCGCTACCGCCGCGCCGAGCGCGTCAGCTACGCTGCCGCGAGATTTCAAGGATACGGCATCGACATTCGGGTAACGTGCCGCCCGCGCGATGATACGCCCAACTCGCGGATCGCTCGAACCATTGTCGGCAATGCAAAGCTGCCACTCGCCGCTGTTCTGGCGCTGCACGGACCGGATTGCGGCAGCGAGGAACCGAGGTGGCGGATCATTCACCGGAATCAGAATCGCTATTCGCGGCCGCGGGCCGACCTCGTGCAAATCGGTCATCATCGTGCGGAGGGCGACCGGTTCGCGGGTCGCCATCCAACGGTCGTAATGTCCGAGACGAGGGAAGCTCTCCGTGACCACAAACGGCCGAGACGGAGAGAGAAACGACTTGAAGGTCGTCCAATCTCGGCGGGATAGTCGTCGCCCGATCTGCCACGCGACCTCCGCAACGGAGATCGGCCGCAGCGTCACCCTGACGTCCTGTCCGGAATCCTCGAACCGGTCGAGCCCGAACCGGATTTCGTGAACCTCTGGCGCGATGTAGATCAATGTGCGAAGACCGTAAGCCTGCACAATACAGCGGAACGAGCCAAGCGGGGCAGCTCCGGCCCCGAAAGCGTCGACCGCAAGACGTCCGGCACAATGCGAGCCGGCCACCTTCAATCGATACCACCCGCGAACGCCCGCTGTCCGCGGCTCGAGTGTAAGTCGCGTTATCCGGCCGAGGATGCCGGGCTCCTCGCTCAACGTGCAGCCCCGTCCGCCGGACCGCCAGAGATCGAGACGGCTTCGGATCACAATGCTATCCCACTGTAAGGCGGATGCACAAATCTGGCCAAGCCTGCCTCCCGGCCTCCCCGTGCCGGCGCCCCGATGAGAGGCGAGCCGCTTCTGTCCAGGCCGAAGCGCAACATCACAGTACACCCCGATCGTATCGTCCAGGCTCTTCGGCAGCAGCAGACCGGTTTCATCGCGTTCACCGCGCATCCTCGACGAGGCGCCGAAGATAGGCCCCATATGAACTCTTGTCGAAGCGTAGGGCGAGCGCCAGCAACTCTTCAGTTCCGATGAAACCTTGCAGAAAGGCTATTTCTTCTGGACAGCCCACGAGCAGTCCCTGGCGGGCCTGGATCGAGCGCACGAATTCGGACGCTTCAAGGAGCGCGTCGTGGGTGCCGGTGTCGAGCCAGGCATAGCCGCGGCCGAGCTTGACGACATCGAGCGCGCCCATCTCGAGATAACGCCGGTTGACGTCGGTTATCTCCAGTTCCCCGCGCGCCGATGGTTGCAGGTCGGCGGCGATGTCGAGCACGCGGTTGTCGTAGAAGTAGAGGCCCGTCACCGCCCAGGGCGAGCGGAACGCCTTCGGCTTCTCGATCAGCTCGGCCGGCCTGCCGTCGCGATCGAACACCACGACGCCGTACTGGCTCGGGTCGCGCACGAAATAGCCGAACACGGTGGCCCCCGCCGGCGATTCGGCCGCGCGGGAAAGCGCCTCGGAGAGGCCGTGGCCGTAGAAGATGTTGTCGCCGAGGACGAGGCACACTCGGTCGGTGCCGACGAAGTCGCGGCCGAGCACGAACGCGTGGGCGAGCCCGACCGGCTTCTCCTGCACGACATAGCTCAGCCGGATGCCCCAGGTCGCGCCGTCGCCGAGCAGGCGCTCGTAGAAGCCGAGATGCTCGGGCGTCGAAATCAGCAGGACGTCCCGGATGCCGGCCAGCATCAGCACCGACAGCGGATAATAGATCATCGGCTTGTCGTAGACCGGCAGGAGCTGCTTGTTGACCGCGAGCGTCGCCGGGTAGAGCCGGGTGCCGCTGCCGCCGGCCAGGATGATGCCCTTCATGTCGGCGGTGCCTCCTCGGATGCGGCCAGCCGATCGAGCGTGGCGGTGAGCGCCGTCTGCCAGTCGGGTTGCGCGACGGCGAAGCGGGCGACCGTGGCGCTGCAGTCGAGCCGCGAGTCGGCCGGCCGCCGGGCCGGCGTCGGATACTGGTCGGTGGCGATCGGCACCACCTCGGGAACATGCGGCAGCCGGGTCGCGGCGAGCACCAGGACGGCGCGCGCGAGGCCGCACCAGGTGGTCTCGCCCGCGTCGGCGTAGTGGAACGTGCCGGTCGGCGCGTCGGGATCGGACACCAGCCGCGCCGCGATCACGAAGCACGCCGCGGCGAGGCCGGCGGCGGCGGTCGGCGTGCCGCGCTGGTCGTCGACCACGGTCAGCCTTTCACGCTCGGCGGCGAGCCGCAGCATGGTCTTGACGAAGTTCTTCCCGAACGGGCTGTAGAGCCACGACGTGCGCAGGATCACGTGGTGTGGATTCGTCTCGCGCACCGCGCGCTCGCCCGCCTCCTTGGAGGCGCCGTAGACGCCGAGCGGGGCGACCGGGTCGTCCGGCCGGTAGGGTGCGCCCTTGCGGCCGTCGAACACGTAGTCGGTCGAGACGTGGAGGAGCGGAATGCCGCGCCGCGCGGTCGCCGCCGGGGCGTCGGCGTTGATCGCAACGGCGCGCGCGGGCTCCGCCTCGGCCTGGTCGACGGCCGTGTAGGCGGCCGCATTGATGACCATATCGAACGGCGCCGCCGCAACCGCGGCCTCGATCGCGGCCGCGCTTTCGAGATCGAGCGCCCGGCGGTCCGGGGCGACCACCTGCACGCTCGTTGGGGCGGCCAGAACGATTTCGCAGCCGAGCTGTCCGGTGCCGCCGAGCAGTAGGACGCGCATGGTCACCGCCACGCCGCCGCGAGGCCGCGCCGGGCGGCGGCGTCGTGCGCCGCGACGAGCGGCTCCCACCAGGCACGGTTGGCGATATACCATTCCACTGTGCGTCGCAGCCCGCTCTCGAACGATTCGTGAGGTCGCCAGCCGAGCTCGCCCGAAAGCTTGGAGAAGTCGATCGCGTAGCGGAAATCGTGGCCGGGCCGGTCGGTGACGAAGCTGATCAGCCCCCGGTGCGGCTTTTCGCGCGGCGCGAGGTCGTCCAGCACGGCACAGATCGTCTCGACCACCTCGAGGTTGCGCCGCTCGGCGTCGCCGCCGATATTGTAGCATTCGCCGACGCGGCCTTGCGCGAGCACCAGCGCGAGCGCGGCCGCGTGGTCCTCGACATAGAGCCAGTCGCGCACGTTCCGGCCCTGGCCGTAGACCGGCATCGGCGCGCCGGCGAGCCCCTTGATGATGGTGAGCGGGATCAGCTTCTCGGGAAACTGCCGCGGCCCGTAATTGTTGGAGCAATTCGAGATCACCACCGGCAGGCCGTAGGTGTGGCCCCAGGCGCCGACCAGATGGTCGGAGGCGGCCTTGGAGGCCGAGTAGGGCGAGCGCGGATCGTAGGGCGTCGCTTCGGTGAACCGCCCCGTTTCGCCGAGCGCGCCGAACACCTCGTCAGTCGAGACGTGGTGAAACCGAAACGTTTTTGCACGATCCGGGGAAAGCGCACGCCAGTGGGCGAGCGCCGCCTGCAGGAGCGTATAGGTGCCGACCACGTTGGTGGCGATGAAATCGGCCGGCCCGTCGATCGAGCGGTCGACATGGCTTTCCGCTGCGAGATGCATCACGGCGTCGGGATCGAACGCCGCGAACAGCTCGGCCAGGCGGGGCGCGTCGCCGATGTCGGCGCGGGCGAAGCGGTAGCCCGCATGGCCCTCGAGGCCGGCGAGCGAGGCGAGGTTGCCCGCATAGGTGAGCTTGTCGACCACCAGCACCGCTGCGCTCGCGTCCAGCACGAGATGGCGGGTAACGGCCGAGCCGATGAAGCCCGCGCCGCCGGTCACGAGAATGCGTCGTCCTGCGAGCATGCGGAACGCTCCCCTCACGCCGGCGCGAGCGGCGCAAGCGGCACGCCGTCGTAGACGAACGGACTCTTCAGGTCGGCGAGCGCCGGATAGCGCGTGTCCTTGTCGGACAGGCACACCGCCTCGCGCGGCACCGGCCAGGCGATGGCGAGGTCGTCGAACCGCAGGCCGCCCCCGCTGACGGGGGCATGGAAATCGCTCACCTTGTAGGCGACGTGAACGTCGTCTTCGAGCGTGCAGAAGCCGTGCGCGAAGCCGGCCGGGACGTAGAGCTGGCGGCCGTTCTCGGCCGAGAGCTCAATCGCGACCGAGCGCCCATAGGTCGGCGAGCCGCGCCGGATGTCGACCGCCACGTCGAGGATGCGGCCCTTCACGACCGCGACGAGCTTCACCTGGGAGTGCGGCGGCGCCTGGAAATGGAGGCCGCGGACCGTCCCGCGCTTAGCCGACCAGGACAGGTTGTCCTGCACGAACGCAACAGTGATGCCGTGCTCCTCGGCGAGCCGGCGCGCATTCCAGGTCTCGCAGAACCAGCCCCGCGCGTCACCAAATTTCCGTCGGTCGATTAGACGTGGAGTTCGAATCCGGTCGGTCACCACTTCACGCAAATCACTATCTCCAGCAGATTTCATGACCGAAATGACACAAGGACGGCTTGCCCGTCCGGGGCGCAGTCGAGGCTTGTCTACCACCAGATTGATTGCGGTCAACCCATCGGATACAATCTGTGGTTAGGGTCTGGACCCATAAAATTGTTGGCAGTGCGAGGAGTTTGTGATTCACGGCTTGGAGGAGGAGCCGTGATGAGTCGAGACTTCTTCTGGCTGACCGAGGCGCAGTTTGATCGTATCCGTCCGCATCTTCCGACCGACACGCGTGGCAAGGCGCGGGTGGACGACCGCCGCGTGATCAGTGGCATCGTCCACGTGCTGAAGTCCGGTGGCCGGTGGGTCGATGCTCCGGCCGTCTACGGCCCCCGAAAGACGCTCTACAATCGCTTCGTCCGGTGGGCCGAGAAAGGCGTTTGGGAGAAGCTCTTCCGCTCACTGGCCAGCGCAGGCGGCCCACCCGAGCAGGTCCTGATCGACAGTTCCGCCATCAAGGCACACCGCTCGGCCGCCGGCGGGAAAGGGGGGCGCAGACCCAGGCGATCGGCCGCTCGCGCGGCGGCCGCACGACCAAGATCCACGCACTGACGGACCGAGACAACGTCGCCGATTGCACGGCCGGACACGACCTCCTGAAGCAATTGCCGGACGCTCGCATCCTGCACGCCGTCAAGGGCTACGACTCGAACGCCATCCGACGGCAGGTCGAGGCCAACGGTACCATGCCCAACATCTCACCCAAGGTGAACCGACGCTGGAAGAGCACGTTCTCGCGCGTCCTCTACCGCAACCGAAACGCCATCGAGCGCATGTTCTGCAGGCTGAAGGAATTCCGCCGCATCGCCACCCGATACGACCGCCTCGCCGTCAACTTCCTCGCCGCGATCCATCTCGCCGCGACCGTCTGCTACTGGTTATGAGTCCGGACCCTAGAATACAGCCCGGACATAGTTGCGGAAATCACAGTGCCCGTCCGTCACCGGCTCCGTCCGGTCCACGAGAAAGGTCTGGGCGCCGAGGATCCTCAAGACCATCCGAAGCTGCTGGGGGCTGAACACCTGCGTATGTCCTTCCATCGGAGCGCCGCGCGAGTCCGTGATCAGCAGCAGTTCACCGCCCGGCTCGAGGAGCACACAGCAGTCGCGGAGAAACTCTATCCAATCGGCCGTGTGGTCGAGCACGTTGGAACACACGACGAACCGATAGCGGTCCTCGAACTGTGGCACCGGAGTTCCAGTGTAAGTAGCCGCTCCTCTCTTCCCCAGCGTCGAATAAGGGAGATGTTCGGCGTAAAGTTCCATGAGCGTGTCCTGGGCCGTTACGTCCACGTTCTCCATGAGCTCGAAGAACCCGATCGGACCTGATCCCGCTTCCAAGACGGACCCTTCAAACCCCTCAAAACGCTTTTCTGACGACTGGACAAATTCCATCTGCTTTAAGAACCAGACGGCGTCCCCGTGGCGCATTGTCTGAAGTTCCTGCAGCGGGAAATGACGGTAAGGCCAGTGGTCTCGCCAAAACACGAGCTCATATCGCTGGCTGGAGTCCCAGCCATCTGGGTTGGCCGTTGGATGGGTGACGGGCGCAGGGGAATCAATTGGACTTTGTGTAGGCAGTAATGCCGCGTCTACGCGCTCAAGGACGCCAGCAACCTTACGGTTCAGTTCATCCCTCAACGCGTCAATTGCGTCAGCATGGCTCTGCAGCTGAGCTTGAAGCTTGGCGGAAAGATCACTGCTTTCCTGACCCATCCGATCGAGCCGCTGCAGAAGTGCAGCCATTCCCGGAAGCTTTCTTGCGATGGCCGAGAGTGCCGATTTTTCCACAGTTTCGTGTCCTTGTAAGATTGGAATAATCGAATAATCGGTCAAGTCCCTAGACGCGGTGTACTTGGAGGTGTCTACTAGTAAGTTTTTGGCTTGTCACGCAAACCATCTGCGAGTCGAGATAATCAGCGATCACTAGGTGTCGCGTACATGGTGGCCGGGTCTGCCTCAAGGTCGGCGATCATGAGCGCGATCCCGCCTGCGAGAGACACGCGTGGTTGCCAACCAAGTGTGTCACGGATTCGCTGAATATCTAAAATGCTAACTGGCACGTCTATTTCCCGCGCGGGATGACGGCGAGTCTCGATCTGGCGCCCCAACCCCGCTTCGACAGCCCGGATGAGCTGGTTGAGGTTAATCCCTTGGCCACTCGCGACGTTGAACACCGAGTGGTCTTGTTCTGCGGACAACGGTTTGCTGGCGATGGCCGTGAGAGCGGCGGCTGCATCATCGATATAGAGGTAGTCACGAACCACCCGACCATCGCCCCAGATCTCAATCGGCTGGTTCGAAATGGCCCGATGCACGAACGTTGTTGCAGCCCCCTGTAACCGCTTCGGGTTCTGACCTGCGCCATAAGGGTTGGCAACGCGAGCAATGCGCACATCGAGGCCATGCAGATGCCTGTAGCACCGCAAATACTGCTCGGCCGCCGCCTTGGACACGCCGTAATGTGAGATGGGTTGGATAGGATGATCTTCAGTCGCCGGCACTGCCTTCGGCCGCCCGTACACCGTTCCGCCTGATGAAGCGAATAGGAGCCGCTTTCCACGATGGCGTTTCAGCGCCTCGAGCAGCTTAATTACAGCGCCGACATTGTCGGTAAGATCAAGTAGAGGATTGGCGGCCGCACTCTGTGGGACCGATGACCAAGCGTACATGTGCACGACGTCTACTGGTTCAACCAGCATCTCATAGTCAGCCTGAGAACATGCAAAGAGGTCTAGCGCGATCGTGGCGGGCCGCTGCGCTTTTGGACCAAGGCTGGGAAAGTCCGCGATGTCCGCGACTACGACCTCATACCCCCCGGCTAGCAGGTGTCGCACCACATGACGCCCGATGAAGCCACTGCCGCCGAGCACCAAGTGCTTCATCGGCTACCCCTCTCGATTGCGGACCCTTTGACCTTTCCCGATCGTAACCGTTCTGGCCCGATCTGCGCATTGGCCGACGAGAGCATGCACGTCACCTCGCCCGCGCAGCGAGGAGACGACTGACCTTAAAGAGAGGAGGCGCCGACGGATAGCACGACGCTGCGGTTGTCTGCGCGACAAGTGACCCAGCCTGCTTCACTCTGATGCCATGCACGGACCCAGGGACTACCTTGTGGATGAATCCCTTCTGGAGCACCGAAACGTTCCAGCCCCAGTCCTCGTAGCCGAGCCCTTCCTGCAGCTTCGTTCTCGGGTAGGGGGTTTCCCGCATCAAGCTCGCGGGCGCGAAGCACAGCGAAGTCCAGTAATTGGTTAGTGCCAGCCCCTCGACGCAGAACCCTTTGTCCTCCATGTCCACGTGATGGAGGATATGGTTGTGATTCCCGAAATAGACGTTGAACTCGGGGTGCCAGACGACCTTGCGGCTGTCGGTCGTCGCACATGCAAACGCGCTGGCAAGCCAGTTCCTGCCCCAGATATCATCGCCGTCCAGGAATGCGATCCAGCTCCCCCTTGCGTGGGACACGCCGAGGTTTCTGGCAAGGCCGAGATCCCCGTTCTCGGAGATGACAACGCTGATAATCGGGTGGCGCTGTACGAACAATTGGACGGTCGACAGCGTGACTTCATCCGGACGGTCGAGAACCACGACCGCCTCGACATTAACGTCTCTCTGTTCGGCTGCCTGCATCGCAGCGACCAGACTGGCGAGAGAGGGAATACACATCTTCCCCTCTCTATGGGCGTTAACAATCGCGGTAATGTCCGGACGGTGCATACTTAACTCCCTAGGAATGCTGAAGGCTTCCGCAGCACGCTCAAGAAATTATCCCACGAGTGTCGGCGACTAACGCGAGCTCTGGCAGCTGCTGTCTTCCGCTTAGTTTTGGCCAAATCGCTGGCTGCTTCGCGTAAAGCCAGCTTGTATGGCAACGGGTCGTCGAGAGCCGAGATCAGCCAGCCCGTCTCGTTGTCGACAAGTTCGCGAATGCCGCCGACGTCGGACGTCACGATCGGTATGCCGAGCGCTGCAGCCGCGATGATCGTCGTTGGCAACCCTTCCCATCGGGAGGTGAACAATAGGGCGGAATAGGCGGTCACATCGAGCGCCTCAAACGAGGTATAGCTGCCTTTCAGGTGAAGGTTAGAATGCCGCAGGGCAGCGTCGGCCAGCTTCTTCGCCAAGGCGCTCTCGCCACCCCCATAGATGTCAAAATCGAAGTCGGGCATGGCCGCGACAATCTCGATCAGCAGTTCGATGTTCTTCTGCCGGGCAAACCGGCCAGCCCACAGCACCCGTGGGCGCTTGGCCGGGCTCTCAAGAAGCTTGTAGATCTCGATCAGTCCCGTCGGTTGAGGAAGAAGCTCGAACCGAGCCTCGCTGTCAGCCGAAACGTAGAGTTGCGCCATCATCTCAGCGCGAAACCGCTCGTTGTCAAAGTAGACGACATCAAGGGCGGCGACGCAGTCGCGAAGGTGGGTGTCGGCATAGCCGGCAGCCGTGCCGTCCGGGAGGTAATCCCGACAAAACATCATGGCGTGTAGGCTGGTGTAGTTCTTCAAGGACCGACCATACAGCTGAAATGCCTCCCAGCACGCCAGGCTATTGACGTTGAGAACGGCCTTGGGCTGCACTGCGAAGATTAGCGCCCTCACGAACGTAACGCGCTCCTCGCGCGTCAGCGGACCGAAATCACTGAAGAAGCGAACATGCGCTCCTTCAGGGACCCAGTCCATGGCGTCTGCTTGCGCGTGATCGGTCGCCACCAGGAGGGTCACTCCGTCTGGGTCTTCCTGCATAGCGGCCCGCAGACAGTTCAAGGCGGCAAGGTCGGCGCCACCCTTTACCAGCCACGGAACGAAGATCACGCGGATCACACCGTTCGGCAAGCTGCGTAGGAACTTGGCCCAGGAGCCAAACACCCCTTGGTGACTCGGCATACTCAACACGATCGGCATCCGCTCCTTGAGCTGGCTGATCTCAGTGAGAGCGGTCGCCTCGAATCCAGAAAGTTCGGCGATAAGCGCATCGGCGTCGAATTTCGCCTGAGGCGCGTACACCTCCCGCCCTTCAATAGCGCCAAATTCGATGAAGTGCATGAGGGGGTTAATCCCCGAGCCTGCGACATCGGGATTATCGGAAAGGTATCTCTGCGAGTCGAAAATGGCGCTCGCAGCACGACCCTCTCGCCCTCCATGCAAAGTGTAATGCTCGAC
Organism: Rhodoplanes serenus; assembly: GCA_009720755.1. Classification (GTDB taxonomy): domain Bacteria; phylum Pseudomonadota; class Alphaproteobacteria; order Rhizobiales; family Xanthobacteraceae; genus Rhodoplanes; species Rhodoplanes serenus. The sequence goes on from WNKV01000009.1 coordinate 256,992, forward strand.
CGGATCAATTCCAGCGGCAACGACATCAGGATTGGCGGTCAGGTAGTAATCAGGATCGAACAATCCCGACCGCGTCATGATCGTCATGGTTGTCATTGCCGTCACGGGCGCTCGCTCCGAGCGGAACAGCTTTACCGAGAACAGGCGTCGCTGAATTTTGCGACGCAGCACCCCGAGTAGCCAGCGATAGCTGGGCGGTGTCCCGTCCGTAGCGTCAACAACGCGAAACTCGTCTTGCTCCCGAAACCTGGCGCAGAGTAGGAGCCGGCGAAGAGCTTCCTGCGTGCTCTTGGGGCCCTCAATGGTGGGTTGGGGGATGTCCTCCGGTTCGTTCACAAGAGCCTCTCGGAGCTGTTGAAGCTCATCCGCTACGGGCTCCCTCGCCTGTTCGTGAATGGGCTGCACCGGGGGTTGGAGTGCCCGGAGGCCCTCAGAGAGCTGTAACTGCCGGTTGTAGAACAGGCGAAGGGCCGTGGCAGGACGCTCCGATAGCTCGTTGAACCAGCTCAAGGCAGAGAAACACCTGGTGCCCAGATCCATTACCTGGGTGATCTCTCGCGGGAAAAAGTCGGGCATGTGGGACCATGGCAAGCTTGCATGCCATCGTGAGCTCACAGCATCCACCGCAGCTGCGGCTCCACGTTCCCAAGCTGAGCGCGCGGCCGCCTTGTCGCCGTTGGCGAACCGGATCAGACCGAGGCGGAAGGCAGCATCCACCACTTTGGTAGCCAATACTGGAGAATAGGCGCCGAACGGCAACGAGACGCAATGCTCATAGGCGGAAGCTGCCTCAGAGGACTTGCCCAGCGAGGCACATAACAGCGCCTGCACATAAGTGAGGGAAACCTGCCACCTGATGGAGATCGGTGAGGTGACATTTGCAAGCGCACCGGCTAACTCGCCGGCGCGTTCCGCAAGTTTCAACCGATCCTCAGCCGCCGCCTCTGTGTTTTCGAGAGCTGCATAAGCCAGCACCGCCAACGCCGCGGCCTTGTCGGGCAGCGATGTGGATGAACTGTCGACCTCCGCGGCATGAGCGGCCAGAACCGCCTTGTCAGTAGTGCGCAGTCCGACCGTGATTAGGCTGCGAGCAAGCCAAGGATTGTCGTACTGGCTGCCGAAGGCGAGGACCTCTGGAACGCCTTGCGGCAGATCGGCCAACTCCGCGGTCCTGAACATCGTATCGACATAGGGAATGTCGTCACCCACGCGCGGGTATTTGGCTGCTAGCACCAGACACCATTCCGATGCCACGCCCTCGGGCACTCCGCCATTATGGCTGACTTCGGTAATGGCTCGCGTCGTGGCCTCCCATTTGCCTGCAACCTTCTTGCGGTCCGCATCCTGAGCGAACAGTTTCTCGATGCGCAGGTGCTTGGCCGTGAGATGACAGATCGAAGGCCAGTCGAAGACGTGAAAATGGTAGGGATTGGGATCTATTCCGTTCTCATCCGCCCAGTCATTCGGCACGCTGATCATCAGGCGGCCGGATGGGCGCAGCACACGGGTGCACTGCCTCAGGAACTCGTCCGGATCTTGTAGGTGCTCAACGGTTTCGAACGAGGCGATGAAGTCTACCGAGTTGTCGGCGATTGTCAGCAGAGCATCTGGGAGACGGCCCCGCTTGAACGAGACATTCGCGTCGGCGAAGGACATCGTCGCGTACTCAATGGCATACTCACTGTCATCGATCCCCAGAACCGACTTTGCCTGCGAGTTTTGCCAGATAACTCGGCTACCATAACCGAGTCCGCAGGCCGCATCGATCACCGTGTCGCCTGGCCGAACGTGCATTGCCGCGGAAGCGTATCTGACAAGGTGAGCGTCCGATCGGGAGCCGGCCGCTCGCGTCATGTCCATGTGAAGGTCGCGCTCTTGCGCCAGTGCTTCCAGCGGATAGCGATCCAACGCATCCTGTGGAACCAGCTCCATCAGGAGAAGGATCGTGCCCGCTTCGGTGTTCATCGAGCCGTAGTGGGTGACGGTGAAGTGCTGAGGGTGCTTGCGGAATCCTGCCTTGATGAACTCGCGCTCCCAGTAGACGCGGTCGTTGGCGTCCGCAGCATTCGCGACGAACAGGTAACAGCTTGCATCGGCCTCCCGCAGAATAGCGTCCACGTCGGGCGCCAGGATTGCAACATTCACAGCGACCGTCGCACCCAGCTCGCGCAGAGGCAGCCCAAGCAGCTCCTTCGGATGCGCCACGCGTGCGAAGCTGACACCCAGTTCTGCGAGGTCCTGATCACGGATCCCGTCGACGTCACCGCAAAGAAAGAGCCGCCCTAGGCCCACGACCTTGATCAAATTCGCAGCGCTTATGAGGCTCATTCGGACGTTCCTGGATCGTGCGAAAGTCAACGGGATGGGGGTGTCAGGATCAAGCTAATCACGGGTGAGCGCCGTGAGAAAATGCGGCGCAACCCGTCGAAGGGTTCATCAATTCGCACGCGAGCGTGCTCAAGCCAGATCAGCCGGCGACAGTTGGCCCGGAGACGTTCGTAGGAATGGCTGGCTGGGACCAGAATGTCCGGGGCGTCCACCACCTTCTTCAATCGCTGGTTGGCGCGCTCGTCGAAGTCGATGTCACCGGAGGCCAGCCACTCGCCTAGGATGAGGACCTCGGGGCTGATCGTCGTCGATACGGAGAAGGCGAGGCGCAACTGCATTCCGGTCGAGTATGTAAGATGCGACATCGGCGGGAATTCGCCTAGCCCGCAGAATGCGGCAATCTCATCGAGCCTTTGCTGCAGCTCGCGCTTCGGAATGTCAACCATCTCCACCCGCAGACGGATGCTGCGGTACCCTAAACCTTGGCGTCGATGCCCAAGCCTGAATAATCGTCTTCAATGAGGTCAAGAAGGCTGTGAGAGACCGTTTGGAAACTCCGACGAGGCTGCACCGGACGCGATTTCGGCCGCTCCGGCAGGAGCCGATCGAAGGTCGTATCAGCGAATACGGTCGAGATCGGCGACGAACCAGCCAGCCGAAAGCGGCCCGGCCCTTCGGGTCGCGTGGCAAACGCCGCCTCCGTCCGAGTTCCCAAACGGTCTCTGATGCCTTCAGTAATCCAGCCGGGGATCAAGGTCCAGATGATAAGCCGCTGGCCTGTCGCGGCAAAAACTGCTACATGTCATGACCTTGCCCCAACTTATCCCCAGTCATAACTGGGCTCTGTTCTCCATCTGGACCTTGTTGCTGCGGGTGGCGAACTCGGCGGGGGTGAGCCCGCCGAGGCTGGTGTGAGGTCGGCGGCCGTTGTAGTCACGCCGCCAGGCCTCGATGATCCGCCGGGCGGCCGGCAGATTGCGGAAGACGTGCTCGTTCAGGCACTCGTCCCGGAAGCGCCCGTTGAGGCTTTCGACGAACGCGTTCTGGACCGGCTTGCCGGGGGCGATGTAGTGCCATTCGACGGCCTGGTCCTCCTGCCACTGCAGGATCGCCCGCGACGTCAGCTCGGTCCCGTTGTCACTGACGATCATTTTCGGACGACCTCGCCTGTCGACGAGCCCGTCGAGCTCCCGGGCGACACGGCGCCCCGACAGCGAGCCGTCCACGACCGACGTCAGGCACTCCCG